>CAZTYM010000001.1:0-165350 GCA_964617475.1 uncultured Thiotrichales bacterium
AACCGTCTTAGTGACAGGCGCAAATGGTTTTATTGGTTCTCACGCTTGTAAGGCGTTCCATAGTCTGGGGCATCAGGTGCGTGCTGTGATAAGGTCTTGTGTAGAGGAATCTATATACGAAGTTATATTTGCTGACTTGACCGAGAGTTTGTCTGTAAATGACATAATTGGCGTTGATGTGATTCTTCACTTTGCTGCTAGGGCTGAAGCGGTAGTTGAGTTCCCTGAAGAGAATTATAAGTATTTTGATATTAATGTAACAGGAACGAGGAACTTATTAGAAGTTGCTAAGGAAGCTGGTGTTCGGCGTTTTATTTTTTTTAGTAGCGTTAAAGCAATGGGCGAGTCCAGCGAATTTTTATTGGATGAAAATGATAAATGCTTGCCCGTCACCGCTTATGGTAGAAGTAAATTAGAAGCTGAGCGTCTTGTGCTAAATGGGGGGTATGTCCCTGAACCTGTAGTACTTCGACTACCTATGGTCTACGGTGTTACAAAAAAAGGGAGTTTACCTAAGCTGATCAGGGCTATATCTAAGAAACGTTTTCCCCCAATGCCAGAGTTAGGTAATAAGCGTTCGATGGTTCATGTTGATGACGTCGTTCAAGCAGCATTGTTAGTGATGAATAGAGATGAAGCCATAGGGCAGATTTTTATTGTTACTGATGGATTAGCTTATTCCACCAGACAAATATATGACTTGATTAAAGAGAGGCTAGGTATGAGTGAGTCATTACTTTCAATACCATTAGTTTTTTTTGTTATGCTTGCATTAATCGGAGACCTCATCGGCAAGGTGTTAGGTAAGCGCTTTATATTTGATTCTGATACTTGGTCTAAGCTTAAGAGCTCAGCAGAATATAGTAATAAAAAAATAGTAAATAAGTTAGGTTTTTCTCCAAAAAATAATTTGAGTAATGCATTGCCTGATATAGTAAAGCACGTTTGTGGGAATTAGTTTTCATATCTCTATCAATATGGATACTTGAACGATTTGTAAGAATAGGATACAAAATTAGGGAATATATTGCTTATGTCTCAATCTATAAAAAATAAGCTACGTTACTTCGCATTTCCACATGATTTAGTCATGATTCCTCTGGCATGGATTGCCGCATATTGGTTTCGCTTTAATCTGTCTGTGATTCCTGAAAGATTCATCATAGATATGGTTGGATATCTACCTATTGTAGTGTTTATCCAAGTAGTGATGTTCTGGTACTTCGGCTTGTACAGAGGAGTGTGGCGTTTTGCATCAATTCCTGATTTGATTCGAATTGCTAAAGCAGTCGTTTTAGGTGTCGGCTTTATTGCTGCTGCGCTTTTTCTCTGGACTAGAATGGATGGTGTGCCTCGCAGCATTTTGCCGCTATATGCAGTGTTTTTAATGGTTTTAGTCGGTGGCCCGAGATTCCTATATCGGTGGTTTAAAGATCATAAACTTAAAATTGTTAGTGGTAAACACGCTTTGATTATTGGAGCAGGGCGGGCTGGTGAAATGCTGGTTAGGGATTTAATTCACGATCAAAATAAAGAATATACACCTGTTGGGTTTTTAGATGATGAGATGTCTAAACGAGGTAAGGAGATTCATGGAGTACGAGTGCTAGGCAAAGTAAACGATCTCGAAAAGGTGGTGAGTGATAAGGCGATTGAAGTGGTTTTATTAGCAATGCCTTCGGCAAATTCTGCTCAGATGAGGCGAATTGTTGATTATTGTGAAGATGCAGAAGTTGCCTTTCGCACCTTACCTAAATATTCAGATTTAGTATCTGGTCGCGTATCTACCCAGTCGTTAAGAGAAGTGGCGATTGATGACTTGCTAGGACGCGAACAGGTAAAGTTGGATTGGTCTAAAATAAGCAAGGAAATTTCTGGAAAGAAAGTTCTGGTAAGTGGCGCTGGGGGATCTATTGGCTCAGAGTTGTGTCGGCAAATCTCGAGACTCTCACCTACAAAATTAATACTTATAGACCACTCAGAGTTTGCTTTGTATTCAATTGAGCATGAACTAAGAGAGATGCGAGTTGACTTAGACTACGAAGTTTACTTAAACAGCGTAACGGACAGCATCGCACTAGATCATATTTTTTCTTCTGAGCAGCCTGATATTGTATTTCATGCGGCTGCCTACAAACATGTGCCATTGCTACAAAGACAAGAGCGCCAGGCTGTACTTAATAATGTTTTGGGAACTTATCGCTTGGGTAAGGCTGCCGTTCGCTACAACTGTAACAAGTTTGTCATGGTTTCGACAGATAAAGCGGTCAATCCATCCAATATAATGGGCGCTACAAAGCGAATGGCTGAAATTTTGTGTCAATCTCTTGGTGCGAACAGCGCGACGAACTTTGTGACTGTGCGTTTTGGTAATGTACTAGGTTCTGCTGGAAGCGTTGTTCCGTTGTTTCGTCGGCAAATTGGGCAAGGTGGACCAGTTACAGTGACACATCCGGATATAACACGGTATTTTATGACAATCCCAGAAGCCTGCCAGCTTGTTATGGAAGCCGGTTCTGTTGGCCGAGGCGGGGAAATTTTCGTATTAGATATGGGTGAGCCAATTAAAATTAGCTATCTGGCAGAACAAATGATTCGATTAGCGGGTAAGGTTCCAGGAGAAGAGGTCGATATAGTTTATACAGGACTCAGACCAGGTGAAAAATTGTATGAAGAATTATTCTACGACGACGAACCACTTGGTGCGACAGATTACGAGAAGATAAATCTGGTGCAAGCTCCAGCAGAAAGTTTAGAAAATATCGAAACCTTAATTAATGATTTTACAGACGCGTGTGAACAATACGATGGTCAGCGCGTTAGGGACCTTTTATGGAATTTGATTCCCAAACACAAAACTACTCGAGATTCGAATCAGGAGTCCAATGTGATACCGTTGGCGAAGGTGGTGAAATGAACCAACTATTGACTAAAGCAGTGTTTCCGGTTGCAGGTATGGGGACACGGTTTTTGCCTGCGACAAAGGCAAACCCTAAGGAAATGCTGCCTATTGTTGATAAACCATTGATCCAGTATGCGGTTGAAGAGGCTGTGGAAGCAGGTATTACTGAATTAGTGTTTGTTACTAGTAGTAGTAAACGCGCTATTGAAGATCATTTTGATAAAAATTATGAATTGGAATCAGAGCTGGAGAAAAAAGGAAAAAATAAACTACTAGAAATTGTACAAAGTGTTGTTCCACCAGGGGTGTCCTGTGTTTATGTGCGTCAACCAGAAGCATTAGGATTAGGCCACGCTGTACTTTGTGCAAAAAAGGTTGTCGGTAATGCACCTTTTGCTGTAATACTTGCTGACGATTTGATAGATGGTGGTAATGTATCTTGTCTCAAGCAAATGGCAGAGTTATATGAAACCAAGCGCTCTAGTATCCTTGGTGTTGAGAAAGTTGATCCGAATGATACGGATAAATACGGTATTGTCTCAGTCGAAAACCAAGAAAATGTGGTTGCATCGGTAAATAGCATTATTGAAAAACCTGACCCTAAAGAAGCACCATCAAGTTTAGCCGTAGTAGGAAGATATATTCTCACCCCTCAGATTTTTCATCAACTGGAAACAAACACTAAAGGTGCTGGCGGCGAATACCAGCTTACCGATGCAATTGCTAGATTACTTGATGAAGAACCGGTTTTAGCTTACCAGTTCGATGGCAAGAGGTTTGATTGTGGAAGTAAGCATGGATATCTTCAGGCAACCGTCGAGTTTGCTTTAAAGCATCCTGAGTTGGGAATTGAATTTCGAAAATATTTGTCGACTTTAGCTTGTCCTAGCCAATAGCTTTTATATACTCAATATTTCACTTACAGCCGAACGCCATCAATCTATGATTGGTGGCTGGGAATCCCGACGGAAATAGGTGTAAACGAGAAATCGAAGATTTTGAATTGGCGCCCCGGAGAGGGTGAGGCAAACGAAAAGTGAAATATATTTCATGTGCAGCCGAACGACACCAATCTATGATTGGTGGCTGGGAATCCCGACGGAAATTGGCGTTAATGGAAAATCGAAGATTTTGAATTGGCGCCCCGGAGAGGATTTGAACCTCCGACCCTTCGCTTAGGAGGCGAATGCTCTATCCAGCTGAGCTACCGGGGCAATAATCTGCCTCGGTATTGTAACGACTAAGCACTTAATCTGCTACGCTGCTTAAACCTGTCTTTCTCAGCAATAAATTCAGAAACAGCATGTTGCTGTAAGCGCGACATACTACAAAACTTCGCGCCGAAAGAAGATTTCCCCGCATTTTTATGCATAACTTCGATAGAGCATAGCACATCGTGTTCAGGCAATTGAACAATACAGTCTTGAAATAAGGTTCCTGGGTTTAATGCTTCAATTACATGCTTTGGAATTTTAGCTGCGATACCACCGACAGAAAGATTTAACATTACGCCGTGAATCGTTCCCATCTCTGAATTAGATAAAACAACATTAATTTCATCACTGGTTTCCACTCGGTAAGCTAAGCGTTGTTGGGTGTAGTTTACACTGGTGGGGATGCTAACTTGAAATAAGTCGGGTATACATGTGTAGTCGTCTTTAAATACTTCTGAGCGCCAACTTAGTTTGGAATTATTTAAATATACTTCTATATCTGCATGTGAAGCTCGATGTAGTAATTCATTGCCTTCTTCAGGCCGCAATAGCTCAAGGGAAATAGCATTTTCTTGCGCATCAATTTCGATTATTGCAGTGGAGTAAGTTTGGTTTGTGCCGTCAATTCGTACTGCTAAGTCGGCAACGTGTTTATTAGCAATTTCTAGAAATTGTAGAATACGATTTTTATCGCGTAATTCTTTTACAGCGTCATGATTGCTCATAGTGATTGTCCTTATTCTAAGAGAAATCTGTTTGATACCCCCATTCTCTCAAGGAGTAATACAGTAGGGTATTTATGCGCTTGTAACAGTGGAGCCATACGCTTGATGGGTGACCTTACCCATACGATTATAAGCGGCGTTGTTTTGATTGAATTGTCCACGAAGTACGTTAAGTGCAACCTCAGTTTTCCTCTGGCTTAGGCTAATAATACGGCCATTGACAAGATTCTTGTCCGCACAGATTTGTAAATATTCATGAAGGCTTTCCCAGCTTTTTGCCAAGGCTTGAGATGGATCTTGTTGGGCTAAAAATTTTTGTACTGAACCCGCATTTTTTCGATAGCCCATTTGAGCGACGAGTTGCAGCCGTTTTTTTGCAAGGTTTTCAAGTTCAGCTAGCATATTACGTTTTTCTACTGCAAGCTGATTAATGAGTTGGCTATTCGAGTCTGCAAGCGCATCACGTTCTTTATCGAGCAGTGCAACCATACTTTTAGCAAGTTTGGTTTCGGCACTCATTTGATTAATTAACTCGATTTTCATAGCTGAAAGCAGCCTCTAGCTCGGTTAAGTATCTATTTCAAATCTAATAATTTTTTGAGCTACGCTTTCATTATCAATTTCAAAGCTGCCGCTGTTTAATGCATTGCGTAGTTCAGTAATCTTTTGATTATCTGTCACTGATACGGTACTAAGCTGATCGACGATCTGTTGTAAGCGTACGGCAGTATCTGTGATATTGACGACATCTTGTGCTGAAGACTCAACCGCGCTTGGGCTTCTTGTCGTAGTTTCCGTGCTGCTTCGCTGAGAAGCCACGTTTCTACTGTCGGTAAGCTGATTTAAGCCGGTTCTGTTAATTTCTATTGTCAAAGTACTAGCTCCCGTATAGCTTTATATCTTTGCACTTACCTTAGCGGCCGTGTTTGATAGAGCTTTAGTCGCTCACAAGATAACGGAAACAATGCCCTGGGCAGTAACAACTGCGTTAATTATACGGTTTGAACTGAGGTTTTTCACTGAAATGCGTTCGCCATTAGCGCCATTTGCCATCGCCTCTCCGTTCATTCGCACTTCTATTCCTTCGACTACGGCTTTAATGATCACTTTGTCGCCTCGATTGACCAGTTGTCGGCGGTTTACTGCCCGTGGGCTAATAATTTTTCCTGAAGCAAGTATTCTTTTAGTAACCATACCCACTATATCGTCTATTGATTCATAATAGCCCTGGTGTAAATTAGTCAGTTCAATGTCTTTAAGTTCAACATCTGCAGCGGATAAGACGGTGTTGCGAGGAATGCTAGCTTTGGCAATGATAGCTTTTCCATATTCTCTTACCATGGCACCTAGGTAGAATTTCCAGCGCTTAGGTTCGGAGCAACTCACTGCTATAGCAACTCGCCCTCTCTTGGTGGTTGGGCTGCGAAGATCAATATCTAGTGGGGCTTTACATTGTATTAATCGTAATCTGTCATCGATAGAGTTAAGTTCAATTTCGATTTGATTTCCTTTGCCACCGATATGGTCCTGCAAATAGACGGATACTGCTTGTGTAATAGATTCCTTACTTTGATACTGCTCAACATTTTTACCAATGGCGGCCTGCGAAGCCAGTAATACCAGCGCGAAAAGTAGCATAAACAGTGGTTTAGTTATATCCATGACGATAATAAAGCAATAAATATGCCTAATTCTGGTTGATCAAGCTTAGATATTAGAAGCCGATAAAGCACAAGGAAGTCAATATTGTCATAATTTTGGAGCAATCATGCAGGGCGCCATGTCAAAATCTAGCAATGGACAGTCGTTACATGATGGTCAAAGTAAACTAGAACTTTTGCTTTTTGATCTTTGTGGTGATCAATTGTTTGGAATTAACGTTTTCAGGGTTAGTGAAGCCTTGCCTTGTCCAAAGTTGAATCGACTTCCTGCCTCAAATGATTACGTTAAAGGCGTTGCATATGTGAGAGGAACTAATATTCCGGTTATTGATCTATCGAAAGCAATAGGTCATAGATCACCAGCAGCTATGACGAACTCATCAATTATTGTATGTGAAAATCATCGTAAAACTTATGGTTTACTAGTGCAAAATATTAGGCAGATCGTCAATATTCCTTGGAACGACGTCAGTCCACCTCCAAAAATGTTGGCACAAGCGTGTTGTGTCAGTTCGATTGTGCGATATGAAAGCAAGAAAAACGTGCAGATAATCGATGTCGAACATGTATTCGAAATTGTTGATCCTCCTCCTGCTTGTCGGTACGACGAATTAGCTTGGGTTAGGAGAAGAGAGTTAGATGGAGTCCGTGTCCTAGTTGTTGAAGATTCTAAAATCGCGCGACAGCATATTGCTGAATTTTTGGATTATATTGGGGTAAGCTATATCGTTACGGAAAATGGCGAAGAAGCTCTAGTTAAAATCAAGGAATGGGGAAGTACCGATGTTGATCAACTCAATCAACTAAGCGCAATTATTACTGATGTTGAAATGCCAGTAATGGATGGGCTTACCCTTGTCAGGGAAATTAGAAAAGATCATCGTTTAGATAACATTGCTATCTTTTTCCACTCAACGCTAGGTAGATTGCTCAATGATCAAGTTGTGAGCGATGTAAAAGCAAATAAAGTGATAGAAAAAGGGGATTATCAATCGCTGCTTGCAGCTATGAAAAAACATATCCAGAGTAACGAGAACGCTAAACTGATCGCTTAGCGATAAGTTACTTAAATAATAGACAATGTTAGCAGCCGATCACAATAAACGAACAGCAATGGCAGATAAGCCAGAAATAGCAGCGCGTGGAAAACTCGAAGATAAAGACTATAATCTTTTTGCTGAGTACTTAGAAACATTATGTGGCATCGTACTTGGTAAAAATAAGCAGTATCTGGTTCTTAGCCGGCTCGCACCGATGCTTGAAGAATATCATGTAGAGAGCTATGCAGAGCTTATTGAACTTTTAATCAAGGAAAAGCGTAAAGAGCTTGCTGCAAAAGTTGTCGATGCTATGACAACAAATGAAACATCCTGGTTTCGGGATCAATTTCCATTTGAGCAACTAAAGCATCATATTTTGCCTGAGTTTTTAGAGTCAGGGCGGCGTCGAGTCAATGTTTGGTCAGCAGCATGTTCGTCTGGCCAAGAACCCTACTCAATCAGTATGGCAATAGCAGAATTTTTAGACTCACACTCAAAATGCTTTATGAATCCGAAAGTGACCGCCACAGATATCAGTCCCGAGATATTGGCTCAGGCACGTAAGGGAGTCTACGATGAGGTGGCTGTTTCCCGCGGGCTTAGTGCAACGCAGCGAAAGCGTTTCTTCACTCCATTAAACGATCATTTTCAAGTTACTGCTGAAGTGCGAAGTAGGGTCTCTTTTCAACTACTTGATTTGCAAAAAGATTATTCGATTCTAGGTAATCAGGATTTAATATTTTGTCGTAACGTCCTGATTTATTTTTCCTCAGATTTGAGAGATAAGATTATTGAAAGAATGGTTAATCTTTTGAATCCGAAAGGGTATTTGTACCTAGGTGCGTCTGAGTCGCTTGGCCGCTTTGCTCGACATTTCTCAATCGTTCGGGGTGACGGTGGTGTAGTTCACCAGCTGAAATAAACTCACCTATTTCATTGCCGCTTTGGGCGGCATCCACTTGCCACATAAACCTTTATTTTCCGTCTTTATCCGCGTAATCCGCATCTTTCCTCGCTAAAGCAGTAGTTGGCACGGAGGTTGTATTGTCTTTCGTCAAAGTGACCATGAGTTTGACGAAATGAAAATCAGTTTTGAAAACGCAATAGGTATTCATGAGAAGGCGCTTAACTTGCGTAGCCAACGCCTGGAGATACTAGCGGCGAACCTAGTGAATGCAGATACGCCCAACTATAAAGCGAAAGATATAGATTTTCGTGCAGCCTTAACTAGCGCTAGTGCCAGCGTTGAAGCCAGTGCGAACAGGCTAAACTCAACTGATAGTCGTCATATCAGCACGCAAAATGGCATAGGCAGTTCAAATTTTGATGTCAAGTATCGCGTACCAACTCAGCCAACTCGAGATGGCAATACGGTAGAAGCAGAAGTTGAGCAAACAGAGTTTGCTCGCAATGCCACTCATTATCAAGCTAGCTTACAGTTCCTCAGTGGACGATTTCAAGGGCTTAGAAAAGCCCTAACCGGAGAATAATTATGGCCTTATTTGGAGTGTTCGATGTAGTGGGTTCGGCTATGAATGCCCAAACTGTTCGCTTGAATGTGACAGCAAGTAACCTGGCAAATGCTAATACTGTAGCAGAAGACCCAGAAGATACTTATCGGGCTCGCCAACCTGCTTTCACCACTATGTTAA
Organism: uncultured Thiotrichales bacterium; assembly: GCA_964617475.1. GTDB lineage: Bacteria > Pseudomonadota > Gammaproteobacteria. The sequence continues at coordinate 9,195 of CAZTYM010000001.1, forward strand.
AAGAGTTTCAAAACGAGGCCACGGCTGGAGTTCGAGTCAGTGGCATCTATGAAAGCGAAGCGCCTTTAAGAAGTCAATTTGCGCCGGCCCACCCATTGGCAGATGAAGAGGGCTATATCACTTTGCCTAATGTTAATGCAATTGAAGAAATGACAAACATGATTTCTGCCTCGCGTTCCTATCAACAGAATGTAGAGGTATTGAATACTACAAAGCAATTACTACAGCGAACGCTTACCATCGGTCAGCAATAAGCGATGCGGATGTTTGGAATAGTAGTAGGAGTGTAAGAAGTGAATGAATTAGATATCAGTAGGCTGCAATCACTGGGAATTGCAACGCAACCGAGAACGCAAGAAACCAACGAGTTAGGTCAAGATGATTTTTTGCGGATAATGTTGGCTCAATTAGAAAATCAGGACCCTACATCGCCATTGGAAGGCAATGAGTTTTTGAATCAGATTACACAGTTCAGTATTGCTGATGGCATTACCGAATTGAATAGCTCTTTTTCAAATCTCGCTAATTCATTAAGTTCGAATCAGGCACTACAAGCATCAGCCTTAGTGGGTAGATCGGTTTTAGTACCAGGTGATACTGCCACTTTATCTGAAGGTGGCATATTACAGGGACGCGCCTCTTTACCTGATGGAGCGAGCTCAGTTGCCGTTGATATTTTTAGCCAAGGCGGTGAATTGGTTAGCACGATTAACCTCGGGCCTCAAGCAGCTGGTAACTTAGATTTTGCCTGGGACGGTTTAAATAATGATGGCTCTGCTGCTGAACCTGGTAATTATAGAGTAGTAGTTCGAGCCAATGTTGGCGGTAGTGAGCAAGCATTGAACACCTTAGTATCGGCGAGAGTCGATAGCGTTACGCTGCAAAACGGAGGCGGTAACTTAGAAGTTAATCTTGCAGGGATTGGTCCAGTCAGTTTCTCATCAGTACAAGAGATTCGTTAATCAGTTTTAAGTCGGAGAGAGAATTATGCCATTCAGAACAGCACTTAGCGGAATAAACGCCGCTTCAGCCCAACTTCAAGTTATCGGTAATAACGTTGCCAATGCGAATACCACAGGTTTTAAATTATCGCGTACAGAATTCGCTGATGTGTTTGCACAATCAAACGTAGGTTCGTCAGCAGATGCCATCGGTGCCGGTGTACGAGTCTCAAACGTTACCCAGCAATTTACCCAGGGTAATATTGATTTTACCGATAATGGCTTAGACGTAGCGATTAATGGCAACGGCTTTTTCCAACTATCTGACGCTGGTACCGGCGCTACGGTCTATTCACGAGATGGCGCTTTTAGTGTTGATGCCGATGGTTTTATTGTCAACAGTCGTGGTGATCAACTACTGGCCAGAGGCAGTGATGGCACAGGCGGTATAACCGCCAATGTGGGTGGTATTCAAGTAACAACGAGTTCACAGACCCCTACACCAACTTCTAGAATAGAACTTGGATTAAACCTGGATGCTTCAGCGGCGGTTCCTGCTGTAACTCCATTTGACCCAACCAACCCATCAACCTTTAACTCTACAACATCGCTAACGTTGTTTGATTCACAAGGTTCTTCACATTTAGCCACTACCTATTATGTCAAAACTGGCGATAACGCTTGGCAAACGCATTTATTTATTGGCGGTAACAGAGTAACTGAAACCGCTCCTGCAACAGGTGCGATTACATTTAATAATAACGGTACTGTTGCTACTCCAGCGAATGGTGAAATTGCTTATGATGCATTTACAGTTTCGGGTAGTGCGGATCCTCTTAGCTTAACTCTAGATTACACAGGAACTGGCGCATCTTCGACACAGTTTGGTTCAGCGTTTGCTGTTGACTCTCTAAATCAAAATGGTTTTCCACCAGGGCAATTGACAGGAATAGATATTGGTAGTGATGGTATTGTGCTAGCACGCTTTTCGAATGGTCAATCTAATGCTTTAGGCCAAATTGAGTTAGCAAACTTTGATAACCCACAAGGCTTAAGACAGTTAGGAAATAACACATGGGTAGAGAGTGCGGATTCAGGTGTGGCACAGCCTAACGAACCTGGTGTCGGTGGTGTAGGTCTCCTGCAATCAGGTGCTTTAGAGGGCTCTAACGTAGATATTACCGAAGAGCTGGTCAGTATTATTTCAGCACAGCGTAACTTCCAGGCCAATGCCGAGGTGATTACCACAGCTGACACATTGACCCAGACCATTATTAACATTCGGTAGTAGGTAGCACATCATGGATCATAGTCTTTATGTTGCGATGAGTGGGGCCAAACAAACAATGTTGGCTCAGGCTATTAACGCACATAACCTTGCTAACGTAAGTACTGTTGGGTTTAGGGCAGATCTTACTTCTATTCAAAGTTCAGCAATAGAAGGAGCCGGTTTACCTACGCGGATAAATGCTGTGGTTGGTGATGAAGGTGTCGATTTTTCTGAAGGGCACATTAATTATACCGAGCGCGAATTAGATTTTGCTATCAATGGTGATGGTTGGATTGCAGTCCTAGGCGCTGATGGCGAGGAAGCTTATACGCGCGCAGGCAACCTAACTGTTGATAATGTCGGTCAGTTGGTTACTGGCGGTGGCAAAATTATTGTCGGTGATGGTGGGCCTATCGCGATACCTCCTTTTGAAAAAATAGAAATTGGTAAAGACGGAACGGTATCTATTAAAGCCTTAGGTCAGGCAGCTAATGCTCTACAGTTGATTGATCGAATTAAGCTAGTTAATCCGCCTATAGAAGACTTACAAAAGGGTCAAGATGGCTTATTTCGCTTAGCAGATGGAGAAATAGCAGCACCAGATGCTAGTGTAAGTTTGATTTCCGGTGCGCTGGAATCTAGCAATGTTAATGCGGTAGAAACATTACTAAATACCATAGTACTGGCAAGAGAATTTGAGTCTCATATTAGAGTTATAGAAGCTGCCGAAGAAAATGATTCGGTGACAACACAGTTACTAAGAATCAACTAAGGCTTATTCAAGTTAGAGAGTAAATTATGAATTCAGCACTTTTCGCAGCCAAAACAGGGATTGATGCACAACAAACACGTGTTGCGGTCATATCCAATAACCTGGCAAACGTTAGCACAACTGGGTTTAAAAGGGACCGTGCGGTCTTTGAAGACCTCCTTTATCAAACTGTTCGACAAGTAGGTGCCTCTTCTTCTCAAGATACCTTATTGCCTTCGGGTTTAAATATAGGTACGGGTGTTAGAGTGGTCGCTACCGAAAAGCTCCATACTCAAGGTAATATCACCATCACAGATGATCCATTAAATGTTGCGATTCAAGGTAGAGGGTTTTTGCAAGTCTTGCTACCTGATGGAACTTTAGGTTACACCCGTGACGGATCATTACAAATTGATGCGCAGGGACAACTAGTCAACGCATCAGGTTTTGCTGTGCAGCCCGCAATTACCATTCCAGCATCGTCTATAAGTGTTTCAATTGGATCAGATGGTGTGGTGTCTGCGCAAGCATCTGGCCAGGCAGCGCCAACACAGGTAGGAAATATTCAGTTAGTCGATTTTGTTAATCCATCTGGTTTGCAGCCTAATGGTGATAACCTGTTTTTAGAATCGGCATCTAGTGGTGCACCGCAGCCGGGTACGCCAGGATTAAATGGTTTGGGTACAGTTGTACAAGGCGCTATTGAGAGCTCTAATGTCAATGTAGTAGAAGAGCTGGTTAGTATGATCGAAGCGCAACGTGCTTATGAACTGAACTCACGTTCAATTGAAACTGTAGACCAAATGCTGCAGTTTGCAAGTCAGAACCTTTAATGTTGGTTTCTTCTAGCGAGTTGATGATGTTAAATACTTGTACTTTAAGGTTGGTCAAAATCATTTTGGTTTTTCTTATAACAGCTAGCCTTGGTGCGTGTGCAAATAATCAACTTCACAAGAAAAATTTTGAACCTCCAGTCTACGAAGTGCCACCACCTGCACCACCTAGTGGAGGTTCAATATTTAGTTCTCAATATAATTTAACGCTTTTCCGTGATGTGACAGCGAGTCAGGTGGGCGATTTAATTACAATCATATTGGTTGAGGAAACTACAGCAAGTAAGTCCGCAGATATTTCTACCGAAAAAGATACAAGCATTTCTATACCTAATCCTACAATTCTAGGAAGGGCGGCAAACCTAATTACAAACAGGAATCGCTCCTTGGAAACGACTGTCGATACAGAGAATGAATTTGAAGGTGCCGGCAGCGCTAATCAGAGTAATAGGTTAGATGGTCGTGTCACAGTAGTAGTAGAGAAAGTATTACCTAATGGAAATTTGGTTATTAGGGGGCAAAAGTTAATTTCTATTAATCAAGGTGATGAGTTTGTTCGTGTAACCGGCCTAATTCGTCCTCAGGATATCACTGGAGAGAATACTATATTATCAACACAGGTAGCCAACGCACATTTCAGTTATGGCGGTCGTGGCGTGATCGCAGATTCTCAAGCGCAAGGATGGTTGGCACGATTCTTCAATAGTCCATATTGGCCATTTTAAAACCGACGGATTATTGTCATGTATCACAATACTTACAAGAAAAATAAACAGTCAAGCCGTAAATTATGGGTTATCCCGTTATTTATGTTGCTTGCATGCCTATCCCAGGCAGCTGTTGCTGAACGCATTAAAGATCTGGCAGCAATCGAAGGTGTAAGAGATAACCCGTTAGTGGGTTATGGTTTGATTGTTGGTTTGGATGGCACCGGTGATCAAACCAGCCAGACGCCTTTTACTGTTCAAAGTATTCTCAGCATGTTGCGCCAATTTGGCGTCATTATTCCGCCAGGTGTTAACCCTCAGTTAAAAAATGTTGCGGCAGTGTCTCTACATGCAGAATTGCCACCTTTCGCGAAGCCTGGACAAACTATTGATGTTACCGCCTCATCTATTGGTAACGCCCAAAGTCTACGCGGTGGTAGTTTATTAGCTGCGCCCTTACGTGGTGTTGACGGCGAAGTATATGCGATTGCACAAGGTAACTTGGTGGTCGGTGGTCTTGGGGTATCAGGTGCAGATGGATCCAGTATTACTATTAACGTACCTAGCGTAGGCCGCATTCCCAATGGCGCCATTATAGAGCGTCCTTCACCCACTCAGTTTGGTACAGATGATGCTATTGTCTTAAATTTACATACGCCAGATTTCACTACGGCTAAACGTTTAGCCGAAATTGTTAATGAATCACTCAATATTGATGTGGCGCAACCTGTTGACGCGTCGTCAATATTTATAAGAGCGCCACAAGATGCTGGGCAACGTGTTTCTTTTGTTTCGCTGATAGAAAATTTAACTGTAGAACCAGGTGAAGCTGCTGCAAAGATTATTGTTAACTCACGTACCGGCACGGTGGTCATAGGTAGTCACGTGCGTGTTACGCCAGCTGCGGTGACACATGGTAGTTTGACTGTGACAATTACGGAAGATCCGAGAGTCAGTCAACCAGCGCCTTTTTCACAAGGTGAAACAGAAGTCATCGCAGATACGGGGATAACGGTTGATCAGGGTGACGGAACGATATTCTTATTTGAACCGGGTGCCTCACTTGACACAATAGTTAGGGCTGTCAACGAAGTAGGTGCTGCTCCTGGAGATTTAGTGGCGATACTGGAAGCGCTAAAACAAGCAGGTGCATTACGCGCTGAATTGATCGTTATTTGATATGAGTACTATCCCATCGAATAGTCTCTATACGGACTTTAATAGTTTATCGTTGTTGCGTTCGGAAGCAGAGCTAAACCCTGATTCAAATGCAACATTGAGGGAAGTAGCTCAACAGTTTGAATCTTTGTTTTTGCATATGATGCTGAAATCGATGCGCTCCGCTGTACCTGAAAGTGATTTGATATCAAGTCAGCAAACAAGCTTCTATCAAGAAATGCTTGATCAACAACTTTCTACTGAACTGCCTAAGCAAGGTGGTATCGGTTTGGCAGATATCATTGTTCAACAACTTGGTGGTAATGATTCGCTAAGACCCGATAATCGAGGTGAACTTAATAATAATGCAGAAACGCTTTCGCTACTCAATAATGCAGTGCCCAAAGCACAAGGCCAAGAGCAGTTTATCCAAAGCGTACTGTCAGCAGTTGATGAGGCATCAAAAAAACTGGGTGTTGATCGTGATGCGATTTTGGCGCAGACCATTCTTGAAACTGGATGGGGGCAATCTATTATTCATGATAGTGATGGGCGCAGCAGTTACAATCTTTTTGGTATTAAAGCCGATGATAGGTGGCCTGGAGATAAGGTAACAGCTCGTACTTATGAATTCGTCGATGGTGCATTTCAAGCAAGATATGAAGATTTTCGAGCCTATTCATCCTACCAAGAGTCAGTCAATGATTATGTCGATTTTCTTAATACAAACCCACGCTACCGTGATGCATTAGACCATGGTAAAGATGCCTATGCGTTTGCTGAAAAAATACAGCAGGCGGGTTATGCAACAGACCCACTTTATGCAGCGAAAGTGAAAGATATTATCGCTGGCAATACGTTTCAAGGTTTAGTAACGAATAATTCATTAGGTGGCACCTAATGGCTAGTGGTTTGCTTGGCATTGGAACTAGTGCACTTTCCGCTAATGCGCGTGCGCTGACTACAACAAGTAATAATATCGCCAATGTTAATACAGAAGGCTTTAGCCGCCAGCGAACAAATTTTGCGGAGCGACCTTCTGATACCGTAGGTGGGTTGACGATTGGTAACGGTGTCTCGGTAGACTCTGTTACTCGGATCTTTGATCAATTATCAATTGATCAGGTACGTGTGAATAACTCTGCATTCTCAAGTTTTGAAACCTTGAATACGTTTTCATCTCAGCTTGATAGTATTCTAGCCGATGCTAATGCAGGTTTATCGCCAGCGATATCCGGTTTTTTCGATGCTTTGCAGGAAGTCGCCGATGATCCTAGCTCAACTGCAACGCGGCAAGTTTTATTATCAGAAGCCGACTCGCTAATATCCCGTTTCGACGCCATTTCGGGGCGACTTGAAGCCTTAAATAACGCTGTGAATGCCGATATCAACGGATCGGTGAGCGATATTAATATCCTCGCAAACTCTCTAGCGCAGATTAATGACCAGATTGCTAATGTTGAATCAGGTGGCATAGGCCCGGTAGCAAATGATTTGCGCGATCAGCGTGAGCGTCTGTTACTACAATTATCCGAGTTTGTCGACGTGAGAACGGTTGAGCAGCCAAATGGTACCTTAAATGTGTTTATTGGTAATGGCCAAACATTAGTATCAGGTGCGTTCGCCCAATCACTAGCAGTGGTCAATAATGAATTTGATGCGTCAAAATTGGAAATTGCGTATGTTACCAGTGGTACGGTAACACCCGTCTCCAATTTAATTACGGGTGGCAGATTAGGCGGCACACTAGATTTCAGAGAAACAGTGCTCGATCCAGCGAGAAACACGCTTGGACAAGTAGCGATTGGTATTGCCGAACAGGTAAATGACCAACATCAGCTGGGACAAGATTTAAATGGCGCTGTAGGTGGTTTGTTCTTTAATGATATCGCCGCTAATGCGCCATTGGTTTTAGGCAGTACGAATAATGCGGGTACAGGTGTAGTCGCAAGCGCAGTAACAGATGTTAATGCGTTGACAAACAGTGATTACTTGCTGGTGAATAATGGTGGTGCCTATAGCTTGACGCGTTTATCAGATAATACAGTAACAAACTTGCCTGGTTTTCCTGGAGCCAGTGCCGTTGTTGACGGTTTAACGATTAGCCTTTCTTCAGGCGCAATTAGTAACGGAGATACTTATCTTATTAGACCAACTTTTGCTGCAGCTCGTGATATCGATTTGGAAATAAGTGATGTGCGACAAGTTGCAGCCGCCGCGCCAATTATTGGTCAAGCAGCGAGTGCCAATACCGGTAACGCGACTATTAGTCAGGGGACGGTTAATACGCCACCACCAGTAAATGCGAACTTAACGCAAACGGTCACCATCACATTCAATAACCCACCGACAACATTTGATGTTAGTGGCACGGGTACGGGTAACCCTACAGGGGTCGCCTATACTTCTGGTGGTGCGATCACTTATAACGGTTTTACAGTTCAAATAGATGGTGCGCCGGCAGCAGGTGATGTATTTACCGTATCAGCAAATACGGGTGGGGTAGGAGATAATCGAAACGCACTGCAGCTTGCTAATTTGCAACAAGTGTTAGGATTGAATGGTAGCACTTCAACAATTGGTAATGTTTACGGTAGCCTGGTAGCTAACGTGGGAACACGTACGCGAGAGTCAGAGCTAAATCAGGCTGCTCAAGAAACATTATTGCGCCAGGCAGAAGCAACAAGAGATTCGATCTCAGGCGTAAACTTAGATGAAGAAACAACAAACTTGCTACAGTTTCAACAAGCATTTCAGGCTTCGGCACAAATAATCAGTATTGCTGATGACTTGTTTCAAACGCTATTAGGAGCCGTTTCGCGATGACTGATCGCGTTTCTACAACTCAGTTTGTTCAGCAGGGACTGAATCAAATACTGACTCAACAACAACAAATTGCTGATACGCAACAGCAGCTTGCTTCAGGCAGAAGGGTTCTTAGCCCCTCTGATGACCCTGCTGGTGCTACGCGAATTTTGTCATTGCGCGAATCCGTCGCAACATTGCAACAATATAACGATAATATTAGCCTGGCTGATAGTCGATTAAGGATTGAAGAATCGGCATTGATTAGTGCCGGTGATTTACTTCAAAGAGCAAGAGAGTTAGCTATTCAAGCGAATAATGCCACTCAAACAAATGAAACACGGGCGGGTACTGCTGTCGAGCTAAGAGGGATCTTAGATGGGTTATTAGCATCTGCAAATACGCGCGATGCAAATAACGAATATATTTTTGCAGGTTTTCGAACCAACGCGCCACCGTTTGTTCAGACCAGTAGCGGATTTAACTATATAGGTGACCAAGGGGTACGCAGTGTACAAATTGGCTCATCACGCCAGGTCGCGGTGGGTGATTCCGGGCAACAAGTTTTTTTTGATATAGCTAATGGTAACGGTACATTTGCTACCAGTGCTAGTACATCAAATACAGGTAACGGTATCATTGATAATGGTAGTGTAACTGATATAAGCAGTTATGTGCCCGATACCTATACAGTGACTTTCGGTGCAGGAGGCACATATCAAGTTACTGATAGCAGCAGTAATGTTGTGTCATCAGGCATACATACTAGCGGAGAAGCTATTGGTTTTCTCGGTATTCAAGCCGTTCTCACTGGCCAACCGGAGGCAGGAGACACATTTACTTTTGCTCCTAGCACAGGTCAGGACGTTTTTTCTACAATTCAGGACCTAATCAATGTCCTCGAAACTACAGTTACAGATCCGTCTTCTCAGGCCGATTTAAACAATGGAATTAATGTCGCGTTAGCGAATATTGATCAAGCATTAGACAATGTTGTGCAAACACGTTCGAGTGTTGGGTCAAGGCTTAATGCGCTCGAAGATCAAACCAATATAAATAGTATCTTCGAACTTGAAGCTCAAACCAGCTTGGCTGGAATCGAGGATATTGATATTGCTGCAGTTATTAGCGACTTTAATCAACGTCTAGTCTCACTACAAGCAGCGCAACAGGCATTTGTTCAGGTACAACGTTTATCTTTACTTAACTTCTTATAACCCTTTATGATGGATACTATGGCTGGGGATACTAAAAAAACGCTTTTGGTTACCGGTGGTGCCGGATTTATTGGTTCGGCGTTGATAAGACAACTTATTACCACAACCGATCATAATGTAGTCAATATTGATAAGTTGACTTACGCAGGAAATTTAGCGTCGCTAAATGAGGTTGCTGATAGCCCCAATTACCATTTTGAACATACTGACATATGTGATTCGAAGGCGATTGGCAACATATTCTCACGCTATAAACCTCAGGCGATAATGCACCTTGCCGCAGAGTCTCATGTAGACCGCTCTATCGATGGTCCTGGTAGTTTTATTGAGACTAATATTAATGGTACTTATGTACTGCTTCAGCAAACGCTGGAATACTGGCGTAGCCTAAGCCAAACTGAAAAGGACGCATTTCGTTTTCATCATGTATCAACTGATGAGGTTTACGGAACATTAGGTGAAACAGGTTTCTTTCACGAAACTTCTGCCTACGAGCCAAATTCGCCCTATTCAGCAAGTAAGGCAGCTTCAGATCACCTGGTAAGAGCATGGCATCATACCTATGGTCTACCAGTTGTTATTAGTAATTGTTCAAATAATTATGGACCTTTTCAGCATCCTGAAAAATTGATTCCAACCATAATTGCAAATGCAATTAATGGACGGCCAATCCCAATTTACGGTAAAGGGGATAATATTCGAGATTGGTTGTATGTAGAGGATCATACGCGAGCGCTCAGCGTCATCCTCGAACAAGGCTGCTTAGGAGAGAAATATAATGTTGGCGGTCATAATGAGCTCACTAATTTGAAAGTCGTTGGTTTGGTTTGCGATATTCTTGATGAGTTGTTACCGGATTCTGAGTTTAACCCACATGCTTCACTGATCGAGTTTGTTACCGACCGTCCTGGGCATGATATGCGTTACGCTATCGACGCAAGCAAGATCAGTGAGGAGTTAGATTGGAGACCTAGTGAGACTGTGGAAACTGGTATGAGAAAAACCGTAGAATGGTATTTGGCAAACCAGGACTGGTGTGCCTCATGGCGAGAGAAGGGCTTTGAAAGCCAGAGAATAGGCTTAGCAAAATGAAAGGAATAGTATTAGCAGGTGGTGCTGGAACGCGCCTATATCCGCTTACGCGCGCAATAAGTAAACAATTATTACCTGTTTATGACAAACCGATGATTTACTATCCACTGTCAGTACTCATGTTGGCGGGAATTAGAGATATTTTGGTTATTTCATCGCCTCGTGATTTGCCACAATTTAAAGCATTACTAGGTGATGGTGAAGGTTGGGGAGTAAACCTGAATTATGCTATTCAGGAGAGCCCAGATGGGTTGGCGCAAGCTTTCTTAATTGGTGAAGAATTTATAGGTGATGACAGTGTTTGCTTAGTTTTAGGCGATAATATTTTTTATTCTCAGAATTTATCTGCTTTGTTGCAATCAGCTGCGAAAAGAGACAGTGGTGCTACTGTTTTCGGTTATGCTGTCGGTAACCCCAGTGCCTATGGCGTGATGTCTTTTGACGAGAACGGTAAACCTAATGCTATTGTCGAGAAACCTGATAATCCACCGTCAAATGTCGCCATTACTGGTTTGTATTTTTACGATAATGATGTGGTTTCAATTGCAAAAGACGTAAAGCCATCTGCACGTGGAGAGCTTGAAATTACCGACGTCACCAATGCTTATTTACAAAGAGGTGATTTGGAAGTAGCAATGTTAGGCCGAGGTGCTGCTTGGCTTGATACTGGAACACATCATTCACTCTTAGCTGCAAGTCAGTATATTGAGGTGATTGAAGCAAGACAGGGCATGAAAATTTGCTGCCCAGAAGAGATTGCTTGGCGTATGGGTTATATAGATAATAATCAATTAGAAATCTTGGGTGATTCACTTAAGAAAAGTGGATACGGTTCCTATTTACTAGACATTTTGCAGCAGGAGACATAAGCACATAATCTATGTGCCTAATACGTTATGAAAATCAACCCTACAGAGATTGCAGATGTTCTGCTTTTTGAGCCTGATGTTTACAAAGACGGACGCGGTTATTTTATGGAGTTATATAATCAATCTCGTTATCTAGATTTGGGTTTTCAGCAAACGTTTGTTCAAGATAATTATTCAGTTTCTTCAAAAGGCACGCTGCGTGGCTTACATTATCAGTTAAACACACCTCAAGGAAAGTTAGTTCAAGTTCTTGAAGGTGAAGTGTTCGATGTTGCACTGGATATTCGCAAAGGATCACCAACATTCGGTCAGCATATTTCACGGGTGTTGAGCGAGTCAAATCATCATCAATTATATATTCCACCTGGGTTTGCTCATGGTTTTTGTGTTTTAAGTGATACCGTACGCTTTATGTATAAATGTACTGGTTATTATGACCCAGCTGATCAACATGGTATTTACTGGGCAGACGAAGCATTAAATATAGCCTGGCCTGCAGACGAGCCTTTGTTATCTGATAAAGACAAAGTCTTGCCAAAACTGGCTGATGTTGCCCCGGATAAACTCGATGTATTTAAAAATTAAAGTATGAAAGTTCTCATTACCGGTGCGAATGGTCAGGTTGGTCATGAATTACAAGCTTATGCTAAGGAAAATGGCATAAACTGCGTTTCCTTTCCTAGAGTAGAACTTGATATAACCGATCTTTCTTCGGTGCGGTCGAGACTTGAAAATAGTGATGTTGATTTTATCATTAATGCTGCGGCTTATACTGCAGTTGACGCTGCAGAGGAAAATGTAGATGACGCATACAGTGTTAACCGTGATGGCGTAAAACATTTGGCAACGATATGTGCGGAAAAAGATATTCCTTTGTTGCATATTTCTACCGACTTTGTATTCGATGGTAATAAAACAGAGCCTTATCATGAAAGTGATAAGACCAACCCACTCAGCGTCTACGGCGAGAGCAAGTTAGCGGGAGAGGAAGTCTTAAGAGAGACATGGAAAAAGCATATTATCTTGCGAACAGCGTGGGTCTACGGTGAGCATGGAGGTAACTTCGTCAAAACCATGCTGCGGTTGATGCAAGAGCGAGACGAATTAAAAGTAGTTGGAGACCAATGGGGATGTCCAACTTCAGCAGCATCAATCGCAAAGGCGTTAATGCAGGTAGCGGCAAAGATTTACCACGGTAAGGAAGATTTTGGTACTTATCATTTCAGTGGTAGTGGCAGAACTAATTGGTGTGATTTTGCTAGGGAAATCCAGCGTCAGGCGAGTGAAATCATCCCTATAAATGTTTCCATCAAACCTATCGGTAGCGCAGATTGGGTCAGCCCGGCAACGCGGCCACTAAATTCTGTTCTTTCTTGCGAAAAAATACAGACTAATTTCGATATACCCAGCGAGCAATGGCAAGATCAGCTTAGGCCTGTGATTGCTGCGTTAGTCTCGTAGATGTTGTTCAATAAGACCACTCTATGCCATGTATCGTTCATGGCGTAAAACTTGCTTTTCTACTAGATAGTTTATTTATACGCCCTGTCGACATGATTTTGACATGTCGCTGCTCGCGCCTATTAAACCGGCATTTGCGTATATCAAAAAGGAAATTTAAGCTTTATGAATGCTGTTATAGCACCAGTGGTCCAAGAATGCGGATTATCTTGCGTATTTGTAAAGATATATTATCCGGGATTTATTAATAGCCACTATCAAAATAAGCCGCACCTGTCATCGCAGGACTATGCGACACAGCTGTCAGAATTAGAAACGGCTGCTTTTTACGATGGCGATTTTCACGCAAATGCACTGCGTGCTTTAGGCTGGAAGGCAGATAATTTAGTCATTAATTGCGAACCTCTTCAATCTGCTTGGGCGAGAGAGCATGCCAGCAAATACCAAGGTTTGGAATTGGTATTAGAACAGATCGCAAACTTACGTCCTGATGTGGTGTATTTGCAAGATTTTACCATTGCTAGCAAAGACTTTATGGCGGCTCTAAGACCTTTGACTAAACTGATTGTTGGGCAAATTGCATCAGGAATACCACCGCTGGCAGATCTCAAGGCGTTCGATATTATTATTTCATCGTTTCCACATTTTGTAGATCATTTTCGTCAAATGGGCATCACGACTTATTACCAGCCATGGTGTTTTGAACCTAATATTTTGCCACGGATGCAAGGGCTTGCCCGGGACATAGAAGTATCTTTCGTTGGTGGTATGTCTGTTCAGCATGTAGAGCGCTATAACATGCTTGACGCAGTTGCTAAGTTACCAGGAGTTGAGTACTGGGGTTATGGTAAAGAGCAATTACCAAAAGATTCCGGTGTATTGGCGTGTCACAAAGGTGATGCCTGGGCAATTGATGTATTTAAAATACTCGCGCGATCAAAAATAACGATAAATACGCATATCGATATGGCGGCTAACTATGCCAATAATATGCGCTTATACGATGCCACGGGATGCGGCGCCTTATTGATTACCGACTATAAAGATAATTTAAATGAAATATATGAGATCGGGAAAGAGGTGGTTGCGTATCGTACTAACGATGAATGTGTTGATCTGATTCGCTATTACCAGCAACATCCAGAGGAAGCCAGTAAGATAGCTCAAGCCGGTCAGGATAGAACATTACGCGAGTATACCTATGGCGTCGTTCTAGAAGATACATCAGAGTTATTGCAACATCACATTGACTTAGCACATAAAAAAACAAATACAGTTACTGTAAATAATAACGGTCGCTATGAGGTTAATCATGAAGATAGTTTCTTGGATGCATCGTTGCAACAGCAATTGGCCAATATGTATATGGGACAGCTTGACCCTAAGTTTATTAGACTTGAAAAACTGTTAAAGCCTATAGCTAAACCGATTTTTAATACACTCGAGCTGGGTTGTGGTTCAGCTTATCTTTATGAGGTCTTACGCTATTTGTTAAAGGCAAATATCGCCTATATAGGGATTGATCAAGGATCAAGATTGGATCTTGCAAAGACGCGTTATCCGAAGCAACAGTTTGGCAGTTCGCTGGGAGAACGATTGCCGGTAGCTGATGATTCTCAGTACCTGGTAATAGCATCATCTTTACCTTGTGATTTAACTCTCTTTAAGCCAACCATTAGCGAATTAGTCCGTGCCACAGATGAATATTTAATGGTTAACAGCCTCACGGTCTGTAGAGAAAAGACCTCTTATATATCAAATGATAGCTGTTTAGGGAAAAACGAATTGATTGTAAATGAAAAAGAATTATTGGCGGAATGTTTGAATAATGGTCTAGCTTTTATGAATGCCGTAGAAATGGAAGTTAATAGTATGAGCGATAATTACAAAATGTCTTATCTATTCAAAAAAATAAAATAGAGAATTCGCTATGCACTATTACCTAAGTTATACAGATTCGAAAAGTCTAATAAAAGCATTAGCGATGAATTCAAGTCTAGAGCATGAAGGAGCTATAGATTATCAATTATTTCTAGTATGTTTAGATGAATATACGCGAGTACTATTGACGAAGTTGAACTTGAATAATGTTCATTTGGTGGCAATACACGATTTAGAGCAGCGCGACGAGGAATTGCTATCAATTAAAAATAAACTAGAGTATAAAAATAATATTCAATCATTTTTACCATTTTGGTTTACGAAAATAATTGAGCAACATCCTTATATCGATAAATTAATGTTTGTCAGTCCTGATATCTATTTCTATTCTTCAATAAATCATGTATTCAATCGATGGAACGATGAGCAAGCACTTTTTATAGAAAATAGTTATTCATCCGATTTGATGGGATTAGAGAAACATCATGGCCGGTTTCACTGCC
This sequence comes from uncultured Thiotrichales bacterium, assembly GCA_964617475.1. Classification (GTDB taxonomy): domain Bacteria; phylum Pseudomonadota; class Gammaproteobacteria. The sequence continues at coordinate 24,683 of CAZTYM010000001.1, forward strand.
ATTTGTTTGGAGTAAAAAATTGCGTTGATAGCAAATCAATATTAAGTATATGGAAAAAACGCGTAATTGAGAACAATAACCAATCTACTTTTGATGCAATAGTAGAGGAGTGGGCTGGTCGTTACCAAAGTGTCATCATATTTAATGAAGAGGGTATGGCAGTATCACCTCGTAATCATAGTAATTATTATTTTGACGCGAATAATGATGGTCAAGTCAGTGTCAATAATCAGTTTCTGGTTTTCTATCATTTCAATGATTTAGAGATATGTAATGACAGTATCTTTAAACCATTCTCAGATACTTATCAAGTTAGTATCAATTTAATTTTAAAAGTCTATCTTCCATATTTAAATCAACTCCATGCAGAGCAAATACGATTAAAAAATATTCTGGGTGATGATATCGGCAGTTTAACAACAAAATTAGATAATGATGAATTGCTAGACAAACGATTATTGATTTCCCAATCATCAAATGTGGTTGATAGCCGTCTATCGGAAACGCATCAAGAAATTGTTATGCAGAAAGGGTGGTCATGTTTCTCCCGTAACGCACTGTTAGGCGAAAATGAGCAGAATATTGAGCACAGTAGCAATAAACATCATTTTGAGAATAATACAGTTTTAGTATGGCCCGAAGGTAAGTCGGTAGTATCACCAGATGATATTTTACATGCCCTTCGCGGTAGAACTATTAACCGAAAAATTGAAACACTTTATGTTATAGGCGCATATCAATTCGAGGAAAAAGACCTTCTTTTTTCACTTTTTCCACAACTACAAAAAGTCTACTTATTTGAACCTACCCCTGAAGCCTACAATTATCTGATGCAGGCATGCGCTTCAGATGAGAGAGTTGAAGTATTTCCTTATGCGATTAGTGATCAAGATGGAGAGAGTCAGTTTAATATTTCAAATAACTGGCAATCGAGTTCACTACTAAACATGGGTAAGCATAAAGAAATTTTTCCAGGAGTGGAAATGACACATAGTGTTCGAGTACTTACCAAAACAATTCCAAGTGTTATTCATCAACATGCTTTGATTCCACCTGATATGTTGTTTATAGATGCCCAAGGTGCTGAAAACCGAATTCTTAGTGCGCTTGATAATGCAACAGTTGAACGATTGAAGCTCATTTATACTGAAGCCAGCACAGAAGAATTGTATATTGGCTCAGGTACATTGACTGATTTACGTCAATTGCTCAGCGAGAACTTTACTTATATGGGATTTGCACCTACGAGAAACGAAACGCCAACACATGGTAATACATTATTCGTTCATAATGACTATATTGCAGAATTACAAGAAGGCAATAGTCAGGAAGAGAACAATGAATCTGGTATTGATAGCCTTATTGGACAAGGTGAAGAACTTGTAAAACAAGGTGATTATGATTCAGCAAAGACGGTTTTTGAGAAAGGCTTAGTACAAGACCCTGATAATATTGTGCTTCATAACAATATGGGTGTAGTCTGCTATGAATTAGGTGATCAACAAGATGCTGTAAAGCATCTTTACCAGGCGATTCAAATTGATCCCTATTTTAAAAATGCCATTATCAATTGCACAACAATATTATCTAAGCTTAATGAGCACGAACTGGCAAACGAAGTCTGTCAGAATTATCTGGAAGTCAATGCAAATGATCTCGAAATATTAAAATTACAAGCGAATAATGCTGAATGTATTTTCGAAAAATGGTTAGCTAGAAGCGAATGCATTGATACCAATTATGAGGCTAAGCCGTATAAGGTAACGGCTATTGTTTCGACTTATAACTCAGAGGCGTTTATCGAAGAATGCTTGAGTGATCTTGTCGCACAAACTATGATTAATGATATAGAGATTATAGTTTTAGATGCTGCTTCTGAGCAAAACGAGCGTGCAGTTGTTGCCGCTTTCCAGTCGAGATGGAACAATATTCGTTATATTCGTACTCCAGAACGAATTGGAATCTATTTGGCATGGAATATCATGGCCTATATGGCGTCAAGTCCCTGTATTACGCCATTTAGTACTAACGATCGCTTGCGTCTCAATGCTTACGAGCTACTTCATAAGCAAGTATCATTTTCACAGGCAGCCCTGGTCTATGGCGATAGTTATATTACAACTACCCCACATCAAGACTTTGAAAACCATACTACAGAAGGCCTATTCCAATGGCCGGCTTATACCCGTGACGTGCTGCTGCAAAATTGTATGGTTGGTCCTCATCCGATGTGGCGTAAATCCATACATCAAGAAATAGGTTACTTTGATGACACCTATGATGCGATTGGTGACCAGGAATTTTGGTGCCGAATCGCACTTCATTACGATATCTTACATATTGATGAGTTTACCGGTTTATATTGGGCAACCGAAGAGTCTTTGTCTGGAAATCAGCAAACTTCGGCGCAGGAAATAGACAGGTACCGGCAAAAATATGCCTCTTTTATCGCTGCTTAGTTCCCATATTAGTGATTTCTATGATTGGACTGATTATTGCTTTATCAAATGACATAGCTGAATAACGAGAAGCGCGACAGCTTAGGAGTTTGATAATGTCGAAAATATTAATCACTGGTGGAATTGGTTTTATTGGTAGCTATACAGTTCAAAGACTTATTAAATTAGGTCACGAAGTGGCCATATTTGATAACTTTGTTCACTACGTTTACCCCTTAAATCAAATGCACCTTGAAAACATTATCAGGCGTACTCAGCCGTTTATCGATGATGTAAAAGTGTACCGTGGTAGCATTGTTGATCAAGACTTTTTACGTCGATCTATTACAGACTTTTCACCTGATCATATTATTCATCTGGCGGCGATGCCAATTTCAAAACTAGCCACAGAACATCCGGAAGAAGCCGTAGACGTGATGGCAAGGGGAACACTCAACCTATTAGAGGTTATTTCGACTCTAGATTCATTTGGGCGTTTTGTCTATATTTCTTCTAGCATGGTTTACGGAGATTTTATTCAAAATCCGATGCCGGAAGGTGGCATTAAAAAGCCAATTGATATCTATGGTTCAATGAAGCTAGCCGGTGAGCATTTGACTCGAGCGATAGCACGAAAGTCGGGGTTAGACTTTACCATTGTCAGACCTTCAGCAGTATATGGCCCCACAGATAATAATAAGCGTGTATTAACTATTTTTCTCGATAATGCACTATCCGGTAAGCCTTTGGAGGTAAAAGGGCGTAGCGAGTCGCTCGATTTTACTTATGTTACCGATATTGCGGACGGAATAATCTGCGCACTCTTCTCTGAAAATGCCAACGGTAATTCCTACAATATAACTCGTGGTCGTTCTCGTACGATACTTGAAGCAGCCCAGATAGTGGCGAACCTGATTCCAGGTACAACAATAAATGTACAGGAGTCCGATGCGGATATGCCTTCACGCGGGACTCTAGATATTTCTCGCGCGCAACGTGAGATAGGTTATAGCCCAAGAATAGATCTTGAGCAGGGGTTGGAGCGTTTATACCAATACCGACTTGAGCAAAGTGATCATCCACAAATAGAATACTTATCTGCGGTTGGTTAAATTGTGGATTTGGTAAAATCAATACGATGAGCCTGGATAAGCAAGTTCCCTTTTTTGGTGTAGATAGACAATTTGCAGAGCATCGTGAAGGCTTGATGCTTGCTACTGAAAAAGCATTAGCTTCGGGTAAATCCTTACAGGGGCCAGATGTTGTTAATCTAGAAAATGAAATGGCGGAACTTTGCCATCGTCGCTATGGCGTGGCAGTGGGGTCATGTACTGATGCATTAGCATTTTCTCTTTACGCTTTGAATATTGGTCCTGGTGACGAAGTCATTGTTCCGGCAATATCATTCTTCGCCAGTGTTTCCTGTGTCCTTCGAGTTGGTGCTACTCCTGTATTTGCCGATATTGATATGCATTTTGGGATGATAGATACCAATAAGCTTGAGTCTCTTATTAATGCTAAGACTAAAGCGATCATAGCTGTTCACTTATATGGCCAAACATTAGATATGGCAGACTTAGAGCGTATCGCGAAACGAAATAATATCGCTCTAGTAGAGGATGCTGCACAAGCACTTGGTGCTCAAGATAAGCAAAGACCTGCGGGCAGTATGGGACAGGCCAGCTGCATTAGCTTTGACCCAACCAAGGTATTGAATGCGAGTGGTAGCGGTGGAATCGTACTGACTGATGATAGTGATATATATGAGGCGATTAAAAGGCTCAGATACCATGGCCGCGACCAGAAAACACGCGAAATTATCGAGATTGGCTATAATAGCCAATTAGCCTCAGACAAGGCAGCGCAACTACGTTACAAATTAGCGTTCTTAAAAGATTGGCAAAAGCGTCGTGCTGCCATTGCTGATTATTACAATAGTGAGCTATCAAATATCCCTGGTATTGGTATTCCTACCATCCGACCTGGAAGTACTCATAACTGGCATAAATATGTTTTAGATATAGCTGTTGGCCGTGACGGCTTAAGAGAACATCTCAAACAAAGTAACGTTTCGGCAATGGTACATTACGATAAAACTCTTGCGGATGAGCCTGTTATTCAAGCTCTTCAGCTTGATCCTTTACAAACAAATACTCCGGTAGCAAAGCAGAAAGTGAAGCAGGTTCTATCTTTACCAATCTTCGCTGAATTGACTGATCTAGAAGTAGAAAAAGTCGTTAGCAGCATTAAAACATATTATACAGCTAGTCCAATGCGCGAGAGTGCCTAGATAAATCAATTAATTCTCCGTAACTACAAATGGAACTACTAGATACCAATTTTAATAAGGGATATATACTGTATATTCATAACCCTGGTGCGGATTTATATCGTAGTCATATCGCTATTATTAATAATTATGCTGCTGGCTTTTTACGATTCGGCTATTTGCCTATTTATATCAGTATGGCCAACCCAAATTGGCCGAATATAATTTTCGAATATCTAAGTAATAATGAGATTAAGGCAGTTGTTTCTATAACAGGCTGGGGGACTGATTTAAAAATCAATCACAGTGGTCAAGAAATCAGTCTCTATCAACATTTTAAAAAGCCGGTTCTTAGGATCTGTGGCGATTATCCATTTTCACCGTGGGTGTGGGATAAGGTAAACGACACCTTTGAAGGGTGCTTTACATTCCATACTGACCAAAAACACCCTGAATTACTATCAGGTGAGGTACCGGATGATCATCGCCATTATTATGTCCCAACGCTTTGCCAAGATATCAGCTATAGTAGAGTTAAAGCCAAAACACCAAGATGTATTCGGCCTTATCCATTTATCTATGTTGGTGGCTATATTGATATCGAAGAAATTCGGCAGACGGTATATCAACAGTTCAAGGAATGGTCATCGTTTTATGATGAGTTGATAGAAATCGCGCTTTTTGAGTATCACACACCGATTTGGTCGATTGCAAAACAGCTCTGTCTTGAAAAATCATTGCCAGCATCGATTAGAGATGAAAGCTATCGAAATATGCTTTTTTACGCAAACCAATATGTACGATTTTTTCGTCGGCAAACGCTCTTAAAAAAACTGGCTGCTTATCCAGGCATGTTTATCTTGGCCAAAGGTAGGCCACCGGGGTTAGTCTTTCATAAAGATGCCGTCGTGACAGATACAATGCGTATTGATAAAGTTTTAGACTTATTTTATCAAGCAAAATCTATTGTGATGTCCTTACCCAATTTTGCTTATGGTCATAGTGAACGTATGTTAAATGCGATGCATAGGGGTTGTGTAGCTATATCATCGACAAATAGTATTATCGATCAAGAGTTCACTGATGGACGAGACTATCTAAAGCTAGATCCTCAATTTGGAAACTTAGATGAAAAGATTGAAATATTGAATGACGAAGCTTTTTGCGACGAACTCGCTTTAAACGCCATTAGTAGTGTCGAGGAACATCATCTGCCTGATGATATTATTCGTCATATTATCGATACGCTGAAAACTCAATCTATAGTCTTATAGTTTATAGTGATGTCAAACTTAGCACATATTCAATGCTCAACTACTTCTGATGAAAAAGTTAAAGTCGCGATAAACCGACCTAATTTCTTACCTTGGCTAGGTTTTATGGCTATACTAGATTCAGTTGATGTATTTATTGTGCTAGATGAAATACTGTCTTCAACGCGTAATTTTCTCACTAGAAATCAAATAAAAGATAAGCAAGGTAAGGCGCAATGGATTACGCAGAGCAAGCACAAAGCGTCTATTCATACTCGTGTCTGTGACTTGGAATTAAAAGCAAGTAACTGGCGAGAAAAATTAGTAAACCAGATAACAGATTATTATAGAAAAGCTCCCTATTTTTCAAAGTATGCCGACGATATATTTACTTTGATTAATAATAATGAGAGTAACTTACTTACCTATAATGTATCAATGCTCAAGTCTCTCTGTAATTATCTTGGTATCAATACCAAATTCTATTTGGCATCAGAGATTTTAGAGAAGGAGCATGAGAATGCTCAAGACAGGATGATCGATCTATGTCAAAAGGTGAAAGCCTCAGGTTACTATAATCCAAAAGATGGTGTAGAAAAGGGTCTCTATCAGGTAGATAAATTTAATAAATGCGGATTGGATTTATATAAACACATTTATCAACATCCTGAGTACCCGCAAATCAATGGTGAATTTGTGCCATATATGAGTGTCATCGATCTGCTATTCAACTGTGGTGATGACAGTTTAAATATTCTCCGCTCTGGCAATGGCTGGGAGAAACAGTGATAGACCTTGCTGTTCTCATTGGTAAGCAAGGCTCAGTATTTAAATCAGTTTTTTATTTGATTGAAAGATTTTCGCTACCCATTAGTTTACGTGTTATCGCTACATATAGAGATAAATTTACTGCTGAAGGTATAAAGCAAGAAACTGCACATCGGAAAATCAATTTTATTGACCATCAGTACTTTTTTACTGAATTCGAGAAAGAAATTTCTTCATATGAAAAGAAAAAAATCATTATTTTTTCATGGTTCGATAAACTTGTGCCAGTCACTTTTATTAAGAAAGGGTATCAACTTTACAATCAGCATCCATCGCTGTTGCCACAGTTTCCCGGAATGAATAGTTGGGACAGTGTTTGGCAAAGTGATCTCGACGTAACCGGTTCAACTATACATAAAATAGATGAGGGTGTAGATACGGGTGAAATCGTTAGCCAACATTCCATGGATCTCCATAGAAAAAATGGTAAAGAGATAGAGCGTAACAGGTTATTTTTGTTACAAGTTTATCAAGCCTTTGTATTCTTTTTTCATGTATGCAATGACGAAGATGACAAGTTTTTTCCGAATGACTTGTTTTTATCGGATCTTGAGCCAAATAGTATGGAGGAGTTAGAAGCGTTAATAGATAGCTCAATAAAGAATAAATTTACTTTCTGACTAAAAATGGTGTCATAGGTCCAATATCTGAGTATGCTTCGTTAATGGGTATGCCTGCATTGACTACTTCATATTCACTGAGAAAATTTCTTACATTTATTGTCGGATCATTATAGTTTGTCCATTGTTTAATTAAGCTAACTGTGTCTTCAGTTCCAAAGAGTCGATAATGATCATGTTGCAAGAAACGTTGCGTACGCACTTGTGGATCTGACTCATTGATATCTTCAGTTGTCCATCCTTTAACTATTGGTATAGTGAAAAAGTGATGTCCTCCAGGTTTGAGAATTCGTTGTAAGTGCCAAAAAACCCCAGCCAGTGGCACTGGTAAGTGCTCGATAACGTGATTATGAATAATTACATCGAATATATTTGATGGAAATCTTTGTATATCGTGACAAAGGTCTATCGGGTATAGAGGAGATATTTTGTTATCGTATCGCTCGATATCAAAATCACAAGCGTGGTAGTTGTCACCCAGTATTTGATAGAGTCTATGGCGTAACCCAGCCTCTGGTGCGATATGCAGTACTCTAATACCAGCCTTAATTATCTCCATTTTCTGTAAAATTAAATAGAGTAATCTGGTTCGTTCCATAGAAAGGCATACGCGGCAACGGGCATTCTCCCGATTGTTGACAGTATCAAAATGATCGCTATTACCGCATATGGGGCAACTGATTCTGGTGTCGCAAATATAGTTCACCGCAGTCATAAATTGCTCTTTTGGTTTGTTCTGACAGTAATGTTCTTCTTAAATCAGGTTTTGTTGAACCATAAACTCATTATCTGAAAGCCACATTGCTTAGTTGATTGTTATAACTATTTTTTGATATAGAAGGTTTATACAGAAACATATGTTGCTGATTCATACATTGATTATCAAGATTACTATCATCATCTTAGAAAACGAACGTCTAAAGCCAATCATAGACTTAAATAGCTAGGCCACATTTTGCTGATTATTTGCCTTGTTTTCTTCGACCGAAGGTTTACTTAGTAAGATATCGCTTATATGTGAGATAGCCGAAGTTGGAACGTATTGTGTTGCCTGCATAACGAGACTATTGTTGATATGTGTATTAGCCATATCTACGTTACCGAGTTTTTTCAGTAGTTCGTTTCTGACAAAACAAAAGTCACCGACGAGGTTTCCTTCTGCCAGTGCAGGAAGGGAGAATACTCTATTCTTTGCCGATTGATTTGAATCGCCATTACTTATAATCGTTTCGTCGTTAGCATAAATAATATGTAGCTGATCAGCGTTTTGATTGTCTAGATCAGCGATATTAAAGAGTGCATTGGTGTCCAGGGCGCCACCAGCAGGTACTAGACCTATCCATTCCGAGGTAGAGTTTGCGATGACTGAATTTACTGCGTTGTTAAAGCTATCTGTTTGAATCCATTGCAGAATATCATGTTGCGAAAATACATCATCTGGGCTCGGGGCGTTAGAGATGACAGTAAGTTTCCAGTTTGAATAGGATTGTGCGGCAATCGAATCGATTGTATCCGCTAAGCTTTTTAATTGTTCTGCTCTTACACATACAATGATCTCGACTAGTGGTTTTTTTGCCCAGCCTGACATAAGGCGATCATGAAATGCCGAATTATTGGCACTTGTAGATAATTCTGGCGCTGCATTGTCATGGTTTTGGCCGGGGTCAGCGACAATGCTCGCAGAGTTGTTGGTACTGTTGATAAGTGCGTCCAGCTTATTGATTTCCTGTGCGAGCGCCGAATTGTCAGGTTGAAGCGCTAATGCTTCTGCCAAAAGCCTTCTAGCTGCGCTAATACCGTTGCCATAGCCGTCAATTACAATATTGGGATCTCTTAGCGCATTACAGGCCAAATCAATTTTGTGAGCATATTCATCGATACTATTTTGATGGTTAGGGTGTTGTCCTGCGTTAGTTTCAACCATGATTGATTTCCTCGGTAATTGTCGACATTTCCTGTGGTTATAAAAGCAAAGGTTATGCCACTAGAGCTTAAGTAATCGCAAAACAGCAAAACCGTTCTCTCTGTCAGCTCTGGTACATTCATTGCAGCAAGTCCTTAGAAACAGAAAGAATAACGAGGACCAGTGATGTCAAGTACTCACTCTGGCGTGAATAAACAACGTAGTGATCATTTGCTCAATACGGCTAAAAGATTGATTAACGAAGCAAACTTGCTCGCGCCGGATGACGTCGCTCAGTCAACGAAATTGCAAGAAATCCGCCAATTACTTTTAGACCTATATTCAAATCACACAGGTTTTAGCGGATTAAATTCGGCTCAAAGCGATGATTTTTCTGAAAGCTTTAGCGCACCCACAAAAAATCATGAAAATGATGTTTATGAACAAGATGCAAATCAAAGTAATTACCTTGCGGAACAAAAAATTAATGAAGTTTTTCAAGAATACTATCAGGGCTGGTTAAATCTGACCTGGTTGAATGAGAGCAAAGCGTCGCTCATGGCCGAGAGAATGGTAACGCAGTGGCGATTTAAACCAGAAATCGGTATTTTTCTGCTTATAGATCACCTAGATGAAAAAGCCTTAAATCAGACTTTAGAATCACTTGGTTCTCAACTTTACCAACGGTGCCAGCTTACTATCATTAGCAGCATTCCTAAGGCAAGTTTCTCAATTGATTTGCGACTAGTCAATCAATGGATAGAGAGTAAAGACTTATTGTCATCTCTGAATTATGCTGTTTCGACATCGTGTCATGATTGGGTCACACTAGTGGCGATGGGCGATAGCCTTGCACATCATTGTTTATACAATATCGCAGATTATGACAACCTTCATGGCGAAAAATGGCAACTTATCTATTCCGACGAAGACCATATAAATGATGAGGGTGAATATTGTTCACCGCTTTTCAAACCAGACTTAAACGTCGATTATTTATATTCCTACCCATATATAGGCCGGTTTTGTGCTATTCGAAAGACTTTGCTTCAAGAACTGGGTGGCTACTCTCGCTTAGGATCATGTTTAAACGAAGCACTTGTGTTCAAGGTATTACAGCATAAAACTGAATCAGTAGTCGGACATATCGCCGATGTGTTGTATCACCGAGCAGGTGACGGTGCCGATCCCCTTGCCGATGTTGATGAAGTTGAGTGGCGTGGAATTGTGCAATCTCATTTTAGTGCGATCAATGGAGATACCGTTGTTGCAGAAGGCTACTTACCTAAAACTAACCGAGTTATTTATCAGCATGCCAATGTTGCTCCTTTGGTTTCGGTAATTATTCCAACAAAAAACAGCCCGGAATTGATAGAGCCATGCGTACGCACCTTGTTTGAAGTAACGGAGTATGAGAATTTCGAGGTTATTATTATCGATAACGGAAGTGATAACGAGGATGTTTTCTTCTACTATGATGAATGGCAAAAACGCTATGGTTCAAGGCTGAGAATTATCTCTTACGATTTGCCTTTCAATTTTTCTGCCATCAATAATGTTGGTGCTAATGAAGCTAAGGGCGACTATATCGTTTTACTAAATAACGATACAGAAGTTATAGAAAAGAGTTGGATGGAACGCATGCTTCAGCATGCTCAGCGAGAAGAAGTAGGCGTTGTAGGTGCACGCTTGCTTTTTCCTGGTGGCAAGATACAACACGCAGGTGTGATCGTTGGGTTGGGTGACTCTGCTTCCCATGCAGGAGGTGGAGACGATTTTCATAAACCAGGATATATGGGACGCTATCAGGTTGATCAGAACTTTAGTGCAGTGACAGCAGCTTGTTTTATGACGCCTAAGGCGCTTTATCTAGAACTTGGTGGTTTGGATGAATCACTTTTCGAGGTGCTTTTCAACGATGTTGACTATTGTTTAAGAGTGGTCGAAAAAGGATATAAAATTGTATGGACACCATATGCAACGCTGACACATAAGCAATCACTTTCTATTGGTGAGACTTCCGCAGACAAAAAAGTAAAAGAACGCACTGCAAGGGAGTGTGAAAACTTTTGGAACCAATGGCGACATTTTATCAAGCATGATCCGGCTTATAATAAAAATCTCACCTTTCATAGCGCAGACTACGTCCCGGACGGATGTTTTTCTACATCATGGAATAATGATATTGTAAATAGGCCACGAATATTTGGATTACCTCAGGATGCGTTTGGCTGCGGTAACTATCGACTCATTTCGCCATTAAAAGCGTTAGCAGATGCATCTGTTGCAGAAATTTATATTGGTCCACGTCAAGATATCTATAAGGGAAATGTTCCATCCTTACCAACGCAATCAGATATTATAAGAATGAATCCAGATGTATTTTACGTACAGTCAGTTCTCTCTGAAGAAGTGATGATGTTAAGCGAAAATATGAGAAAAAATAAAGATCTATATTTAGTTAGTGATATGGATGATTTGAAAACCAATTTGCCTGAAAAGAATAGCAATCGTGGCTTTTTACCAAAAGATATACGTACACGTATGCGAAGATTCTTGGCAAATTTTGATTTACTCACCGTGTCCACGGAACCTCTTGCTCAAGCATATTCACATCTAGTTAAGAATGTAACAGTCGTACCTAACTATATCGATATAAAATTATGGGGCGAATTAATATCACAACGGCGTTTTGGTGAAAAACCTCGAGTGGGATGGGTAGGTGCCCAGCAGCATAGCGGGGATCTGGAAATCATCATTGATGTTGTCAAACAAACATCGAATGAAATTGATTGGGTATTTATGGGGATGTGCCTAGATGAGTTGAAACCCCACGTTAAGGAAATACATGATTTTGAAATTAACTTCAGAGATTATCCTAAAAAAATGGCAAGTTTAAATCTTGATTTGGCTGTAGCTCCTTTAGAGATTCATCCTTTCAATGAAGCAAAAAGTAATTTGCGTATATTGGAATACGGTATGCTCGGTTGGCCAGTTGTGTGTACCGATATTTACCCCTATCAAAATGCGCCAGTAAAACGGGTTAATAACACAACATCCGAGTGGCTAGCGGCAATTAGAGAGCGGGTTTATGACCTTGATTTTGCCGCTCGTGAGGGTGATCAGCTTCAATCCTGGGTTAAGGAGCACTGGATTTTGCAGAATAATCTTGAACAGTGGCAATGTAGCTTGTTGCCAAACACTAATACCCCCATCGCGATGTCGGCTTAATTTTGAAAAAGACGCTCAAGCGATGATTAAAAACTATAGAAAAAACAATCACATAAGATAGCTTGAATGCGGCTCCAGTTATGTAGTTTTAGCTGGGTTTGCCGTTTTCAATAACTGTGCCGCATTTTTGTGAAAAGCGGCAAGTTTTTGCCTAAAGCTTTTGCCGCTTTTTGCCGATAGCCCATTCGGAAGCGGTAAATATTGTCCCATCAGTATATCCGCTAAAGATTAATCCTAGAAAGTGGCGCTGTTCCCGTAAAACAAGCGACACTTAAGGAGAAGTATTATGGGTATTACAGTCAATACAAATATTGCGTCATTGAATGCTCAGCGTAACCTGCTGAGTTCACAAAATGACCTAAACACTTCACTGCAAAGACTATCTACTGGTCTACGTATCAACAGCGCTAGAGACGACGCGGCTGGCCTGTTCATTTCTGAACAGATCACTGCCGACGTTCGTGGTATCAACCAGGCTGTGCGAAATGCTCAAGATGGTATTTCACTTGGTCAGGTAGCTGAGGGTGCCTTAGGTGAAATTGCTAACAACTTGCAGCGTATTCGTGAAATTGCTGTGCAATCAGCTAACGTTACTGTTCAAGATCGTACTGGTCTGCAACAGGAGGTAGATCAGCTGACTCAGGAAATCTCACGTATTATTGCGACCTCAAACTTCAACGGTACTGACTTATTAAGTGGTGCATCTACGTTGACCTTCCAGGTAGGTCAAGACGGTGCTGCTAATAACCAAGTATCAATTACCACGACAAACTTGGCTAGCAGTGGTTCAGTGGCTGCGTTTAACGCAACTTTGACTGCTACTGGTACCGTTAACGTGTCAACTGCCGCTGCTGCTTCTGGTGCATTGGCTAGCCTTGATACGTCTATTAACAATATCTCATCAACTCGTGCAACATTCGGTGCGATTCAAAACCGTTTTGAAGCTGTTATCTCTAACTTGAGTAACACCGCTGAGAACTTGACCGCTGCACGTAGCCGTATTCTTGATGCTGATTTTGCGGCTGAGACAGCCAACTTAACCCGATCTCAGATTATCCAGCAGGCTGGTGTATCAGTATTGGCGCAGGCAAACACATTGCCTCAGTTAGCACTGTCATTATTAAACTAGTTTGTACGGGTTTGAGGTATCTGGTTCTGGGGTTGTCGGATTATCTTAGAACCAGGCCTCATCAATGTGAGGTATAGATCATGGCGAGCGAAGTCACTACCGTTAATGCAGTAGTAAATCGCCAAGTCGCAACGGCGGGGTCAGTACGGCCACCGGTAGCAGCAGTGTCGTTATCGGATCGTACAGAGGCTTCGGCTCTTAGTAGCGGCAACGATCAGGTTAGAAGGAATGAACCGAATCGTGAGGCGGTAAATCAGGCGGTTCAAAATCTTAATGATCGTGTTCAGAACGTGCAACGTAATCTGGAGTTCACGATCGATGAGATTAGCGGAAATACAGTTATCAGTGTTATTGATGCTGAAACTGAAGAAGTTATTAGGCAAATTCCGCCTGAAACTGCGTTAAACGCAGCTAAAAATCTACAGCGATTGGAAGGTTTACTGCTATCTGCGGAGGCATAAGTTAAGGCTGGCAGTGAGTAAAAAGTTAGTGCCAGTTTATTTGGCCTAACTCATTAATATTTATATAAAAATAGTGTTTACAGGAGAAAAAGACATTGACATACATTAATAGCGTTTAAACCATGCCACTATTGCCGGATTTAGAATTCGGCAAGAATTTGTAAAATAGGCAATAGTTGGCCTAAAGTTTGTATTGTCTCTTTCCGATACCAGAGATGGAAACGGTAAATGCTGCTGCGCGCAGCATATCCGTTACGGCTCAAATCGGACGGTTTGCTATTGTTTTTTCATAGCAAACTTTTGGAGAAATACTATGGCTTTAACAGTAAATACAAATATTGCGTCGTTGAATGCGCAAAGGAATTTATTGGGTTCACAAAATGAGCTTAATACCGCATTGCAACGACTATCTACAGGCTTACGCCTCAACAGTGCGCGTGACGACGCGGCCGGTTTGTTTGTTGCAGAACAAATTACCGCTGATATTCGCGGTCTTAACCAAGCAACACGAAACGCTCAAGACGGCATTTCACTTGGTCAGGTAGCTGAAGGTGCGCTAGGCGAAATCGCTAATAATATTCAGCGTATCCGTGAGATTGCAGTGCAATCGGCAAACGTCACAGTTCAGGATCGAAGTGGTTTGCAACAAGAAGTAGACCAGTTAACACAAGAGATTTCTCGAATTATCGCGACATCTCAGTTTAACGGTACAAACTTGTTGAGTGGTGCTTCAACCACGTTGACATTCCAGATCGGTCAGGATGGTACAGCAAGTAACCAGGTATCGATTTCGACTACTGATCTGGCTAGCAGCGCAACGATTTCTGCGTTTAACTCAGATCTTAGTGCGACGGGTACAGTAGACGTTTCGACACAAGCGGCATCATCAGGCGCGTTAGCAGCTCTTGATAGTTCAATTAATACGATTTCTTCAACTCGTGCTACCTTCGGTGCAATTCAAAACCGGTTTGAAGCGGTTATCTCGAATCTGACCAATACATCTGAAAATTTGAGTGCGGCAAGATCACGTATCGTAGATGCGGACTTTGCTGCGGAATCAGCGGCGTTAACGCGCGCACAGATTATCCAGCAGGCTGGTGTATCGGTGCTAGCTCAGGCTAATACGATTCCTCAGCTAGCGTTGTCACTACTGCAGTAATACGACTAGTTGAAATAGCATAAAAATTTAAAAATAAAGATCTCATTGTCCGATAAGAGATCGACAAAATATCTATCTAGATATTGCGATTTGTGCCGATAACTTATGTAGGGTTATCGGCACGAATTTAGCGAGCGTACGCGCTAGTAAAAAATTCTCCGTTGACGATTTTTATATCAAAGTTGGATCGTTTTTTGCCTTTTTAAATTGGCGAATTGCAATTTTAAAAAGCGCTAGAGGGTCGCAATATGGGTACAATTACTGCGCCAGGTATTGGTTCGGGTTTAGACATTTCAGGTATAGTTGGTGCTCTGCTTGCTGTAGAGCGACAACCGCTTGAGAGAATTGAAGAAAACCGAGCCGCAGCGCAAACCGAGCTGTCTGCATTCGGGCAATTAAACAGTGCATTTTCTACTTTTCAGACAGCACTGAATGACTTAGATTCATTTTCTAATTTTCGAATTTTTTCCAACACAACTTCAGATGAGCAAGTTGCAACTGCGACTTCTACCAGTGATGCAGCTGAGGGGCAAACTGATATTGTTGTGACGCGTTTGGCGGAACGCAATGTGCTAAATACTGCCGCATTTACCGATGCCGAAACGGTAATTGGCGAAGGCACCTTAACGATATCGGTCGGTAGTGAGTCATTTGATGTTGTCATCGACAGTACCAATAGCACGTTGTCGGGCATTCGTGATGCAATTAATAATTCGACCGATAATACAGGTATTACCGCCACGGTAATTAATGCTGATGATGGTAGTCGATTAATTTTTAGTTCTGATGAAACCGGCCTTGAAAATGCGCTTACCTTAACCGGCAGTGGTGGGCTAACTTCTTTAAGTAGCGCCAACTTAACAACGCAACAGGCAGCACTCGATGCTCAATTGACCGTTTCTGGCTTTACTGTAACAAGCAGTTCCAACACAGTTACGAACGTATTGCAAGGTGTGACATTTGAGCTGTTATCAACAGGAAATACCACTATAACTGTTGATCGTGATAACGCGGCGATTCAAGAGTCAGTGCAATCTTTTGTTGACGCATTTAATAATGTAAACACAACAATTACTAACTTACAAGCCGGGGACCTTCAGGGTGAGTCTTTATTGCTCACTATATCCAGTGATTTACGTAATATATTTAATACTGCTACTACGGGGTTAAGTGACACCTTTTCGACGTTAACAGAAATTGGTGTTGAATTTAATGAAGAAGGAGTTTTAACGCTTGATAGCACCTCGTTGACCAATGCCCTGAATGTTGATTTTCAAGGTGTCGCTAATCTGTTTGCTGATCCAACCAGCGGTGTTATCACCCAGCTACAATCGGTGGTGGATGGACTTACTCAGACGGGTGGCTTGATAGACGCTCGTGAAGAGGGGATTAATACCCGAATTGATAACTTCGATACCCGAATCGATGCATTTGAACTACGTTTGATTAACATAGAAGAGCGCCTGGTTAATCAATTTGCTGCGTTAGATCAATTGCTGGGATCGTTAAATAACACGAGTAATTTTCTAGCTTCACAATTATCGACTTTACCTACTATAGGTCAAGGTAACTAACTTGGAAAAGATGGGCCATAATTTGCATATTAAACAGCACATCAGTATGGCAAGGAGTAAACAATGTCGTTGAATGTTCAAGGGGCCTTGCAAAATTACAGCAAGGTAGCAAATGAAAGCGGAATAATGAACGCGTCACCCTATCGCATTATTCAAATGCTCATGGCAGGGGCATTAGATCGTATTTCCGCTGCGAAAGGATTAATCACTCGTGGAGATGTTGTCGGTAAAGGTAAACAAATTTCCGATGTGGTTTCAATTATCAATGGTTTACGTCGCAGTTTAGATCATAAAGCGGGGGGTGAGATCGCTTCAAATCTTGATGCGCTTTACGATTATATGTCGCGTCGTTTAATGCAAGCGAGTGTTGAGAACGACGTTGAAATTCTCGACGAAGTCGCGCGACTGCTCAATACTATCAAAAATGGTTGGGACAACATTCCAGATCCAGCAAACCAAGCATCAGGTGTGGCGGCGCAGTCTGTGGGGGTTTCTGCGTAAGTTATAAAGTTATTTATACGGGGAGTGATTAAAGAAAAATGTCAGCGAATTATAGGTTATGGTCGCAAGTTATAAAACTAACAAAAGGGATGTTAGATCATGCGCAAAAAAACCAATGGGAGCAGGTTAAAGAATTAGAAACACTTCGCCAAACAGCCTTAAAGCAGTGTTTCGATACACCGGTACCGTTGTCTGATGTGGAAACAGTGCGTACTAATATCAAGCAGCTTATGACCGCAGATCAAGAAATTGTCAAACTAGGGGATAGCAAACGCGCGCAACTTGCTGCTGAGATACAAGGCCAGAAGCGTTCCCGTGTTGCCTGTCAATCCTATCGGCAATGCGGCTAACACCCTAACCATAGCTTCGTATTTATAGCATTATGGCGGCTGCAGCGAACGGTGGAGACCATCTAGGCCAGCGTTTGGTTTATCAGGCTACGGTTCCTGTTGAATATCAAGTGATTGAGACTGTACCTGATGGCCATGAATATCAATCAATTCAAATTGATAACGAGGAAGTGCTTCATGCCATCATGTTAATTGATGATGCGCCAAAGGAACGTACAGAAGATAGTTCAGCTGAAAGCCAGGAGGTATTGAGGCTAGAGCATAAAATTAACCTCATGTTTGAGCTACTTACCAGTCTCTATCAACAAAACACCCAGTTGCCAAATAAGCTCGATTTAGAGCTGCGATCAGATGCCGTTGAGTGGCAAAGCCGGCAAGCTATTGCCGCTGATGGCGCAATTATCCAGTTAAAGCTTCATTTAAGTCCCAAGTTTCCTAAACCGATTACGCTTTTTGGTACTGCAAAGTTTGTTGCAGCAGAGGAAGTAGGAACGGTCAGTATCATTTTCGATGACCTTGTTAGTGAACACTGTCGTGATTGGATAGACAAATATATATTTCGACATCATCGTCGTGCGGTCGCGTTAGCAAAACGCGAGTGTAGTACGCAATAACACGCGCAAATCTCTCTACGAATTTTCTTGACAATGCTGGACATGTCATTTTTTTGACAATCTTGCTTTTCAGTGGTTAACTACGCGGTATGCCCAAAAGGGTAACGTTTAATCGTTAACAAGAATACGCAGACCGGGGGGTATGCAGTGTCTTTATCCAGTGCACTGATTATAGAGCAAGACTCTGCACGTCAAGATATTATCCAACATACCTTGCGGTTTGTTGGTTGTGAGACCGTAGTTGCTGCCGCTGATAGTGAATGGCAAGAACAACTTAACTCGCAAGCTTTTCAGGTGATTCTTATCGGTCCTTCCGTTAGCGAACATGCTGCTATTATCGATGAGCTCGATGAGGTTGCTAAGGGTGTGCCCTTACTTTTATTAGCCGATGTTGATGGCGAGCGCAGCCCCAGTCCTGATGTCATGCGTCGGGTTTTATCTGTAGTTAGCTTCCCTTTAAAGTATGCACAACTCAATGAGGCTTTGTTGCAGACCGAGCTTTTCATCGAAACAAAACAAAAGTCAGAAGGTAAGCGCGCGCCCGAACTTTTCCGTAGCCTGGTAGGCAACAGTCGTATGATCAGGCAGATTCGTGATCAAATAGACCAAGTGGCCAAAACCGATGCTAATGTTTTGATACTTGGCGAATCAGGTACCGGTAAAGAGGTGGTTGCTCGTAATCTACACTATCACTCTGCACGTCGAGATAACCCTTTTGTGCCTATCAACTGTGGTGCTATACCAGGTGATTTGCTGGAAAGCGAATTGTTTGGACACGAAAAAGGTGCCTTTACGGGGGCAATTAGTGCTCGCCGAGGCCGCTTCGAAATAGCCGAAGGGGGTACCTTATTTCTTGACGAAATTGGCGACATGAGTATGCCCATGCAAGTTAAGCTTTTGCGGGTATTGCAAGAGCGCACATATGAGCGAGTAGGCAGTAATAAAGTTATGATGGCTGATGTAAGAATTATTGCCGCGACACATCGCAATCTAGAAGAAGCCATTACAGATGGGCGCTTTCGTGAAGATCTTTATTATCGATTAAACGTATTTCCAATCGAAATGCCACCGTTACGCGAGCGTAAAGACGATATAGCCTTATTGATTAATGAAATTATTACGCGTCTCGAACATGAGAAACGCGGATCGGTAAGATTGACTCCAGCTGCCGTTATGACACTGACCGAATATCAATGGCCGGGAAATGTCAGAGAGCTGGCTAATCTAGTCGAAAGACTGATTATCATGCATCCATTTGGTGTAGTTGATGTTGTCGATTTACCAGAAAAATATCGTGTCCACGCCGGCGCTATCTCGGCTGCATCGCCGTCACCTGTTACTTCAACGGAACAAGATTCTGTCACGGTGGAAGCGGATGAAATGCCACGTTTACCTCGTGATGGAATTGATTTAAAAACGCACCTCAATATGCTCGAGCGACATTTAATTCAACAAGCTTTGGAAGACAGTGGTGGCGTGGTTGCCCATGCTGCCAATCGCTTGAAATTACGTCGAACTACCTTGGTAGAAAAGCTCCGTAAATATGGCTTACAGCGCGCTGAAGAGATGACATAATATTGACGTCACTATTTTAGCGATTTCGCTAACTCATTGAAATTTAAATAGAGTTTTTCAAGCCCTTTCTGGGCATGCTTCTTGCTCAATAGCTTTAACAAAGATGTTAAGGACTATTTTAATAATGAGCACAGAAGTATGCGAGCCGAATTACTAGATTCGACCACAGCTGCAAATCACCTCGCGATTGGCGCCGGCAACAGTCAAGTACAGGGTGCGTCAGCCACTGCTTACCTAACTGGACTGCTCGACGCTTTACCTGCTGGCGTTATTGTGCTCGATGCCAATGGTTATGTAGAACGTAGTAATCTGGTTGCTACGGATTTGTTGGGTGAACCGCTCGTTGGCGAGCGCTGGTGTGACATCATATTGCGTTGCTTTGAAAGTGGCTCTAGTGACGCTGATTATCTGCGTATAAAAGGCAACCGATACGTCAGTATTGCTACGAAGCCGCTTGATGGTTTACCCGGGCAAGTTCTTCTGATCTCCGATGTAACTGAAAAATATCGTTTGCAAGATCGTTTGCGTTGTTACAAACGTTTATCAACGATGGGGGAAGTAGCCGCTTCCTTAGCGCATCAAATACGCACACCACTAGCGTCAGCATTACTCTACGCAACAAACCTACAATCATCCAACCATGATGCCACTATTAGACAATCATTTACCGACAAAATCGTTTCACGTCTCAATCATCTAGAAAATTTAGTTAATAGTTTACTGATGTTCGCCGGTAAAGGTCGCTTTACCGTTAATCACATAGCAGTAGAAAAACTCTATCAGGAGTTAGTCGTAAGTTTGGATACGCTGAGCTCGAATAGCCAATGCCAAATTAACCATTTCAGCCACTGCCAAGATGATGTGATTATGGGAAATCAATCTGCTCTATTAAGTGCAATTCAAAATATTGTGACTAATGCAGTACAAATATGTGGTGATAGTGGTGAGATATCGATTTCATTTGACATAGAAGTATCTTCAAAGAAAGAGAAAATAATTGTTATCCGAATCAAAGATAACGGGCCTGGTATTAGTAAGGAGGCAATGGATGAGATATTTAAACCTTTTTATACCACGCGTAAAAATGGTACCGGACTTGGTTTGGCCGTTGTAGCGGAAGTGATTAAAGCGCATAGCGGTAGTGTCCAAGTCGAATCAGAATTAGAGCAAGGAGCGGAGTTCATTATACGTCTGCCCTCCGTAGCAGTTTTTCAATCAGAAGTTAATGAAGCGATATAGGGGATCGGTATGAACCAGTCAACCGTGTTAGTAGTAGAAGATGATAGTGATCTAAGAGAAGCATTATGCGACACCTTGAAGCTTGCTGGGTATGAAGTAGAAGCAGCTTGGGATGGTCGTTCAGCGCTCGAGATTATTAATCAACGTAAAGACGAACTTGGTCTTATAGTTAGTGATATTCAAATGAAGCCCATGGATGGTGTTTCTCTGCTCAAGCGAGTTAAGCGTGTATGCGCTGATCTGCCAGTATTGCTTATGACAGCCTATGGCACCATTGAACAGGCAGTAGCGACTTTGAGAGAAGGCGCAGCTGATTATATGGTGAAACCATTTGAGGCAAAAGTTTTAGTCAATATGGTTAGCCGCTATATCGCGCAGCAAAATGAAGCGTCTAATCTTATTGCAGCTGCGCCTTCAAGTAAGCGCTTAGCAACTTTAGCTCGTCGCGTTGCTGTTAGTGATGCAACTGTACTCATTAGCGGTGAAAGTGGGACGGGTAAAGAAGTGATGGCACGCTATATCCATGAGCACTCAAATCGGGCAAAAAGTAATTTTGTCGCGATCAACTGTGCCGCCATTCCAGACAATATGTTGGAAGCTACGTTGTTTGGCTATGAAAAGGGAGCTTTTACCGGTGCTTATAATGCCTCACCTGGCAAGTTTGAACAATCTCAAGGCGGAACATTACTCCTCGATGAAATCTCGGAAATGAATTTGGCCTTGCAAGCTAAATTACTTCGTGTGCTGCAAGAGCGCGAAGTTGAGCGTTTGGGTGGTAATAAATTAATAGAGTTAGATGTAAGAGTACTAGCGACCACAAATAGAAATCTGGCATCTGAAGTGAAATCCCAGCGTTTTCGTGAAGATTTATTTTACCGCCTAAATGTATTCCCTTTACAAATCGCGTCATTACGCGAGAGAAGAGAAGATATTATTCCACTAGCAGAGAGTTTTATAGAGAGAGTAGCTTTAGAGCAAGGTCAGCCCATACCACAGCTAACAGAAAAAGCACAATCACGCTTAGTGGAGTACGCGTGGCCTGGCAATGTCAGGGAATTAGATAACGTCATTCAAAGAGCTATGATTTTACAAATGGGCGATGAAATCGAAGAAGACGATTTGCAGTTGGCAGCGTTTAATGGTTTTGAAACAAGTATTAGCAATGTCGAACAAACACATATCGATGCTGAGAGTTTAGCTAGCGATATGATGGAGCATGAGCATAGTTTAATCCTGCAAGCGCTAAAGGATGGTAATCGCAAACAAGCTGCGGAAAAACTGGGAATCAGCCAGCGAACTTTGCGCTACAAGCTTGCGAAGATGCGTGATGCTGGCATCGATATTCCAAGACGCGGCGCCATTGCCTAATGGTAATTAACAAGATTATAGGAGAAAAGTAATGAATGATGTTGATGTGACTCAATTAATTCGAGAAATGCGTTCATTGAATTCACAGGCACAAGGTGCGCCTGTGCAGCCCTCAGCAGAAGCAGGCGGAGTAAGTTTCAGTTCTCTTTTTGCAGAGGCTATTAACAGTGTTAATGATGTGCAAAAACAATCAGGTGCTCTAGCCAGAGCTTTTGAGCAAGGTGATCCAACGGTTGCTTTAAGTGATGTCATGGTGGCATCTCAAAAATCGAGTGTTGCTTTTGAGGCAGTGGTGCAGGTGAGAAATCGATTAGTTGAGTCTTATCAAGCAATCATGAGAATGCCTATATAAATATAGAGATAGTATAAATGGCATTAGTCAATACAGAAAAACTAGCGTTACAGTCACAAGGCTTTAATGCGTTACCCTTTTTAAGACAAATAGGCTTAATGGTCGGTCTTGCTGCCAGTGTTGCCATTGGGGTATGGGTGGTCATGTGGGCACAGGAGCCTAGCTATCGTGTGTTATATGGTAGTTTGAGCGAATCGGATAGCGCGGCTGTTTCAGCGGAATTAGCAAAATCAAATATTCCTTATAAAATTTCAAATAGTAATGGGGCTATTCTCGTTCCTGCTGGTGATTTACATAATGCGAGGTTAAAGCTCGCAGCGATAGGTTTGCCCAATAGTAGTAATTCTGGTTATGAAATTCTTGAGAAAGATCAAGGTTTCGGTACCAGTCAGTTTTTAGAGAGTGCTCGTTACCAAAGGGCGATAGAAGGGGAGCTATCTCGAACCATTGCGGCGATGAGTAATGTGCAAACGGCACGTGTGCATCTTGCCGTTCCAAAACAATCAGCATTTGTTAGAAACCGTAAAAAACCCAGCGCATCGGTATTTGTTCATTTGCACCCAGGGCAAAAAATTCAAGAAGGTCAAGCTGGTGCTATTGCACACTTGGTTTCCTCCAGTGTGCCTGATTTAAATATAGAAGATGTCACGGTTGTTGATCAGCGAGGGCGCTTACTATCAAGTAATAGCGCTGATGAAAATGTACAAATGGGGTCAACCCAATTTGAGTACCGACGTAAGCTGGAAAATCATTATATACAACGCATCGAGGATATATTGACACCTATATTGGGGTTAGGTGCAGTTAAAGCACAGGTTGTTGCTGAATTGGATTTTACTTATCGAGAAGAAACAGCTGAAACATATAATCCTGATGGCGCGGCGGTTAGAAGTGAAGTTGTCAGTGAAGATGAATCCAGGAATGGTGGAGACTTAGCAGGTGGTATTCCTGGAGCGCTTGCTAATCAACCTCCTGTAGAACCTGTTGAAGCCGATGATGAGGCCGAGACGCTTAACTCTAGCCGACGTTCAACACGTAATTTTGAGCTTGATAGAACGGTCAGCCGTACTCGACTTGCAAGCGGTACTGTTCAAAAACTATCAGCAGCAGTAGTGCTTGATGATCGTCAAAGCATAGCCGAGGATGGCACAGTTACACGAACTGCGTTAACCGAAGATGAGATTCTTCGTTATACGGCTTTAGTGCAGGAGGCAATCGGCTTTGACGCGGAGCGTGGTGATAAAGTGAGTGTCATTAACGCTTCTTTTTCAGTGCCTGAGGCAGTTGAAGAAATTGAGGGACCACCTATTTGGGAACAAGCCTGGTTTGCAAGCACCTTGAAACAAGTTGCTGCCGGTATTGGTGTACTCATTCTTATCTTTGGTGTGTTAAAGCCCATTCTTAAAGACTTGGCGAATAAAGGTACGACACTTACCGTAGCGGAACTGCCTGATCAAGCGATTCCACAATTAGACGAAGACGGAAATCCAATTGCCGCGTTACCACCCGGGCAGGTTGACGAGAACGGTATTCCTGTTGAGGGCGCAGCGGCTCTAGCTGCGCCAAACGGTATGCCTGCCTTACCAGGGAATAATTTGGCCTATGAAACACATTTGACTCAAGCAAAAGCGATGGTTGGTGAAGATCCTAAAGT
Source organism: uncultured Thiotrichales bacterium (assembly GCA_964617475.1). Taxonomy (GTDB): domain Bacteria; phylum Pseudomonadota; class Gammaproteobacteria. Next base: position 49,201 of record CAZTYM010000001.1, read on the forward strand.
AGTCGCCCAAGTTGTGAGAAATTGGGTGAATACAGATGGCTGATAAAGAACAGGTTATAGATCTTAAGCTAGGAACAAATAAAGCTGCGGTGCTACTACTGACGCTAGGTGAAGAAGATGCTGCGGAAATTCTCAAACACATGGGCCCCAAAGAAGTTCAAAAGGTTGGTGGCGCTATGGCAACTTTGTCTAATATTACCAAGGATCAAGTAGACGAAGTACTTAATGAATTCATTACCATAGTCGGAGGTCAGACATCTTTAGGGGTTGGTGCTGACGACTATATACGTAAAACCATGATTAATGCACTTGGCGAAGATAAGGCCGGTGCATTGATGGACAGAATTCTATTAGGTGGATCAGCTAGCGGCTTAGAACAATTAAAATGGTTAGATTCTCGTGGCATTGCCGAGATGATCCGATTAGAGCATCCACAGATTATAGCCATAGTTTTGTCATATCTGGAGTCAGATCAAGCAGCTGAGGTATTGCAGTTGCTGCCAGAAAATATGCGTTCAAATCTCATGTTGCGTGTTGCTACTTTGGAAACTGTCCAACCTTCGGCTATTCATGAGCTTAATGTCATTATGGAAAAACAGTTTGCCGGTGGCAATAACGTACAGTCAACCGGCTTTGGTGGATTAAAAGTGGCCGCTGATATTTTGAACTATCTTGATGGGTCAGTAGAAGAAAAGGTAATGGAATCCATTAAGAAAACAGATGAGGATATGGCAACACAAATCGAAGACCTGATGTTTGTCTTCGACAATATCATTGATGTTGATGATAGAGGTATGCAGGCATTGCTGCGTGAAGTTTCTACTGATGCATTAGTACTGGCACTAAAAGGTTGTAATGCTGAGCTTAAAGAGAAGTTTATTGCCAATATGTCTAAACGTGCAGCTGAGATGTTGGTAGAGGATCTTGAAACCCGCGGTCCGGTTAAACTTAGCGAGGTCGAAGGCGCACAGAAAGAGATCTTGGCAATTGTACGTCGTATGTCAGAATCTGGAGAAATTATTCTAGGCGGTGGTGGTGGTGGCGAAGAGTACATCTAATACAGCAATTATCAATTCAGATTGTCAGCCACTTGCGTTTCCACAAATGGAGGGTAATGCTGTTGCCGCAAATACAAACCGTGGTTCAGACCGACGACAGCAAGAAGACGCATATAAGGCAGGTTTCGCAAAAGGTCTAAGTGATGGCATGGCATCAGCGCAACACGAAGTAAATCAGCGTTTGGCTATGCTTGATGAAGCAATGAGATTTATATCCAACCCGATTGAAGCAGTGGATGAGCAAGTGGAGCAAGAGCTAGCCACACTGGCAATCGATATTGCAAAGCAAATTATTCGTCGTGAGATAAAGCTTGATTCAGGACATGTTGTTGCTGTTGTGCGTGAAGCCATTGCGAGTTTACCCATTGCCTCAGACTCCGTGAATGTACACCTTAACCCTGAAGATGCGGCTTATGTAAAAGATGCTTTGTCATTAGGTGATACAGGAAATAGTTGCAAAATCATAGAAGATCCAGTTATTAGCATTGGCGGTTGTCGAATTTCCTCACAAACATCACAAGTTGATGCGACTATAGAAAAGCAAGTGGCTGCTATTTCAGCGCGTATATTTGGTGGGGAGCGAGATGCAGACAGCGACTAACACCTTTCATAGTCAGCGATGGCAGCAGTTTCTTGCTGCACGTCGAGGAAACTTGCGAGAGCGAGAGCCTTTCATTGTCGAAGGAAAGCTAACTAGAATGGTAGGCCTAACCATTGAAGCAGTGGGATGTCAAGCACCGGTAGGCGGAAGATGTGTCATTCAGGGAGCGGCTAATCATCATATTGAAGCGGAAGTAGTTGGCTTCTCTGGTGACCGTACCTACCTAATGCCAACTGGTGACATTCGTGGCCTTGTGCCTAACTCAAGAGTTATACCTACAGGTCGGATTTACGACGCCGCTGTCGGAGACGATATGCTAGGCCGTGTTATTAGTGGCGTAGGTAAGCCACTTGATGGTCGTGGACCTGTAGCCACTACGCATCGAGTTCCGCTAACTGGAGGGGTTAAAAATCCATTATCAAGAATGCCGATTAGAGATGTGCTTGATGTCGGCGTACGAGCAATTAATGGTTTGCTCACAGTTGGTCGTGGTCAACGTTTAGGTTTGTTTGCCGGAAGTGGTGTGGGTAAAAGTGTGTTGTTAGGCATGATGACACGCTATACCAATGCTGATGTGATTGTCGTCGCACTAGTCGGTGAGCGTGGTCGCGAAGTAAAAGAATTTGTTGAGGACACGCTTGGTGAAGAAGGTTTAGCGAGGTCTGTTGTAGTAGCAACTCCAGCTGACGATCCGCCATTGCTGCGTATGCACGGTGCAATGTTAGCTACCAGTATTGCCGAGCATTATCGTGATCAAGGCAAGCATGTTTTATTGTTAATGGATTCTTTGACTCGTTTTGCTCAAGCACAGCGAGAAATTGCATTGGCTATTGGTGAGCCTCCAGCAACCAAAGGTTATCCGCCCTCCGCATTTGCCAAATTACCTGCACTGGTTGAAAGAGCCGGCAATGGTGGTGAAAAAGGCGGTTCTATTACTGGTTTATATACTGTACTGGCCGAAGGTGATGATCAGCAAGATCCTATTGTCGATGCAGCAAGAGCTATTTTAGATGGACATATTGTCTTATCGAGAAAAATGGCTGATAGCGGTTGTTACCCTGCTATTGATGTAGAAGCATCGATTAGCCGTACTAAAAAACAAATTACGACTTCACAGCATCAATCAATGGCAATGCGTTTTCGTGAGCTTTATTCACTGTATCAGCAGAACCGAGATTTGATTAGCGTCGGGGCCTATACGCCAGGAACAGACCCAGAACTTGATCTTGCGGTAAACCTCTATCCTCAAGTTTTGAATTTTATAAAACAAGATATCAATCAACATGTTGGTTTTGAAGAGAGCACGGCGCATCTGAGCAGTATCTTTGCAAGCCAGCAGCAAGCACAAGGAGATAAATAATGACGCGCTCTGAAAGATTGCGCCCTGTGGCAGATATGAAGCAAAGAGAACAAATTAATTCTGCTAGAGTATTAAGTGCATCGATAGAAGAACTTAAAAAGCAGCAAGAAAGGCTTGCTGAATTGCAACATTATCGAGACGAATACCTGAACAAGTATCGGCGTATGAGTAACGAAGGCGCGAGCATAGAACGAATCCGCCATTATCAGGACTTTATTTCCAGATTAGATCAATCATTAGTAGTACAAGAACAGAAGGTTATTGATACCAAACGGCAGCTTGAAGAAAAGAAGGTCGGTTGGAAGCAAGCGAGAGCACGTTCCGATGCCTTTGATAAAGTAGTCGACCGTTATCGTGAAGAAGAAAGTCAGCAAAAAGAACAGCGTTTACAAAAAGAAGTCGATGATCAAGCGCTACGAAATAGTGTGAACAAGGATGATTCTCACCACTAAGTAAACGTAAATACGACAGGTCTGGCAATGGCATACAACTTGCCATTAATCATCTGAAGCAGTGAAACAGGTGACTAGGAGAGGCCATGTCTGTTCAATCAAGTGTAAACTTAACGAATTTAGTGCCTGGCGCGAGAGCGGCTGGAGCGGATAGCTCTAATCCTCGAGCTGCCAATTTAAGTGAAGAAAATCAATTATTTAGCGGTGTATTGGATTATGCGTTGGACAGTGAATCCTCTACTAACACAGCAACAGCTGCAAATATAGAAGAAGCAAATGTAGGGTTTGTTGGCCCGCACCTTCCTGATAATTCGGCAGCGGGTTTTCAGACTGAGGCAAATGTCAGTGAGCTAGAAGGCAATCTTTTGCCGATATTATCTGGTGAAGCTGGTGGCTTCAATTCACTTAGGCAAGGGTTCTCACTATCAAGTGGTGTGACCATCAACACTAATCTTGAATCGCTTACCAGCACCAATACAGTGTTAGAGCAGCTACGAGGTTTGTTAACGAGTGCGAACCCAGTTGCTGATTCGGAGGGACTAAGAGAACTACGTTCTCGGATAGTTTCACTATTAGATACTCATCTCGGTCAGCAAGCAGCTAATAATCGAGTGAATGCAGAACAAGCCATTGCCAATCCAGTCTTGAGTGATACGTCGCAGAATAGTTTACGCCAAGAACTTAGCGCGACGCTAAATAATATACGCTCAGTACTCGGTGAATACTTAGATAGAGCAGATTTAAGTCGAACAGAGGGTACAAGAAGGTTGGACTTACAAGAACTTAGTCCTAATTTGTTTGATAGCTTGCAAAGGCGTAGCCTGAATATAGAAAATTTGTTGTCATCACTGACAGCGAGTAATTCACAAAGTACTGCGCAGAATAGTGTTAATCAAACTATTAATCCAATACTCACTCAGATTACCAGTTTGATCACGTCATCTGGTGCCGTGACGCAACCGCTTATTAATCCAGTTGTAGATAGTGTATCGCTGCAGCCTTCTAATCCTGCACAAACACAGGTTGCTGCCCCCTTAGGCAGTCCACAATTTTCTGATGAACTTGGCCAGAAAATTCGTTGGTTAGTTGGACAAAATTTTAATGCTGCACAAATCAGGCTAAATCCAGCAGAGCTAGGTCCAGTAGATGTCCGTGTTAATGTATCGGGTGACCAGGTCAGTGTGGCATTTAATTCACAATTTGGTGTAGTGCGTGATGCCATTGAATCGGCTTTACCAAAATTGCGTGAATTATTGGAAAACCAAGGTTTGAACTTGGCGAATGCAGATATTAGCAACGGTGAAAATACGGCGCAACAAAGTGATAGAGATAATCTAGCTAATACAGCAAGCTCGACAAACGAAACTATTGTAGACAATAGTAGCCAGTTGTTGTCAGGCAACCAAGAGGAAATTCTTATAGATGCTACTTCCTCTAATCTCGTCGATCACTTTGTTTAGTGAATAATAATCGATTTATTAAACTCAGACGCTTATCAAATAGGTGTATCAGTCGCCTAAGACTTGCTTGATTTTTTGCTCTAATTCTTCTGTAGAAAAGCTGCCTTTAACAAGGTAGCTTTTCACATAGTCGTAAGCGGCTATTTTTAATTTATCGTCTTCACGCTCAGAAGATGTAAACATCATGACAACGCTCGCTTCCATATGGTTGGGTTCCCGAATGGTCGCAAATTCTTCAAGGAACTCGAAACCATTGAGAAGTGGCATATTGATATCAAGAAACAATATCACTGGTGGAAAATCATCTGGATATTTGTTTCTATTTGCTTCGTAGTCGGTTAAAAAATCAATTGCGCTTTGACCATTATTCTTTTCAAAAACAGTTACTTTGAGTGAGGTCTCACCAAGTTGGCGCTTAAGGAGATAACGATCTTCATCACTATCATCGATAATAAGTACGGAAATATTTTTCATGGTTTTGCCATATTTTCCTTAGAGATACTAATTGTAATACAGGTTCCTTTATTAGAGCTATCGACTTCTATGCTACCTTGAAAATAATCAATATGTTTTTTTACGATGGACATTCCCAGACCAGATCCTGAGTTGACATCAGGGTGAAAGCGTTTAAACATTTGGAATAAATCAGCGTGATATTTCTCAGGTATGCCTAAACCATTATCTTTGACTGTTATATATAAGGTGTTGTTTTGATCAAATATTTTCACAGATACATAGGGCGAGTCTTTTTTTGGATCTCTATATTTGATGCTATTTGAAATCAAATTTTCAATTATTTGACTGAAGCGTACCGGAACTGACACAACAGGTTCTTTTAAGTTTATTTCGATGTCTACGTTACATGCTTCTTGCTTTGCAATATGTTTTATTTTTTCTTTAGCATCTTTAGAGATTTCTTCAAAATTCACTATTTCATTTTTTTCATTGCTTAGATCAGCTTTTGCTAAGGAAAGAATGTCTACAACGAATCTTTCCAGTTTTTCCAGTTGTTGATAAATTTTTTTAGAGTTATTTTTTGCTTCCTCAAGGTTGCCAGCGTCAATATCAACTGAAACATAGTGGGCAAACATTTTTGAGGTAGTTAAAGGTGATTTGAGGTCGTGAGAAGCTCGATAGGCAAATTGGCTGAGTTCGTCATTGGCATATTGCAGTGATGCCGTTTTTTCCGAAACAATTCTTTGTAGTTCCTTGTTTGTTTCTATATTGAGTAGATCTTTTTCAATACTTTTCTTCGCGACAATCATTAACTCTTTGAGCTCACCACTGGTCTGGTCTTCAAGACTGGTATATTTATCGGACGTAGATCTTTTGTTTGATAACAGCTCAATCAAGTTTTTTATTGAGTCCGAAATGGTTTGCGATAAATATGAAATAAAAATGATATTGAATAAAGAAATCACAACAATCAGGGGAATCATTGTTTTTAAAATAAATGAAACCGTATTGGTGATGGGTGCCTCAAACTCTGTAGAGTTGGCACTAAATTGCTTTGACGCTTCCGATAATTCCGCGGCCAGTTCGTCTATTGAAATTCCATCAGAATCATATTTATTGAGAGCTGTCAGAGCGCGGTTAGCGTCTCGGATGTCTTTTTCACAAAGATCTAGCGCGTAGTAAGTACCAATCTGTCTCATTATAAATTTATCTAATAGATTGACTTGTTCGAGGCATGCTACTGGTTGGTCCTTTACCAGATTAATCGTTTCTTCAATATGGTTTAGATCGAATTCTTCACCGTTTTTTACGCTGTTGACCAGTTCTGAAAATTCGGCGTTATATTTTAGGTGTAACGAGTTGAGTTGGTGAAATGTTGCGCCTTTAGAGATTTGGAATGCGGCAAATATAGTGATGCTAATTTCGACTATAGTGAGTATGACGATAAGTAGAAGTTTTTTTCTAATATTCATAGAAATAGTGAAAATCCCCAAATTATTACTGATTTAGTCGGAGCTTAACCTAGTTTAAAGGGGTTTGAAAACGAGTATCGGTATGCTCGAAATCTTGCTTTAGCTATCGGCAAGCTAACGTCATTTCTCCCCAATCATTTCTCTATCCAGCCGTCAATAAGCTGACTTTTCGTGTCATGTGCAACAGTCGTGGTTTTTTAAGTATTTGAATCACAAGGAAAATAAATTGATCTGTCCGTGGCATAGCTTTTGCTAAACCTGTAGCAACTGGTAATCCAAAGAAAGGAACTAAGCTAATGGCTGAAGAAAAAGAGGAAAAGAAGGGTGGTGGAATGAAAATCGTGATGATCGTTTTAGTCGTCTTGATCGTTGCGGGTGGCAGTACATTTGCCGGTCTCTATTTTGGTGGATTCTTTGAAGCTACAGAGGAAGGCGCAGGTGAAGAAGAAGCCCAAGAAGAAGTTGCGCAAGCAAAGGCACCGGCAATTTACGTCGCGCTAGACCCTCCATTTGTAGTGAATTTCTCAGATCCAGACGCTAAATCTAGATTCCTTCAAATTAACGGCTCGATTTTAACCAGAGATCCAGTAGTTGAAACTGAAATTACCACTCACATTACGGCAATTAGAAGCAAGTTAAGTATCTTATTTAGCACGCAAAAAGAAGCTGCACTCAAAACAGTTGAAGGTCAGGAACAATTGGCTACAGATGCTGTTCAGGTAGTGAGAAAAATTATATCGGATGAAACTGGTAAGGCCGAAGAGGATACCGGCGTCGAAGAGTTTTTAATTACCGGCATGGTAATGCAATAAGGCTAATCTATAACAAGAGCAACTAAACGTGGATGATTTACTTTCACAAGACGAAATTGATGCCCTTTTAAACGGTGTAGACGGGGGTGACGTTGATACGGATTCTGACGTCCCCGAAGATCCAAGTATTGCGAGGGGATACGACTTTAATAGTCAAGATCGCATTGTTCGCGGTCGTATGCCCACTTTGGAAATGATTAATGAGCGCTTCGCGCGTAATTTTCGATTAAGTCTTTTCAATGTGTTGCGACGTTCCGCAGAGATTGCGGTGAGTGGTGTGCAGATGCTCAAATTTTCTGAATATATGCATACGCTTTTTGTTCCTACCAGTTTGAATATGACGCGTGTTCATCCACTGAAGGGTACTGCTTTGGTGTTGTTTGACCCCAAGCTGGTATTTACATTGGTTGATAATTTCTTTGGCGGTGATGGCAGATGGCACGCCAAAATTGAAGGACGAGAATTTACTACGACAGAGTTACGAATCTTAAATATCATTCTTGAAGAAGCTTATAAGAATATTGTTGAAGCTTGGAATCCAGTAATGCCAATCGACCTCGAGTTCGTTAACTCGGAAGTCAATCCGCAATTCGCCAATATTGTCAGTCCCTCTGAAATCGTAGTCGTTTCTATTTTTCACATCGAGCTGGAAGGCGGGGGAGGTGATTTTCACGTCACGATGCCTTACTCAATGCTTGAGCCAATTCGTGAGCTACTTGATGCTGGTATTCAAAGTGATACTGATGAAAAAGATGAACGTTGGCAGCATTCTCTTAAGCATGAAATTATGGAAGCACCTGTCGAGTTAATAACCAATTTTGCTGAGTTTGAAATTGGTGTACGTGAAGTAATGAATTTCAAAGAAGGTGATGTCATTCCAATTGATTCACCGACTGAGCTTACTGCGACTATAGAGGAAATACCTGTGCTGCGCGGCAACTATGGTTGGTCAGGTGGAAACAACGCATTGAAGGTTACTGAGAAAATTAATCCTTCGCCAAAAATGTTGGCGATGATTCCGGGAGAAGAATAATGACTGACCCAGTCGATGGCGAAGATATAAGCCAAGATGATGTTGATAGTCTGTTAAACAATGACGCAGAAGCAGCAGGTGATGCTGCAGATGCTAATGATGCTGCCAGTAGTGATGCCGACGCAATGGACGCATGGGGCGCTGCTCTAGAAGAGCAAGCGGAAGCAGAAGGTGGTGGAGAAGCTGAAGTTCCTGCAGAAACCGTGGCCTTTGATAGCTTGAATGCTTCTTCTCAAGGCCTTGATGGTGAAGTCAATCTAGATATGGTGTTGGATATTCCGGTCACCATCGCGATGGAGTTAGGAAGAACACAAATCAGTATTCGTAATTTGCTGCAGTTGAACCAAGGATCTGTCGTTGAACTTGATCGTTTAGCAGGTGAACCAATGGATGTTCGCGTCAATGGTACCTTGATCGCTAGAGGCGAAGTCGTTGTTGTTAACGATAAATTCGGTATTCGCTTAACTGATGTGATCAGTGCTGCTGAGCGTATTAAAAACCTCAAATAGCTGTAGTGTTATAACGTGATTTACACAAAATAATAATGATAAGTAATTTTGTAAAACTTGCCGTAGTCACTAATTTGTTCATAACAAGTGATGCAATAGCAGAAGAAAGATTACAACAAGCAAGCGCTAATGCTGCGCAAGTCGACCCATTATCAATGAGTAACATTTTACAAATGGCGGCCGGCTTGGCTTTTGTTGTATTACTTATTTTTCTTCTTGGATGGTTTTACCGTCGTTTTGGCTCACCAAAAACACTACACAATGGCGACTTTAGAATCGTGGCCGGCTTATCTATGGGGCAACGCGAACGCGTTGTCATGTTAGAAGTAGGTAAAAAGCAAATATTGCTCGGTGTCGGCCCTGGTCATGTCGAGAAAATACATGTTTTTGATGAACCGGTAATTAAGACTAGCGATACAGGTATAGCGGATAGCTTTGCGGAGCGCTTGACATCAGTAATTAAGCAACGAGCTCAGCAATGATTCGGCTGTTAGTATCATTACTGCTAGTAATGGCCCCAATATGGTCGGCGAGTGCGGCACCAGGCTTAGACGCTATCTCTGTTACCACCAGTCCTGACGGAGAGGAAACCTATACCGTAACGCTACAAGTCTTATTGTTAATGACGTTGCTGAGCTTATTGCCAGCAGCATTATTAATGATGACTTCGTTTACTCGGATTATTATTGTTCTTGCTTTGCTAAGAACGGCTATGGGCACAGCGCAGACACCGACTACGCAAGTGTTAATTGGTATAGCGTTGTTTCTTACCTTTTTTATCATGGCTCCAATCTTCGAGCAGGTCTATGACGATGCGGTTAGTCCTTATCTAGCGGAAGAACTATCAGCACCAGACGCGCTACAAGCCGCTAGTAAACCATTTCGTACATTTATGATGAATCAAGTACGAGATAGCGATTTACAGTTATTTTCCGATTTGTCAGGTACAGACGGTTTTGATTCTGTAGATGATGTTCCGTTATCACTACTCATGCCAGCATTTGTGACGAGCGAAATTAAAACCGGCTTCCAAATCGGTTTTCTAATATTTATCCCCTTTTTAGTTATTGATTTAGTAGTGGCTAGTGCACTCATGTCTATGGGAATGGTGTTTCTTTCGCCCATTATTATTTCACTGCCCTTCAAAATCATGTTGTTTGTATTGGTAGATGGCTGGGTACTGCTTGTTGGCACCTTGGCTTCCAGCTTTTATGTATAGGTGAGCGACTATGACGCACGAAACGATATTGGCAATTGGTGGCAGAGCAATTGAACTGACTATTCTAATTAGTAGTGTGTTGCTGATCCCTGCGCTTATCGTTGGTTTGATTGTGAGTGTGTTTCAGGCCGCAACGCAGGTTAATGAGATGACGCTTACCTTTGTGCCGAAGTTGATTGTTATTTTTGGTTTGTTAATTGTTCTTGGGCCATGGATTTTGATACAGATGACGGGTTTTGCAGAAAACCTGATCCTAGAGATTCCAAGCATTATTGGTTAGCGAAGATTTGCTATGACGATTAGTGACGAACAAATCATGTTATGGATAGGTTCGTTTCTATGGCCTCTTATTCGCATTGGCGCGATGTTAAGTATTGCCCCATTAGTTAGCTCAAGACAGCTTTCTGCACGTGTTCGAGTAGCCTTGGCATTTCTTCTGGCATTAGCCGTAAGTCCCACTATTAAGCAAGACACCAGTATCGATCCATTTGGTATTGATACATGGCTAGTGATTGCAAACCAAATTGTCATCGGTTTGGCCATGGGCTTGGTGCTACGTATAGTATTTACTACATTGGAAACAGCGGGGCACTTAATTGGGATATTGAGTGGCTTAGGGTTTGCGCAATTCGTTGATCCTAATAGCGGTGTACCCACTCCAGCTATTGGGCGCTTTTATACCATTATTGGATCATTGATCTTTCTGGCACTTAATGGCCATATCATTTTAATTCTCGTCGTGGCAGAAAGCTTTAACGTTATGCCGATAGGGCTAAACGGACTTAGCCCAAACAGCATATGGCAAATGCTTGAGTGGGCAACTTTGATGTTTGCCGGTGGGGTGCTCATTGCATTGCCAGCAGTAGCAGCGATGTTACTTGTTAATGTTGGCTTTGGTGTGATGACGCGTTCTGCTCCGCAATTTAATATTTTTAGCGTCGGTTTTGCCATCACAATCGCATTGGGTTTCATCGTCGTTTTGTTTTCACTTCCTTATATGGGTGATCAATTTGTCAAGTTGTTAGATCAAGGTTTTGATCAAATAGACAACTTCGAACTTGCCGGGGGGCGACCTTAATGGCCGAAGAAACCGGACAAGAACGGACAGAAGAGGCGACCCCGAAGAAAAAATCGGAGGCCGCCAAAAAGGGTCAGGTAGCGCGTTCCAGAGAGTTAACAACTCTAGCTATGTTGCTCGGTGCGGCAAGCACATTGATATTAATGGGTGATCATATATCTGAGAGTATGTTAGCTCTGATGAAACAAGGGTGGACAATTCCTCGTTCACATGCCTTTGACACCGTATTAATGACCAAAACACTGTATGACCAGGTTCAAACAGGTTTATTAATCTTAGTGCCTCTTTTTATTGTTATGGTCTTTATGGCAGCAATTTCTTCTGTCGCCGTAGGTGGTTTGGGTTTCAGCTTCGAAGCGGCACAATTTAAAGCCGAGAAAATCAACCCTCTAGCTGGTTTTAAAAGAATGTTTGGTGTGCAGGCGTTAATGGAGCTGCTGAAATCGCTGGCAAAAGCATCATTGGTTGGTTCCGTGCTGGTAACCCTTTTGTGGTTTAACCTCGATTGGATTATTGGGCTGACATCGCTAGATCTCACTACCGGTATGGGTGTAGCGATAGACTTTGTTATCTGGGGCTTTGTGTTTCTGTCCTCTAGTCTAATTATCGTCGCTTTGATTGATATTCCGTTTCAAATATGGAATCACGCTAAACAACTACGTATGACTTTGCAAGAGGTCAAAGATGAAAATAAAGACACCTTAGGTAATCCTGAAATTAAAAATCGATTGCGTCAATTACAAGTTGAAGTCGCCACTAGACGCATGATGGAAGCAGTGCCTGAAGCCGATGTTATTGTCACTAACCCAACTCACTATGCGGTGGCCTTACGTTACGATCAGGAAAAAATGGCCTCACCAATTGTAGTGGCAAAAGGCGCAGATTTGATCGCTATGCATATTCGCCGTATTGGTGATGCTCATAATGTGACACGAATAGAAGCGCCACCTTTAGCACGTGCACTTTTCTATAGTACCGAAATTGATCAGCCTATTCCTCGTGGCCTATTTATGGCTGTGGCGCAGCTTTTGGCTTATGTCTATCAATTGAAGCGTAATCCGCGTCAGAAGAAAAATACACCCTTGCCAGATTTTCCAATACCGGATGAACATAAACACGACTAGAGCATAAGTCGATGAGAGCATAATAATGATTGCAGACCAATCAATAAATAATTCGACCTCCGGTCCTTCTTTTAGTAAAGCAGGTTTAGGTGCATTAATCATACTTATTTCTATGTTGGCGATGATTGTGTTGCCATTGCCTGCGCTAGTATTAGATTTGCTTTTTACCTTCAATATATCACTTGGTATTGTGATTTTATTATCGAGTATATATACCAAGCGACCGCTTGATTTCACTATTTTTCCTACTATTATTTTGATCGCCACATTATTACGTCTCGCGCTGAATGTGGCGTCTACTCGTGTTGTATTGTTAGAAGGCCATACGGGTACCGACGCCGCAGGAAAAGTTATTCAAGCGTTTGGTGACTTTGTCGTTGGCGGTAACTATGTCGTAGGTATAGTTGTTTTCGCCATACTCGTCATTATCAACTTTGTCGTGGTTACTAAAGGTGCTGGACGCATATCTGAAGTCAGCGCGCGTTTTACATTGGATTCCATGCCTGGTAAGCAAATGGCAATTGATGCAGATTTGAATGCTGGCATTATCGATCAAGACGAAGCTAAGGAAAGACGAGAAAATATTGTTCAGGAAGCTGATTTTTATGGTTCTATGGATGGCGCGAGTAAGTTTGTTCGCGGTGATGCCATTGCAGGTATTTTAATTCTGCTGATTAATATCATCGGCGGTTTGTTAATCGGTACCGCTCAGCACGGTTTGGATATTGGTGATGCAGCTCGTAACTATACTCTGCTAACCATTGGTGATGGCTTAGTTGCGCAAATACCTGCCTTGATTCTATCTGTTGCGGCAGCCATTACTGTCACCCGGGTTTCGTCAAGTACGGAGAGTATGGGGCAACAGGTCAATACTCAGTTATTTGAATCGCCCAAGCCACTTTATATTACCGCTGCTGTGCTCGGCATTATGGGCGTTATTCCTGGCATGCCTAATGTCATTTTCTTATTAATGGCCGTGGCAGTGGGTTACGGTGCTTTTTACGTGTCGCAGCGCGCTGCGAAACCCGCGCCAGTTGAAGAAGAAGTCATTACTACACCTGCGGAAAATGATTCTCCTGAAATTGGCTGGCAGGATGTTCAGCCTGTCGACGCACTTGGTTTAGAGGTCGGTTACCGATTAATTCCGTTGGTAGATAAAAATCAGGGTGGGCAGTTGCTGTCGCGCATTCGCGGCATACGTAAAAAGCTGACTCAGGAAATAGGATTTTTAATTCCACCTATTCATATACGCGACAACCTAGATTTAACGCCCAATGTCTATCGTATCAGTCTGCTTGGTGTGACGCTGGCTGAAGCAGAGATACATCCAGAAATGGATTTAGCGATTAACCCTGGTCAGGTTTTTGGCACCTTAAATGGATTGCCAACTAAGGACCCCGCGTTCGGTCTCGAAGCAGTATGGATAGAAACGAGACAACGTGATGAAGCGCAAACCATGGGTTACACGGTTGTCGATGCCAGCACTGTGGTGGCAACGCATTTGACTCAGGTTATTCAGTCTCACGCAGACGAGTTACTTGGTCGTGAAGAAGTACAACAGCTTCTCGATACGTTGGAGCAATCGGCACCGAAGTTAGTAGAAGAACTTATTCCTGATGTGTTGCCTATCGGGGTGGTGTCACGGGTATTGAAGAACCTATTGCAAGAGGGCGTTCCGATCCGTGATGTCAGAAGCATCGTCGAAACCTTGGCGGAGCACGGTCCTAAGAGTCAAGACCCCGCCGTATTAACGGCAATGGTACGCATCGCACTTGGCCGCTCAATTGTCCAAAGTATCAGCGGAATCAGCCAGGAACTGGAAGTTATCACTATAGATCCCGCACTGGAACAGATATTGCAAAACTCTATGCAAGGGCCGGATCAGTCAGGTGCGGCATTAGAACCAGGACTAGCAGACAGAATGCACCAAACACTATTTAGCATGACGCAGCGTCAAGAAGCATCGGGTAAAGCGCCTGTTGTACTGGTATCCGCTGCAATTAGGATCTTAATTGCCAGATTTGTGAAGCATTCGATTCCCAATTTGAAAGTACTTTCATATAACGAAGTACCAGATAACAAGCAAATAAAGATTGTGGCGACCGTTGGCGCCAACGCGTAAAGGCTAGGATAAAGATTACATGAAGGTTAAACGTTTTTTTGCTGAAGATACACGAATGGCGATGCGTGAAGTACGTCAAGCATTCGGCTCTGACGCGGTCATTCTCGCAAACAGAGAAGTCGAAGGTGGAATAGAACTTATCGCAGCAATAGACTATGACGCTTCTGCGCTTTCAGCATCGGTCAATAATGCTGAGAAAAAAGAAACGATAACGCCATTCTCCGAATACAAAAATAGCAATAGAAAACAAACTCGAAATCAATCAATCTCCCCTGCTGAAACAGAATCGGAACAAGCCGCTGTTCGTTCTTTCGCCGCTGAGGCTGTTAAGCAGAGTAAGGCAGACAAAGTTGTTGTCGATTGGCTAGAAAAGCCAGCACTGGAAAAAATGCAGAATGAATTAAGCTCACTACGTCACGTAGTTGAAGACCAGTTATCTGGTTTGGCCTGGGCTGATTTTGAACGACGTAACCCACAGCGAACCGAATTATTAAAGCGTCTTATGGGCTTGGGCCTTAGCGCAACCATTTGTCAGCAAACAGTTAATCAGCTTGAAGAAAGCAATGATGTTGAACATAACTGGCGACAAGCATTGGGACAACTCGCGGCACAAATTCATGTTTCCGATGAAGATATTATCAATAATGGCGGTGTTGCCTGTTTGGTTGGGCCAACCGGTGTAGGTAAAACAACCACCATTGCAAAAATTGCGGCTCGCTATGTATTACGCCATGGGCCTAAGCAGGTCGCATTAGTCACTACAGATAACTATCGAATTGGTGCTTACGAGCAACTACGTGTTTACAGTCGTATTTTAGATATTCCGCTGCACCTGGTTAACAAAGAAGACAAACTCGAGAATGTTCTCGATAAGCTAATTGACAAGAAATTGGTGTTAATCGATACAGCAGGAGTTAGTCCGCGCGATATAGAACTTAAGCAGCGTATGAAACCGCTGTTAAATAATAAGGAACTGTTTGATACCTATCTCGTATTGTCCGCCAACGCGCAGCTATCGAGTATGGAAAAATGTTTAGCAGCATTTTCAGAAATCAAGCCTTATGGCTGCATCTTAACCAAAACAGATGAAGCAGCAAACCTGGGTGCAGCATTAGGGTCATTAATCAATTCACGCATTCCACTTGCTTATGTTTGTGATGGTCAGAGGGTACCAGAAGATCTACACCTGGCTAGACCACATAGCCTGATTAACGAGGCAGTCGCCTTGACTCAAGACAGTGACCAAACCTTCGATTGGGAAGCACTAGCAATTGTATTAGGAGGAGCTTCAAATAATGCTTACAACTAGCTCACCTTACGACCAAGCTCATGGCCTAAGGCAAATGCATGCCAGTGCGCCGGTTCGTGCAATTGCTATAACAGGTGGTAAGGGTGGTGTTGGAAAAACAAATATCTCAATCAACCTCGGTATTAGCATGGCAAATACTGGTAAGCGAGTGTTGCTTCTCGATGCAGACTTAGGCCTTGCGAATGTTGACGTGTTGCTTGGTTTGCATCCCAAAAAGAATTTATCACATGTTATTCGCGGAGAATGTGAGCTCGAAGAAATTATCATTCCCGCCCCTGGTGGCTTGAGAATCGTGCCGGGTGCGTCAGGTATTCAAGCCATGGCAGATTTATCCAGTACCGAGCGTGGTGGCATCGTCAACGCATTTAGTGAGTTGCATTCTGGCCTCGATGTATTACTCATTGATACTGCCGCAGGAATTTCCGATTCAGTACTGAGTTTTACCAGAGCAGCGCAGGAAGTGGTCATTGTTGTCTGCGACGAACCCGCATCAATGACGGATGCTTACGCCATGATTAAGACACTGAGTTGTGAATATGGCGTAGATCGCTTTCGAGTCATTACCAATATGGTCTCCAGTATTAGAGAGGGGCAAGAACTCTATAAGAAACTGGTAATGGTTACTAATCGTTTTCTCGATGTGGCGCTAGATTTTATGGGCGCAATTCCACACGACGAGTATTTACGTAAGGCAATACAAAAACAAAAACCACTAGTAGAAGCTTATCCGAGGAGCAAAGGATCAATGGCATTCAAGAACTTAGCGGAAAAGGCCGATAAATGGCCAGTACCCACAGAAGCCCGAGGACATTTGGAGTTCTTCTGGGAACGATTAATCGGTAATTACTGCGCTCGAGAGGCTCAATTATGAATGGTGCGGCAATGTATGCATCGGTGCAACCGAGTGGTTCGGAGCAAGATCAGGTCATAGCGCAACACGCGCCATTAGTTAAGCGTATTGCTTATCATTTGATGAGCCGCTTACCAGCCAGTGTTCAGGCGGACGATCTGATTCAGGCTGGGATGATCGGTTTGCTAGAAGCTGCTCGAAATTACGATGCAAGTCAAGGTGCGAGTTTCGAAACATACGCTGGTATTCGTGTTCGCGGCGCGATGTTAGACGAAATTCGTAAAGGTGACTGGGTACCTAGATCGGTTCACAGAAAAGCGCGCCAAATGGCTGAAGCGGTAAGGGAGATTGAACATAAGCAAGGGCGTGATGCGCGTGATCACGAAATTGCGGAAGCTATGGAGCTCGGTCTAAGCGAGTATTACAAAGTTTTGCAAGATGTCAGTGGCCATCGCGTACTGAGTATAGAAGACGTTGGAGTCGACGAAGATGCAATGGCGAATTTGGCTGCAGATCAGTCAAGTAGTCCTGATGAAGGTCTGCTTAGGGAAGATTTTAAGCGTTGCTTAGCTGAAGGTATTTCTGGGTTACCGGAGAGAGAGCGACTGGTGTTAACACTTTATTATGATGAAGAACTTAATCTTCGTGAGATTGGTGCCGTTATTGGAGTAAGTGAGTCGCGTGTCAGTCAAATTCATAGTCAGGCGCTTATTAGGCTAAAAGCAAGAATGGCAAATTGGTTAGGCAAGGATTGAGATTTTGTCTCAAACGGAAAATGAGAAAGGTTTGGAGGTCAATCAGTGGATAAAAATATGAAGATCTTGATTGTGGACGATTTCTCCACAATGCGTCGAATAATCAAGAACCTGCTACGAGATCTCGGGTTTAATAACACAACCGAGGCTGATGATGGTCAGACAGCATTACCTATCTTACAGGCCGGTGGAATCGATTTTCTTGTCACCGACTGGAATATGCCCGGCATGCAGGGCATTGATTTGTTAAAAGCTGTGCGTGCTGATGCAAAACTATCATCCATGCCTGTGTTAATGGTAACAGCCGAGCAAAAGCGGGAACAGATTGTTGAGGCAGCACAAGCGGGGGTTAATGGCTATATTGTTAAGCCATTTACTGCTGCAACGCTCAAAGAGAAGATCGATAAGATTTTTGAACGCATCGACGCAGCATAAATAACGCTATAAAAAATTGCAGGGGAGCACCATGCAAAATCAAGCAATACAAGAAGATACGCGGCTTATTAAAGCACGTGAGTTAGTAGACTGTCTTGAGCAGGCAGATGAAGAGTCTGCGTTGAGAGTCATAGATGAAATTACCAATGCTCGTGATACCGAATTATTTAATTCCATTGGTCGTTTAACCCGAGACTTACATAACGCGCTGAGTGGCGTTGGTGATGGCGCGAATGTATCGCAACTCACAGAATTTGAAATTCCTGATGCGAAAGAGCGTCTGAATTATGTTGTTTCTATGACAGAGCAAGCAGCAGACAAAACACTGGGTGCTATTGAAGAAATACTGCCCTGTTGCGATCAGCTGCATGATCGCTCAGCAAGGTTGGCAGCCATCTGGCGCCGTTATGCTGCAGGTGAAATGGATGATGATGAATTTCATTCTATGTCCGATGTAATCAAGACATTCTTGAATAAATCTGAAGCTGATTCAGAAGATATGAGGAATAAGCTTAAAGAAGTTCTTATAGCACAAGAGTATCAGGATATCACCAGTCAAGTTATTGGTAAGGTGATACGACTGGTCGAAGATGTTGAGGACAGTTTAGTTAAAGTGCTTCGGCTATCAAATATGAATGGAGCTGAAGATGACACTCCATCAGAGAGAAGAAAAGAAGAGCTTGAAGGACCGCAAATTCCAGGACATAAATCTTCTACAGCGGTATCAGGTCAGGATGAAGTTGATGATCTGTTATCAAGTCTAGGGTTTTAAGGACACCGTTATGTCTTACGATCTTAATGACGAAATTTTACAAGACTTTTTAGTCGAAGCCGATGAGTTGTTAGAACTACTCAATGAGCAATTAGTCGATCTGGAAAGAACTCCCGAAGACGCCGATTTGCTTGCGGCGATATTCCGTGCCTTCCACACTGTTAAGGGTGGGGCGGGCTTTCTCAGTATTACACCGTTAGTTGATGTTTGTCACCGAGGCGAAGATGTATTTAATGTCTTGAGGCAAGGTGATCGCATTGCCGACACGCATTTAATGGATGTGATATTGCGCGTAATGGATGTCGTCAATGAAATGTTTGATGTGGTGCGAACCGGTGAAGAACCAGCACCTGCAGACCCAGAGCTCTTAAAAGAGTTGGAAATTTTGGCTAAACCTGCCGAAGCTGCCGCTGAAGCAGCACCAGAACCAGAGCCAACTCCTGAGCCTGTTGTCGAAGCAACGGCGAGTGAAAAGCCATCAGAGCCTGAGAGCGATGATATTACCGATGCAGAGTTCGAGGCATTGTTAGATGATCTACATGGTACCGGTAAGCATGGTGGTGGTGTGCCGGGTGATAATATTGCCAAGTCTGTAGCTAGCAATGATAGCGAAGATATTAGTGAAGAAGAGTTTGATGAACTTTTAGATAATCTATATGGCAAAGGACCAATAGGCGGCGCTAGTACGGATGCAGCCGAGGTAGAAGAAACACCGAAAGCAGCAAGCGAGCCTAAGCCAGAAAAAGTCGAAGAACCAAAGGCAAGCGAGCCAGCAGAACCTAAGAAAGCGCTCGCAACCACTGCGAAAGCGCCTGCCAAGAAAGCAGATGATAAGAAAAAAGCGAAGCCACCTGCACCGAAAACAGAGAGTGTGGTACGTGTAGACACTGAACGTCTCGATGAAATCATGAATATGGTTGGTGAGCTAGTTTTAGTTAGAAATCGCTTACAGACACTTCAAATAGAGATTGAAAATGATCGTATGGCCAAAGCAGTTAGCGATCTTGATCTCGTTACCTCAGATTTACAGTCTTCAGTGATGAAGACGCGTATGCAACCTATTAAGAAAGTATTTGGCCGATTCCCTCGCGTTGTTCGTGATCTCGCGCGTAGCTTAAACAAAGAGATCGAGTTGGAACTGATTGGTGAAGATACCGATATGGATAAGAACATGGTTGAAGCCTTGGCTGATCCGCTTGTTCATTTGGTGCGCAATTCAGTTGATCATGGTGTGGAAACGCCAAGCGTTCGAGAAGCAGCAGGTAAAGAAAGACAAGGTAAAGTGGTATTGTCTGCAGCACAGCAAGGTGATCATATTCTTCTTACTATAGAAGATGATGGTGCCGGGATGGATGCTGAAGTGCTGCGTCAAAAAGCAGTAGAAAAAGGTCTAATGGATCAAGAATCTGCTGCACGATTGGATAATCGTTCATGTTATAACCTGATTTTCATGGCCGGTTTCTCAACCAAAGAACAAATTTCTGATGTTTCTGGTCGAGGCGTTGGAATGGATGTGGTCAAAACACGTATTACCCAGCTCGGTGGGTCTATTTCGATTGATTCAGAGTTAGGTAAAGGCACCGTCATGAAGCTCAAGCTACCACTGACGTTAGCTATTTTGCCGACATTGATGATCAAACTGGATGATCAGATATTTGCTTTACCACTAACCGCAGTGGTTGAAATATTCCATGTCGATACCAGTGATATCAGCGTCGTAGATGGCAGCCCTGTAATTGTTATTCGGGAGCAGGCTTTACCCTTGCTCTATGTTGGTAACTGGCTTGTAAAAGGCTATAGACGTGAAGACAACAAATCGAGCATGGCTCATGTTGTAGTAGTCAATGTTGGCTCTCAACAATTAGGTTTTGTTGTCGATCAGCTTATAGGTCAGGAAGAGGTAGTGATTAAACCTTTGGGTGCTTTCTTGCACGGAACTAAGGGTTTGGCTGGCGCGACTATTACCGGTAATGGTCGTATTGCCTTGATTCTTGATGTGCCTGGGCTCGTTACACAGTACAAGCAAGCCGCCTAGAGGAACCTACCCATGAGTGTTCGGGTACTGGTCGTCGACGACTCCAGGTTTTATCGACGGCGGGTATCAGAAATACTCAATTTAGACGCAAACCTTGAAGTGGTAGGTACTGCTAATGACGGCGCGCAAGCCGTCGAAATGACAAAAACCTTACGACCCGATGTAGTCACAATGGATGTAGAAATGCCGATTATGGATGGCATTACTGCTACACGTCGTATTATGGAATCGACACCGACTCCTATTCTTATGTTTTCATCGCTTACCAAGACGGGCGCAAGGGCCACCTTCGATGCTTTAGAGGCGGGCGCGGTAGATTATGTACCGAAGTATTTTGAAGATATAGCGGAAAAACAAGACAAGGCGATAGCAACGCTTTGTCGACGCATATCTCAATTGAAGGAAGTACGTAGTCGCTTAAAAACAATTCCAAATGTCAGCAAAGATATATTGCCAAATCGACCTGTTGCTTCTGGTCGTCGTCGCCGGTTTGATAGTGAACAATATCGCTTGCTTGTAATGGGTACTTCTACAGGAGGTCCAGTCGCATTACAAACTATTTTAACTAAACTACCAAAGGAATTTCCATTACCTATCTTGTTAGTACAACACATGCCGGGTAACTTTACTGCTGCATTTTCACAACGACTTGACCGACTCTGCGAGATAAATGTCAAAGAAGCGGTCAATGATGAATTGTTGAAACGAGGCACAGCTTATATCGCACCTGGTGGTAGTCAAACTTTAGTTAAAGGTAATCCACTTAACTTAAGACTGTCAATTGAACCGGCTAGCGTAGGTCAAATATATAAGCCGTGTATCGATATGACATTTGAATCTATTGCGGAGCTCGGTATCGACCGCACGTTAGCTTTGATTCTCACTGGTATGGGGTCTGACGGATCTGAGGGTGTGAAGTCTTTAAAAAAAATTGGTGCAACCATTTGGGCACAAGATGAAGCCAGTAGCTTGGTATCCAGTATGCCAAGCTGTGCAGTAGAAACCGGAATGGTGGAACGAGTACTGCCACTCGATGATATTGGTATTGTATTGGGAGGTCATGCATAAGTTATGGACTTCCTTAGCCTGCTAGGCATTATTGTGGCAATGGCCGCTGTGTTAGGTGGCAATATTCTTGAAGGTGGGCACACTTCATCATTAGTTCAAATTACCGCATTTGTCATTGTTGTTGGTGGCACTGTTGGCGCGATCATGCTGCAGGTTCCCGTGCGTATTTTCGCTCGGTCGTTAAGAATTGTTCGTTGGGTTTTTAAACCACCCGTGATCGATTTTGAGTTATTTATTGGCAAAATTGTTAACTGGAGCAATGTAGCACGACGCGAAGGCTTGTTAGGGTTAGAAGTTATTGTTGATGATGAAAAAGATGATTTCGCCCGCAAGGGTTTACAACTTTTGGTGGACGGTAGTGAACCCGATTCTATTCGTGCCATTTTAGATGTTGATATTGAGGTTAAAGAAGATTTCGATATCCAGGCCAGTAAAGTATACGAAGGTATGGGTGGCTATGCCCCAACCGTTGGTATTTTGGGTGCGGTAATGGGTTTGATTCATGTCATGAATAACTTGGCCGATCCTTCGAAACTTGGGCCGGGGATTGCTGTGGCATTTGTTGCAACTATTTATGGTGTTGGTTTTTCTAACCTGTTTTTCTTACCTATTGCGGCCAAACTTAAAGCAAGTATTCAGCAACAAAGTCGTTTAAGAGAAATGATCCTTGAAGGAATTGTTGCTATCGCTGAGGGTGAAAACCCACGCAATATCGAAACAAAACTCCAAGGCTATGTCGTTTAGTCACTATGAGTAGACGGCGAAGACAAGAAGAGCATGAGAATCACGAACGTTGGCTTGTGTCATATGCCGATTTCATTACGTTACTTTTTGCTTTTTTTGTCGTGATGTATTCGGTCTCCTCCGTTAACGAAGGAAAATATCGCGTATTGTCTGATGCTCTAGAAGCGGCGTTTCGCGCACCGGCGAGCAGTCTTAACCCTGTGAATATAGGGCGAGCTGGCCAGCCTAGCGCATTTGATCCCGATAATGCCATGATGATTCGGCTACCTCGCGTTCCTTTATCTCACTTGGTATCAAATAAGGAAGAAATTGATATTGATAACATTGCGGAAAAAGTGGAAACAGCGCTCGAAAGTTTAATCGAAAAAGATTTAGTAAAGGTAAGCAAGGATGGTTTATCGTTGGAAATTGAATTGAAGTCCCGAATTCTTTTTGCTAGTGGTAGTTCTATTGTTGCACGTAGCGCAGAACCGATTTTAGCGCAGATTGCCGATATTATCAGAGCCTTTGATTACCCTATTCGGATAGAAGGTTATACAGACAATGTACCCATTCAAACTCAACAATTTCCTTCAAACTGGGAACTCTCCGCAGCGCGGGCAGCCAGTGTTGTCAGAATGGTTGCTGATGCTGGTATAGATCCACTGCAACTAACCGCTTCTGGTTACGGTCAATACCGACCTGTTTCAAGTAACGATACCGAGGCAGGGCGTGCTAACAATCGTCGCGTAGTATTAGTAGTAGACGCTGGAGCGAACGTCTCTGCTAGCGGAACAAAGAAAAATAGCATTAATATCGAAACTGGCTTGCTAGGTGGGGCAAGTTAATCATGAGAGTCTGGGCATCTTCAAACCAGAAAGGTGGTGTGGGGAAAACCACGACAGTTGTGTCACTTGCCGGCCATCTATTAGCTCGCGGACAAAGAGTATTGATGTTGGATTTGGATCCACATGGATCACTGACCAGTTATTTTGGTGGTGACCCCGATGCCACAACGGCGAGTATCTATAACTTGTTTCAGCAAGGTTCGCAGTGTGCCGATAAAGTTGTTGAGGAAACAGAGGTAGAGGGGCTGTTTCTCATGCGAGCCGCAACAGCAATGGCAACGCTGGACCGTCAAATCGGAGCAAGCGGTGGCAAAGGTTTGGTTATTAGTCAAAGTCTGACGCAGCTAAAAGGAAAGTTTGACTATGCCTTACTTGATTGCCCGCCGATGCTAGGCGTGCTAATGGTTAACGCCTTAGCTGCATGTGAACATCTGTTTATACCTGTGCAAACGGAATTCCTCGCATTGAAAGGACTAGAGCGCATGCTAAACACACTAAAAATGGTGACTAAAGCAAAACAAATGTCGTTGAATTATACCATTTTACCGACGATGTTTGATCGTCGAACCCGAGCATCTGTGCAAAGTCTGCGGTCATTAAAAGAAACATATAAAGATTGTTTATCTGAGCATGTTATTCCGGTCGATACACAATTTCGTGATGCAAGTTTAGCTGGGCGTCCATT
Source organism: uncultured Thiotrichales bacterium (assembly GCA_964617475.1). Classification (GTDB taxonomy): domain Bacteria; phylum Pseudomonadota; class Gammaproteobacteria. The sequence goes on from CAZTYM010000001.1 coordinate 73,437, forward strand.
ACCGTTGATTAATTCCAGCTCTCGTGGTTCGCGAGCATATGAAAACATTCTGGACAACATGTTAAATATTGAGAATGTCACCAAGGGGGTGGTGTAGTGAACGAATCAGTCAAACATCCTGCCCAGGAAATACAACTAGCAGATAAAGATTCTGCGTTAAGTAGTTATTTTGACGTGTTACTACACGATGTAACCGATATTGACGAACAAGCTGCATCGACGCCGGAAATAAGTAAAAACGATGATAGTGCAGTCAAAGTGGCTTCTACTTTTCAAATTGAAGAAGAACACATTGATATAAAAAAACCTACTGTTGATGCCGCAGAAACGGGTAAATCTACTGCTGAGCAAAGCGCTGCCACAGAAGAGTCTACCAGTGGCTATTCTACAAACGGGTTAGTGACATGTGATGCGGTCGAAGATGCGCAAGGGCTTGAAGAACCTGATGATAATTTTACTGACGAAAATTATTACGTAGAAGGCGCACCGAGTTGGGCAAATCAGCCCTTTCAGGCACTGGAATTTACTGTTGCCAAATTAAAACTAGTCGTACCGCTAACCCATTTGTGCGGAATTCTTGATTGGGAACGCGCTGATTTAACACCAATGCCAGGTCATAGTACACAGTTTATGGGCGTCTGGCCCAATCATGGTACCAATTCTAAGATAGTTGATGTTGCAGAGATGGTAGTGCCAGAACGCTATCACAGCAAAATTCAGCCAGCATCGGAACGTGTTACTAAAGTCGTGTTGATCGATGAATCAACATGGGGTATCGCCTGCGATGAAATCATAGGGGTGATTACTTTGGACCCTAGAGACGTACGTTGGCGGACAGATAGAACGCAGCGCAAATGGTTAGCTGGAACCTTAATCGAACATATGTCCGCCATTATTGATGCGGATGAATTTGCATCAACGCTTTTAAACGGTGAGGAACGTGCTGAGCTAGCCGTTATGCAAGCCTAATTTCTAGAAGTGGCATATTTTCTGCTTGTATTCAGTTAGACGAGAATGTGCCGAAATATTGACTGAAAACCTATCTAATTAACAGATAGAGCGATAGCAATAAGGAGCTATACAATGAGTGAAGTCGCACTGAGTGAATTTGAGGATCCGATTAATCAGGATATCCAGGATCCCTTATTGCAATGGGTCACATTCCGTTTGGACGAAGAAAAATACGGTATCAGCGTAATGGCTGTGCAGGAAGTCCTTAAAGTTACGGAAATAACACAAGTACCCGGTGCACCAAACTTTGTCTTAGGTATTATTAATCTTCGCGGTAATGTAGTTACAGTGATAGATGCAAGGACGCGTTTTGGTTTGGATTATCGCGAACAGGATGATAACGCTCGTATCGTTATTATTGAAGTTGGCGATCAAGAAGTAGGAATCTTGGTAGATAGCGTTGCTGAGGTTGTATACATGCGTGGATCTGAAATCGAGCCACCACCCTCTGTTGGAGCAGATGAAAGTTCACAGTTCATACAAGGGGTGAATAGCTCTGGGCCAGAATTGCTCATTCTAGTAGATTTGGAAAAACTTTTGTCTGAGCAAGAATGGAAGCAGCTCGCCGCCTTGTAGGAAGCTGGGAATAGGGTTATGGCCGATATACGAGACGTGCAAGCTATTCAACCTGTTTGGCCAAAGAAATCGGCTACAGATAAGCGTAAGCAACGCCAGGAGCCTAATAATCGTCGACAGCAATCTGCAAAAAAAGAAAAGCCAAATCGTTATGGTCGCGGCCATATCGATGAGTTTGCGTAACATCCCATGTCAATTGAAACGATTGTTATCGCTGTTTGCATGGGACTGACTATCTCTTTATCGTACGCGGTATATCTGCTTAGCCAACGTTTGCAAAACAACTATCGAGTCATTGAAGGTTTACAAAAAGATATTTCTGCTTTGTGTGCTGGCGCTGCGGGTGTTAGCGAACATTTGGACAAGATTGAAGATCAATCACGCTATTTGGCGGATCGACAAGACCAAATGAATACTTATGGCAATGCAGAAAGGCCTTATATTCAAGCAATGCGTCTAGCAGAGAATGGATCAGGGGTTGAAGATTTGATGAAAACCTGTGATTTATCGCAAGAAGAAGCGTCGTTGATACGTAAAATGTACAACCATCAAACCGATCGGAACCCAGGCAGAAGTCTAGACCTGATCCTCGAGTGATAATTTAAAATTATTGAAAATACTGCGGTCGCAGTTTTCTAATCTATATCTAAACCACTATCGTCAAATGGCAAGGGTTTACCAATGTAGTAACCTTGCACATAGTCAACACCGTATCGTTTCAGTAACTCGTAGGTTTCTTCATCTTCAACAAATTCAGCAATGACTTCCTTGCCTAGTGATCTACCAACATCAATCATGGATCGTACTAGAGATTGATCAACTGGATCGCTCACCAGATTGCGAATAAAAGCGCCATCTATTTTTAATTGGTCTACCGGAAATTCTTTGACGTAATTGAAAGAACTAAAGCCAGAACCAAAATCATCAAGAGCAAAGCGGCATCCTAACTCACGGAGCTTACTTACCATCTCTCGCGTTTGATTTGCATTGGCTACAGCAGCTGTCTCGGTAATTTCAAACAACAATCGATTTGGGTTAATTTGATATTTAGCTATGCTGTCTTTGATTAATTGGTAAAGAGCTGGATCCTGAAACGCATGACCAGATAGATTCACATGCAATGATACGTCGGCTTGATCTTTCGATAATACGCTGATGGTTTCAATCACCTTTGACACCATATAGCGATCGATTTCATGGATCAGTCCCATACGTTCGCATACTGGAATAAAGTCGCTTGGACCAATTATATTGCCATCATCGTCAAGCATTCTAATAAGCGCCTCATAGTGACGAATGTGGCCACTTTTAACATGTTGGACAGGCTGAAAAACAAGTTTAAAAAGGCCTTGCTCAAGTGCTTTGCGAATAATTGGTACCCAGTGAGCAGCACTACGAAGAATATGCATTTCTGCATCTTTTTCATCGAACATGTGAACCATGTTGCGGCCGTGCGCCTTGGCAACAAAACAGGCTTGATCAGCGCGAACTAAAGCTTCACTGGCTGTGTCCTGATTGTCGGGTGTAATTAATGAAACACCAATGCTTGCACCTATATGATAAGTGCGACCCTCTGTCGTAAAATAAAGTGTATTGAGTGCGCCATGTATCACGTTGGCAAACTGTTGTGCGCTTTCCTCATCAACATCGTTAGCTAAAATGACATATTCGTCAGAACTGATACGCGCGAGCAAATCATTTTTCTTGACGAGTTTACGCAATGTATTGGCTACAAGGACCAGCACTTTGTCTCCAGCAGAATGACCTTCTAAATCGTTAACGACTTTAAACTGATCAAGGTCAACATAGAATAGGGCGCTGTAATGATTATTTTGCTGACAAAGTGAAACAGATATTTCGATAGATTGCTCAAGTTTTCTGCGGTTACAAAGTCCTGTTAAGTCGTCATGACCGACTAAGTATTGCAGCCGAGCTTCCATTATTTTGCGTTCAGCAAGTTCTGATTCAAGTTCTATTTCTCTTGCTTTTCTGAGATCGCGTTCGCGCTTTAAGCTTAAGGCTGAGATAACTCGTGGAACTAGCTCAATTTTGCGAAGCGGCTTAAACATAATATCGGTGGCGCCACAATCGAGGCTGGTTACGGCAGCATCGTCTTGCCACATATTGTTTGCTGTAAGCAAAATAATAGGAATATCAACCCATTCAGTATGCTGTCGAATAACTCTGCATACTTCATAGCCATCCATTCCAGGCATCATGACATCGAGCAAGATTAGATCAATGTTGCTAGCGTCGTTACTAATGCTTTTTTGTAATACTGTGATTGCGTCTTGGCCGTTGCTTGCGGTATCAATCGTATTGAAGCCGCTTTTGTTCAGCATTGTGGCAGCTAGGTCAATATTATCTTGTATGTCATCAACAACGAGAATACGCATATTGCGTAGATGATCGAAGGTGTTGGCTAACGGCGTTTGTTCACCTACACGTCCGGTTTTTGGATCGAGCGATTTTTTTATTTGATAAATTGGCTGCGCCATAGATCTTATTTTTTCTCCGAAAAGATAGATCGAGGATGTTTGTCCTCAATTACCGAATCGGCGGCAGTGACTACTCGTTTAACCCAACTCAATAGATTAGCGGCGAAAAAGCTGTATTCTTTAGTCTGTTATTAGTTTTGCGTGGGTGGGCGTTTGCCTGAAACAAGATAGGCAAATGCGAGGATTTCCGCCACAATGACAAATAAATCGTCAGGTATAGACTCACCTAATTCCACTTGGGAGAGTATTTGTGCAAGATTAGGGTCTTCATGAATAGGAATACCATACTGGCGCGCTATCTCAAGGATATCTTCTCCACCCTGGCCAGTGTCTTTGGCCGTAACATTGGGGGTATCTAATCCGTCATATTTAAGCGCGACAGCAATAGTGTCCGAACTGTTGTGATATTTAGTCATGTTATGCGTGGGTATCAACCAATCTGTCGGCAGCACGGGGTGCGAACAAATCACTTTTTTCTTTAGGCATGGTTTGGCTACTTCGTACGTCGAAACCGAGAGCACGAAGCTTGTCATTAAGTAGATGTAAATTGTCATTAAGCAAACTCAGCCCAGCATCGGTTTCTGCGCTAAAACTAAGACTAACTGTCTTATCTTTGAGTCTGATGTCACTTAGTACACTGCCGTATTTGCCTAGTTCAAAGCTAAACTCAATATGCCAACCATCACCTTCATCAGTTTGATGTTCCAGACTTTTATCGCGACTTATCCGCAGCTGCAAGGCATGGTCTTTGTGGTTATGAGAATAAGGAATCTCAATAAACCAAACTTGATTGCTATCATTAGTTTGCATAATCGAGGTTAATTGGTTTAACTGAATTCGAGACAACGCACTCTCGCCAGACTTTATTATCTGTTGCAAGGGTTGCAGTAGATCTTGTCTTAAATTTTCTAACTTGATTTTTGCTTCAGTACCACGATTTAGCTCCACCGATACAGGTTTTTGATCGCTGTGCTCTGAGATAATATTATTTAGTTGTGTCAGTAATTGTGGTGATAGCTGTGATCCTTGATTCGTCGCTTGCTTGATTGTGGCGACAAGCTGAAATAACAAACCTTTTAAATCTCTATTAGTTTGATTATTCAATAGCGCACTAGGAATCTGCGATGTTATAGTCGGTCCAACGTTATTGACATTTTTTGCTAACGTTGACAGTTTGGCTTCAAGAAATAAACCAGAGTTTAAGCTCTCCTTTTTAATAATCGATGCATCTCTTAGTTCACTCAGTTGTGGAATGGCAGTGCGAATATTATCGACCGCCCGTTGCAAACCCAGCACGATATCCTGTTTATTATTTGTTGTAGTTGCTGGTGCTAGGGTTGGTGGCGAATGACTTACTCTAACAGGGTTTTCTTGCTGAGTGCTTGAAGTATTGACTAATGTTAGATTATTAATAGCTTGTGTCAGAACAAAAAGAGTCTGCGCGAGTGGTAATTGATTTGCAATAACGCTGCGTATAGCCTGGTTCACTGGTTGAGACACCTGAGCAGTTTCTGCAGGTGTCACTACTCTAAGTGTCGGTTGAGCACCGATTTGTTCGACGAGTAAATTAAGGTTTTGACCAACAGCGAATGGGATAATACGGTCTGGCTGAACTCTAGCTCCTGCAATTTCTAAAAGACGTTGTTGATTAGATTCATCTAGCACAACTCTCGCTCTAATGAGTTGTCCTACCTCCCAAGCGTTAACGATCTCAGAACTTGGGCGGAGAAGGATAGGCGTGAATAATGATGATAATTGACCTATCTCCATTGATTTCCTCAAGTTAAAGCAGCGGATTGTCGCTGTAGGCTTCGGGTCTCAGTATAATTGTTATCGGTCTGTTGTAACTTATCTTCACCATGAAAAAAGAACCTCTTTGGTATATCAGGCGCGGCCAGGATATTAGCGGTCCCTTTCCTGTAGGGCAGGTAGAAAGAGATATCTTGCTTAATCGAATCAGAGAATCTACAGAATTGAGTCCAGATTCGACTCACTGGAAGGAATTGCTTGAATGGCCAGAATGGGCGAGCTATTTAAAATCGCTGTATGAAGGTGAGAACGTCGAAGAGCAGTTGCAGCGTCGTCGCCGTTGGGAGGATGAACGCACTGGATACGATCGGCGTGCTAATAATCCGCAGCCTGAGCCGAAGTACCAGAACAGAAGGTCAATCACTGATAGGCGCAGTGCGGAATCAAGCGATACGATAGATTCACGGCAGCAACGCCATCAACGCGCAAAAAGTATACGTCTATATTCTCTGCGCGCGGTGGCTATTCCTGTTGCAGCGGTCATTGTGTTTGTTGTTACCTATTTGCTTTTATACAAGCCTCCAGCTACAGAAGATAGAATTGACTGTTCTCTGGCAGCTGCGGAAGCAATTAACTGGAGCCACTGTGACTTGCAGAATAAAGTACTGTCAGATGTCAATCTCAGTAAGAGTAATTTACAAAGTAGCAATTTAACAGGAGCACAGCTTGATCAAGCGAATATATCTGTTAGTGACTTATCATTTGCTGTGTTTACGCTTACGCGTATAGAGAATTCTAATTTCTCGGATTCTAGAATGATTGGAGTAAGTTTTCGTAATACCTTGATTTTAAATACAAAATTTGATAATGCGAACCTGACCTATGCCGATTTTTCAAATGCCGAATTGGAAAATGTTTCTTTTAAGGGGGCGAGATTGGATCATGCTATTTGGATTGACCGGCGGCGGTGCGCACAGGGTTCGATAGGAATATGTCGTTAGGCTAATTATTTGTGCACCATCGAATATACTTAAAGATATTATGGTAATAATCGACATATAAATAGGAACGTTTTATACAATGCTAAGGGCTAAATCGGATGGCAGAACAAGCAAAGCAAGTGTTAGTAGTAGATGATGACGAACCGTGTCGTGTTTTGGCAAAACGCATACTTTCTCGTAACGGATATTCCGTCGATATGGCGTGTGACGGCTTCGAAGGATTGGAAATTGCTTCTACTAAACAGTATGATCTGATCTTAATGGACGTAATGATGCCTGACATGGATGGTTTCGAAGTATGTAAAAAAATCAAAGATGTGTCTGCCAATGTGGACACGCCTATCATCATGGTTAGCGCGCTTGATTCCATCAACGATATGGCAAAAGCCAATGAAGCGGGGGCAATGTGGTATGTCAGCAAACCCTACGATATGAAATACCTTGTCTCCGTAGTGAATCATAGAGTGACATCATAAGGTGAATTAACCAGAAATGTTACTAGGACAAAAGCGCATACTCGTTGTTGATGATGACGAGCCAAGCAGAACCTTAGCCGAGCGGATACTAACTCGCGGAGGTTTTGATGTGGAAACGGCGCAAAATGGTGTTGAGGCACTTGAAAAAGCTACGTCCTTTGAATATGACCTCGTTATTCTAGACGTAATGATGCCGCGCATGGATGGTTATGAAGTTTGTGCGAAACTTCAGCAAGATCCGCTCACTACAGAATTACCGGTTGTCATGTTGACCGCGCTAGATTCATTAAATGATGTCGCCAAGGCGACGCAGGTTGGTGCTAAGTGGTTTGTCACCAAACCCTTTGATGCCAAGTATCTTTTACGTCGAATACGCCAAATTTTATTCTATCAGGAGAACCTAAGGTCTTCACAGTAGGCCGCTTATACATCGTATCTATTTGCTAGTAAGTCAATCTGTTATGATTGGCCGATAAATTCACTTAAAGAAACGCTAGCAACTTGTCACTTTATTCAGTCGATAAACTCATTTCCGAAGCAAGGCAGCTCGCTGCGGAGTACCGCAAAACCACCGGCAGTCCGTTGCCAGGAATTAGCAGCGAAATTGCGCGTCACGATGCTATACGTTTGCTTGGCCTGAAGGCGGTCGAAAATGGCTCAGGTCATGATGCCTTAGGAACTGGAGTGCGAGAAGGCAAGCGTGTTCAAATCAAGGGTCGCGTCATTCAGGATGACAATCAGCGAGGCTTGCGAATAGGCCAGATTAAAGTTGACCAGGAATGGGACTCTGTGGTGCTGGTATTACTCGACAAAGACTATGAGCCCTATGAGTTGTATGAGGTGGATCGCCATGAGGTCATTGACGCAGGTGGTGATACATCAGAAAAGCGGAGTAAACGCGGTTCTATGACGCTTGCACGGTTTTTAGCAATTTCGAACCTGGTATGGAGTCGAGAAGATGGATTGCTCGATGATGGTGTTTGGGTCAACGACTAACAAGATGAGCAGAATTCTTGCTATTAGCGCGGCCAGCGATTTCAGTTCAGTCGCGATATCTAATGCTGGTGAGATACATTGCAAGGCAGAAAAGACGCAGCGAGGCCACGGCGATCATTTGCTTAACATGATAAGCAGTGTTTTAGCAGAGTCCGTATTTGATAAAAATTCTATAGATGCAGTAGCTTTTGCCTGTGGGCCGGGTGCGTTTACAAGCTTACGGCTTGCCGCAGGAATAACCCAAGGCTTTGCCGTCGGCATAGATCGTCCTGTAGTTCCGGTTTCCTCTCTTGCTGCAATCGCCCATGGTGTATTTCGTCATCGTCAGTCTCAGCATACATTAGTTGCGCTTGATGCGCGTATGAATCAAGTCTATTTCGCGGCCTTCAATACAGTCGAATTAAGTAATACCCAAGCGGTGACTGATGAGCAGGTTTGTGACCCGGCAGATCTATGTTGGCCAGAAGGTAAGCAAGCGAGAGTCGGGATTGGATGGGAGGTCTATGCTAATAAAATTACTCCCAGTTCGGATCACCAATACCTCGGCGCGGGAGGAGAAGATGCGGCTATAGATGTTGCTTATCTCGCAACTAAGGCCATGCATGAAGGCAATGTCTATGCACCGGAGCAAGCATTACCTGTCTATATTCGTGATCAGGTTGCTCACCAAAATCGCTAAGTATTTCTTAAGTCGCTGTAAGCGATAGAAACAGCGCTACTGAAGCGCTTCTTTTTCTTCTAAACCAATATGTCGTGCTTCACTTTCTAACATAATGGGAATGCCATCACGCACGGGATAAGCCAAAGCGCTGGCTTTGCAAATCAGTTCATTTTTGCTCTTATCGTAAATAAGTGGCGCTTTGCTGACTGGACAAACCAAGATGTCGAGCAATTTTTTGTCGATCATTACTATCTACAACCTATTAACAAATAAAGTGAGAATTATAGCCTAAAAAAGCTAAACAAGATGGGAGAAAATAAAATTTGGAGCATAAAAACTTGGAGGCAGTTCGCCCCCAAGTTTTAGCATTAAGCCTATTTCTTAAGTGAATCGCGAATCTCTTGCAGTAGTAAAACTTCCTCGCTCGGCTTAGGTGGCTCAGCAGGTGCCTCTTCTTCTTTCTTCTTCATCGAGTTCATCGCTTTAATAACCATAAATATAGCAAAGGCGATGATAATAAAATCAAGCGTAGTTTGTATGAAATTACCGTAGTTGATTGTTGGTGCGCCAGCCTCTTGTGCTGCAGCTAATGATTCATAACTTGTCTCACCCAAATTAATAAACAACTGAGTAAAATCAACACCGCCAAGTAATTTGCCAATTGGTGGCATTAATACATCATTAACAAACGAACTCACTATCTTACCGAATGCACCACCAATAACGATACCAACCGCCATATCAACTACATTACCGCGCATTGCAAAATCTTTAAACTCAGACATCATACTCATGATTCCTATCCTCCTTAGTACTGATATAGTGTTATAATTCTCGTTAGATGAAAAGCTCACCTATACTCATCATATAACCTTGCTGTATAGAAAACAATATCCCTCCTCTGGCTGATTACCCTTATAATAGCGAAGGATATAGCCAAATCGTGCTGAGCTACTATTTGGGCCTAACAAATACTGAATAAACCATGAAATCTCCTATAACAATCGTTCAGATTACCGATCTTCATCTCGGCGATCAGCGAGGTGACAAATTATCGTCATGTGATTGCGATGCATCCTTATTAAAGGTGCTAAATCAAGTAAAACAAGAAGAATTTGATGGTTTGCTTATTACAGGTGATATCGCAAATCACGGTGCGGTGGGTGCTTATCAACGTTTGAAAGAATATCTAGCAGAATTTGACTCAGAAAATGTCTATTTGTTACCGGGCAATCATGATAACTGGAAAAATATTGAGCAAGTATTTGGTTACCAAAGCAGGCATATTTTGCTTGGTAACTGGCAAATCGTTTTGCTAGATTCCAATGATGGAAATCATTATTACGGTCAACTATCGGAGCAAGAACTGCAGTTTCTTGAGCAAACCTTATCAAAGAATCAAGCAGAATACAGTTTAATTGCTTTGCATCACCATCCAGTCACTATCGCCAGCCCATGGATGGATACCATGCAGGTCAAGAACAATGCCGAGTTTTTCGATATTATTGAACGTTTTAGTTCACCACGAGCCATAGTTTGGGGGCATATTCACCAAGAATTTGATGAATATCGCTCAGAGGTGAGGTTGTTGTCCTCGCCATCTACCTGTACGCAGTTTTTGCCGATGACTGAAAAGCACGAGAACGACTCTCGCCCACCCGGATATCGACAAATAGTATTGGCTACAGATGGTAGTATCAATACCAAGGTAATACGCCTAGCAAATTAATTGGAGTAAAAGCAGTAATGATTGTCGTAAAACGAGCATTTTTAATCGGCTTAGGTTTGAGCGTTGCGCTTACAGCACAAGCATTAGAATTTGAGTCTGGTGAATGGGAGACACAAGCTCGTTTTGAAGTGAATGGTGGACTTTTACCTGTGCCACCGATTATTTCAGAAAAATGTCTTACTCCAGAGGACCCCATTCCCAATACCGTAGCGAATAAGACTAACTGCGTTATTTCAGATGTTACTAAGAATGATCAAGAAGTAGGTTGGGTATTACATTGTGATGATAAAAAAGGCAGCCTTCATGGTGTTGGCAAACTTACTTTTGAAGAGAAAGCATTTGCCGGTGTGATGGATATGGAAATTAGAGACGACGACGGCGAGTTAGAGAATAAACATAGTTTTCGCATGGAAGGTAAACGAAAAGGCGATTGCAAAGAACCAAGGTAAAATAAGCAATGGACGCATCACTTGCTTTACTCATCATTGCCTGGGTGGCTTATTTAGCTGTTCACTCATGGTTAGCAACAAATTCAGTTAAGCAAGGTATTCAAGGTCGTTTTCATTTCACTAGCCAGCAATATAGATTGCTTTACGTCATATTTGCTAGCGTCTCACTATTGCCCGTAGTCTATTTAATAATCATTCCAACAAGCGAATCATTATGGCAGCATCAGGGGATTGTAAAAATACTATTAGATGGTTTGTCAGTACTTGCATTAGTCGGTTTTATACTAGTTGCACGCAGCTACAATATGATGAGTTTTATGGGTGTAACCAGTGAATTAGATAAAGATAGTTTCAAGATATCGTGGCTTCATCGTTTTGTCCGTCATCCATGGTATTTCTTTGGCCTAATTATTATCTGGTCTAGAGATATGAATACCGCATGGCTGGTGAGCTGTATTTGTATCACAGCTTACTTGATAATCGGTTCTCGCTTAGAAGACAATAAATTAATAGAACAATACGGCGCACGTTACCAAACTTACAAAGAAAAAATACCGGGCTTAATAGCAATACCAGGTTGCTACTTATCTCGCCAAGAAGTAGATAAAATTGAATCCATGTAAATTATGCAGAGGCTAAAATGAACGATTGCCTATTTTGTAAATTGATTGCAGGTGAAATTCCTGCCGATGTCGTTTATCAAGACGACGATGTTTTCGCGTTTAAAGATATCGCACCACAAGCGCCTGTACATATACTGGTCATCCCCAAAGAACATATCGCTACCATTAATGATGCTAACGAAGAACATCAAGCCTTATTAGGTAAGATGATGCTAACCGCAAAAAAAATTGCCAAAGACCAAGGTTTGGCAGAAAACGGCTATCGTTTAGTCATTAACTGCAATGAAGACGGTGGACAAACGGTTTACCACTTGCATATGCATATACTGGGTGGCCGCAGTATGGCCTGGCCACCAGGTTAAATTGTGAAGCCGGAGCAACAAAAAGCTATAGCAACGTTAATCCGCTCACAACGTTGGGCAGGCTTGGCCACAGCCGATGAAAACGGCGCGCCGCAGGCAGCCATGGTGGCGTATGCATTTAACAGCAAATTCACCGAGTTTTATATCCACGTTAGTCAACTCTCCCAGCACACAAAACAAATGTTGGCGCAAGCAAAAATATCGCTAGTGATAAGTGAGCCTGACATAGGGGAAGGCGACCCACAAACCCTAGCCAGGCTTAGCATAAGTGGCCTTGTCAGTATTATTGAACGCGACAGCCGAGAATATGAGGCAGCTAAACTTGCTTATCTCAATCGTTTGCCTACAGCCGAACAACTCTTTGGTTTTGGTGATTTCGTTTTGTTTGCATTAGCACCAGAGTCTATACGTTTTGTCGGTGGCTTTGCCCAAGCACATAGCGGTACGAATAAAACTCTAGAAGCCTGCGCTAAGCTAGAGATTTAATAGTGAACCAAAAATACACCTTATATTATTATGCCACTTGTCCGTTTTGTGTCAGAGTGCGTATGGCGCTTAAACGTATGCGTATCAAAATTCCTCTCAAAAATATTCGCGAAAATAAGTTATACGAAAAAGAACTCATCGCCGGTGGTGGCAAAAGACAAGTACCGTGTTTACGCATTAATGAAAATGGCAGTATTAAATGGCTATATGAGTCAGCGGATATTGTTCGGTATTTTAGGGAGAAGTATGCGTGAATTTTTTTGGATCATATACGATTAGCTATTCTGTAATAATAGTTATGTGAGTAAACGTGTTCATAAAAACTGCATTTTCTTCTAATAAATCAAATACCTCTTACTCTGCGATGGGGAATTGCCAGATAGAGTTTTTTGATATAGAGGGTGAAAGGTATTTTTCGGCATACACATGCTCAGGCTCTGGTGAACATGGTGCTGGAATACGCGAAACTTGTTTTAAGCTTAAGGACGTGTATATAACCAGTATGAAAGGGGGTGGATATCAACTAATACATGGTAAAACTACATATAAATTCACTCTTATTGAGAACAAAAATCAAATAAAAGGTGAATTGACACAATACTTATTTAAGTGGTTACCGTATCAACGATTTAAAGGTAATCTTAGCCATGCTGGTTTAGCTATTATAAAGCGAGAATTTGATTCTTATATAAGTACAAAATAAAATTACTTAACTAAAACAGTTATGATTAGTTAAGATACTACTACATTGCTTTTATTTTAACTGGTTCATAATGAGTAACCGCTATTCACTACTGTAATAACAGTTACTCTTCAAATCTAATTGCTAGGCGGCTTGCTTTTCTGGTATTTCCTCAGGTTCTGGACTGCGGATAAGGTAGTCAAAAGCGCTAAGAGCAGCAGTGGAACCTGCACCCATGGCAATAATGATTTGCTTGTACGGCACGGTAGTAACATCTCCAGCGGCCATGACGCCTGGCATAGAGGTTTGGCCGCGTTCATCGATGATGATTTCACCATATTGGCTTAGCTCAATATCGTCTTTGAGGAATTCGGTATTAGGTACTAAACCAATTTGCACGAAGACACCCGCGAGATCAACGCGATGTGATTCGCCAGTAGTGCGGTCGGTATAATTCAAACCATCAACACGCTGGCCATCGCCCAAGACTTCTGTCGTTTGGGCATTCATAATGATGTCGATGTTTTTAATTGAGCGCGCTTTGCGTTGTAAAACCTCGTCGGCAATTAGGCGGTCTGTAAACTCTAAAACGGTGACGTGCTCAACAATACCGGCAAGATCAATCGCGGCTTCGATACCTGAGTTACCACCACCGATGACAGCAACACGCTTACCTTTGAATAGCGGACCATCGCAATGCGGACAATAAGCCACACCTTTGCCTCGATATTCTTGTTCGCCTGGTACATTCATTTCACGCCAACGCGCACCCGTCGCTAAAATAACGGAGCGACTTTTTAGTGTGGCACCATTTTCGAGGGTGACTTCTACTAATTCATTACGGCTTAATTTGGCCGCTTTTTGGCCTTTGATTAAATCAACATCGTAATCGAGCACATGTTGTTCCAGGTTAGCAACCAGTTTAGGGCCTTCGGTTTCTTTGACTGAAATGAAATTTTCAATGGCCATGGTATCCATAACCTGACCACCAAAACGGTCAGCTACAACGCCGGTACGAATACCCTTACGCGCAGAATAAATGGCTGCAGACGCACCGGCGGGGCCGCCGCCGACAATCAATACATCGTAAGGATCTTTGTCAGCCAACGCTTCGGCTTGCTTATCCGCCGCACCGGTATCGACTTTATTTAAGATGTCCTCAATACCCATACGGCCTTGGCTGAATACTTCACCGTTTAAATAAATAGAAGGCACCGCCATGATGTCGCGTGCTTCTACTTCTTCTTTAAACAAACCGCCGTCAATCATGGTGTGCTTAACTTTTGGGTTTAGCACAGCCATGAGGTTTAAGGCCTGAACGACTTCAGGACAGTTTTGGCATGAAAGAGAAATATAGGTTTCGAATTTGAGTTCGGCATCAAGTGTTTTAATTTGATCTTGAATGGCTTGCTCAACTTTAGCAGGGTGGCCACCGCTTTGCAGCAGCGCTAATACAAGCGAAGTAAATTCGTGACCCATTGGTATACCAGCAAACTCCACACGTGGAGTTTCGCCTTGTGCGCCAATAGCCATAGAGGGTTGACGACCGCTCGGGGTGCTGCCTTCGCTTAAACTAATTTTATCTGATAGCTCGGCGATTTCTTTCGCCAAGCTTAATAATTCTTGTGCTTTCGCACTGTCATTAGTGGACACAGTAATCTCAATCGGATTAACGAGATTTTTCAAGTATGTGTCCAACTGTTGTTTAATTGCTGTGTCTAACATGATTTAAATCCTTATCGATAAATTGTGATAGGAGAGAAGTAAGCCAGCGAGGAGAGAGTCGCTGGCCTACTACGCTCTATACCGGCTTAGATTTTGCCAACTAGGTCTAGTGAAGGCGCTAAGGTTTCTTCACCTTCTTTCCAAGCTGCTGGGCAAACTTCACCTGGGTTGGCTGCAACGTACTGAGCAGCCTTGACTTTGTTCAGTAAGTTTTCAGCATCACGGCCAATACCTTCAGCGGTGATTTCCATTGCTTGAATGACACCTTCTGGATCGATCAGGAAAGTACCGCGATCAGCCAGGCCTTGACCTTCGCGCATGACTTCAAAGTTACGCGTAATTTCACCTGTAGGATCACCAATCATGGTGTATTGGATCTTACCAATCGTTTCAGATGAATCATGCCAAGCTTTGTGCGTGAAATGCGTATCAGTGGAGACTGAAAAAATTTCTACACCACGTTTTTGGAATTCATCATAATAATCAGCTAGGTCGCCAAGTTCCGTTGGACAAACAAAGGTGAAATCAGCAGGGTAGAAAAAGAATACTGCCCATTTACCTTTTACGTCTGCGTCGGTAATGTCGAAAAACTCACCTTCTTTAAAAGCACTGGCTTTAAAAGGCTTGATTTGCGTATTGACTAGTGCCATGGATTTGATCTCCTTGAAATGTTAAGAAAAAAGCTCAAAAAAGTGTTTACGTTAGCCATATTAATAAAAGCTATAGAAAAATAGAAATCGATTGTTTTAATCAGACTAATAGGCTTGATCTATAGCAAGTTGTTAGCTCTCTAACTGGCCATGTTTTCGGCAAAACAAGCAGAATGAGTTTTATACTTGCTATCCGAGTCGCACTAACTGAACGAGAAAGCGGATAATGATCACCCCGATTTACGCAGCAGTATTAGGACTTATCTTTGTTGCTTTGAGTTTTCGCACCATTAAGTTGCGCCGTACGAAGAAGATCGGTATTGGCGTAAGCAACGACGAGGAAATGACACGTGCAATGCGTGTGCACGCTAATTTTGCCGAGTATGTACCGCTAGCGCTGCTGCTGATGTTCTTTCTGGAATCACTGGTCGCTACGCAAATTTTGATACATATATTAGGCGTAGTGCTGATAATGGGCCGATTGATTCATGCCTACGGTGTTAGCCAGGTTAATGAGAATTATAGATTTCGCGTTACAGGTATGTTTTTAACGTTTGCGGTGATTATCTCCGCTTCGATGAGGATTTTAGTCAACTATTTATAGCGATGTACCTATATGTGAAAAGAGGATTACAATAGGGGCTGAAAAATAACTATAGGGAACAACGATGCGTTGGAGGGGGAACAGAAGAAGCACCAACATCGAAGATCGGCGTGGTTCACGTGCTGCGCGCGTTGGAGGGCTTGGTGGCCTAGCTGGACGCGGCGGTGGTTTGCTGCGTTTATTACCGCTTGCCGTTAAATTTCTTGGTGTAAAAGGAACGGTTATCGCTGCGGTAGTCATTGTTGGTGGCTTGGCCTTAACGGGTAACTTGGGCAATGTTGTGTCTTTACTTGTCGGTGGTGAAGCGCCTACATCTTCGCAGACACCTTCTCAGCCCGGGCCGATTAAACAGACGGCCGAAGAAAAAGAGCTAGTGGATTTTGTTTCAACCGTGTTAGCGGATACGGAAGATACCTGGAAGCCCATCTTTGCCCAACAGGGTATGACCTATAAAGAACCCAAGTTGGTTTTATTTCGCGATGTAGTGCGTTCAGCATGCGGTACCGCGCAGTCTGCCGTTGGGCCATTTTATTGTCCAGCAGATAAGCAGGTATACATTGACCTCGGTTTTTTTGATCAGTTACGCCAGCAATTCAAAGCGCCCGGCGATTTTGCACAAGCCTATGTTATCGCGCATGAAGTGGGACACCACATTCAAACTTTGTTAGGTATATCTAATAAGGTACATGCTGCCAGGCGCCAGTTAAGCGAAGAAGAGGGAAACAAGTTGTCTGTTAAGCAAGAATTGCAAGCAGATTGTTTGGCCGGCGTCTGGGCCAACCATGCACATCGGTCGAGGCAGCTTTTAGAAGAAGGTGACATTGAAGAAGGGCTGAGAGCGGCAGCTGCGATAGGTGACGATACAATACAAAAGAAATCGCGTGGATATGTGACACCAGAAACTTTTACCCATGGTAGTTCTGCACAACGCGTGAAATGGTTTAAGGTTGGCCTTAAAACTGGTGATATGCAAAATTGCGATACGTTTAGTTAGTGTTAGTAAGCCGTGGGGCTGCCTAAGAAAAAAAGCCGAAAGATTATTGTTGATAATATTGCGTATCGTTGGCTAGCGAGCGGTAAAGCTGATGGTATTGATATCTATGTCGAGCTCTATGAGCAACCTGCTAGCCTACTTAGGAGCCGCGTAAAATATGATAGTGGAGGGCGGCAACAAATCGCGGTAACACCCGCATCTATTGAGTTACTGATACGAGATGCGGTGAGCAGAGGCTGGAGTGCTCATTTAACTGGCCCTGATTTTATGGGATATTTTCCAATAACATCTACAAAGGAAGTGATGTGAAAATTATAAAAAAAATTGTTTTCACGATAGCCCTTGTTGCTGGTGTTGTTTTTTTGCTCTATCAGTTTATTCCTTCAGTTGAAGAAAAATCATTATTACCTCTATCTGACAAATCGATCATCGATGCGCATGTTCATGTTGCCGGCTTGGGATATGGTGACTCCGGTTGTTTTATAAATGATGAAATGCGAAATAACTTTCGGTTTCCATTTTATCTTATGGCTATGGGAGTGAGTGAAGCACAGTTGGAAGAAAAAGGCGATCGCATACTATTTGATTTGATCAGCAAATCGATTAGAAGCTCTCAGTCTATTGGTAAAGCAATTATTCTCGCTATGGACGGGGTGGTGCGCGATGGTGAATTAGATAAAAGTGCTACCCAAATTTATGTTCCTAATGACTATGTCTATGAAGAAACATTAAAAACAGACAATCTATTATTTGGCGCAAGCATAAACCCTTATCGTCCCGATGCCATTGAGCGATTGCGGCAGGTTCATAAACAAGGCGCGGTGCTGATTAAATGGATACCTTCAATTATGGATATCGATCCTGCAGATCAAGCCATTACCGCTTTTTACGAAGAAATGGCCGCGCTTGATATCCCATTGTTGACCCATACGGGTATGGAAAAATCCTTTAGCATGGCTAAGGACGAGTTGGCAGACCCATTACGTCTTACTCTACCATTGGAGTTAGGTGTGAGGGTCATAGCGGCCCACATAGCGACGACAGGGGAATCAGACGGGCAAGATAATTTCGAACGTATTTTGCCTATGTTTCGGCAGTATCCCAATTTATTTGCTGATGTTTCCAGTTTGACTCAGTTTAATAAGCTAGGCTATCTGAAAAAGGCGCTTGCTATAAAAGAGTTAGAGAATCGGCTTATATATGGCACAGACTGGCCGCTTCAGTTTTTTCCTGTAGTTTCTCCTTGGTATCACCTGGATCAAATTTCTTTTGCTGAGGCAAAAGCGATACAAAGTATAGGTAATCAGTGGGATAGAGACGTGGCATTGAAAGTTGCAATGGGCGTTGATAAAAGCCATTTTTATCTAGGAAATAACTTTTTTAACGATGCGCATTAGTTTATTAATCAGCTTGGCATTGTTGCTACCCATACCGGTAAGCGCTATTTTTGTAGATGTAGTCTATCAGCGTCCAAATGATTGCAAAGAGCTTGGTGAAGTCAGCGTAACGGACGTGACTGATCAGCAGCTTGCGATAGATAAGCTGGCGAGTAGAGTCAAACGAGAGCGAGGAGATACTTTACTTGTGTTGGAGATTACGCCATACGAAGTGCTTATCGACCATAAACGAATCCGAACGCGCTACGATAGTAAAGGACTGGCTTTTGACTGTGATCGATAGAATCAGAGTTTATTCGTTCATTCCGTCTATATCCTCTAATTTTCCATCGTTTTCTTAAGTTTAGCCACTATATCCCGATATTAGAGGGGTTGGCTTTTTTGCGTAGCGTGGAAAGATACAGAGGTTTATGACGGCCACAATACGCTGAACTTCTCAAGGTGTTACCGATGGATTTGGATGTAACCTTGCTTTCACGGATACAGTTTGCGTTTACTGTATCGTTTCACATTATTTTCCCGACACTGTCGCTAGGTCTCGCATTATTGCTTGCGATCATCGAAGGCTTGTGGCTAAAAACAGGTAAAGAAGTCTATTACTTTCTTTATCGATTCTGGGTAAAGATTTTTGCCTTAACCTTTGGTATGGGCGTGGTATCTGGAATTGTTCTATCTTTCGAATTTGGCACTAACTTTAGTCGTTTTGCCGAATTTGCGGGTCCTGTCTTAGGGCCATTAATCAGCGTTGAAGTTCTCACGGCTTTTTTCCTAGAAGCAGGTTTTTTAGGTGTCATGTTGTTTGGTTGGACGAAAGTCGGGCCGCGTTTGCATTTCGTTGCGACCTTATTGGTGATGCTAGGCACAATGAACTCCGCATTTTGGATAATTGCAGCTAATTCATGGATGCATACGCCGGCGGGTGTGGTGGTAGAGTCAGGTCGCGTGATTGTCGAAAGCTGGTGGGAGGTTATCTTTAACCCATCATTTCCTTATCGTTATTTTCATATGCTGTTTGCGTCCTATTTAACAGCAGCATCGGTCATGGCCGGAATATCAGCCTGGTATTTACTTAAACACCAACATATCAGCATCGCTAAAAAAGGTTTATCAATTGGTTTGTTAGGTATGATTATTTTTGCGCCCACCCAAGCCTTTATTGGTGATATGAGTGGCCTACAAGTATTACGCGACCAACCGGCGAAAATAGCGGCAATGGAAGGAATATGGGAAACGAAAAAAGGCGTGCCTTTATTGTTGTTTGCTATTCCAAATGAGGAACAAGAGCGTAACGATTTTGAGATTGGTATTCCGAATTTAGCCAGTCTTATTTTAACCCATGATATTGACGGTGAAATTAAAGGTTTGAAAGAACTTGCTCCAGAAGATAGGCCCAATGTTCCTATCGTTTTCTGGAGTTTTCGCTTAATGGTGGGTAGTGGCATATTATTAATATTAGTTGCGGTTTATGGTTTGTACTGCCGCTATCGCCATACACTCTATAGCAATCGCTATCTTCATATGGGCTGCGTGGCGGTGATTCCTCTAGGTTTTATTGCAACTTTAGCCGGTTGGTTTACAGCAGAAGTAGGGCGGCAACCTTATACCGTTCAAGGTTTATTACGTACTGCAGACAGTGTCTCACCTATAGAAGCATATTCTGTGGCTGTGTCGCTCACTTTATTTGTAGTGGTCTACACCATATTGTTTATTGCTTATCTCTATTATATGAATAAGTTACTACGTAAGGGGCCACGTTACGATCCACCTATTCATCAAGTTGTAAAAGAGATTGTTCCACCCACGCTTGATGATAGGGTTGATGGTGCATTTGTTCATCGTGAGGAGGTAAAACCGCATGGAGCTTGATTTTGCTTTGATATCAGTAGCGGTTATCGCGTTTTGCCTCATCATGTATGTCTTACTTGACGGCTTCGATCTTGGCGTTGGAATTTTATTTCCTTTCGCTGGTAACGAAGAAACGCGTGACAGTATGATCAATAGTATTGCGCCGGTGTGGGATGGTAATGAAACCTGGTTAATCATGGGTGGCGCTGTATTATTTGCCGGCTTTCCGCAAGCCTATGCAATTGTGCTCTCTGCCTTTTATTTGCCAATCATGTTGATGTTGTTTTCGCTCATATTTCGCGGTGTTGCTTTTGAGTTTCGGATGAAGGCAAATGAAAGTAAGTTTCTTTGGACGGCGGTCTTTTTTGCGGCGTCATTTATGGCTGCTTTTAGTCAGGGGTTACTGCTGGCGGGTTTGATAACGGGTGTTCATGTTGAAAATGGCGAGTTTGCCGGTGGCACATTCGATTGGGTGTCTCCTTTTGCCCTGATTGTAGGATTCGGCATGGTCTGCGGTTATGGTTTATTGGGTGCAACTTGGCTAGTTCGCAAAACAGAGTATGATTTGCTAGTGATGTCTTTTCGTGCATCCATGGTATTTATGATTGCTATCTTAATATTTATGGCAATTGTTAGTATGTACACACCACGTTTGGTGCCGCAAATAGCCGAGCGTTGGTTCTCTGGGGATAATATGTTTTATTTACTACCCGCGCCGATTGTAGGTTTGCTATGCGCATGGCGTTTGTGGCATGACCTTCGTGCTAAGCGAGAGGATTCGCCATTCTTTTGGGCTATTGGTTTATTCCTTAGTGGTTATTTAGGTTTAGCAGCTAGCTTTTGGCCTTATATCATACCGTTCGAACTCACTATTTGGGATACATCATCGCCGGCATCGTCGCAGCTGTTTTTATTGATTCCAATTGCTTTTATCTTACCCATCACATTGTTATATAGCTGGTACAGCTACAGAGTCTTTAGAGGCAAGGTTTCTGATGTCAGTGGTTACTCATCGCACAAATAAGATGGCAGAGCAGCAAGGATTAAGTCAGCGACTTGCTTGGTTTTTTATGCTTTGGATTGGCTCAGTGTTGGCCTTATTTTTACTCACTTGGCCATTACGTTGGTTATTTGGCACCGTCATTAATCTATAAATTTTAAACTTAGTGTCCATATCTATTGCTGCTGCGGCGGTACTGTATTACAGTGCGGGTCACACAATTATTGGAGACTGAGATGGCGAGTATTACTCTAAAAGGTAATGAAATTCATACCAATGGTGATGTGCCTGCTGTAGGAAGCACAGCACCGGATTTTCATCTGGTTGATAAAGACCTTAATGATGTGCGTTTGGATACTTATTCTGGTAAGAAAAAACTGATCAGTGTGGTACCAAGCTTAGATACACCTGTTTGTCAGCTTTCAACCAAAAAGTTTGATGAGTTTGCGAAAAGCCGAGACGATGTTGTGGTGTTAACAGTATCTGCAGATTTACCGTTTGCAATGGGTCGTTTTTGTACTGGTGAAGGCTTAGAGAATGTTGTGCCGCTTTCTATGATGCGATCAAGAAACTTTGCTAAAGACTACGGTGTATTAATTGAGGATGGGCCATTAGCAGGTATTACTGCGCGTGCATTGATTTCACTAGATAGTGATAACAAGGTTGTCTATTCACAACTCGTCGGTGAAATTGCCGATGAGCCAGATTATGACGGTGCTATAGGCGCTTTGTAGTTTCGTTTGGTAAGGATTCTTCTTCGTTACCAGTTTCTGTTTCCATGGTGTGTTCGTGGCAAAGCTTAGCGGTTTCGCTCGCCTCGAGAGGGACTTGCAGTAATCCACAACTGTAATTGCTGCCTTCGTAACAGAAATATTTGCAGGTTCTGCACACACCAAAGCTCTGAACGTGGTGTTGCTGCGTGAGTTCTTGTAGTAGTTGAGTTAAATCTTCTGCCATGCGCTCACGTTGCTGCGCCGGCAGACGTTCACAGGTGTTACTCCATTGTTCGTTGGAAAAGGCATTTTTTACAACGTCTTTGCCGGCATCTGTTAATAACAGATGCACAATCCTTCTATCATTTTCGTCTTGAGATTTGCTAATTAAACCTTTGTTTTCTAAGACAATTACTGACTGAGAAACGGTACCTTTGCTGATACCTAGGTAGCGACTAAGTGACAGGGGAGTGTTACTAATACGATTGCATAATGCGAGATATTCGAGAACTTGAACATGCACTGGCTGCAGCCCGTCGGCCTTTCCTAATTCGCGTTCTTCTAATCTGAGCAAATTACCAATTCGCTCGATTAGCTCTAACAAATACTGACTGTTTTTCATACTACATACAGCTTATTAAACTTCGGACGGCAATAGTATCGGATACAAACTAGCTTGACCAGTCTTTTCATCTTGTATTATGTATCGACTCAATACTATAAATCCAATGAGGAGCTAGAACAACGGTAACTTCGATTGTGGGTTGCTAATCATGTTTGATCCATTTGAGAGTAAGGATGTTGGTGGTGCTATACGCTTAGTGACAGATCGCGGTGCTGGTTGTTTCGCGTGTCATGAAGCTAATGCGAAAGACAGTGATTACGTTTTTAGTCAATTGCGCTAGTTATGATTTGAACTGTTAA
This sequence comes from uncultured Thiotrichales bacterium, assembly GCA_964617475.1. Taxonomy (GTDB): domain Bacteria; phylum Pseudomonadota; class Gammaproteobacteria. Next base: position 96,588 of record CAZTYM010000001.1, read on the forward strand.
TAACAGTATCAAGAATGATTTGAACAATACTGCAGTTCTGGCCACTCTTGAGCATTGTGTTGTTGAACAAACTCTATTAGGTCCATGCCTTTCAAGGGTTTGGCAAAAAGATACCCTTGAATAATGCTGACACCTTTTGATAAGAGAATATTTTTTTGCTCATTGGTTTCAACGCCTTCAGCAATTAACTCTAAAGCGATATTGCGCGTGGCATAACAAAGCATTTGTAGAAAATGAGTTTCAGCCGATTCCGTAACAAGTTTTGATGTTAGCTCACGATCCAATTTTATGCCGCCAACAACGCCTGATGAAATAAGCGAAAGTGAGCCATAGCCTGAACCAAAGTCATCAATAATGGTACGAATTCCTAAATTGCCAATTCTGGATAATGTTTCGGTAACGTTTGAAGACAGTTTTGGATCGAAATACGAACTTTCGGTGATTTCAATATCCAGGAATTTTTCAATACCAGGATTATTTTTTATACAAGTATCGAACACTTCGTATAAATCAAATTGCTTCCAGTTAAATACTGATTGAGAGATATTCACAGAGAAGCGAATAGCACACCCCAACTCCTTATGAAACTGTGCAACAAAAGATGTCACTATTTCAATAGAGAGTTTGGTGAGTGCCAATATATGCTCGCAAGACTCTGCGACACTGATAAATTCATCTGGGGATACTACGCCTAGCTCTGAGTCATGCCAGCGCATTAAAGATTCTACGCCAACAATTTCTTTTTTATTGATATCAAACTGTGGTTGATAGGCGAAGCTGATGTTCCTGTTATTAATAGCCTCACTAAGGCGTTCATGTATTTTTGCGCGCCGCATTTGTTGGTCGAGCGTTAGTTTGGTATACCGATAAATTTGGTTAGATATATTGCTCTCAGTCCATGCTGCACTGGATACATAGCGCGTTACATCAGGAAAGCTTTTGCAAATCCCACAGTCATCGGGGTATATCAAATAACCGATCAGATAATCGATATGGATATTGACCTCGTTATCCGTGGTTTTACCAGGTATTGAGATAGTTTGGTGTAATAAATGAGTAATCTTTTTAAGTAATTGTTGTACTGATAACTCTATTTCATCATCCCAAACGTGTATCGAAAAACCAAAAGGCAATATACACAAACGAGAGCATCCAGGAAGTACCTTTGATAGTTTAGTCGATAATTCTCGCCAAAATGAGAGACCACCTTCAATACCAGCAAGATAGTGTGCTTGTTCGTAACCTTTGGTAACAATCAGAACGAAAGCGGATTTTTCTTCTGTTCTATTGCAATAATCGATTAATAATTGGCCACAGTGGCGAGAGGTATGAATATCAACGGTACAACTTTGACCTGATTGTCGATAGTATTTATCAACAAGTGTGTTTATTTCTAGCGCTTCTGAGCTTTCGTCATACATTCAGTACCTACCTTACATGTAGCGATTAGACTTATTAGATCTGTTTATTACCTCTTATTAATCTTCTTTTGATTTTATGTCCTTGTTATATGCCCTATGAATAGTTTCTGCATAATAAAAATTACATTGCACGACTTAAATTAGCAGTGCGCTATCCTGTTGAGCTATATTTTTAGCTTCGAGTCTTTTATAAGCTAATCAGTTCAATTTATTTGTCGGCTATTAGGGTGCTTAATTAACCTTAGAGATTTTGGGGTTTTACAATAAAGTAAGTATTTTCCCAGCGAGGGCAATACTGATAGCATCACTGAGTCGCCAGCTTTTTGTTTGAGTAGGAAACGAACGTGGGCCCAATTCATGCGTGCCAAGTAAAGCTATCGCTACGATACGTATGCCCATAGGCCATAATCTTTTGCTTGTATCAACTGGTTTTTTGCCTAAATCAAAATTCGTGTTTGCCGCTTGTGCAATCGATGCATTTTGATGTATCTATGTATTTTCGAACAAATATTTTTTCGTAGTTGAAAATTAGATGATAAGTAAACTGAGTAATAAGCCTGCAAAGTTTTTGCTTGTTTTTGCCACGCTACTAATGTTGTGTTTTCAAGCAGCAGCGGCAGAGTATGCGATTATTTATACAGGTAACTTAGATGGTGAGTTGGAACCTTGTGGTTGCAGTGTAGAAGGTAACTCCGGTGGTATATTACGGCGCGCCCAAAAGCTAGACGAATTAAGAGCGGAAAATCCAGATATTTTTGCTATTTCAGCAGGTGGCTTAATCTATAATGGCTTGACCGAAGAAAAACTAAAATCAGAATATATTTTCTCGGGCTATGCTGAAATCGGCTACGATGCAGTAGCGGTTCAATGGGCTGACATACGTTACGGTAATGAATTCGCTACAGAGAGTGGTATTCCATGGGTTAGTAGCAATTGGTTGACTGATGAGTTTATCGATACGCATGTTGTCACCCACGAAGAGCAATCACTCGCATTTTTCGGTTGGCTAGCACCAGAAGATTCACCTTACCGTGCTATGCAAGGGCAGCATCGCGTAGTTGACGGTTCCGCATCCGATTTGGCAAATAACTTGAGGCAAGCCCGAAATAATGGTCATTTGACTGTACTTAGTTCTACCTATTCATATGAGCATGCAAAAGAGTTTTTTCCTTTAGAGCTGGTTGATATTCTGATGATCAAAGCGGCCTACGAAGAATACCCGGACCCGCAGATGCTAGATGGCACGCTGGTATTACAGCCGGGATCCCGAGGACTGCGACTTGGCAAACTTAAGCTGAGTTTCGAAGCGGGTAAAGGAATCACACAATGGCAGCATGAGGTAATTTCACTACCACCCGCGGTCCCTAATGCGAAAAGGTTAGAGGCCTGGTATCAAGCCTACAACGACGATGTGGCCAAGGCCTATGAGGCCAGTATTGCCGCACGAAAAGCCAGTTTAAATGGTCTAAAAAGTCCGTTTATAGGTGAAAAGGGCTGCAAATCATGCCACAGCCAGGCGCACAAGATATTTAAAGGTACGCGTCATTCCAAAGCATTTTCTACCCTGGAAAGGGTTAACAAAGCCTTTGACCCAGAATGCATTACCTGCCATAGCGTCGGGTTTAATAAACCTGGTGGTTTTGTCGACGTAGAGAGCACCAAACACCTGAAAAACGTGCAGTGCGAGTCCTGTCATGGAGCCGGTAGAGCGCATGCCGAATCCGCTGGTCAGGCTGAGCTTGGGCATCATGGCTGGCTGCCTCAGGAAATGTGCGCGCAATGCCATACTCAGCCGCATAGCCCATCTTTCAATTTTGAGAACTACTTCACAGAGATTGAGCACAGAAACGACGATACTTCTCCTTAGTTGGATGCTAGGAGAAGGGAATATGACGTTTTTTGAACTATCAATGTTTGTTGGCGTATTGGCTGCGTTATACGTGATTTTTCAACCAATGGTGGCGGCACGGCGTCACTATAGCAGGGAAAAAGAGTTAGTCGGCCGTCCTGTTTCTATCAATACCACACACCGATTCTAGCCAGATCACCAGTACTATTTAGCCGCGAATTTATGGAAACTCGTGGCCGATAGACTTGTCTTAAAGCCATAAATCGATCACGATTGACGAATTAACTATTCGCTTGGCTTGCTGCGTTTTTGCAGCGCCATTTTTTAAAGTTTGGATTGGCGTATGCATGAACGTGTTCAGCAAATTATTAAATTAATCACCATTGGCGTGCTCTGCGGCAACCTGCAAGCCTGTTCTAATTGGACCGGTGACGGTAATGCCGTCAGTGATAAGGTAGAGCGTGCGTCAGTTGTTGTCTGGGCTCCAGAACAATCACCTGGTGCAGACGCCGTGATGAGAGAACATGTGGCAACATTTAATGCCGATCAACGTAATGTGCAAATAGAACTTAAACTCATGCCCGAGCGGGAATATATGTCACAACTGCAACAAGCTCGAAACGAGCAAACGTTACCAGGTGTTATTTGTCTAGAGCTTGCACAGTTTCAAGAATATGTTGAAAGCGATTTGCTGCAACCGCTCGAAAAAATGATGTCGCAACGTTTGTGGAATGATTTGTTGCCAGACTTACTTGAGCAAGGCCATATTGGTACCCATATGTATGGTTTGCCGGCAATGCATACTGCTAAAAAAGATTGGTTGTGGACAGTAGTAGATGATGCCAAAGATAAATCCGCAACCATGGCCTTTATTCATTATTTGTTGCACCCTGAAAGGCAAAAGCCAATGATCGCAACAGGTAGTACAGAAGCGGTAACCTACTCTGCGCTTAATTAAATGCGTGTATATTTAAGCCTCTTGAAAATCTCCTTATTGTCCGCATATTAATAGGCAGGCGGATGCCTTATGGGTCTGCCTGTTTTTGGTGAGCCTGGCCTATGGCGGGTTCTCGTTATCTTGCATTATGGAGAAAACACCTATGCGTAATTTTGACTTAACTCCTTTATATCGTTCTGCTATTGGCTTTGATCATCTGTTTTCGCTGCTAGATTCAGCGGCTCGCAGTGATAGCTCTAATGGTTATCCTCCTTATAATGTAGAACTGGTAGATGAAGACCAGTATCGCATTACTATGGCGGTGGCAGGTTTTGACGACAGTGAATTGTCTATAGAAGTCAAAGAAAATACCTTAACTGTTACCGGCGAAAAAGTCGCAGATACCGCGCAGCGCAATTATCTGCACCAGGGTATTGCTGCACGTAACTTTGAACGTCGTTTTCAATTAGCTGATCATGTTAAAGTGACTAACGCGAATTTAGTTAATGGTTTATTGGATATTGATCTACAACGTGAAATTCCAGAAGCGATGAAACCACGCAAAGTAGCAATTAATACTTCTGCAGTAAAAGACAAACTGATCTCAGGTCAGGCTGCCTAATCACTAAGCAGTAATGTAAAGGAGGGGGCGAATGCCCCCTCTATTGTTTGTAGTCGCAAACTATTTTTCAAAGTTAGCCAGTAACTCAGTTTCAACTTCTTCAGGAATTTCGCGATTACCGCTATTGACTATTGCATCATAAAGCTTGTGCACGCTGATGCCATAATCTTCAGGATATAGTTGCTCCATATCCCTGTTTCTTGACCCTTCAACCATTTGTTCTGCTAAGCCGTTATCCGGTAGTAATAATTTTACTAGTGGTTCAAAACGCCAGAATAAACCACCGTCTTTTTCAATCAGCGCAATATAAGCTTTCATTTCCTGAATAACGTCGTATTGGCGGCGATTGCTGACCAGCATGTAGACAAATATGCCGATAGCAGAGCTTGGCACCATGATGATCCAGCTCATTTTTGCCAAGGTTTCTTGATCGATCGCGCCATTACTGACGCCTATATTACCTAGTAAAAACAGCACACCATAAACTATTGCCGCAGCAATCACGCCAGTCAGTTTGGGTTTATGTTTTGCAGGAGCGATACGTTTTTTGAAATCCAGGCGTTCGAGATCGAATTTCTTTTCGAATTGCTGAATGATGGAACGTTTGATTTTACGTTTTGATTTAGTGGCCATAGGGCCGCGCATTATCGCATGAAATGAGATAATGTCAGTAACGAAAAATGTGAGATTATTTGTCTGAATCTATGACTGCGATTTGACAGCGGTTTCTGCCAAGCCGTTTAGCTTCGTATAAAGCGTCGTCGGCACGAGAAAATACCTTATCAGGTGAGTCATTTTCACCGAACTCGGAGATACCGGCAGAAAGTGTTACAGGTATGGGTTTACCTTTGACTTCAAAATTACTGGACTCAACTTGTTTTCGAATATTATCCGCGATAGTTTTTGCTGCCTTGCTGTCTGCGCCGGGTAACAACATGACAAATTCTTCGCCACCGTATCTTGCAACAAAATCAGTTTCGCGTAATTGTTTTTGCAAAATGCTCGCGATATATCGTAAAACATCATCACCTGTTAAGTGGCCATAGGTGTCGTTAATAATTTTAAAATGATCCGCATCCCAAATAACCAGGCTAAGAGGTTTTCTATCGCGTTTCCATCTGGCGAATTCGACAAGAATACGTTCATCAAACGCCAGGCGATTAGGGGTTTTTGTCAGTGGATCAATGGTCGCTTGTATATGTTGTTCTTGAATTTGCTCACGCAATAAGCTTGCTTCTGATTCCATCGACTCAAGCTTGCTAGTCAGTTCACTCACTAATTTTTCAGACTCGGCATGCGCCTCTTTATGCTGTTGCTGGTGAGTACGCAAGTGTTCACGCAGACCATCTAACTGACTGAAGACGGATTTTCTTACTTGATCAATGTCATCGTGATTATTAATACTATGGTGAATACCTTCAACACTTTCATTAACGTTTTTATGAATAACATCGTTAGCCAGTTGTACTTTTTCTCGAACCGATGATAGCCCAGAGATATTGAGCCCCATCACTTCAAGATGGTTAGTCAGTTCTGAGAGGAAGCTTTCAAGTTCATTTTTTTGTTCTTGAACTTGATTTTTAGCCTTCTCAATGAGATTGGATAGCAGTTTTAGTAGGCGCGGCCATTCATCAAGGGCTATCGGTTGTTCAAGTCGTTCGCGAATATTAGCGACATCTACAGTTAGCGCTTCTGGAAAGTTTAGAAACTCAATGAGCAAGATAATCGCATCTGAAGCATCGTATGACTCCACTGAACCCGACTGAATTTGTTGTTCTAAATCAGCCGCTGCTTTATTGAGTAGTTCGGAAAGTTGGATCGCCAGTTGTTTAAGTTTTTCTGGCTCTGCTTCCGCAGATTGCGCTTGTATCGCCCGCAGCGTCGAGCTCGGAATTTCAGGAAAATCCAATCGACTGACGAAAACATTGATTAAATTTATATCATTTGCGGTGGATGTTTCGCCATGTGAATACGAAGTAGTAGTATCAGCAGCTTGATTACCGACCATATTGCCGATGTCAGTAACAATTTTCTCTAATTCTTTTTGATTAAGTTCTTGGCTAAGCTGTGATTTAAGCTGCTTAGCTTGTTGGCGAATGCTATCAATATTTTCTAGTTGGTCAGAGAGCTTTAAAAGCACCTTTGTCGGTGTTAACTGGTGCTCGGTTTCCTTGCTCAGCTGCATCAAAGTACCCGGCATACTCGCCGTCACTTCTTTCAACATGCGAATATCAACGTGTTTACCCATTGATTTACGCAAATTTGACAAACGTTCGTCTAAAACAGGGTGAACACCGTTGGCAGCGATTGTCAGTCGCCGAATGGTCATCCGTAACAGCTCTTCGGATTCAATCCATTCGCGCTCTTTTCGTCTCAGGTCATCTTGTGCCTGATTGAATTTAAGCTTCCAGTTCTCTTCACTGGTGCTCTTTTTTGACCGATTCAGCATGAACCCTTCATGTTTAAGATACGTTAAAATATGGTTAATAGACGGTAATCGTATCTAGACACAATAGGGTAGATGCAATTTCCGCCATATTTCGAGTTGTTCGTATAAAAGTAGCGACTTACTCAGCCGAAACTTGAGGCGAAAATTCAGCCGATAAAGCCCGTTTCTGGCGGCAACCTTGGTAGTAATTGACAGCTCAGGCTAATTGACGAGATTAGGGATGGCGAGAGAGAACGGTGCTATTTGAACGTCGAAGGTGTCACCCTCGTCACTGATCATTTGGTAGCTGCCTTGCATGGTGCCAAATTCGGTTTCAAGCGGACAAATAGAGGTATATTCAAACTCATCACCGGGTTTCAAAGTGGGTTGTTCACCGATGACTCCTGCTCCACGAACCTCCTGGACCTGGCCGTTGCCGTCGGTAATAATCCAATGTCGGCTAATAAGCTGAACAGTTCGTTCGCTCTCATTTGTAATCAAAACGGTATAAGTGAAAAACCATTGTGAATGTTCAGGTTCAGATCGTTCAGGAACGTAATGCGACTGAACATTAACAAGAACACCTTCTGTGCGAGCTTCTGATTTTGTCATTGATATAACTGCAGTTTATTCTCAGCAGATGATTATAACTGGTTTCGTCAGCAGATTCGCCAGCCAAATGAGTAGGCTATAATAGAATCAGGCTAATATAAACGACAAGAAATAAGGAAACGCGTGGCAACAAGTGTCTCTGTGCTCGCACCCGGATTATTAGGGCATCCATCATTTGCAGAAGCTATGGCTAATATCAGTTTGCCAGGTATTGAGCAACTGTTTGATGCAATAATCGATACTATCCCAGCCAGCGACCGCTACGATCAGCAATTACTTTCCTTGCTAGGCGCAAATGTATCGCCAGATCGCATTGCTTCTCTTGCAAAAATGCTAGCATCTGAAACAGGCGGTAAAGCGCAAAAAGCTTCCTATCTGATCGCCTCGTTTGTTCATTTACAGGCAGATTCAGGTCGACTTATCATGTTCGGCGATGACCAATTAGAGGTAGATGAGAGTGAAACACAACAGTGGCTTGGGGAGTTAGAGCCGCTGTTTGAAGAACATCACATTAAGGCCGAGGCGATATCTCCTGAGCATTGGCTAATAACAAGTGATAAACCCTTAGATTCAACTTTCTCACCTTTGTCACAGGTAGTGGGTAAGGACATACATGATTTTATGCCTAAAGGCGCTAATGCAATGTACTGGCGCAGCTTAATGAACGAAATTCAAATGCAGCTCCATCTGAGTTCTGAGAACAATGGAAGACAAGTACAAAGACGTAAAGTAGTTAATAGCATGTGGTTATGGGGTAGTGGTGAGCAGGTCAATACTAATAATTGCATTTGGCAAGGTATTACCACCGATGATGTGTTGGCGCGTCTGCTAGCTCAACGAATAGGTATTGGAACAATACGTTCCTTAAAACAAGGTGACGATTTGTTAAATCGGAATAACGCGTATCAAATCATCGTCGATACAAGCATGGCCGGGCCTACGGCAAGACAGGATGTAGATTCATGGTATCAATATTTAGAGTTGTTTCAAGCAACCGTCGCTGCACCAATAATTCAAGCATTAAAGTCAAAAGAAATAAAAGAAGTACAGCTCTATCCAATAAATGGCCGAGCATTCCGTTTAAGGGTGGGTGGTTTTAATCCGTTGCGAAATTTTTTTGGTAAAAGAAAACATTTTGTCGATTATATGGCCGAAGTTTGATGAGCGATTTTATCGACAGCAAACAAATTAAAAGACGGCATATTAATGCCGAGCTCGCGCTGCCTGATTCAATGCACCCCGTTTTGGCTAAAGTGCTCGCTGCCAGAGATGTGCAATCAGTAAATGAACTAGACTATTCCCTAAACCAGTTGCAGCCTTATGAGAAATTGTTCGGCATTAGCGAAGCATGTCAGTTATTACATAAGCATTTAAAGCTCGGTTCGCACATATTGATTGTCGCTGACTTTGATGCTGATGGTGCAACCAGTTGTGCTTTAGCTATGCGAGGCCTAAAAGCTATGGGTGCAAAGCAGGTTTCCTATGTTGTGCCCAATAGATTTGAATACGGCTATGGCCTAACGCCAGCGATTGTTGAGGTAGCAGCAAGTCATACACCCGATCTAATTGTTACCGTGGATAATGGTATATCCAGTAACAATGGCGTGGCCGCTGCACGCGAAAAGGGCATTGATGTATTAATCACAGATCATCATCTACCGGGTAAGCAGTTGCCAGAAGCAAATGCCATCGTTAACCCAAACCAGCATGAAGATAAATTTCCAAGTAAAGTGCTAGCTGGTGTTGGCGTGATGTTCTATGTGCTGATGGCTTTGCGTGCTGAGCTTAAAACCAGCAATTGGTTTGGGGAAAAAAATATTCCTATACCTAACCTCGCTCAATGGTTAGATCTCGTCGCCTTAGGAACTATTGCCGATGTTGTGCCGCTTGATCATAATAATCGTATCTTAGTTGAACAGGGTCTGCGTCGTATTCGTCAGGGCAAATGTTGTGAAGGTATCAGCGCATTGCTCGCCGTATCTGGTCGTAATGCCACTTATCTCGCAAGCGCTGACTTGGGCTTTGCTTTAGGGCCAAGACTCAATGCAGCTGGGCGGCTTGATGATATGCAACAGGGTATCGAATGTTTATTGTGTGACGATACCGCCACCGCATTGCAAATAGCGCAATCGCTTGATGAGTTAAACCAGGAGCGCCGCGATATTCAAGCGCAAATGAAAAAAGAAGCGATTGCCGAATTACGTAATATACGTGTCGAAGAGCAAGACCAATATGGCCTATGTATTTTTCGCCGTGATTGGCATCAGGGTATAGTCGGTCTCGTAGCGGCTCATGTAAGAGAACAAAAACACAGGCCAGTTATTGCTTTTGCTGTCAGCGGTGAGGGTGAGCTCAAGGGTTCGGCACGTTCAATTCCTGGTTTACATATCCGCGATGCCTTAGACAGCGTTGCCACGCGTTATCCGCACCTTATTTCTAAATTTGGTGGTCACGCCATGGCCGCAGGTTTAAGTCTACAGGAAGACCACTACGCAGAATTCTCACAACGCTTTAATGAAGTAGTTTGCGAAATGCTTAGTGAAGAAGATTTAAAAGAAGTAATTCATAGCGACGGCGAGCTATTAGAAGAATATCTCGATCTCGAAGCTGCTTTTGCGCTGCGCGGAGCAGGGCCTTGGGGCCAGCATTTCCCGGAACCGTTGTTTGATGGCAGTTTTGAGATTGTTGATAAACGCATCGTTGGCGAGAGCCACTTAAAGCTAAAACTGCGTGCCAAGCAGGGCCGTATTGTCGATGCCATTGCCTTTAATATCACCGACGAAGACTGGCCAGAAGATGTGGTAAGCGTGCGCGTCGCTTACCGTTTAGACATTAATGAATATCGCGGCGAGTGCTCACCACAGTTGATTATTGAGCATGTAGAGCCGCTTTCCACCACAGCGGTTAGCTGAGACTAGCCCGTATCGTGTAAACTACGCCGTTTTACACGATTTTCAGGTTTTAGAATGATCGAAATTAATCTCATCTCACGTCGTATCAAAGATATGCAGGATCGCAGCAACGCTCTAAGGGGGTATCTTTGACTATGAGCAAAAGCACGAGAGATTAATCGAGGTCAGTCGAGAATTAGAGCAACCCGAAATCTGGAATGATGCCGAGCGAGCCCAGGCACTGGGTAAAGAGCGTTCGCAGCTTGAGCAAGTTGTTAACACCCTCGGAACTCTGGGCAGTACCTTAGATGACAGTAAGGAGCTCCTAGAGCTTGCCGCCGAAGAAGATGACCAAGAATCGGTAGATACCGTCGAAGCGGATTTAGATGAACTGGAAAACCAGCTTGCCGCCTTAGAATTTCGCCGCATGTTCTCAGGCGAAATGGACCCTAACAATTGCTACCTTGATATTCAATCAGGTTCAGGTGGTACCGAAGCGCAAGACTGGGCAGAAATGTTATTGCGTATGTATTTGCGTTGGGGTGAGCGCAGCGAATTTAAAACTGAACTAATTGAAGTTTCACCGGGTGATGTTGCGGGGATTAAACAAGCGACTATTCAGTTTACGGGGGAGTATGCCTTTGGCTGGTTGCGCACTGAAACCGGCGTGCATCGTTTAGTGCGTAAGTCACCTTTTGATTCCGGTAACCGCCGTCATACATCGTTTGCTGCCGTGTTTGTTTCACCGGAAATTGATGATGACGTTGATATAGAAATCAATCCCGCCGATTTACGTATTGATACCTACCGTGCCAGTGGAGCCGGTGGACAGCATGTAAATAAAACCGAGTCCGCCATTCGTATTACGCATATGCCGACCAATGTTGTGGTGCAATGTCAAAACGATAGATCACAACATAAAAACAAAGCTACAGCGATGAAACTGCTCAAAGCGAAGTTGTATGAGCTAGAAATACAAAAACGTTCAGCCGATCAGCAAGCCGTAGAAGACAGCAAGGCCGATATCGGCTGGGGTAGTCAAATACGCTCTTATGTTTTAGATCAGTCACGTATCAAAGATCTACGCACCAGCGTAGAAACCGGAAACACCCAAGCCGTCTTAGACGGTGACTTAAACCAATTTATCGAAGCCAGCTTAAAAAGCGGACTCTAACCATCAGGATAAGCCCATGTCTGAATTAGACGAAAACGAACAAATTACCCAACGTAAAGAAAAGCTGGCAGAAATGCGCCAGTCAGGCCAAGCCTATCCTAATGATGTACGCCGTGATGCTTTGGCGGGTGATTTGTTGGAGGCGTATAACGAGTTAGACAAAGAAGCCCTAGAAGAAAAGGCTATTGAAGTTTCCGTAGCAGGGCGCATGATGACCCGCCGTGTCATGGGTAAAGCCAGTTTTGCTCATCTACAAGACATGACCGGCCAGATTCAGTGTTTTGTCCAAAAACAAGCTTTGCCAGAAGGTGCGTATGACGATTTTAAAAAATGGGATATTGGAGATATTATCGCAGGTAAAGGCGTTGTTTTTAAAACCAAAACAGGTGAATTGTCTATAAAGCTATCTGAGTTGCGTTTAATTACTAAATCACTACGCCCATTGCCGGAAAAATTCCATGGCTTGGCAGATCAAGAAACGCGTTATCGTCAGCGTTATGTTGATTTGATTATGAATGAATCATCACGCGATGTATTTCGAGTACGCAGTGCTACGGTGCAATTCATTCGTAACTTCTTAAACGACAAACGTTTTATCGAAGTTGAAACACCGATGATGCAAGTGATTCCGGGTGGTGCCACCGCTCGTCCATTTGAAACCCACCATAATGCCTTGGATATGGGCTTATATTTACGTATCGCGCCGGAGCTATATCTCAAACGTTTAGTCGTTGGTGGTATGGAAAAAGTTTTCGAGATAAACCGTAACTTCCGTAACGAGGGTTTATCAACCAGACATAATCCAGAATTCACCATGCTCGAATTCTACCAAGCCTATGCGGACTACCATGACCTAATGGATATCACCGAAGAAATGCTGCGCGGTTTAGCCGAAAGCGTATTAGGTAAAACCATCATCGACTACCAAGGTGAGCAATACGACTTTGGTAAACCATTCGAGCGTATGACGGTTAAAGAATCCATCTTAAAACTTAATAATGATATCAGCGCAGAACAACTAGAAAGCCTTGAATCCGCACGGGCAATTTGTGAGCGTTTAAAAATCAAAATCAAAGACTCATACGGTTTGGGCAAACTACAAATCGAGATCTTTGAAAAAACCGTTGAGTCAAATTTAAAACACCCAACTTTTATTACCGAATACCCAGTCGAAGTCTCACCACTCGCTCGTCGTTCAGAAACCAATGATTTCGTTACCGACCGGTTTGAATTTTTCATTGGCGGTCGTGAACTTGCAAACGGCTTCTCAGAGTTAAATGATCCAGAAGACCAGGCCGAACGTTTCCAACAACAAGTGGAAGAAAAAGACGCCGGTGATGATGAAGCTATGCACTACGATGCCGACTATATTCGTGCATTAGAATACGGTATGCCCCCGACAGCAGGCGAGGGTATCGGTATAGACCGTTTAGTCATGTTATTAACCGACTCACCATCCATCCGCGATGTATTACTCTTCCCCCATATGCGACCCGAATAAGGTGCGATTAGCACCTTATGAGATAGTGCCTGTGGTACGCCCTGAGTGATTAGCGATAGCTAATCACGAAGAAGTGGTCTTGGGCCGCGACCCGAATAAATAATTTAAGGGGTCAGCACCTCGTTTTCTATTTTTAGAAAACGGATCTGTAACCCCTAAAACTGTCATCTCTATAACTTCGTTCACCCTGAGCTTGTCGAAGGGTAAGCCAGTCCAAGGGTAAACTAGCCTCATCACATCATCCCTGCGCCCTGAGTAGTTTACGATAGTAAACTACGAGGAAGTCGTCTTGGGCGGCGCCCTGAATAAGATCCGACTAGGATCTTATGAAGAAGTGGTCCTGGGCCGCGCCCTGAATAAGTAGTCCCTTATCCAGTTTAAACGCACCCCTCGACACGCTCGGGGTGAACGCAGAGTAGGCAAGGTAAGTCTTAAAGTGTAAGAATTGTAAATATTCCGTTCACCCAATGCCCTGAATAAGATGCGTTAAGCATCTTATGAAGAAGTACCCTTGCGGTAAGCTTGTCGAAGGGTGAGCTTATCAAAGGCTGATCCCTGAATAGTTTGCGACTATTATGTTACGACGAAGTCAACTTAGACAACGACCGGAATAAGTAAATGAATATTTTTAAAAAGACATCGTTTTGGGTGATTGTGTCAATCATTGGTTTTGGGTTTATCGCTTTTTCGCTGATACCAAAACCTATCGATACGAATTTAGACAATATTGGTAATGGCCAGAAATCAGTGGTGTTTGTTTACGACGCCAATTTAACGGTCAGTAACCAGCAAACGGTTGAGATAAATAAAGCACGCGAAACCCTCGGTGAGAGAGTTAATTTCTTATTGGCCAAACCAGGAGACCCTAGGGCTGAATCATTTTTAAAACATCATCTGGCTTTATCTACGGATTTGTTGTTTTTTAATGAGTCAGGGGAGTTAGTTGATCGGCAGGTGGCCTTATTGAGTGCTGAGGAGTTGATTGAGTCGTTGTCTGATTAAGTCTGCTTGCTGACTCAGTTTCTTTCTTATCGTCATTCCTGCGCCCTGAATGATTAGAGTGAGCTATTCATGAAAAAGTGCCCTCGGGGTACGAAAGCGGGAATCCAGATATAAAAATCTTTCGCCGTACCCTGAATAAGATGCGATCAGCATCTTATGAGGAAGTGCCCTTGGGACGAGCCCAGAATAATTTGCGTATATATCCGTTCGTGCTGAGCTTGTCGAAGCACATACTATCGAGGTTTTATGGCCATATGAAAACCAGCCAATCACCTCTCAAAATCTATACATTTTTTTCGCCACTTCCTTCGGAAGTTTGCGCGACTTACTTTTTTCATAAAAAGTAAGCAAAAAACTAGCTCCTAATCAGCCGGCCTTTGGCTTCCCTCGCTCGCACTGGAAATACAAGGGCCTGCGGAACTCGCTTTACTAAAGTAAAGCTCAAACAGTCCTCGGCCTTATCGCGTATTTCAAGCACTTGCTCGGCAGCTGATAAGTCGCGGACAAAATGTTTGTGTGTTAACTAAATTAACGGCGGATTGCGTAATGGGTCTATATACTTGCTTCAATAATATAAATATTTTATATCCGTTAAGCGAGTTAAAAATTACATTTCTTTTCGGTATTTGGAGCTGTGAATAACAGGATGATAATAGGAGGCAACCCAGTATGGATGCGCTAGGTGTTCCCATAGTGCTTTTAGCTACTATATGGGGAGCATTCGCCGTTGTATTTAAGGCATTAGAGCTTATGACTGACCGTAGAGACCTGTTCCATGGATTTAAACTCCATGGAAGTACGGATACAACGTGCGATATTGATATTAAGCTTCATCACTTTTTGGACTGGTTACCCTTGTGGTTTGGCGTCATGATTTTTTTGATCATTTTTTCAGTAATAATATTTTTTGTACCAGACTTCCTTGATATAGATGATGAAACTTACCAATCAAAAATAGAGTTTATTAGAAATATTTGCTCAATCGCGGCTGCTATTCCACTGTTTGGTGCAATAGCATTCTTATTTGGTGGTTTATATGATATTGCCATATTTTATAAGGCACATAAACATAGGCGCAGGTCGAAATCATAGTGTCAGACTCCTTGATTTTTAAACACTAGGTATATTCGTCTGAAATCAAGGAGTCTGACACCATGATTTCCTTTAAAGAATGACTTAACGGAGAGCATTGTGATATGGGAGGAAGTATGGATATCAATAATTTAATTCAGCTTGGAGCAGTTTTGGTTGCAATCTTTTCTCTAGTTTGGCAGCAATCGCGACTTGTAAGGGAAGAGCAATTGAAGGAAAAAAGGATAGATACTAAGCTTCGTATATTTTATATTCTTACGGATAAGGCAAGAGACTTAAAAGAAGAGGAAATAATTACGGCACTAGAGAAAGGTCAGCCACTATCCGACGTTGATAAAAACGAAATTAGAAAATCTCTATACGAAATGCTTAAAGATGAAACTGTGCGTTTTACTTATGGAAAAAAGTATAAGCCTCGAAAGAGATCTGAGTCTGATGAACCATAACAAGGCAAATATAGTCGATCTTTTTTTACAAATGTTTTAATACTCTATTTGTTGATAATATAGAGAGGAAATATTGCATAAGTACCTATATTTAACGGAAGTTGAGTGGGTAGATACGTGGATAAATGGGGGATGCGTACCAGTTTCTTTGGCTAGTTCTTATTTATCGATTGAGCGTGATGGAATAATGACGCCAGACGAAAACCTGATTCATGAATCGCCAGTTCCAATTCCTAGCCTAGAAAATCACGGATTCCATGTTAATAATTGTCATAATATTACTTTCAAAGGTTGTACGGGCGATGGATTTAATATACCGGATATTATAGATGCTAACTATTACTCAGAAGATGGCTTAGTTTTGTCTTTTTGTAACACCTTCGATATATGTATCGCGAAGAAGCTTAAAAAGAAAGCATGTGTCAGAATTTTAAACATAAAAAAGCTTAAAAAGAATATAGATAGACAACTTGGTTGTAAGGGAGTTATGAAAAGTTGCGAATATACCTCTACCCATAATCGAAATCATTTCTTGAAGGATGAAGCTGATGCCTGGCAAGATGAATATCGTATTTTTTGGAAGACTACCATAGAGAAACAGGTCAATATACCAGCTGGTACTGCTGAGCTAGTTAAGGCTATAAAGTAAAAATTAATATGAGAAATCCCAAATACTGTAGGCATTATCTGAAGCGTTAAACTAATCGATCAGTTTTTGATGATTAGAATATAAATAATAAATACTAATAGCGCCTTTATGAGCTTAATAATCCCACCACTAAGCAGGGTTAGGAAACTCGTGCTCGCGACAAATTTGTTTTATTTCAACTTTAGTAAGAGGCTCACCTGTCAATCCACACTTAAATTTTCCGTTGCTCATGGATTGATTAAAACGACAAGATTGGCATTGCCCAAAGCCATGATGATCTTTTTTAAGTTGCCAGTCCATAAGGAGTGACTTCACCGCATCGCTAGCTTCTTTCGCTTCGCCAAAATTGGGCATTAGAGAGGTGGCCATACGTTTAACCGTAGATTTGGCTTTTGCTGTCATATCGAGTCGGGTAACACGCTTATCGTCGGCACACTGACGCCGCTCAACGTAACCGTCTTTCTCCAAAAGCTTGAGGCTCTGCGAAATACTCCCTTTTGTTTGTCCTAAATACTCGCTGAGTGCCTGTGCGGTGTTCGAGTACCGATTACAAATCGATAAGTATTGCAAAATTTCAACATGTACAGGCTGAATACCCTCACTGTTGGCAGCCTGCCGCACCTGGCTTTTATAAAGCGAAGTTAGCCTCTCCAGCCAAATTTTAATGTCACTTACCATAGTCAATATAGTATAGCTTCTAAACTTTATTGACAATCTTAAAATTACGAGTATTATTCTCATAAAGTTTAGATTCTAAACTTTATTACAACCGTATAGAGGAAGAAAGCTATGCCGTACCTATCATCAGCAAAAATCATACAGGTGGTTTCATGAAGATCGATGTTTACGACTCCTATGCCAATAGAGTGGACGGTCGTCTCATGCATTTTGATGTGTTCATTAAAGCAGGCACTCCCTCAGACACCGCATTGCGTCATGGTAGGGAATGGCTAAGCAGTATTGGCGAAAACCCAGCCGGTTTGCAGCAATCGCGTTGTAATTTTTGCCATACCGAAGTTGCCAACCCTGAAGTTCAAATAATGGTCGAGCGGCAAGGTTTTTTTATTCTGCAAATGGAAGGCTGTCCGGCACCCGTTTAACCCTAATTAGAAAGGAGCATACGATGAAAAAACGAAATTAATTGGCGAATAATTAGGATCAGCTACAAACCCATCGGATTCTAGTTATTTTTGAAGTCTCGAGTATCAACGTACCGCACACAACTAAACGGAGAGATTAAACTATGAGAACGAAACATTTACTTATTGCTGCAGCATCACTTATAGCAACGGCCTGCGTCCAAGCTGATAATAAGGTTGATTATCCTGAAAACTTTCGCGATATGTATCATGTAAAATCACTGGTATTACACGATGACCATCCACTTGCTGATCCATTCGCTGGTATCCATCATATTTATGCTAATGATATTGCTAAGCAAGGCTACGCCAAGGGTAAGTTTGCCGATGGCTCTGTGATCGTATTTGATTTATTCAATTCAGAGGAAGGCGGCGGCGCTTTAGCCGAAGGTAGTCGCAAACTTACAGGTGTTATGGTGAAAGACTCTAAAGCCTATAAAAAGACGGGTGGCTGGGGTTTTGAAGGTTTTGCTGGTGACAGTAAGACTGAACGCCTAGTCACTGATGGTGGTGCAGGCTGCTTTGCTTGTCATGAGGCAAATGCGAAAGACAGCGACTTTGTTTTCAGTAAATTACGTTAATTAAGTCTTCAAAACAGTAAAGATCTTATGTGTGGCGGCCATAATCGGCTTATGGTTTTGACCATGCATGTTTGCCCTCGTTGCGAGTAAAACCTGTTAACTCATTGTCAGCATAGGTGAGAAAAAAGATAACCTAGCAAAAAAGGGCAAAGTGAGTTACTCAATAAATGGGGTGGAAGACAAATGCAACTGTTTATTGGTCTCGTTCGTCACTACCCCATTTTTCTTGCATAAAGTATAAGGAATAAGAATAAAAAGTCTTACCCATTTTATTGTATCTATCAAATATAAAGGCTGGACTCCTTGGTTTTTCTATCAGCCTGGTTATGTATCGATTACGATAGGTTGACCTAGCGTTATTGGTTCTACCATCTAACCACCTAGATATCGCCTTAATCTGTTGCTTATTTTTAGCAGATTTCATATTTGTTTCTATCTTTCAAATTCGTGAACGCCTTCACATTTTTCGCTTCATGTTTTCCGCTGGCTTCGTCGCTAAATATCAGGAGAGGGATAGGTTTCGTTTTCTAGGCGCCAGGCTGTTTCCGAGCAGCTAAAGATACTTTTTTTGACCTATATAGTCGCTTTCAGTAGCTGATGGCCTCACTGAAGTTTGAACAATATTTATTTGTATCTGATTGAGTGCTTTTTAAGCACTCTGAAATCAATGTTAAGAGAGCTGTTGGAATGAGTAATCAAGGGAAAGAAATACCGCACGGATCGCTAGACAACTTTAAGCGTAATTGGAAAGCCGACGCGATGTCTGGCTTCCTTGTCTTTTTAATCGCTCTACCTCTTTGTCTTGCCATTTCCGTTGCTTGTGGATATCCCGCTATTGCTGGTGTGTATACCGCAATCATCGGCGGTATTTTATCTGCGTTTCTAAGTAATTCTGAAATGACAATCAAAGGCCCAGCGGCCGGGTTGATAGTTGTTGCTTTAGCCTGTGTCACCGAATTCGGTTTTACGGGTGGCGAAAATATTGAGGCTGACATTCAAGCCTACCGTTTAGCACTGGGCGTGGGTGTTGTTGCGGGTTTAGTGCAGGTGTTCCTTGCGATTATGCGGTCTGGTGCTTTGAGTGAATTCTTCCCGGCGCCAGTCGTTCACGGTTTATTGGCATCAATTGGTGTGTTGGTTATTGCCACGCAGCTTCCTATTATGTTGGGTGTTCAAGGTGATGGCGCGCCATTAGAACGATTGGCTTCGATACCCAGTTATCTGTTTGAGATGAATCCGGCAATAGCTTTAATCGGCGGTATTAGTCTGCTGATTATGTTTGGTTTTACTTATATTAAAAACCCCAAATTTAGAATTATTCCTGCACCTATGTTGGTTTTAATAGTGGCAGTACCATTAGGCATTTACTTTGATATCGGTAATGTACAAAGTATCTCTTACTTTGGGATAGAGCATACTTTCGGTCCGCAGTATTTAGTCAATGTACCAGATAATATGTTTAGTGCTATGGTCTTTCCAGACTTTTCCGGCGTGTTTACGGCAGTCGGTATTAAATACATTATTATGTTTGCGTTAATCGGCAGTATAGAGTCGGTGTTGAGTGCTAAGGCGGTTGACCAGATAGACCCTTGGCGTCGTAAAACCAATTTTGATAAAGATCTTCTCGCAGTTGGCGCGGGTAATACGCTGGCTTCATTTATTGGTGGTTTGCCAATGATTTCAGAAATTGCACGTAGTAAAGCAAATATTGATAATGGTGCTCGTACTCGTTTCTCTAATCTGTTTCATGGTGTTTTTCTACTTGGCTTTATCGCTTTAGTACCTGCGTTGATTAATCAAATACCATTAGCAGCGCTTGCTGCAATGTTGGTATTTACTGGGTTTCGCCTTGCATCACCAAAAGAATTTATTCATATGTATCAAGTTGGGCGTGAACAGTTTATTGTATTTCTTACGACGATCATCGCCGTGCTTGCGACTGATTTATTGATGGGTATTTTTATAGGCCTGCTTACTAAAGCGATACTGCATATTATCAATGGAGCACCAATTCGCTCTGTATTTATGCCAAGTATTGAAGTGACTGAAAGTAATGACGAAACTGCCATAGTAAAAGTGAGTAAGGCAGTGATCTTCAGTAACTGGCTTCCCGTGAAACAAGCTATCAATCGTCAAAGAGCAAATAAAGTAATGATAGATTTGTCTAATACTAATTTGGTGGGCCATTCAGTCATGGCTAATTTGCATCAAATAAAAGACGATTTTGAGCGCGTAGGGCGAGAGCTTGCAATCACAGGTATTGAGGCTCATCAACCACTATCAAGGCATCAATTGGCTGCGCTGAAAGCAAAAGCGTAACTCGTTGTTCTAAAAACCTCTCCAAAAGTTTGCGTCATATATAGCTTGGTTCATAATGAACCAAAGTTTTTCTACTTTTCTCAGAATAAGTGATTGAGTTATGGCAGTAAATAAGAAAGAACAGATACATGCTTTATTAAAAGGCATTGAAAGCGGTGACCCTTCTGCCGTATCTGTGGTTAATGAGGAAAAATATATTCAACATAACCCGCAGACGCATGAGGGGAGTGAAGGTTTGGCTGTATTATTTAAGCGCTTATCGCAAGTCTCTCCTCGCGTAAATATTGTTCGACTCTTTGAAGATGGGGATTTTGTCTTTGCTCATACTGAGTACGATTTTTCGAGACGAAATATTGGTTTTGAAGTTTTTCGGTTTGAAGATGGTCAAGCTATAGAGCACTGGGATAATATTCAGAAAAGAGCTGGGCCTAATATTTCTGGTCATTCTATGGTTGATGGTGCTGTAAACATTGAAGAAGTAGAAAAGACTGAAGAGAATCGACTATTGATCAAGTCATTCATTGAAAATGTAATGATCAATACTCAATTTGATCAAATGACTGATTATATTTGTGCGAGAGAATACACCGAGCATAACCCAGAGTTGAGTGATGATTTGGACTTATTGCTAGCTCGATTATCAAAAATAGGCGATGGCGATGGTTATATCAGTTACGATAAATGTCATCGTTTACTAGCAGAAGGAAATTTTGTTTTATCTATTTGTGAAGGGCGAAAGGATCACGCGCACACCTCATTTTACGATCTATTTCGGATAAAAGAGGGAAAAATCGCTGAGCATTGGGATACGGTTGAAGCCATTCCTCCAGCTAGTGAATGGAAGAATAATAATGGTAAGTTCTAAGATATGAAAAAATGTTTAAATTTTATCTTGCTTTGTTTTGTCTCTGGCTGTTCAAGCAAGGCGCCAACCTTAGGTGTGAGTAATGGTTCGTTAAAAGAATGCCCGTCTTCTCCAAATTGTGTGTGCAGTCAATCTGAGAGTAAAGAACACCTTATTGAACCAATAGAGGCGAAAGTAAGTTTAGCTAAAGCAAGGGAAATTTTGTTAAATGTCATGGCGGATGCCGAAAGGGCTAATACAACTGTTGAACAAGAAAATTATATTAGAGCAGAGTTTTCCTCCAGACTCATTGGTTTTGTTGACGATGTGGAATTTTATCTGACAGGGGGAAACGGGAAGAACACTATCATTCATGTTCGATCTGCGTCTAGAACAGGCTATTCTGACTTAGGTGTTAATAGGAAGAGAATTGAGTCAATCAGACAGAAAGTAAATTTGCTAGCAAGTAAAGAACACTCACTATGACTCATCAATCTGGTTTTGAAAAAGAGTATTCCGAGAAAAGTTTTTGGAACAAACTGTCTAAGTACGCTAAGGCAGCTGGGGTAGAAGTTGTCGAGAAAGCCTTATTACTTTTTTATGCTGCTCAGGAAGAAACAACACCTGCGTGGGCGAAAGCGACGATTATTGGTGCTTTAGGTTATTTTATCAGCCTGGTCGATGGTATTCCTGATCTAACGCCGATTGTAGGCTACACGGATGACTTGGGTGTGCTGGTAATGGCGATAGCGACAATTTCCTCTCATATTACAGAAGATGTTAAAACCAAGGCGAAGAAAAAAATTGAGGAGTGGTTTGGTGATTCTGCGATTGATTCTCAACCGGATAGTACTGTGCCACCTAGTCAGATAGAAGATAAGCGAGAAAACTAAAAATAACTATTTTCAGAGCTTTTTAGAAGCCTCTTTTTCCAATTAAATATTGCTACAACTAGTCCGTGAGAAATCTGTAATATTCATTCGTTATCATCGACATATTGCTGTAGTTTATGCTTAGGAGCGTGAAACAATGAAATTGAACATAATTGCTTTTGTAGCATTGTCATCTTTGCTTGTCCTAATTGGTGCTAGCGCGGTAGTTGCTGAAGAAAAGAAGAAGACAAAAAAAGAAATTCGGTTTGAAAAAATTGCCCGTCCGGCTGATTTTACCAAACTCTATGACGAATCACCGGTGGAAGAATTAGTGGCTTATGGCAAGCAGTTGTATGACGACCGTACCTTGGCACCCAATGGACTTACTTGTAATGACTGCCATAATAAGTCACGAGCTTATAAGAAGGGTTTTGCAAAACCCTTTCCTCATCCTTCAAGAATGGCGAAAGCGCGTGCAGGCATTAAGCGAGATATCTACGCTGATGAAGGTGTGCAAATGTGCATGGTAATTCCTATGAGCGCTGATCCTCTGCCCTGGGATTCCAAAGAATTAGCTGCGATGACCGCCCATGTTTTGGAAGTGGATCAGCCGTTTTACCGTGAAAAAAAAGGTTTATAGCCAAAGTATAGATACTGTCTAAAAGCCAGAAGGATTTAATGATGAAAACAAAGTATTCAATTGTATTGTTGTGTGTTTCAAGCTTATTGCTGTTAAGTACCGCTGTTTTTGCAGGCAAGGTGAGCGTTGATGTTGATGAGAATGATGTCGCGATTGGTGGTTATGACACTGTTGCTTATTTTACTGAAGGTTTAGCTAACGAGGGCAGTGCTAATTATACTGTGGTATATAACGGTGCTATCTATCGTTTTGAATCTGCCAAGAATCGTGATTTATTTCGTGCTGAGCCTGCTAAGTACGTGCCGCAATACGGTGGTCATTGTGCTTATGGAGTCACTAAAAATAGAAAGTTTGTTGCCGACCCAAGAGCCTGGGATGTGGTAGATGGTAAGCTTTATCTCAATACCAATAGAAAGATACGCGATAAATGGCGTAAAGATATTGCTGGCAATGTAGAAGAAGCTAACGGAATTTGGACTGATATCGCAGCCGCTAAAGACGCTGATCTAGAAGAAGACTTCCCAGTCTTTCGTAAGAGCGGCGACGAAAAAATGGATGATTTTTGGTAGGCCACTGGTTTAACTTTTATACCGGTGGCGGTGTTTAAGACTTAGATTGTCACCGATTCTTTTCTTGTTTGTTATATTGTAACGAAGAAATATCAAAGACACTTTGTTTTTGTGGCTTTTTAAAATATTATAATTTCACACCGGGTTCAAAATTCTTACTTTGTTGGTTTCCGACCAACGGTGCTACTAGTCTTTTTAGTCAGGCCGATACATGACTGAGTTGAATGAGTGAGGAGAAATATTATGAGTTGTTCTAATAGTCATTCCCATCCAGAACATATCCATGGTCCGGGTTGCGGACACACAGCGATTCGTCATGGTGACCACGTTGATTACTTGCATGATGGTCATCTTCATCATCCGCACGAGGATCATTACGACGAGCACGTGATTGAAGTGAGCGATACTAATCCAAATGAATGTAATAAAGTGCATGATTGCGGCGGGCACATACACGGGCCTAACTGCGGCCATGAGGCTGTACCTCATGGTGATCATATCGACTATATCGTCGATGGTCGCTTACACCACGTTCACGACGGACATTGTGATGATCATGGTCCGGTAGAAATTGTTACAGCATAGAATATTCATCTAATTCGATAACAGCCTAAGCTATTAATCTGCTTAGGCTGTTAGCTGATCTTTTCATATTATCTCGAGTTGTCTGATTCGATGCTTAGCTAATCGCATCTTATTTGTATTCAAAAAAACACCAATAAATACAACGTCTTGTGTATTATATTTCATTTAGATATTGCTTATTATTGGTGACGCTTGTTAGACGACTATTTGCCAAAAAGAATTGTATGCCTCACCGAGGAAACCACGGAATTTCTTTATTTACTGGGTGAGCAAAAGCGCATTGTAGGTATCTCTGGTTTTACGGTTAGGCCACCGAGAGCGCGCAAAGAAAAACCCAGGGTATCGGCTTTCACTTCAGCTAAAATTGATAAAATTCTAGAGCTTAAACCCGATTTAGTATTAGGTTTCTCGGACTTGCAAGCTGATATCGCAGCAGAGTTGGTGCGAAAGGGCGTGGCAGTACATATTTTTAATCAAAGGTCTGTAGACGAGATTCTTTCCATGATGACCTTGCTCGGCGGGTTGGTAGGTGCTCAGGCTAAGGCGCAGGAATGGATAGATGCTTTTAAACAAAAGGCTCGCATTTTGAAAGCGGAGTCTGAGGGTTTAACTAGGCCAGTTGTATACTTCGAGGAGTGGGATGATCCTTTGATTAATGGAATTCAGTGGGTGTCAGAGTTGATTAATATTGCCGGTGGACATGATTGTTTTCCTGAACTCTCGAAGGAGGTGCTTGGAAAAAATAGAATCATTAGCGATGGCAAACGGGTCATTGCTAAAAACCCGGATATTATTATCGGTTCTTGGTGTGGCAAGAAATTCCGTCCTGAGAAAGTCGCAGCGCGAGATGGTTGGACTGAGATTAATGCGGTTAAAAACCAACATATTTATGAGATTAAATCGTGCGATATATTGCAGCCCGGTCCCGCTGCTCTAACTGATGGTTTGGATCAAATAAAGTCTTGCATAAATAATTGGCGTCAGTCCCATGCCGAGTGAAAACCAACAATGTTCGCAATGTCCTACTGTGTTTGCTTGTAGTGCAAAAGACAGTGGGAAGGCATGTTGGTGCCAGTCATTTCCGGCCGTTTTGCCGTTCGTAGTAGGGCAAGCATGCTTATGCCCGCTTTGCTTAAAGCAAGCAGTGGCTGCCAAATTACCTAGTTATCTCAGTTCGCTTGATCATAAAGAGGCTTTTGAGCTAGCACAAAATTATCCATCAAACGCACCATTGCTAGAGGGGATTGATTACGTCATGGACGGTGAGCTAATGGTGTTTCAAGCCTGGTTTCACTTAAAGCGTGGTTATTGCTGCGGTAATGATTGCCTTAATTGTCCTTATCCTAAAAGCGAATGAATAAGCAGCGTGTATTAGTGTCTTGGAGCAGTGGTAAAGACGCTGCCTGGGCGCTATATCAAGCGAAGCAATCATCTCATTTAGAGGTGGTAGGTGTGTTTACTACGGTAAATAATGCCTTTCAGCGCGTTGCTATGCATGGTGTTAGGCGAGAAGTGCTAGAACGGCAAGCAGAATGTCTCGGTTTGCCTTTATTTACGATTGATATTCCTTATCCATGTAGCAACGAAGACTATGAAAATGCCATGTCTCAGTTTATTGATGAGATCAAGTCAGATGGAATCGATGGTTTAGTGTTTGGTGATTTATTCCTCGAGGATATTCGTGACTATAGAGAAAAGCAGCTAGCCGATTCAGGCTTATCTATACATTTTCCCTTATGGGAGATACCTACGGATGAGTTAGCGAAAGAGATGGTGAGTTCTGGATTACAGGCCGTTATTGCATGCGTCGATCCAAAGCAGTGCTCATCTGATTTAGCGGGGCGAATATATGATGCAGACCTTTTATCGGAATTACCAAAAAGTATGGACCCCTGTGGGGAGAATGGTGAATTTCACACCTGTGTGGTAGCAGGGCCCATGTTTAAACAAGCGCTGCAAGTTCGTGTTGGTGAGATAGTTGAACGTGAAGGCTTTGTTTATGCTGATGTATTATTATTAGGTGACGGCTAGTCCATGGCGACCATTTGGCAAAAGCGTACTAAATACAAACACTACGAAGTTCGTAAAGCCGGGAATAGTACCCGTTTGTATACTAATGGTGTATTCCATAGTCAGTACAACCCCAACCACCTTGTTAGTCGAGGCGTTTGGGATTTATTATTTTTACCCGTATTTTTTCTCCCAGCTGAAAAGTTAAAGCGCGTACTCGTTCTAGGAGTAGGGGGTGGTGCTGCAATTCAGTTATTAAATCGCTATGTTAAACCTGAACAGATTATTGGTGTTGAATTAGATGCAATACATTTATCC
Source organism: uncultured Thiotrichales bacterium (assembly GCA_964617475.1). Taxonomy (GTDB): domain Bacteria; phylum Pseudomonadota; class Gammaproteobacteria. The sequence continues at coordinate 123,089 of CAZTYM010000001.1, forward strand.
ATCGCTAAGCGATTTTTTAAAGTTGCGGGAAAAAATATTAAGCTTGTTCAAACTGATGCGATTAAGTGGCTAGCAAGTTATCGAGGGCCGCAGTTTGACCTGATTATCGATGATTTATTTTTTGAACAAGAAGGAATGGGGCAACGAGCAATAGATTTAGATTCATCCTGGTTTTCGTTAATAGAAAAACGACTTAACGATCATGGCTTGCTTATAGCTAATACCTTTTCACATGCTGAACTATCTCGCTCAGCATTTTGTTGTGATTTAAATGTTGCTCAGCGATTTAGCGATGCCTATGCTTTTCAGCTGGAAAGATTTGATAATGTAGTAGGTGCTTTCTTAAAAGAAACGGCGACAGTCGGCCAGCTTCGAAAACGGCTTGGGCAAACAGAAGGTTTGAATAAAAAGAGTGGGGCAGATGCCCTGAAATTTAGAGTTAAACGGTTAAAGGGCGCTGTTGCCCCTTAACCGCTTATCAATGATGTGTTTAAAGTGCGAAGCGTTTGGTTAAATCATTAAGGTTTTCGTTAATTTGATTTAACTCAGAGCACAGCTGTTTGGCTTCACGAGCACCTTCTGCAACCGCAGTTGATACGTTATCAATAGCTTTAATACTATCAGTCAATTCTTGCGTAACTTCTGTTTGTTGCTCGGTAGAAGATGCAATCTGATTAGTTGTTTCAGAAATACTGGTTACTGAGCGAGCAATTTCGGCGATGGATTTGCCTGCCATTTTCGCTTCTTCAACACTCTTCGCCATACCGGTTTGACTACGTTCCATTGAATCCACTGCTTGTTCTGAACGTGTTTGCAGACTAGTAATGGTTTTATTAATCTCATCAATAGAGTTTTGAGTGCGTTGCGCTAAAGTGCGAACCTCATCCGCAACCACGGCAAAACCACGACCTTGCTCACCTGCACGAGCCGCCTCAATAGCAGCATTCAGTGCCAGCAAGTTAGTTTGTTCAGCAATAGATCGTATGACTTCGGTTACGCTGCTAATGCTTGCGCTATCTTCACGTAAGGCATTGATAACTTGTCCTGCTTCTTCCATGGCTTGGCTAACATCTTCAATTTGTTGCACAGCTTTACGAACAACTTGATCACCTTTTTGTGCCTCAAGCGATGCGTCACCAGCAACTTGTGCGGTAGAACTGGTATTACCAGCCACTTCCTGGAAGCTTGATGCCATTTCGTTCATAGATTCAGAAACTCTGTTGACATCAGCCTGCTGGCTAGCCATTCTTTCTGCTGAAGAACTAGACTGCTCGCTGAGACGTTGAGAAGCAGTATCCAGCGTTTTAACACTTTGGCTAATTTCACGTATCAGAGTGCTAACACCTTCTTGCATGTCATGGAAATATCTTGCTGATGATCCTAATTCGTCTTTATCGAATTTGGACATATCAATATTTTGGCTCAAGTCACCATTACCCATTCTTTGCATTTGGGCGTTGAGTACTGCAAGCGGCGTATTAATTTTACGTAGCAACATAAAACCACCGAAAATGGTCAGTCCAATCAATACTACGCAAATACCCAGCAAAGATGTTGTAATGCCTGCAAATGAAGCTTTAGCTTCTGATCTCAACTGAACAGACTTGTTTTGTAAGTCAGCTTGGAATTTTTCTACTGGCGCAATCATAGCGTTAAATGGCGCAAGCATTGGGCCAAGAATAGTTTCACGTGCTTTTTCGATACGATCAGTATCGATAAGATGAATATAATGTTCTTGTGTTTTCACATAGTCAGCAAAGTTTTTGCGGAAGGTTGTGATAAATGCCTTGTCAGGTGCACTTTCTACTGCTTGGTCGAATTCACCTAATACTTTTAATGTTAATTCGCGGTTTTCTTCAATGATAGGATGAATGACTTTATGTTCTTCTTTGTTTTCGGTTAAGCCATAGTCCAGTGCAAAACGGCGATAAGTTAATGTGTAATGACGAAGTTCAGATACTTTCGTTAATAAATCCACATTCTTCTCAACGATATGGTCCACATCACTCTCGACCTGTGTCAAGCTGACATAGACATAAACGCTCAACGCGATAACCAGTGCGGCAACCGTTGAAAAACTTAAAACGATAAAATTTTTAATTGATAAATTCTTTAACATTATGCGCTCCAAAAGCACGTATTAAGTACTAGCAAATTTGAATTGGTTTTAGCGATTTAAGGCACTAAAATGCTCACCTATAGTGCTTTCGCTTATCACTCTCCCGACTCTGGCTTTAATATCGGCTAGGTTAGAAAATACTTAAATGGGCTTGGAAAGTGGTTTTTCACCTATGCGGCCAAATGACAGCCGCTTGTCAGGATGGCGATATTACTGGCTATAAAGAAATTTCTTGATCCCAAAAATAGAATCAAAATTGATAGACAAAAAGCTGTGTTTTACGTAGATCACAGACATCTATAATCGATTTTGGTTGATGTTCAGGGAGAGAAAAAGTGTTAGAAATAAACAAGGTATCAGGTTTGGTTTTTTCTTGTACTAGCTTGGCGATTTCTGGCATCGGGGCAGGAGAGAGAAAACAGTATATTACGTCATACTCTTGCCATGGAGTTGACCAGAACGACTGATATTTTATTTCTAGGTTGGTTTTTCCTAAGCAACGTAGTTTTGCTAAAGCAAATGATAATGGCGCGGTTTCATAGCCGACGAATTTGGCTTGCGGAAATTGCTTCGCTAGTTTCACCAGTACACTAGCAACACCACAGCCAAAATCGGCAAAAACGAAGGGCTTATTGACATCGAGTTGTTCTGCTAAACAGGTAATGGTTTTATGGCCGCTGAGATAGAGCGGTACCTGCTCTCCAAAAGCATTCCAGTTAAGCAACCATACGAGCGCAAAACACACGAGATACCATGCTGGATGGATGGTTTGCAGGAGTGCAGAATAGAGTAATGGAAAAAAAGCCAAGTTAATTGGTATCCACCACGCTCTCAAGCCTAAAATGATGCCGAGAACTGCAGCAATGATACCTTGCGCAAAAATCAGTGAAAGTAATGAAGGAGGATTGCTATCGTCGGCAATAATAAGACGATAAGTGATTACTAGCATGCAACTCATTATGTGAATAAAGAGCGCGCGCAGGCTGGGACGTAGCGTTGATAACATCATTCAATGTCAAAGGTTATGAGCAGTATTAAGACGCTGAATGTGTTGATGTGCTTGATCTACTGCTGCTCTGTAAGAGTATCAGGAATGTTATAGGGTAACTCTAAAAACTGTATCGTGGTATCAATGCCATCATCGAGGTATAGGTCTGAATCTCCGATGTGTTTAATTAGCATTACCGCTAGGGCTTGGTACTGGTTATCTCCGGTTGGAAGGGCGGTGACAATTTTACCGACGCTCTCGTTGTTTGTGCTTCCGATGCTATAAATACCATCACCGGAAAGAGGTGTTTCTTCACATTGTATAGCGATGCGTATCATGCGTCTTTTTAGTTTACCAAGATGGTGCATGCGAGCCACGACTTCCTGGCCAGGATAGCAACCTTTACTGAAACTGAGGCCGTTGACTAAGTCAAGATTCATCATCTGAGGGACAAAACAACCCTGGGTTTTTTCTACCAATGTTGGTAAGCCATATTGAATATCAAGTAAACGCCAAACACTATTATCGCAATGAGTCAATTCAAACTGGTTTGCATTGTCAGACTGGCTGATATACAAGTAGCGTTTTCCATCAGCGAGCGGCGTAAGAAAATCATCGCCAATGCATACTACTTGCTGAGTCGACATATTTATATCTGGAAACAAAGCGGAAATAGACTGTTTATCGCAAACTAAACCATTGCATGTTTGCCTAGTTGCGGCAAATTCCACATCAGCCATCAAGACATACATTTTCAACCGCTTAAGCACATTTTCTTGAATGCTGCTGGCAATTATCATTTGATAATGGTCGGCAAAACGTATCAGGTAAAACAAGGCTAAAAGCCGTCCTTTAGGGTCACAGTAGCCGTTTAAATGGAACTCTTGTTCTGTAAGGCTTTCTACATCATTAGTAAATTGACCGTGAAGAAATTGGCTAGCGTCCTTACCACTTATTTTAATTACAGATAAATGATCAAGTTGACAGATAAGATTTTTATCATCGAGATTAGAAAGACTTGTAGCCAGATCCTGTGATTCAGGTTCTGATACTTGTTGCGCTTTACTCATAAATTTAGATGCTCAGTGGTTACGTGTGAATACAGTCTTTATCGGTCTAGATAGGTTTGAATTTTAGTTAAGATTTAAGACAAAACAAGTCTTATTTTTGCGGGTATACTTAGAGCATGGAAAAAATGCACCCTGTATTTCTTAAGTTGAATCAAATTCACTTCCCGCCGATGGCGTTGGTGTCAATTTTGCACAGGATAACAGGCGTTATTCTGGTTATTGCTATGCCAGTTTTGGTTTATTTGCTGACTGTATCTCTGCAAAATGAAGCTGGTTACCAGCGCGCTATCGAACTTAGTAATCAGCTTCTATTTAAAGCGTTGCTCATTCTTTTTTTTTGGTCGCTTGGTCATCATGTCGTTGCAGGTATCCGTTTTCTGATCATTGATCTACTTGGACGCCCTGTCAGTGGTCGCGAGTCTGCCTACGTTGCGCTAGTGTTAAGCCTTTTGGTGTTTTTGTTTTCAGTAGGTGTGGTGATACTGTGATTCTTTCGCCTAACAGTACGCATGGATGGTTGCTGCAAAGGCTAACAGCCGTATTTATTGCGATTTGCTTACCTGTCTTTTTTATTTACTTCTTGTTTTATTCACCCAACTCATATGATGACTGGTACGCAACGATGACTTCCGTGCACGTTATTATTTTGACAGTGGTTTTTTTTACTGCTTTATCCTTGCATGCATGGATAGGGCTTCGTGATGTTGTCATTGACTATATTCATCATCTTGGTTATCGCATCGCCATACTAAGCATCGTTGTTATTTTGATATTTGGCCAGCTACTTTGGTTGGCGATTGTATTATTAAGGCCTATCAATGAATGATAGCGTAGCGAATATTCCCCGACGTAGTTTTGATACTCTGGTGATTGGTGCCGGTGGCGGAGGTTTGCGAGCAGCCTATCAGCTCGCTCAGGCTGATCTTAATGTGGCTGTAGTATCAAAAGTTTTTCCCACACGCTCACATACCGTTGCTGCGCAAGGCGGGGTTAATGCCGCGCTTGCCAATGTATCGCCTGATAATTGGCATTGGCATATGTATGACACGATTAAAGGTAGTGATTACTTAGGTGATCAAGACGCCATAGAGTATATGTGTCGAGCCGCTTCTCGTATGGTTGTTGAGTTGGAGCACATGGGTGTCCCATTCTCGCGTCTTGATAACGGCAAGATCTATCAACGGGCATTTGGCGGGCAAAGCCAGGAATTTGGCGGCGATCAAGCATCGAGAACCTGTGCTGCTGCGGATCGTACGGGACATGCAATACTTCACTCGCTCTATCAACAAAATTTAAAATCGAAAACGCATTTTTTTGATGAGTATTTCTCAATCGATTTGATCTACGATCCGGATCACACCGTGCTCGGTGCTTTGGTGCTGGAAATCGAGACGGGTGAGCTACTCATTATTGAAGCTAAGACAACACTAATTGCCACTGGCGGTGCGGGCCAAATCTTTCGTACCAATACCAATGCGCGTATTAATACCGGTGATGGTATGGCCATGGCGTTGCGCTCAGGTGTACCGCTACAAGATATGGAATTTTTTCAATTTCATCCCACCGGAATTGCTCGTAAAGGCATGCTTATTTCGGAAGGTGTTAGAGGCGAAGGTGGCTATTTAGTCAATAAGGATGGTGAACGGTTCATGGAGCGCTATGCGCCACACGCAAAAGACTTAGCCAGTCGAGATGTAGTGAGTCGAGCAATTGCGACAGAAGTGCGTGAAGGACGGGGTTGTGGTGAAGATAAAGATTATGTCTTGCTGAAGTTGGATCATCTCGGTGCAGATGTAATTAAAAAACGCTTACCTAATATTCGTGAAACAGCAATCACTTTTATGGGTGTAGATCCTATTGAGCAAGCCATTCCGGTGTTTCCAACAGCGCATTACACCATGGGAGGGATTCCCACCAATCGCTTTGGCCAAGTGATGCGCTCAACAGTTGGCGGTGAGGAAGAAGCGGTGCTCGGGCTTTATGCCGCAGGAGAATGCGCCTGTGTATCGGTTCATGGTGCTAACCGGCTGGGTGGTAACTCATTGCTCGATATTATTGTGTTTGGTCGTGCGGCTGCGAATCATATTATCAGTTATCTTGCCGAAAATCGTTATCATCGTGCTTTCGATGAAAGCTCGCTTGATGCTTCGTTAGCGCGACTAAATCGTTGGAATAAGCGAGGAGAAGGGGAGACCGTGTCAGCACTGCGAGAGGAATTACAAGCGACGATGGAAGAGTATTGCGGTGTATTTCGAACGCATGAGGTGCTAGAAAAAGGCGTTGGAAAAGTTAAAGCCCTAAAACAACGATTAGACAATGTTTATTTACAAGATCATAGTAAAGTATTTAACACTGCACGTATCGAAGCATTGGAACTGGAGAACTTGATCGATATCGGCTTAGCAACGGTGGAGTCCGCCTTAGCGAGATGTGAAAGTAGAGGTGCACATTCTCGTATCGATTACCCAAAACGTAATGATACCAATTGGCTTAAACACTCTTTATACCATCTAGAAGAAGGTGTGGTTGATTATAAACCAGTCAAAATGAAGCCTTTAACCGTATCTACTTTTCCTCCAAAAGAACGGGTTTACTGACTATGGAATTTCGCGTTTATCGATATAACCCAGAAGTTGATTCTGAACCCTATATGCAGTCATTCGAAGTTACAGCAATTAACGATGACACGATGCTATTGGATGTGCTGAAACAGATTAAATCTGAGGATGAAACACTGACTTTTCGTCATTCATGTGGTGAAGGGGTATGTGGGTCCGATGCGATTAACGTTAATGGCCGAAACCTGCTTGGATGTATTACCCCTGTTAGTGAATTAAAACAGCCTGTTGAAATTCGCCCTGTTCCTGGAATGCCCGTTATTCGGGACTTAGTTGTCGATATGAGTCAGTTTTATCACCACTATCGCTCGATTGATCCTTATTTAATTGTCCACGATCCAATACCAGAAGAAGAGTTCTTGCAAAGCCCACAGCAAAGAGATGAACTAGACGGTTTGTATGAGTGTATTCTTTGCGGATGCTGTACTACTGCTTGTCCTTCTTTTTGGTGGAATCCGGAACGTTACCGGGGACCAGCTGCATTATTGCAAGCTTATCGTTTTGTCGCCGATAGTCGCGATCAAGCGACTACCAAGCGCTTAGAAGGCCTTGAAGGTCCATATCGTTTGTTCCGTTGTCACACGATTATGAATTGCGTTGATGCTTGTCCGAAAGGACTTAATCCGGCGCATGCCATTGTGGAATTAAAAAAGAAAATGATTAAGGAGTCGATTTAATCATGGATATGTCCCGCTTGCGTTGGCGTTGTCGGCGCGGGATGGCAGAGCTCGATATAATGCTAGATAATTTTCTGACTTATGGTTATCTGCAGCTAGATCAACATAAGAAAACCGTGTTTTATAAAATGCTTGAATACCCAGATAATGAACTTCATGATTATCTAATTTTAAAAACGCAACCCAGGGATAGGGAAATACAAGATGTCATCATATCGATCCGAGCCGCATTTAAGAATTGATGTAAAAACATCTCGCTTCTTGATTATTTTTGTTGTTATAGCTCATGGCACAGCGTTTCTTGTGGCGGCGAGTATTGCAGCCACATGGTATATCAAATTAGCGTTGATACTATCAGTAGTAGTAAGTGCGTATTACTCTCTTTTTATCTCACCATTTTTAGTGCTTCGTCATCCGCTTGTGTTGCTATTTAAAAATTCAGCAAACGCACTGATTAAATTTAACGGTAAAGGTTTTCATCGGGCGAAGATATGCAATGATACTTATATCCATCCATGGCTCGTGGTATTGAATCTCAAGCTGGCCACAGGAAAGCGGGTTTCTATTCCTTTGCTAAAAGACGGTATGAGTAGTGAACAGCATCGGCAACTACGTGTTTATTTAAAAATTCAAGGCTATCGAACAGCAGAAAAACTATCGCCAAGGCGATAACACGTTACGAGGTTTTTCGTAAATACGTGTTTTCTGCTACCTCGTTGGTTTCAGGATAGTCGAGTGTATAATGCAAACCACGGCTTTCCTGACGCAGCATGGCAGACCGGACTATGATATCTGCAATCGTGATAAGGTTACGTAGTTCTATCAAATCGTTGGTAATGATGTGATTGGCATAGAAATCATTGATCTCTTGCTTTAAGTTTTCGATGCGTTTTTTTGCTAGCTTTAAGCGTTTATTGCTTCTAACAATGCCGACATAGTCCGACATGACGCGACGTAACTCGTCCCAGTTATGGTTGATCTCTACAGTTTCCAACGAGGGTGTGACCTGGCTGGCATCCCAGGGGCGCAATGATTTGGGGTGATCATTATTGTTAACCAGAGATTCAATACTCTGTGCAGCAGCTTCGGCCATCACTAGGCATTCTAGCAAAGAGTTGCTGGCCATTCGGTTGGCGCCGTGCAGGCCGGTAAATGCCGTTTCACCAATGGCGTAAAGTCCGGGCAAGTCGGTTTCACCGTCTATATTCGCTACAACGCCGCCACACAGATAATGTGCAGCAGGAACCACGGGTATGGCTTGCGTGGTCATATCAAAACCAAATTGCTTGCATCGCTCGTAAACCGTAGGAAAGTGTTCGATGATAAATTCACTGTCTCTATGGCTGATATCAAGATAAACAAAGTCTATTCCGAGACGTTTGATCTCGTGGTCAATGGCTCTGGCCACAATATCTCTTGGTGCAAGTTCACCTCGAGGATCAAATTTGTGAAGAAAAGCTTCGCCTGCTTTTTTGTCGTTATTGGGTAGGCGCAGTTTGGCCCCCTCACCACGCAAGGCTTCGGTTAATAAAAATGACTTGGCGTCGGGATGATAAAGACAGGTTGGATGGAATTGAATAAATTCCATGTTGCCGACACGGCAACCTGCGCGCCAGGCCATAGCGATGCCATCTCCCGTTGAAACATCAGGGTTGCTAGTGTAAAGATACACTTTGCCAGCACCACCAGTAGCCAGCACAGTGGCTTTAGCGCTGAAGACATCAACCTGTGAGCTTGATTTATTTAATACATAGGCGCCGACACAACGATTTTCTTCGGTGATCAGATCGATGGCAATATGTTCATCAAAAATATCGATATTGGTGGCGTTGCGTGCCTGAGAGGCCAGATTGGTTTCAACTTCGTAACCGGTTGCGTCCGCTGAATGAATGACGCGGCGGTGGCTGTGCCCGCCTTCTTTCGTCAAGTGGTATTCGTTCTTGTTGTAGCGAGAAAAATTAACGCCGCCTCGTATTAACCATTCAATGCTTTTTCTGGCGTTTTCGACTACATAACGAACGGTTTCGCTATCGCATAATCCGGCCCCGGCAGAAAGGGTATCTTCGATGTGGGCATCGACTGAATCGTTTTTGTCCAAAACAACTGAAATTCCTCCCTGCGCATATAGCGTTGCACTTTCGGTAAGTGTCGATTTTGCCAGCACAGCGATACGGATCTTTTTCGGTAAACGCAAGGCGAGTGTCAGTCCGGCTGCGCCGGCGCCGAAGATGATAACGTCGTATTGATAAGGTTTCATTAACAGAGAAGTCTTACTTATAGCGTTGTTCGCTACTATAATAGATGGCTTATTGTGGTGATTGCCAGGCTTCGAACTATATTAGCGACTTTTGCTCTTTCACTCAAAATTCGGATTTGTTTTTAATTATCGCTGTAAAACAAGCTTAAAGTCCGTCAAAATGGCGTTGAACCGGCATAGATTAGCGGTAAATAAGTATTTTTTAATAAAACGGAATGCCATAGTCTTCATGAACTCTTATCTCTCAACACTGTCTAGCAACTGTAGCTGGCAGAGACCAGTTGGGCAAAAAGCCCTATAGAGCGCGGTAAATGGTCGATAAAGAGTTAGTAGAAAGGGTAAAACAGGGTGATAAACGGGCGTTTGATGCATTGGTATTAAAGTATCAGCATCGACTCGTAAAATTGATTTCTGGCTATGTTAGAGATCAGGCCGATGTACATGATATTGCCCAGGAAGCTTTTATTAAAGCTTATCGTGCCATTCCGAAGTTTAGAGGTGATAGCGCGTTTTACACATGGCTTTACAGAATTGCCATTAATACGGCTAAAAACTACTTGGTATCGCAAGGGCGAAAGCCGAGAACAGTCGATATTGATGACGATACGGACGGTAGTTTTTTGTCGAACCCAGAGTTAAGAGATATAGCAACACCAGATCGCTTAATTCAGAGAGATGAAATTGAAAAAACGGTTTTTGATGCTATAGAGCAATTACCGGAAGATTTGAGGGTTGCTGTAACTTTACGCGAACTTGATGGTCTTAGCTATGAGGAGATTGCCGATGCTATGGATTGTCCGATTGGAACAGTGCGTTCTCGCATTTTCCGGGCGCGTGAAGCAATTGATGATCGATTAGATGGTTTACTAAGGAATAATGGTTAGAAACATGAAACATGATTTTGAAGAATCGTTGTCAGCATTGGTTGACGGAGAGCTTGATAACAGTCAACGGCACAAGATTGCTGATGAGCTCTTAACTAATGCTAATGCCAGAGAGACTTGGCATAGATACCATTTACTTCGTGATGCATTAAAGAAAAATCTACCCGAAGAGCTGGCTCCCAATCTAGTAGATCGCGTTTGTAATGCGATAGCAAATGAACCTACGCACAAGCTCACATCAGAATCAACATTTGAATCTGATAAAAAATCATCCTGGGGCTTCGGCTTTAAACCTGCTTACGGTTTTGTTGCCGTGGCTGCGTTAGTCGTTGCCGTTGTTACGGTAAGCCAGATTGAAAATGTAGCGACAGATTTACCTGAACTTGCCAAGACAGACTCAAACAATGTAAACGTCGGTCAGTCAGGAAGTGACAGTGTTGCTGGTGGCATTTCGGTTGTAGATAACTCGCAGCTCTCGGCATATTTGGTCAACCATTCGACGCGGTCGCAGCGACCGTTGCAAAATCGTCTTATCCCTTATGTTACTTCCGTCGAATATTCTTACAAGCGTTAAGTCAGGTTAGAGTCGCTATATTTGAATTACAGTTTCCAAAATGATTGCTAAATACCGATCTCTTATTTTCTGCTTAGCAATTTTGCTGGTGCCGTCAAGCTTAGCGTTTGCAAATAAAACCAAGCATATTGAACATTGGCTAGACCGCATGGCTCATGCATCTGAAGCGTTGAGTTATAAAGGACGTTTTATTCACGAAGTAGATAGCGAGACTTCCTTACTCGAAATAGTCCATGTAGTTGCTGATAAGGGGTCGCGAGAACGCATCGTGAGTCTAAGTGGTGAACCACAAGAGTTGATACGAGACCAGCATGGCAATGTGTTTTTGATGGACTTTAAGCAACCTTTGTTAATTGACAAGAATGTCCACGAAGTTTCGTTGGCGGTGCGTCTTAAACAGAATCTAAGTAACGTGTTGAAAAATTATCGATTCAACTTCGATAAGGTTGATCGCGTTGCTGGTAGGAAGTCTCAAGTATTTTCTATTGTACCGCTAGATATGCAGCGCTACAGCTATCGTCTCTGGGTAGATGACGAAACAGGGTTTCTCATACGTTCTCAATTGATAAACGAGAAAGGCAAGGTTTTGGAACATATCATGTTTTCAGACATTGAAATCATGAAGACTCCAAACAATTCACTACTGCAAGCAGTGCGTTACAGCGATGAATTTGATGTAAATAGTTCGCGCTCAGATATTCCAGACAACAGCAATAAAGTTAACCAAATAGATGCTTGGCATATCACTGGTAAACCTTCTGGCTTCTGGCAAGTTAATCATAATCCGAATATGTTGCTTGGGGCTAAAAAGTCGGTGATTTATTTATCTCTTACTGATGGTTTGGCATCAGTTTCGGTTTATATAGAACCGCTTAAGCAGCCAGTTAAAAAAATGCTGAGCGGTGTATCTCGCTCGGGCGCGCTTAGCGCATTTGGCAGAGTGATAGATCATCATCAAATTACCGTAGTTGGCGAGGTTCCTCCTACTACAGTTGAAGAAATAGGTAATGCAGTAACCAGAGCGACCGTTAGTTTAAGTACCAAAGGGGAATGAAGTTAATGCAAGAAACGGTGAGAGTGGTTGCATTAGAGGAAGGCGCTGCATGGATAGAAAAAAAACGCCAAAGTCAGTGTGGTGGCTGTCGAGCTCGTCATGCTTGCGGTTCTGCAATATTGAGTAAAGTGCTTGGTACGCGCCGCAACCAATTACGTGTTGTCGCACCTGCAGGCGTGAGTGTTGGCCAAGATGTCGAAATAGAATTTAAAGAAGCGGTGCTGATTAAGGCTTCATTTATGCTCTATATGTTACCGTTAATTGGCTTTTTCTTAGGCGCAGTTGTTGGGAAAATAGTAACTAATTATGCAGGCTTTGGTAGTGAAATTTTGATTATATTTGCTGCATTGGCTGGATTTTTTGGTGTTGTCATTGCGTTGCGAAGCTTTTCGAATGCATTTGCGGATAAGTCGCAATATCAGCCAAAAATAACTCGTATTGTAGAGTCGTAAGGAACCAATGCAGAGGCTCATTGTCTACAACAATGAATGAACTGAGGGCTTTAATTTTGAACTATAGAATTTTTAATCGTTTTATATTCTCATTTGTATTGGTGGTCGTTTTATCAGTACCAGTAGTTTCAAGTGCGGCTGTTCGTGGTTTGCCAGATTTTACCGAGCTTGTTGAGCAGTCCGCTCCAGCGGTGGTTAATATTGGTACAACCCAAAAGATTAGTCGTGGCTCTCGTGAGGCCCCTCACGGCGGATTGATTCCTGATTTGCCGGAGAATAGCCCATTTAATGATTTTTTTCGTCGTTTTCTTGATGAAGACGAAAGTGATGAAGAGGCATTAGAGGAATTTCGCCCTCGTTCTTTAGGCTCTGGTTTTATCTTCGATAAGTCTGGTCTGGTTTTAACGAACCATCATGTTGTCGAAGGAGCTGATGAGGTTGTTGTTCGACTTAGCGACCGCAGAGAATACACTGCTGAGGTTATCGGTAGTGATAAGCGTAGTGATATTGCTGTACTAAAAATTGATGCCGACGAAGATTTACCTGTCGTTAAAATTGGTTCACCTGATGATTTGAAAGTAGGTGAGTGGGTATTAGCTATTGGCTCTCCTTTCGGTTTTGATTACACAGTAACAGCGGGTATTGTTAGCGCTAAGTCACGTAGTTTACCAAGCGAAAACTACGTACCCTTTATTCAGACTGATGTGGCCATTAACCCCGGTAATTCCGGTGGCCCTTTATTTAATCTGAAAGGCGAGGTTGTCGGTGTTAATGCGCAGATTTTTAGTCGCACTGGTGGCTTTATGGGCTTGTCTTTTTCAATACCGATTGATTTAGCGATTGAGGTTAGTGATCAGCTTCGTGATACCGGTGTTGTTGCTCGTGGTTGGCTTGGCGTGTTAATTCAAGATGTCACGCGAGATTTGGCTGAGTCCTTTGGCATGGATAAACCTGAAGGCGCTCTAGTGTCTAGAGTGTTACCAGATAGTCCAGCAGAAGACGCGGGTTTCCAGGTGGGTGATATCATACTTAAGTTCAACAGCCGCTCATTACCTAACTCATCATCGCTACCTCCGGTGGTAGGTCGTGTGAAGGTGGGTAGTGAGGTAAAAGTGAGCATTATTCGTAACGGTAAACCAAAAACCTTACGCGTTCGCATTGGAGAATTACCTGGTGAGCCACAGGCAAGGCCAGCTAGTCTCAATAAATCCCCTAAGGCTGGTGTTAAAGACGTCGATCGAATTGGCTTAACGGTATCAGATCTTACTGATGAACAGCGTGATGAAGCAGATGTCGATGAGTATGGTGTGATTGCTACGGATATTAGTCGCGGTTCAGCTTCTCGCGCCGGGGTACGTAAAGGCGATATTATCTTAAAGCTTGATCAGGAGGATGTTGAAACCGCTAAACAGTTTCGGGACATGATTGAGTCTATTCCTGACGGTAAATCTGTACCGATGTTGGTACAAAGAAACGGCGCTCCAACGTTTTTAGCACTTAAGATAGACGATAAATAGCGTTTTCACCTTCCCCTATCTACTCGGGGCGCGCGACTCTAGCCATAGGTTTAGATGTCGCAGCGCCCCGATTTGGTTTAATATGAGCCATTTTCTTGGGCCCATACTAACCAAATGCAGCACATCAGAAACTTCTCCATCATCGCTCATGTCGATCATGGCAAATCCACTTTAGCTGATCGTTTTATCCAATTATGCGGTGGGCTAAGTGATAGAGAAATGGCCGATCAAGTTCTTGATTCGATGGATCTTGAGCGCGAGCGGGGTATTACCATCAAAGCGCAAAGTGTCTCGCTCGACTATGTTGCTGAGGATGGCAACAAATATTTACTCAATTTCATCGATACGCCGGGGCATGTCGATTTTTCTTATGAAGTATCGCGGTCGTTAGCGGCATGTGATGGCGCGTTGCTTGTTGTTGACGCCGCGCAGGGCGTAGAAGCGCAGACTGTGGCGAATTGCTATACTGCCGTTGATCTGGGCTTGGAAGTGATACCAGTGTTAAATAAAGTTGATCTACCTTCAGCTGAACCTGAACGAGTGATTGACGAAATTGAGGAGATTGTTGGTATCTCAGCTGAGGATGCGCTTAGTGTTAGTGCAAAAACCGGTTTAGGCGTCAAAGAATTACTGAATCAGCTTGTTAAGCGCATTCCTCCACCGAGTGGTAGTGTCGATAAACCTGTGCAAGCACTGATTATTGACTCATGGTTCGATAATTATTTAGGTGTGGTTTCCTTGGTCCGGGTTGTCAACGGTAGTTTAAAAAAACGTCAGCGTATCAAGGTTATGTCAACTGGCAAAGACTATATTGCTGATAGTGTTGGTATTTATACACCTAAAGCGGTGCAGCGTGATGAGTTGATGACTGGCGAAGTTGGGTTCGTGATTGCCGGTATCAAAGATGTCGACGGCGCTCCAGTTGGTGATACCTTAACCGATAACAATCGCCCTGCAAATGAACCATTACCTGGCTTTCAAACCGTTCAGCCACAAGTGTTTGCCGGTCTATTTCCAATTAGCTCTGATAATTATGAGGATTTGCGTGAAGCTCTGGCTAAGCTACGTATTAATGATACTGCGTTGTTTTACGAGCCAGAAACCTCACAAGCGCTGGGGTTTGGCTTTCGTTGTGGCTTTCTCGGTATGTTACACATGGAGATTGTGCAAGAAAGGCTGGAGCGAGAGTATCAGCTTGAACTAATAACAACCGCGCCGACGGTAATTTATGAAGTTACCAAGACTGATGACACGACTATTAATGTTGATAATCCGGCATTGCTTCCGCCTGTTAATGAGATTGCCACATTAGCCGAACCCATCATTCTGGCTAATATTCTCGTACCGCAGACTTACCTGGGGGCGGTTATCACTTTATGTGTTGAAAAGCGTGGTACACAAAAGCGTCTTGAATATTTAGGCCATCAAGTCGCGCTAAGTTACGAAATGCCAATGAATGAGGTTGTCCTTGATTTCTTCGATCGTCTTAAATCTGTAAGCCGTGGCTATGCCTCGTTGGACTACAGTTTTGTCCGCTTTGAACCGGCCGACTTGGTGAAAGTGGACATTTTGATTAATGGCGAGAAAGTAGATGCACTTTCGACCATTGTTCACCGCGATCAATCCTATCCTCGTGGCCGACAACTGGCTGAAAAAATGAAGGAATTAATACCACGGCAAATGTTTGAAGTTGCGATACAGGCGACTATCGGTAATCATGTCATTGCTCGGGAGTCGGTTAAGGCATTAAGAAAAAATGTTACCGCAAAATGCTATGGTGGTGATATCACCCGCAAACGCAAGTTGCTAGAAAAACAAAAAGAAGGGAAGAAAAGAATGAAACAAGTGGGGTCTGTTGATATTCCGCAAGAAGCTTTTCTCGCTGTATTACAAGTAGGGAAAAAATAATGGATTTTGATTTTGCCGCCATCATGCTGGTCGTGCTATTGGTCACCGGATTGATATGGGTGATTGATCTGGCTGGTGGAGCACGAAAACGCTGGGCTTTATATAAAGAAATTTCGGCATCTGATAGAGAAGCAACGGAAGAAGAGCAAAAAGCGTTAAAAGAACCAGTAATAGTCGACTATGCACGGTCGATATTTGGGGTAATACTGGTTGTATTTATAGTTAGGTCGTTTATTTTTGAACCATTTCGCATTCCTTCTGGCTCAATGATGCCAACCTTGGTCGATGGTGATTTTATATTAGTTAATAAATTTGACTACGGAATTCGAATTCCTGTAATCAATAAAAAGCTCATCGAGTTAGGTAGTCCAGAGCGAGGCGACGTGATTGTTTTTCGTTATCCTAATAAACCCAGTGTTGATTATATTAAACGAGTCATTGGCTTGCCTGGTGATGAAATACGCTACGAGAAAAAACAGGTTTTTGTTAATGGTGAAGAAGTTGAGCTTACGGACCAAGGGCGTTTCCCTGGTTGGAAAAATGAAGGTAAGGGGAGTTTGGTGCTTTCAGAAGTTCTCGGAGATGCAGAACATCAAATATTAGTAGATCCGCGGGGCCGTCGTAATGATGGTTCTGGAGTATTTACGGTGCCTAAGGGAGAATACTTTGTCATGGGCGATAATCGTGACCATAGTAACGATAGTCGCTTTTGGGGATATGTTCCTGATGAAAATTTAGTTGGAAGAGCCTTTTTTATTTGGATGAATTTTTCTTCTTTTGAACGGGTAGGAAGTTCAATCCGATAAACTCGGAGGTATTATGCAAAAACGAAATAAACAGTTAGGGATGGGTTTGTGGGGAGTATTGATTGTTCTTGCCCTAATCGCTTTTTTTGCCACGCTTGTAATACGCCTTTACCCGGTTTACTACGAGTATTTTAGTATCACTTCTATTATGAGTCGTATTTCAAAGGAGCAGTTAAACAGCAAAAGTGAAATTGTACAGCGGCTCAGTAAAACAATGCAGATTGATAACGTAAGCCGAATAGATCTTGATGACTTTGATATTAAGCAAACGAGAGCAGGTTACACAGTCACGCTAGATTACGAAGATCGTGTGCATATCTTTGGTAACGTAGATGCAATCGCAAGTTTTAATAAAGTCATTGAAATATCACGACCTTGAATGTCAAGTTTAAATCAATAGAGAAAATTCTCGATTATCAGATAGTCGATCAAACGCTTTTTGTTCTGGCCTTAACGCATCGTAGTGTTGGTAATAAGAATAACGAGCGATTGGAGTTTCTTGGTGATGCTGTACTTGATTTGGTAGTTGCTGAGGATATTTATCTTCGTTTTTCAAAAGCGGATGAAGGTCAGCTGAGCCGCATGCGCGCGAGACTTGTAAAGGGGGATACGCTGGCAAAAATAGCTCGTGACATTGGTTTGGCGGACCATCTTATCCTCGGTTCGGGGGAGATGAAAAGTGGTGGACGTCGCAGAGCCTCGATATTGGCCGGAACTTTAGAAGCTTTGATTGGTGCAATATATTTAGACAGTGGCTATGAAGCCAGCCAAAAAGTGATACGGCATTTATACACTGCAGAATATGAACAGCTCTCGCTTGAAGATGCCTTGAAAGATCCTAAAACTCGTTTACAAGAGTATTGCCAGTCACGAAGTATGTCTTTACCAAGCTATAAAGTTCTTAGCATTCTTGGTGAAGGACATAATCAAGTCTTTACTTGCGAATGTAGCATCAAATCGTTGCCTGAGGAAATGACGACAGGTGAAAGTATTTCACGAAGAAAGGCCGAGCAACAAGCAGCGGCGTCTATGTTAGTTCGGCTGGGAATTGATTCGGCTGAGAATAAGTGATTCTATATAAAATCTTAATCCGGGGTTGTGGCTAATGTCTTTTCGCAGCGGCTATGTTGCTATTATAGGCCGACCTAACGTGGGTAAGTCGACCTTGCTCAATCGTGTAATTGGGCAAAAAATCAGTATTACTTCGCGTAAGCCACAAACTACACGCCACTCAATTATGGGTGTTAAGACTACTGATGAGTTTCAAGCGCTCTACGTCGATACTCCGGGAATACATACCAAAGCCACTCGTGCGATGAATCGTTACATGAATCAAACAGCCTTAACAACGTTAAAAGATGTTGATGTAATAGCCTGGTTAGTTAACCCCGGGGTCTGGCTAGAAGATGAAAACCTTATTTTGAAAAATCTTAATTCAATAAAAACACCCGTTATATTAGTGATTAATAAAATTGACGATATGCAAAATAAGAAACAATTATTACCTCAAATTGACGAGCTATCTACGAAATATGAATTTGCCGAAGTCGTTCCCTTGTCTGCCAAAAAAGATATCAACATAAATCAATTTGAACAAGCAATATGCCAATACCTGCCCGAAGATGCACCGCTGTTCCCGGAAGATCAATTGACTGATCGCAGTTCACGTTTTTTGGCGGCGGAAATTGTTAGGGAAAAAATTATGCGTCGTGTTGGCAAGGAAATACCTTATGCGCTTACCGTTGAAATAGAAGACTTTCGAGATGAAAACGGGGTAGCCCACATTCATGCTCTCATCTGGGTGGAAAGAGATGGCCAAAAAGCCATCGTCGTTGGACAAAATGGCAGCGTGTTAAAGGAAGTTGGACAAGCTGCAAGACGAGATATGGAAAACTTGTTTGGCTGCAAGGTTTATTTAAAACTCTGGGTTAAAGTGAAACGTGGTTGGAGTGATAATGCCAGGGCATTACAAAGTTTGGGCTATGGCGATCAATAGCGTTTCAGGGATACCCGCCTTTGTTTTGCACTCGCGTCCTTATCGTGATAGCAGCGCCATTGTAGAGTTGTTTACGCAAAGTCATGGTCGTGTTGCGGTTGTCGCGCGCGGCGTGAAATCTGCAAAGTGTCGATATCGTGGCATACTGCAACCGTTCCAGCCTTTGTTGGTTTCCTGGTCAGGGCGAGGTGAAATGTTTAGTCTCTCCTCAGCTGAAGAAACTGGATTACCCTATCCCGTTCGTGGTCAACATCTCGTTGTTGGTTTATACGTTAATGAACTGCTGATGCGATCGTTAGGTAAAGGCGATACTCATGAAGAGATATATTCTGCCTATCAAGAGCTGCTAGAACAGCTGGCTCAAGGTGGTGAGAAAACAATTAGTATGACACAGGAAAATGCGTTGCGTTTTTTTGAAATAGAATTACTGAGTAGTCTTGGTTACGGTTTGATACTCGATAGAGATGCCGGCAGCGGAGAATTAATCAATGCTAAGTATAGTTATATGTATCACCCGGCGCGTGGGCCATTGCTTGTTGACAGTGATTCCGTATCCAGTTCTGCGGCTGAAGTCAGAGTAAGTGGCGCTACATTGATCGCTCTAGAGCAGCAAGTAAGGCTTAACAAGGAAAGGTTGATTGATGCAAAGCGACTATTACGAAATGCGCTGATGTATCATTTGGGTAATAAGCCATTACGGAGTCGGCGTTTATTTCAGCAGTATAGTAAGCAGCCTGCTTCAGTGACGTCGATAAAAAAAGAGGCAGCTCATGAGCGCGAAGGTAGTACCCACTGAATTATTGTTAGGCGTTAATATTGATCATATAGCGACTATTCGCCAAGCGCGGCAAGGTCGATATCCTGATCCGATTCAAGCCGCCATTTTGGCTGAAGAAGCGGGTGCAGATGGCATTACGCTACACTTACGTGAAGATCGTCGGCACATTCAAGATCGCGATGTCCGTTTGTTAAAAGAAATATTGCAAACACGCATGAATTTAGAGATGGCGGTAACCGACGATATGTTGGCCATTGCCAGTCGTGTTAAGCCACAGCATTGCTGTTTGGTTCCAGAAAGACGAGAAGAACTGACTACGGAAGGTGGTTTGGATGTGTTATCTCATCTTGGTAGGGTTCGGGACGCTTGCGGCACGTTGGCAGCGAGTGACATCGAGGTATCGCTGTTCATTGATCCTGATAAAACGCAAATAGAAGCAGCGGTTGCGGCTAATGCGCCCGTAGTCGAAATTCATACCGGGCATTATGCAGAAGCCAAGACACCCAGCGAGGAGCAACGCGAGTATCAGCGCATAGCTGAGGCGGTGCGCTATGGCCAGGAATTGGGGCTAATAGTCAACGCGGGGCACGGGCTGGACTATCATAATGTTAAGCCTATCGCTGCATTGTCTGGCTTAAATGAGCTCAACATTGGTCATTCTATCGTTGCCCGAGCCTTATTCATTGGTTTTAAATCAGCTGTGCAAGAGATGCGATCGTTGATGTTGGAGGCCACACGGAGCGCTTCTCAGGCTCGCTGAAGGCCTTGCGATAGCGGATTTTTTAGCTATAAAAAAGTTAACAATATATCAATAAGTGCTTGAAAGCATGTGGCATTTTCCACTATAATTCGCCGCTTCGTTGCGGGGTGGAGCAGCTTGGTAGCTCGTCGGGCTCATAACCCGAAGGTCGTAGGTTCAAATCCTACCCCCGCTACCAAAAGGTATGTTGTGAACGTTTGCAGTTGTCGGTTCGGCTTAGTAAAGCCCGGGGACAAGCTCTCCCGCTACCAAAGCGAGATGTTCTCTTTTATAATATGCCTTAAGCAGTTTTAAGTAGTTATCAGGTGGGCCGTTAGGCCCATTTTTCGTTTTAGGGGTTTTTCATTATGCGTAGTGCGCCGCCTCGCGTATGTGAATGTATCGAGCCAGCGGTTACTGGATTAGGATACGAATTTGTCGGCGCAGAGTATGTGACCGAAAATGGTCAGCGAGTATTACGTGTTTATATTGATGCTGAAGATGGCATCGATGTCGATGACTGTGCCAAAGTAAGCCACCAGATTAGTGGCGTAATGGATGTAGAAGATCCGATACGCGAGGCTTATGTACTGGAGGTGTCATCACCTGGAATGGATAGGCCTTTATTTACGCCTGAGCAGTTTCAGCGTTTTGTTGGTGAAACGGTGCGAGTTAAGCTGGCGACAGCGGTTTTGGGTAGGCGCAAACTTAAGGGCGAACTGATCGAGTCGAATGACACGGGTGTGGTGATTGAAGTTGATGGTGAACCTTACGACGTTCTCTGGTCAGCGATAAATGAGGCGAGATTAGTGCCTCGGTTTGATTAATGATGGATTTGATTTTCGAATAGAAGGTAATCGGAAAGCTTATGAACAAAGAGATTTTGCTAGTTGTAGACTCGGTTTCAAATGAGCGTGGTGTTAGTAAGGACATCATTTTTGAAGCGATTGAGCTAGCTTTAGCGACCGCGACGAAAAAACGAAACCGTCTCGATATTGAAGCTCGAGTCAGCATCGATCGTCAGACTGGCGACTACGAGACATTCCGTCGTTGGTTGGTTCTGGAAGATAATAGCGAAGAATTCGAATCGCCTGACCATCAAATTCAGTTATCTGATGCGCGAGAACAAAACGCCGCTATTAGTGTTGGTGATTATATCGAAGAGCCAATGGAGTCGGTCGAATTTGGCCGTATTGCCGCGCAAACCGCCAAGCAAGTTATTGTTCAAAAAGTGCGTGAAGCAGAACGTGCTCAAGTGCTTGATGCCTACAAAGACAGGGTAGGTGAATTACTCAATGGCGTGGTTAAGCGAGTCGATCGTGGTAATGTCATTATGGATCTAGGCGGCAACGCTGAAGCGGTAATTCTTCGTGAAGACCTTGTTCCGCGTGAGGCCGTCCGAACAGGCGATCGCGTTCGTGGTTATCTCAAAGAAGTACGAGCTGAAGCGCGCGGGCCACAGTTGTTCGTTAGCCGTGTAGCACCAGAAATGCTTATCGAGCTATTCAAGCTGGAAGTGCCTGAGGTCGGTGAGGAGCTGATAGAAATTATTGGTGCGGCACGCGATCCTGGATCACGAGCAAAAATTGCAGTGCGCTCTCATGACTCCCGCATTGATCCCGTTGGCGCCTGTGTAGGTATGCGGGGTTCTCGTGTCCAGGCTGTGTCAAATGAATTAGCCGGTGAGCGTATCGATATTATTCTTTGGGACGACAATCCTGCGCAATTTGTTATTAATGCCATGGCACCTGCTGATGTGACATCGATTGTGGTTGATGAAGATTCTAACTCTATTGATATTGCCGTCAGTGAAGCCAATCTTTCACAAGCCATTGGACGCGGCGGTCAGAACGTCAGATTGGCAAGCCAGCTAACAGGCTGGGAACTTAATGTCATGACTGAAACCGATGCGCAGCTTAAGGGCGAAGCCGAAGCTGAAGCGACGCAAGCCATGTTTGTTGAGCAGCTCAATGTTGACGATGATGTTGCGATGATTCTAGTACAAGAAGGATTTACCAGTCTTGACGAGATTGCCTACGTGCCCGAATCAGAAATGATGGCAATTGAAGAATTTGATGAAGAAACTGTAGAAGAGCTAAGACGCCGGTCGCGCGATATATTAATTACCAAAGCTATTGCTGACGAAGAAATATTTTCTTCAGCAGAGCCTGCGGAAGATCTACTCGCGCTGGACGGGATGGATGAGCGATTGGCACACGTATTAGCAGGTCGAGGCATTATTACTCAGGAAGATCTTGCCGAGCAATCTGTCGATGAATTGACAGAAATTGAAGATTTGGACGCGGAGCGTGCGGCAGAGTTGATTATGGCGGCGCGTGCGCCATGGTTCGCTGAGGAGGAAGGTTAAGCGAGTATGGCTGATGTTACCGTAAAAGAATTTGCCGATGTGGTTAAAATCCCTGTCGATCGATTAATGTCGCAGTTAAGCAGCGCTGGCATTGATGTTAACAGCGCTGATGATACGATTTCAGACAAGGAAAAAACTGCACTACTGACGTATTTGCGTGATCTTCATGGTGCCAAAGATAAAAAGCAAGCCGGTCCTAGCCGAATCACACTGAAACGTAAAACAGTCAGCGAAATAAAACAGACTGTTTCTAGTCCGCGGACAACCGCGGGCGGTCGTGCCACACCTCAGAATCGTAGCAAAACCATTAACGTTGAGGTTCGCAAAAAACGCACCTATGTCAAACGTGAAGAAGTATTGGCTGAAGAGGAAGAGCGCCTTAAATCCTTAAAAGAAGAGCGTAAGCGTGAAATTGAAGAAGCTGCACCGCCACCACCTCCACCGGTAGATAAAAAAGAGGCAAAAGTTGCAAAAGCCTCTAAAGCTAGTGAGAAAGAAAAAGTTACCGCTTCAAAAGAAGGTGATAGCTCGGTTGACGTTGTTGCCAAAGAAAAACCAGAGACAGTTAAAGAGTCAAAGCCAGCAGCAGAGCCAACACAAGCTGTTGAAGCGACACCACCGCCTCCCGCGCCGAGTGAGAAAAAAGAGCGTAAAGAGAAAAAACGCGGCAAGGGTAAGCGCGATGACCAAGAATTGCATATCGCTAGCGATAAAGTGGCGCGTAAACGCAAAGCTGTTCGTAAACCGCGTCAAGCAACGCCGGCTGCTGAGACCAAACATGGTTTTGAAATGCCAACAGCGCCTGTTAAGCGTGAGGTCACTATTCCAGAAACTATTACTGTCTCAGATCTAGCACAAGGTATGGCAGTGAAAGCTGCTGAGGTTATTAAATATCTGATGACTAACGGCACCATGGCTACTATTAATCAGGTGCTTGATCAAGAAACCGCAGCAATCGTTGTCGAAGATATGGGTCATACACCCAAAATGATGAACGAAGCTGAGCTGGAAGAAACGGTATTAGCGGTTGATGACGGTGATGTAGAACAAAAACCAAGAGCACCTGTGGTGACCATTATGGGTCACGTTGATCATGGTAAGACATCACTACTCGATTATATCCGCCGCAGTAAGGTCGCGGCAGGTGAAGCCGGTGGTATTACTCAGCACATCGGTGCTTATCGTGTCACTACCGATAAAGGCACTGTTGCGTTCCTGGATACGCCAGGTCATGCGGCGTTTACCGCTATGCGCGCACGCGGTGCGCAGGCTACGGATATTGTGATTTTGGTGGTTGCAGCGGACGATGGTGTTATGCCACAAACGATAGAAGCCATTCAGCATTCTAAGGCAGCTGGCGTACCAATGGTTGTTGCGGTCAATAAGGTTGATAAAGAAGAAGCGAATCCTGATCGCGTTAAACAAGAATTAGGAACCCATGAGGTGATACCTGAAGATTGGGGTGGTGATGTGATGTTTATCAACGTCTCAGCCGTGACCGGTGAAGGCGTTGATGCGTTGCTAGACGCTATATTGTTACAAGCAGAGCTGATGGAGCTCACCGCCGCTGAAGATCAGCGCGCCAGTGGTGTGGTTATTGAGTCGAGTCTGGATCGAGGTCGTGGTCCAGTCGCAACCATACTGGTACAAAGTGGCACCTTAAATAAAGGCGATATTTTACTTTGCGGTAATGAGTATGGTTCTGTCAGGGCTATGCATAATGAACATGGCCAGCCGGTTGATTCAGCAGGACCATCCACACCAGTAGTCGTGCTTGGCTTGTCAGGTACGCCTAACGCTGGTGATGATGCGGTATCGGTAGCCGAAGAAAAAATTGCTCGCGAAATTGCCGAATCACGTCAAGGTAAAGACCGTGATATGAAACTCGCCAAGCAGCAAGCGGCTCGGCTTGATGACATGTTTAACCGCATGGGACAAGAAGATGTCAGTACATTGAATATTCTTCTTAAGGGCGATGTACAAGGTTCAGTTGAAGCCTTAAAAGATTCGTTGACCAAGCTCTCTAACGATGAGGTACAGGTCAATATTGTCGCCAGCGGTGTTGGTGGCATAAATGAATCTGATGTTAACCTGGCCTTGGCTTCAGAAGCAGTGGTTATTGGTTTTAATGTGCGTGCAGACGCGACAGCTCGTCGTTTGTGCCAAGAGGCTTCAATGGAGCTTAAGTATTACAGCATCATCTACGAAGTTATAGATGATGTGAAAGCGGCATTGTCTGGATTGCTAACACCTGATGTTCGTGAAGATATTATTGGTTTGGCTGAAGTGCGCGATGTTTTCCGTTCACCCAAGTTTGGTGCTATTGCCGGTTGTATGGTTACGGAAGGAGTTGTTAAACGTAATAATCCAATCCGCGTGCTACGTGATAACGTGGTTATATACGAAGGCGAGCTTGAATCTTTACGTCGCTTTAAAGATGACGCTAATGAAGTTAAGAACGGCATGGAATGCGGTATCGGTGTTAAGAACTATAACGACGTTAAAGTGGGTGACCAAATCGAAGTCTACGAACGCGTCACTGTTCAGCGTACGTTATAGTTATTAGCCCTTAGTGAAAGACTTTAATCGTAGTGACAGAGTTGCAGAGCAGCTAAAGCGAGAATTGTCGCAGCTCATTCGTCACGAAAGCAGAGACCCTCGCTTTCAATCTTTTACTGTTACTGCCGTGCGGGTATCGCGCGATTTATCGAAGAGCAAGGTCTTTCTGACAAGCCCTGAAGGTGAGCAAGAGAGTACCGAGGCAGTATTAGCAATTAATAAGGCTGCTAATTATTTTCGTTATGAGCTGAAGTCTCGGCTTTTGTTGCGTAGTATCCCTCAACTAGAATTTCTCTATGATGAATCCGTAGAGCGTGGTTCACGCATGACTAGCTTAATCGAGGATACTCTTGCCAAAGATCGTGCTCGCTCGACATCGTCTGATGAGGACGAAACTGGCTAGCTTCAAAGATGGCTCGTCGCAAGCACACCGGCAGAGAAGTTCATGGAATTTTACTGCTAGATAAACCTCTGGGTATTAGTTCAAACTTCGCTTTACAAAAAGCGAAGCGCTTATTCAATGCGCGTAAAGCAGGGCATACCGGAAGCTTAGATCCTTTAGCGACAGGTATGTTGCCGATTTGCTTTGGTCAAGCGACCAAGGTTTCGCAGTATCTAATCGATTGTGATAAGCGATATCGCGCCACGGTCAAATTGGGTGTGACCACCACGACTGGTGATGCCGAAGGTGAGATTGTCAGCGAGTCGACAACTGAAGGTGTGGGTTTTAATAAAATTGAAGCTGTAGTCAGTCAATTTCGTGGTGAAATCACACAAATCCCGCCAATGTACTCGGCTGTTAAACACCAAGGCAAGCCGCTCTATAAGTTTGCAGCCAAAGGAATAGATATTGAGCGCGAGCAGCGTTACGTAACAGTCTATCAGCTAGATGTGGTTGCACTAGCTGATGATGAGTTAGAGATCGATGTTCACTGTTCAAAAGGCACATATATTCGAACCTTGGCTGAGGATATTGGTGAGAAACTTGGCTGTGGTGCACATTTGATCGCTTTGCGCCGTTATTCTGTAGGAAATTACGAGGGCGTGACTCCTTGGAAGCTGAGTGATTTGAATTTGCTAAGGGAATCTGGTGGTCTGGAGCGTTTAGATCAGGAGCTTTTAGGCTTTGACAGCGGTTTGCAGCATTTCCCCAAGCTAGAAATTGCACTTGAACTAGCGGAAAAGCTATCGAATGGGCTAAAAATACCTGTAGATAGCGAATTGCCGAGTGGATTAATACGACTTTATGACACTGAAAAGCGATTTTTTGGCTTTGGCGAGGCACATAGTTCAGGTCTTTTGAAACCAAGTCGAATTTTCCATTTTTCCGTTTAAAATCCTTGTTTTACGCGCGTTTGACAGGTAGAATTGCGCCGCAAAAGAGTATAAGTATTGATTGGAGTATATTGGGTACTATGTCATTGAGTGCTGCTGAGAAAGCCGAAGTTATTAAAGAATATCAACGCGAAGCGAATGATACCGGATCGCCGGAAGTTCAGGTTGCTTTGCTATCAACCCGCATTAAGCAATTGACTGATCATTTTAAGTCTCACGTACATGATCATCATTCACGTCGTGGGTTGTTAAAAATGGTTAGCCAACGCCGTAAGTTGCTCGACTATTTGAAGACAGAAGACGTATCGCGTTATCGCGATTTAATCAAGCGTCTCGGTCTGCGCAAATAGCGCAGCTGTGACCATTGCCTCATTCTTGGTTCTACTAGACCACCATCAAACTAGATGGTGGTTTTTTCATTTTTGCCTTTAGCAGGCTGTTAGTAAAATTCTACCTCGCGAGATATTACAGTGAATCCAATACGAAAAGAAATTCAATACGGTAAGCATAAACTAGTGCTAGAAACAGGCGAGATTGCTCGCCAAAGTAGCGCTGCAATTCTGGTGAGTATGAATGATACCCAAGTGCTCGTTACCGCTGTCGGTAAAAAAGAAGCTGACGAAGGGAGAGACTTTTTCCCCTTAACGGTTAATTATCAAGAACGTACTTACTCAGCAGGTAAAATTCCAGGTGGATTTTTTAAACGCGAAGGTCGTCCAACAGAAAAAGAAACACTGACTTCACGTTTGATTGATCGCCCTATACGTCCTCTTTTTCCAAAAGGTTTTACTAACGAAGTACAGGTTATTGCTACGGTTGTTTCGTTAGACAAAGAAATCGATCCTGATATTCCTGCCATCATTGGTGCATCAGCAGCCTTAGCGGTTTCAGGAATGCCGTTTGCTGGCCCAATTGGTGCCGCACGTGTTGGCTACAAGGACGGTAACTATTTACTTAACCCTGATATCTCTGAGCTGGCTAGCTCTGAACTCGACTTGGTTATTTCAGGTACGGAAGATGCCGTGTTGATGGTTGAGTCTGAAGCCGATATGTTG
Source organism: uncultured Thiotrichales bacterium (assembly GCA_964617475.1). Classification (GTDB taxonomy): domain Bacteria; phylum Pseudomonadota; class Gammaproteobacteria. The sequence continues at coordinate 150,843 of CAZTYM010000001.1, forward strand.
TCAGAAGAGGTCATGTTAGGTGCCGTATTGTTTGGTCATGAACAGCAGCAAGCCGTGATCACCGCAATCAATGAATTTGTAGCCGAAGTTGGTAACGAGGCGTGGAATTGGCAAGCACCTGCTTCAGATGATGACTTAAAAGCCGCTGTAGCTGCGGTTTGCGCCGGCGAAATTGAAGAAGCCTATGCCATTAGTGAAAAAACGGCGAGACAAGATCGCTTAGGTGAGATTCGCAGTGAAGTGGCAGCGCAATTTGATGCCGATGATAGCAATGCCTGGACGGGTGATGATGCCAAAGGCGCGATTGCAAAAATTGAAAAAGCCCTGGTGCGCGATAAAATTTTAAGTGGTGCGCCACGGATTGACGGACGAGATACTAAATCAGTTAGGCCAATTAGCGTTCGTGTCGGCGTATTAACCCGTGTACATGGTTCAGCCTTGTTTACACGTGGTGAAACACAATCACTAGTAGTAACCACTTTGGGAACTGGCAGAGATGCGCAGGTAATCGATGCGATCGAAGGTGAACGTAAAGAACCCTTTATGTTTCATTACAACTTCCCACCATATTGTGTTGGTGAGACTGGCATGGTTGGTTCACCTAAACGACGTGAGATCGGTCATGGTCGTTTAGCCAAACGTGGTGTCGCAGCCGTAATGCCAGATATGGATGAGTATCCTTACGTTGTTCGTGTGGTTTCTGAAATTACCGAATCTAACGGTTCAAGTTCAATGGCATCTGTTTGCGGTGCTAGCTTATCGATGATGGATGCCGGTGTGCCACTGAAAGCACCTGTTGCTGGTATCGCAATGGGTTTGATTAAAGAAGATGATCGTTTCTCGGTTTTATCTGACATCTTAGGTGATGAAGATCATTTAGGAGACATGGACTTTAAAGTAGCCGGTACCGAAAATGGTGTCACTGCCTTACAAATGGATATAAAAATTCAGGGTATTACCCGCGAGATTATGGAAACTGCATTGGCGCAAGCTCGTGATGGCCGTTTACATATTCTTGGTGAGATGGCGAAAGTTATTGATACTTCACGCGAAGAGCTATCAATGTATGCGCCACGTATCCTTACTATGAATGTGCATCCAGATAAGATTCGTGATGTTATTGGTAAAGGCGGTGTGACTATCCGTTCTATTACTGAAGAGACAGGCGCAACGGTTGATATCGATGACGATGGTGTTGTACGTATTGCTTCACCTGATGGCGAAGCTGCAGCAGAAGCAAGACGTCGTATTGAAGAAATCACCGCTGATGTAGAAGTAGGTAACATTTACGAGGGTCGTGTAGCAAAGATTATGGACTTCGGTGCCTTTGTTACTGTGTTGCCTGGTAAAGACGGTTTGGTCCATATCTCGCAGATTTCACAAGAGCGCGTTGAAAATGTCAGCGACAAACTTTCAGAAGGCGAAACCGTGAAGGTAAAAGTATTGGAGATTGACAAGCAAGGTCGCATTCGTTTGAGTATGAAGGCGATCGAAGAAAACGCTTAATCTGCTTACTGTTAAAAACCTAATAAAAAGCGGCAATGACTGGGCAGGTCATTGCCGCTTTTTTTTGTTTATGTACATTAAACTACAGTCATCCTTTTAACAAACAATGACTTAGCTAATAATCTTTAACATGGCCCATCAGCGGAATGCTTATTGCTGAAGCAATGGCATCTGTAAACATAATGAAGGGCCGTAACTATGAAGCGATACTCACACTACCTAGGTGCAATTGGTACCAGCTGTTTGGTGGTAGCCGTATTATGGGTTTTGCCAGAGGAAGTGAGCTTATTTCTCAATATTCCGGGATTGTTCCTAGTTATTGGCGGTACTATTATCGCGACCTGTGTTAGTCGACGTCGTCGGCACGTGGTAAGTGTATTACGCTCATTGCCCGCATTAGTTTTCAACAAGAAAAACCCTAGCAACTTAAACGCAAAGGTTGATCGTTTTTTGGGTACAGCAGAGAGTTATCGTCGTTCTCGCATACGCATGACAGAAGAGATGGCAGCGCGTATAGGTGATGGCTTTGCCCAAAGCGGTATTGCTTTAGTGGTGGATAGAGTTGAACCCGCTGAAATGAATAAAATTTTTCAGTGGCGTATAAATGCTATTGCCTCCGCCGAGCAAGCAAAAATTCAAGTAGTTAAAACCATGGCCAATTTTGCACCTGCCTTAGGTATGCTGGGAACGCTAGTCGCTATGGTACACATGCTTTATGGATTAGAAAGTGCTGATATTAACGAAATTGGTCGTTCAATGGCGTTTGCTATGATTACCACACTATATGGAATTATTATTTCTAATCTTATTTGTAAACCTCTAGCCATTAAAATGGAGCAAGCACTACAACAAAAAATGCTCGTGCTTAATATGTGGGTAGAAGGCATTAATGGTATGGCTGCAAAACGTCATCCGCAATTAATTAGAGAGGCAATGGACACATTCCTCATGCAAAACGAACAGTATGAAGCTGAAGTGCCGGCATTGGTATTAGCAACAAACTAACGGTCTTTTGGGAGTTTACTTAATGTCGGTAACTAACAATAAAAATATGTCATGGGTTTCTATGGAAAAGCCAGAGCCTATTGCAGCGCGTAATAGTTCCTCTGATTCAGATGGCTGGGTCGTAAGTTATGCTGATATCTTATTATTGTTACTGACTTTTTTCATTTTGCTGTTTGCATTTTCGCGCGTTGGAGGCACCGACATGCGTGAAACTGAATCAGGACAGTCGGAAACATTATCTGAAGCAAAGCAAGAGCGAACAACTCAAACTGCTAGATTAGAATACGAGCTTGAACAAGTTGCTCCAGAATCTTTATTGGAAGCACCGTCCACCGATAAACCTATCCGCCAGCTAATGGTTGTTGCCAGTAGCACAGGCACTAATTTTGTTGAGCAAGTGAAAGAAACTTCTGACCGAACTAGTGATGAGGAAAATAGCGAAGATATTGTTACTGGTCTAAATGTGGATGCTGAGACATTAGATCTTGCTGAGCAAGAAGAGAATTTAGACTTGGTCTATGAAATTGAGCAGGACATAAATAATAGCATTGCCTCAGAAGCAGACTTTTCTGAATCAGAAAATACTACTGCGCACATAATGCCTTATTCTATTGAAGCTGAGTACATCGAAGCTGAGCATATCGCAACTCACTTTCCCGAAGAAAATCACATTGCGCAACAGCATACCGTTGGTTTAACGATTGACGAGCAACTAGCTAGACTCAGCGCAGGTTTAACCTCAGATGAAATTGAACTTACCAGCGGCTATCAGTCTATAAATATAGAACTCAATAACAAAGTATTATTTTCATTAGGCGAAGCGAATTTATTAGCAGAAGGGCAGCAGTTTTTGAACGAAATCGTCGACATCATGCAAGGTAATGAATATTATGCCTCGATAGAAGGGCATACTGATAATTCGCCTATTTCTACAGCGCGATTTCCCTCTAATTGGGAGCTGTCTTCAGCGCGTGCAAACTCTGTTGCACGTTATCTTATTGAGCAAGGTATTAATGCTCAGCGCTTGCGCACAATTGGTTATGCGGATACTAAGCCGAAAGTAGATAATAATTCCGAAGAAGGTCGGGCCGTTAATCGACGTGTATCGATCATGTTTCATTTTGATGAAGATACGCCCGTCACTTAATGCATGAGTATCATGAATAATTTCCTAAGTAGATATCTATTTGTCACCAGTACGTTCGTGCTGCTGCTGATGTCTCAGTTCGCCATGGCTGGTATTGACGAAGGGATTGCAGCGTACAATAACGGCGATCACGCAACTGCCTATGATGAGTTTTTGCCCGTCGCAAAAGCTGGCGACAAAAAAGCGCAACTCTTATTAGGCTTAATGTATGACAATGGGCTTGGTGTTAAGAAAGACCACGACAGTGCTGCACAGTGGTACCGTAGAGCGGCGGAACAAGGACAACCACGTGCACAATTCAACCTTGGTCTAATGTACGAAAGTGGTGAAGGCATCCAAGCTGACGAAGAACTCGCGCTCTCCTGGATTCGTAAATCCGCGGAACAAGGTTATGCCGAAGCGCAAGATATGTTGGGCCGCTTTTACGAACATGGTAAGTACCTAGATAAAGATCTGGTCAAATCTCACATTTGGTATAGCCTGGCGGCTGGAAAGGGCGCGCGCGAATCTATAGCACCGCGAGAAAGAGTTGCAGCGCAGCTTAGCGAAGCACAACTCGCTGAGTCAGAAAAAATGGTTAACGAATGGCAAAACGTCTTTCAACACGTGTTTTAGAACAGTAAACTACTGGTCGTTCCACCTCACCTAGCAATCAATTATAATCGTCACTTTATCCTAGCCAGGTATTTCAGTGATGGAAGATATAAATCCACAAGAACTCAAAGACTTGCTTGAGCAAGCAAACCCACCCAAAGTTATCGATGTCCGTCAAGACTGGGAATACGAAAAATGCAGCATCGATGGTTCGCTGCATATTCCCATGGATCAAATAGAAGACCACGTAGACCAACTAGACGTAGAAGAAAACATTGTTGTCGTCTGCCACCACGGCATGCGCAGCGCGCAAGTTGCCCAATACCTCATTCAAAGTGGTTTCTCTAATATCTCAAATCTTGCTGGTGGTATTGATGCCTGGGCCAGAGAAATCGACCCCGCGATGGAACAGTATTAACTACTTACAAATATACTTATCCTTAGAATTTTACTTCTTTACTGTGATGGTAGAAGCAAAATAAATGATAGGGTTAGCAACTTGCTCAAGATAGTCGCTGACCCTGTAATTCTGAATGCCAAATCATGTGTTTTACCTCTTCTTTTTGTCTTTTTTCCTGATTTCTAAGTAGTTGATCTATCCTGTCGATACTATAAGGGTATATTACTTTTGTTGACTTAGCGTTGCTTTCGCTATTTGGTTTATTTTAGAAAAATCAAGGCGTTACAGGTATATTTCACTTGCGCTTTTTGATGAAAGTAGTTAGTTTTATATTTACCATTGATTTGCATGCAGTTCAGGTCTTTGTTAGCGGAAGGCTCGATAATTATCCTTCTTAAAGTTGTGTGATTAAGCTGGGTAAACTGTTGCAATATGGGGAGGAAGGACAAGCAAGATGTCACCTAATGCTATATTAATTAATAGTACTGGAATCGAGAAGCGGGATATTACTATGGATTCGAACTTGGAATCGGTCATACTGGAACCTGATAGTGCGTTCGACAACCGCTTAGGGCAGATTCTCCTCAAGGAAGGGAAAATCAAGGAAAAAGATGTTAAACGCATTATTACCTATGCGCAAAAGAAAAAGATTCGTTTTGGTGAGGCCGCAATTAAACTCAGGGCTGCGTCTCGCAATGATGTTGAGCGCGCTATTGCCGCGCATTTTGACTATCCTTATCTGCTTAAAAACGAGGGTAATTTAAGCAAGGAATTGGTATCTGCTTACCGTCCTTTCACTACGAAAGCGGAAGATATTCGAAACCTAAGAAGTCAGTTAATTTCCAAGTGGTTTAATGATGAGCATAACTGCCTAGCGATTGTTAGTCCAAATTCGGGCTCTGGCCGCAGTTATCTTGCCGCTAATCTTGCTATCGCTTTTTCTCAACTTGGGCATAAAACTTTGCTTGTTGATGCCGATTTACAAGATGCACGTCAGCATAAAATTTTTGGACTAGATAATTCCATAGGTTTGTCTACGTTGCTTGTTGGTAATGATGATCTGGATTTACCAATCAGAAGTATAGAATTGATAAATCGATTATATGTGATGACGGCTGGCGCAGCGCCGCCAAACCCTTCAGAACTATTATCGCGGGAGAAATTTAAACAACTCAAGAGTGTTGTTTCAAGTCGGTTTGACGTGGTGATTTTTGATACCTCACCTGGTGAGTTAGGTAATGCCGCTGAAGCCGTAGCTGAGGCTTGCGGAGGAGCGCTGATGGTATTGGTGCCTAATCGTACTCATCACACTGATGCTTCAACCTTTGTGGATAGAGTGAATGATAGAGCCACTGTAGTGGGTGCTGTGTTCAATAAACCGTAGTAATTATTTGTTCTGATCTGTCTAAGAAATATTTTTGGAGAATGTTGTGAATCTTGATAAAAATAGTCGTGTTTACATTGCTGGATGTGGTGGTATGTTGGGAGATGCAGTTTATGGCTATTTCTCAGAAAGAACGACGGTAAAAGCGACGGATATTGATCTTAATGTTGATTGATTTGAATACTCCGATGTTAGGAGACTATGCTGGCATGGAGCAATCAATTACTGAGTTTATACTTGATTTGATCATTATGTGAATTTGGCTCTCCAGGTGGACGAGTGAATTATTGGCAGGGATGACAATCAAGAGATAGCAGCACTATCGATCTTCTCTTTATTCAAACTACTAAAAAAGATTCCTTTATAGCATTATCGTAACAGTTTCCGAGTCGACTCTTGCTCAGCAGCAGTCGGTGCTCCTGGCAAAATTGCTGCACTCACCTTTCCTTAATTATTGGCTGCTATAGGCACTAAGGAGTGTTGTCTTGCCATTAGTATGGAAAAGGTTTAGCAACTGCATAAGATGCAGCTTATATGGGAAAAAATAATTCTGATAAAATAAGAGAAGTCTGACAACGCTTGATTAAAGATAATCAATTAGTATCCATCATAGCAGATAAGGATTATTACCGTGTTCATGCAAAGTCTCGCTGAGACGTTATTGTGCATCAATACCTTAATACCTTGAAGTGATGGAAAGCATTCTCGCATAATCCATAGAAAAGAACTCAAGCAAGTTCAATTCCTAAAACTTAATTCATTCTTATTAAAAATTTTAACTTACTCGGCAAAATTTGCTGAATCAGCACTTTTTCGTCGTGTTTAAGTGGCAGTTTGACTAAAATAATAGCTAGAAATAATGTGCAGGCGGCTATTGCTGCAATAATTTCAATTAAACCTAGTGCTTTAAGCGCAAAACCGGCGGCTATGGATAATATAGTAATTGCTAATATAAGGAAGCTTAGCCTCCAATCAAACGTAAAAATATAGTCATATCGTCGCATATACACAGTAATAATAATTACTGATAAAACAAGGCCTGCAATATTTGCGATGGCAATAGACCATAGACCTAAGTGCGGAATAAGCGGAATCGCCAAGAATATGGATGCTGATAGGGTTAGATTGCTAATAGTAAATATGCGAGTGTGTTCAACTGCTTTTACTAAAAGGTCTAGCACCACGTTAATGCTGGAAATTACTATTACGGTATAGAAACCTAAAAATAGTAGAGAAGCATTTGTATATTTACCCGATGATATCCAATTAAATAGCGTCTCGCCGGCTACGGAAAAAAGGATAAAAAGCGGTACCAGTACGAGCAAATTTAAACGGAACAGGAAATTTCCCATAGAGACGATATGACTAAAATCATTATCTATGCTGTAGCGTGACATAAACTTCGGTCTTATCAAACCAACAAAAAGGCGAATTGGTGCAAACTTTCTTATATATTCTATTAATCTGTCTATCACACCGAATAAGGCAATGAGCTCTGTTGGCATAAAGTAAGAAACAAAGAGTCGATTCGCAGGACTACCGTAGGAAATGGAAGTAAGGTTTTGCATGTAACTCCACGCGCCGAATCTAAGATAACGATTTCGATTTGTCATTAAGACACTGCTATCACCTAGGTGCTTTTCATGATCGTTTCTTCTGCGCACTATCAGCCAGCAAAGCAAAATAACTAGAGTTGCCGCTTCCGAAATGCCCTCAATAATGACAAAATTAGCTAGTGATAGTTGATCAATCGACATCGCAAATACCACTAGAACCAGTTTAATAAGACCACCAATAGCGGCACTATATTGTGCTTCTTTCTGCCATAATAGGTTTTCCAATGCCATCACAACAAAAGTGGCGTTTGCACGAAAAAATCCGACTGCGAAATACCACGGTACTATCCACAGCCAGTCTTGAAGTTTAAATGCGTTTGCTATTACTTCAATAAATGGAAGCAGTACTGCTATAAGCACAAGGTAAAGAACAGCCCTAAGCGCGATGCTATACATCAGCAATTGGTACATTGGCTTGTTATTACTGTGGGTGCGCAGTTCTGGCACGAATCGATGTAATACAGAATTAACACCAAAAGAAGACACAAGCCCCATAATTCGAGTAAGGGCGTGCAGCGATGTATAGACCGCAAATTCGGCAATAGACAATGCACGAATAATTAGCAGTAAAACGACGAAGGTAGACCCAGCAGCAAATCCTTTCCCCAACACAAAATGAATAAAGCTCTTTCTAAATGCTTTGATACCATAGTGTTTTGATCCAGATAGAGGCATGCTCACGAAGTATTACCTTAAAGTTTGGTGGGGGTTAGGAGATAGCTAAAACAGTTATTAAAGCCAATGCTTCAATGGTCGGTCAATTAGCTTCTCTAAACGCTTAATTTCGTTTTCAAAGCTTTCTTTCAATTGCTGCTTGGTAGCTTCTTTCATGGGTGGAATGACGGTATTGGAACTAGTGCGGTTTAAGTTACGGTATATTTTTTGAAAACCTAGTTTACCTGTAGTATTCCATAACGATCCTAAACCGATTTTACGAATGATCGAACGGACACCATTCTTTATTGCTTCTGCTCCTGCAGACCGGTTTACGTAGCTTTCGTTGGAGCGCTGAGTCAGCGCTGCGGACTGGTGATTGGGGTCAATTTCTAAGAACTGATAAACGCGTTTAGAAACGGCCACTGGGTCCTTAATAACATCATCAAAAAGTAGAACGAGTAACTGCTCTTTTGGAAAATGCACTAGCCAGTTTTCTAAGTGCGTTGCGTAAAGCCCTTGTTCTATATAAGAGGGGTTGTTCTTCATTCCATATTCAAAACTCAAATCTTCGCCCTGAATGTGACCAGTGCGGACTTCATGTTGATGATTTGAGATGGCTCTTTGTTCAGGGTTTCTCAGTAGGACGATAAGCTTGACTTCTGGGTTGTATTGTTTGATTCGGGTGGGTACGGATACGCCGTGAAAATAAGAGGGTGATATTTCGCCGATTATTTTTTTGTTGGTGTCTATGAAATTACGTTCATACCACTCAAAGCCAAAGTCATAATAGTTGGAAAAAAAATCCAGTTCCTTTTTTTCGCTGACATATGCTTCAGGGTGGTCTGCAAGAATGTCATAAACCCAGGTTGAGGCACATTTTTGTGCTCCGATGCCAATGAACGTTGGCTTCATTGTTTCAATTCTCCTTAGTGAGCGAGTAAGGAACGCCTAACAGAAAAAACTATTCCTCATAAATTCACGCTTTATATTGGCTATTATATCGCTGGATTGAATGATGACGCATGAATTCTGTATTGCATCTCTTGTCTATATCGGATGCTAATGCGCCAATTGTAGTGCGCTTAACCGAAAGTACAACGATTTATGAAAAGTCTAGTCACGCTTAGCGCAATGTCTGTATATCGAGCCTATCTCACTCGGTGTCTGTTATCTACCCTAACAGTAAAAAAATTGTTGTCCTATGTTTAGCTGTTAAATGAAGGTGTCGGAAAACTTTACAGTATTGGTTTTGATAAGATTCAGGCCTTTCTACAACGCTCTTGGCTAAGGCTATGAGAGTAAACGAGTTATGTCGACTAGGCACTAAATTAGTTTGTCGAGAAACTTTACATTCACATGGTTACACGCAAGTTGTTATATCGATAAATAATGGTAAGTAATTGTAATGTAAAGAAAAAAAATAATTGGCCTATTATATGCAGATCAACAATAGATTTAGTTAAATGTTGCTAATGCAACGGGAAATTCTTTGATTAAGGGATAGCGATGAGTGATTACAAATACAGTTTTAGCTGTGAGATAGATAATTTCGGATTCTGGAGGGAGCTTTCATCACTCAGTCGCTGTGCTACGGCCGCGCTTGTCACGGGCATATATCTATTTCTCTGTGCAACCACAGTACACGCAGAAATTAAGTTCGAGGACGTGACTGTCGGGTCAGGTACGGAGTATGAAGGTGAATCTTACGGTGCTTCATGGGGTGACTCGAACAGCGATGGTTGGCCTGATCTTTTCGTTAACCATCATCGAAATACTCCAAGTGCTTACTTAAACCAGGCGGATGGATCATTTGAAGACCGAGGGTTCGAAGTAGATATCTGGAGAGAGAGACCAAATCGTGACATGCATGGAGGTAGCTGGGCCGACTTTGATAACGACGGTGACCAGGATTTATTTATCACAATTGGATCTTCGGCAAATAGTCAGTTTCTTGTTAATACCGATACCATACTTTCAGACGAGGTTAATGACAGTACATTTACATTCGACGTAGTTAACTGGGCTGGCAGAATGCCTACCTGGTTAGATTTCGATCTGGATGGTTTATTAGACTTTGCTGTATCTCTTCGTAGTTCTAGGCCGCAGATGCATCGACAAATTCCAGGTGCTCGCGATTTTCAACGTGTGAATAGTGCGGCAAATGCGGCATGTGTTATTAATGACGGATCGAACTACAGCTTGCTTTCCGATGTAAATAACGACTCAAGACTTGATTTTGTCTGTTTGAGTGCAGCGTTCGCCCCTGACGAAATTTATAACGTAGGTCAGTTACCTTTTACTACAGTCGCTAACCAATTTCCGGTCATTTCGAACGTGACAGACACTGCAATCGGTGACTTCAATGGAGACTTGGTCAATGACTTCGTTATGTCGCGGGGAAGGTTACGTCAACGAGGTGCAGCAATTGTCAGTCCCTCTAGAATTGAAGCTCATCTGATTCCGACTGAACCCGACATCCCTCAAGGTATCGATTTTAAAACAACGGGAGACGTTACTTTCCAGGTTACTTGGGCTAGTCGTAATATTAACCGCGTCTTTATTGGTTCACAGGGTATCAATACAGGTGTGCAGAATATTGATACTGTTTTAACTTTTACTCTATCGGCATCTAACCCTGATCACCAAGGGATTGTTGATATTGATCCAACCTTACCTTCAGCTATATACATTGGTTACGATGTCGCTTCCGAAACATGGCAATACCGGGTTGATAGAGGCAATACATTTGCTTACACCTATACGTTCATTGATAGCACCGTTCCAGATATGTCTGACATACAGGTATTCGGTCTAAACAATAGTGATGCCCCTAACCGGTCCGCACTCGTACTTAGTGATCCTAATACTGGAGATTTTATTGAAAGCGCGCAAGCCTCAGGCTTGGGTCAGCCGCAATCGTGTGCTTCAGTTGTTGCTGCAGACTTTGATAATGATATGGATGTGGATATCTACATGGCTTGTCGTACGGGCATCGAAAACATACCAAACATCGTGTACGAAAACCAAGGCGATGGCACATTCGTATTATTACCGCCAACTACTGGTGGTGAAGGCCCTCTTGGTTTCAATGTGGGGTTAGCAGAAAGTGTAACGGTAGCCGACTACGATGTTGACGGTCGCGTTGATTTGTTTGTTACAAATGGCCTTAAGCTTTATCCTGAATTTGAACCGCTAGCTAATGGTGGGCCTGACGTACTACTGCGGAACACAAGCGATAATAACAATAACTGGATACAGCTCGACTTGGTGGGGACACGGTCTAACCGCGATAGTATTGGTGCCAAAGTTTTTGCAACTGCGGGCGGCGTCACTCAGTTGCGTGAACAAAATGGTGGTTTCCATCGTTGGTCACAAGACCATCAGCGTATTCACTTTGGTTTAGCGCAAAATACGTCTGTTGACATACAGGTTATTTGGCCGAATGGCGATATTGATAATTTTACGATAGATGGCATTACAGACACAGTTAACAACTTGTACCGTATTACAGAAAGCGATGGTGTTTCAGGCCCATCGACAATCGAGCAAGTTACTTTAACAACCTCTGTACCTCTTTCCCCTTGTGTTGAGCCTGAAATTGATCGGCTTGTTGAACAAGGGTTGTTCGTATGGCGTGATTGTAATGCCGATACCTGGCATGTTCGTGTAACAGGCGGCGGTGTTTCAACAAATTATGAAGGTAGCGTTTTAGCCGATGACCCATTGGCAAGTTTGACTGCTTTCAATATTGAAACTAATGACAGTGTGGATTCACCTGATTCACGCCAAATTATATTTGACCTGGTTTCAGGTGCGACAGGTATTGATGGTTTCGACTTTAGTTTACAACCTGGCACCAGTGCATGTCTTTCACTTGATGCTCCTGCTGGGGCTGATGTTTTTCTCGGATTTTTAAAGAATCCAATAACATTACCAATTGACTTATTAACACTGGGTCCATGTAACAATCAAATGCAGTTGCCGTCGGTATCTGTGGAAGACGCAGTCGTCAATGAGGCTGACGGAATTGTAAGTGTGCCATTGAATTTGTCCTTTGCCGCGACAGATGTAGTCACTGTAGAGCTTAGTACGACTGATGGTAGCGCGACATCTCCTGACGATTACGCTGGTATCGACGCTGCATTACCACAAATTGTTACTTTCCAACCTGGTGACCTCAGTGCAAGCGTTGATATTACAATCAATGATGATCTAGAAGCAGAAGGGACTGAAGATTTTAACGTTACCATTAGTAATCTAGTCGGTAGCGCGCTTATTTCAAGAAATAGCGCTGTAATTACGCTTGAGGATGACGAAATCAACCCAATAGGTCGTCCGGTAGTTGATAGAGATGTTGATCAGGCATTGTTCCTTTGGCAGGACGAGACGACGGGTGCGTGGAATGTTGAAGCCACTGCTGGCGGATCTACTCAAACACTCAATTTTGTTGGTGAAATATTATCTGATCAAGGTTTTACTCAAGTCACACCAGTAAGTATTGAAGGCAATGATGTCTTAGATAATGTTACTGATCCGAATGCAATCCTGTTCGACTTGGCAGTACGACAGGGGGCCGGGCCAGTAGATGAATTTAACTTTAGTTTCCCTATCGGCGCATCTGTTTGTTTCACTGTAACTGGTGCACCTTCAGGTCAAACTGTATTACTTGGTGCGTCAAGACAGCCGCTAACAGCGCCTTTCGATCTTGCGACTTTACAGCCATGTACGGGTGTACCAACACGAATTTCCGTAGCGGATGTCAGTGTTTCCGAGACAGAAGCTTCGGTTGATATACCTGTAACTTTGTTGTTCCCAAGTACAGAAGTAGTGACTGTAGAACTGTCGACTACAGATGGTACTGCGGTATCACCTGACGATTACACAGGGTTAACTTCGCCTGCAACGGTGATTTTCCCTGTTGGTCAAACGTCTGTCAGTGTGACCATTCCGATTATTGACGACAACCTAGCTGAAGGTCCGGAAGCATTTAATGTAGAACTAAGTAACCCTTCTACAAATGCTTTGATCGAAGATGGTACTGCCGTAGTTAGCATAGAAGACAATGAAGCGTCGCCACTAGGTCGTCCTGCTATAGATCGAGATGTTGATCAGGAATTGTTCCTCTATCAAGATGCAACAACTGGTGCTTGGACTATGGTTGCGACTGCCGGTGGTGCTCAGGACAGGGTATTTTTCAGTGGTTCAATTACTTCTGACTTAGGGTTTACACAGGTCACTGATGTGAGTATCGAGCAAGGTGCAGGTGACGTTCTTGATTTTGTTACCGACCCTAATGAAATCGTATATAGCATGGGAGTGCGCGATGGTGCAGGTCCGCTCGATGAATTTAACTTCTTGCTCCCTGCTGGTGCTTCGACTTGCGTTTTAGTTAGCGATGCTCCCTCAGGTCAGCGAATTCTGGTTGGTGAATCGAGAACACCTTTTAACGCACCATTTAATCTAGCAACGCTTGGGCCTTGTACAGGTATTACTTCTACTGTTTCATTGGTTGGAGATGTGACGGTTGCGGAAGATGCGGGTGTGGCGACGGTAGAGTTGAGTTTGTCACCGGCGAGCAACGAAGAAGTGACGGTAGAGTTGAGCACGTTGGATGGCAGTGCGGTGAGTCCTGCGGACTACACGGGTATTGATCCATTAGCGCCGACAGTTGTGACGTTTGCGATAGGTCAGACGACGGCGAGTGTGGATATCGCGATTGTTGATGATACGGAGGTGGAATCAACGGAAAGCTTTAGTGTGAACATCGCGAATGTGACGGGCAATGCACAGCTTGGCACTGCTGCGGCAACGGTGAATATTACGGATAACGAAGTAGCGACCTTAGCGCTTGTAGGTGATGTCACGATTGCGGAAGATGCGGGTGTGGCGACGGTAGAGTTGAGTTTGTCACCGGCGAGCAACGAAGAAGTGACGGTAGAGTTGAGCACGTTGGATGGCAGTGCGGTGAGTCCTGCGGACTACACGGGTATTGATCCATTAGCGCCGACAGTTGTGACGTTTGCGATAGGTCAGACGACGGCGAGTGTGGATATCGCGATTGTTGATGATACGGAGGTGGAATCAACGGAAAGCTTTAGTGTGAACATCGCGAATGTGACGGGCAATGCACAGCTTGGCACTGCTGCGGCAACGGTGAATATTACGGATAACGAAGTAGCGACCTTAGCGCTTGTAGGTG
>CAZTYM010000001.1:165450-211553 GCA_964617475.1 uncultured Thiotrichales bacterium
GAGCAACGAAGAAGTGACGGTAGAGTTGAGCACGTTGGATGGCAGTGCGGTGAGTTCTGCGGACTACACGGGTATTGATCCATTGACACCGACGTTAGTGACCTTTGCGATAGGTGAGACGACGGCGAGTGTGGATATTGCGATAGTTGATGATGCGGAGGTAGAGTCAACGGAAAGCTTTAGTGTGAACATCGCGAATGTGACGGGCAATGCACAGCTAGGCACTGCGGCGGCAACGGTGAATATTACGGATAACGAAGTAGCGACCTTAGCGCTTGTAGGTGATGTCACGATTGCGGAAGATGCGGGTGTGGCGACGGTAGAGTTGAGTTTGTCACCGGCGAGCAACGAAGAAGTGACGGTAGAGTTGAGCACGTTGGATGGCAGTGCGGTGAGTCCTGCGGACTACACGGGTATTGATCCATTAGCGCCGACAGTTGTGACGTTTGCGATAGGTCAGACGACGGCGAGTGTGGATATCGCGATTGTTGATGATACGGAGGTGGAATCAACGGAAAGCTTTAGTGTGAACATCGCGAATGTGACGGGTAATGCACAGCTTGGCACTGCTGCGGCAACGGTGAATATTACGGATAATGATGTGGCTATTTCTCCATTTGGTCGTCCAAACATTGACCGTGATGTCGATAGAGAGTTGTTTGCTTGGCAAGATCAGGGTACTGGTCGGTGGAACGTCGTCGCAAGTGCGGGTGGCGTGACACAACAAACTTTCTTTTCTGGTGTAATCTTATCAAGTCAAGGCTTTAGTAGTGTACAAGGCATCGGTATAGAAGGCAGTGATACATTAGATTTCACCACTAACCCAAATGAGATTGCCTTTAGTTTGCGTGTTGCTACAGGCGGTGGTCCACTCGACGAATTTAATTTTGACGTTCCGGCAGGAGCATCGGTCTGCTTTATGGTTAGCGATATCCCATCAGGTCAGACGGTCTTGATTGGTGAGTCAAGAGTGCCTGTAACTGCTCCGTTCGATTTAGCGACGCTTGGTCCTTGTACTGGGTTACCGTCAACAGTGACATTGGGTGGAGATATTACCGTTTCTGAGGGTGCGGGTACGGTCAGTGTTCCGCTAAACCTCACACTTGAGAGTACTGAAATCATTACCGTTGAAGTCACGACTTTGGATGACACAGCAGTTTCACCTGATGACTACACTGGTATTACGAGTCCGCAGACTATCACTTTCCAACCTGGTGAAATCACAACAAGTATCGATATTCCAATTCAGGAAGATCTGCTGCTGGAAGGAGATGAGCGCTTTACTGTTAATTTGAGCAATGTTTCGCCAAACTCTGTTATTGGTACTGGCACGATAACAGTAACGATTGTCGATAATGAGGATAATCCTTTTGGTCGTCCAGATATTGATAGAGATGTCGATAGAGGTTTGTTTGCTTGGCAAGATCAAGCAACAGGTAGATGGAATGTTGTTGCCAGTGCTGGTGGCGTAACAGATCTGAGCTTCTTTACCGGTACTATTGTCTCAGACCAAGACTTTATTGACGTAAATGGTATTAGTATCGAAGGTACTGATACCCTAGACGCTACTACTAATCCTAGTGAAATCGCCTATAGTCTTCGTGTGGCTACGGGTGGCGGGCCGCTAGATGAGTTTAACTTTAGCTTCCCAGCGGGTGCTTCAGTTTGTTTCATGGTGAGTGATGCGCCATCTGGTCAAACGGTATTGCTTGGCGAGTCACGAATTCCTGTTACTGCTCCGTTTGATTTGGCCACATTAGGTCCATGTACTGCTGCGGTATCTACGGTATCTCTAGGTGGTGATATCACAGTGGCTGAAGGTGCGGGCTCAGTAAGTATTCCGCTGAATTTGTCGCTTGCAAATACTGACGTGTTGACTGTAGAAGTAGCGACAACCAATGGTAGCGCTGTGTCTCCTGATGACTATGCGGGGCTTGCAACACCACAAACGGTCACCTTCCAGCCTGGCGATACGTCAATGAATGTCTCTATCCCTATTGTTGATGATGCGCTAACAGAAGGGCTAGAAACCTTCTCTGTATCACTTTCGAACGCTTCTGCTAATGCAGCAATAGGAACTGGTTTGATCACTGTATCAATTGCCGACAATGAAGTTTCAGCTTTAGGTGAACCCAATATAGACCGTGATGTTGATCAAGCTTTATTTGTCTGGCAAGACGAAGTCACGGGTGACTGGAATGTTGTCGCTACAGGTGGTGGTTTTACTGACAGGATGTTTACCAACGGTATGATTTTATCCGATATAGGCTTTAATCAAGTTACGCCGTTAAGTATCGAAGAGATTTTTGGTGACTTTGTCGACAATAGCACCGATCCAAACCGAATAGCTTACCGTATGGGTGTTGCCTCTGGCTTAGGACCATTCGATGCGTTTAGCTTCAGCCTTCCGGCCGGTGCTGCTACGTGCTTCCTAGTAAGTGATGCACCTTCTGGTCAGACTGTGCTGGTGGGTGAATCGAGGACTCCGGTAACGGCACCGTTTGATTTGGCGACTTTTGGGCCTTGTACGGGCTTGCCTACAACAGTAACCTTGAGCGGTAACATTAGCGTGGATGAGACTGATAGTATAGTTAGTGTTCCGCTTAATTTGACGCAAACAAGCACGGATATCGTTACAGTGGATGTCGCGACTATAGATGGATTGGCGATATCCGCAAGCGATTATACCGGGCTTGCCGCACCCCAAACTGTGACTTTTCAGCCAGGTGAGACCAGACAGGTAGTCGATTTATCAATAATTGACGATTCATTGTTCGAAGGGCTAGAAGATTTTACTGTAAGTTTGAGTAACGTATCTAGTAATGCCGTAATCGCGGCGAGTTCAACAACAGTTTTTATTACTGACGATGAAGCCATGCCATTTGGTCGACCAAGTATCGATCGTAATGTCGATCGTGAGTTATTCATATGGCAAGACGAAAATACTGGAAGATGGAATGTTGTCGCTAGTGCTGGCGGTGTAAGCACGCCACCTACATTCTTTACAGGTTCAATCGTATCTGACCAAGACTTTATCGATGTCAATGATGTTAGCATTGAGAATAGCGATACATTTGACTTTACGACTGACCCTAGCGTGATAGATTTCAGTATGCGTGTGGCGACCGGAGGTGGTCCGCTTGATGAGTTTAATTTTTCTTTCCCAGTAGGCGCGTCGGTATGTTTCAGTGTTACCGATTCCCCAGCCGGAACGACAGTATTGCTAGGTGAAAACAGGATCCCTGTAACGGTTCCGATTAACTTAGCAACATTAGGGGCGTGTCAGTAGCTTTTGGTTGTCGCATGTAGCAGAAAAAGCAAATCTCGACTTCTAGTTTTTCCCTTGAGTGGGTTTATTTTGATGCTATGCATAAAGCCAAGCCGGAGCGAAGATTGAGTAGTTTAATCCGGTTGCCATTACATTACTTTCGCAATTACTAATTGTTTTGAAGGCAATTAGTTTATATCATCTTAATAGTACGAATTGGTTTACTATTCTATTTGTTTATATGGTTTCTATAAGGTAGGTTTTTTGAAATCTTACTGAAATTACAAGCTAGTGTCGGAAAACTTTACACTTTTAAGCATGTTGTAGTTAAATTGCTAGTAACTGATTGATTATTAATGAATTTTAATTGCTGATCAGGTAGTCAGTTATATTGTCATTATCGGCATTTCAACATGCCAAATTTTGACACCAGACGTAGCTGAGTTTTGTTTCAGATAAATGACACGGATTTAATAAGTGCTAGTTGTTTTTATGTTACTAATTTGTAAATTTTTAGAAACTAAATTGTTCGACACTCGCTTATTAGTTACTCGTAAACTAGCGAAAAATATAAACACTAAGTTGAGAGCTTATTGGCTTACTGATGCAAGGCTTTTGTAAAATTTTAATTTCTCCCGTAGCATGGCTCCGCGGCACTGTGTTCAGTTGCAAGGCATTTGGATTCTTGTTGTATGGCTTGGTTGCTTTTTCGGCTAATGCGCAAGATTTGTTTGAAAATGTTACACAAGGGTCTGGTGTTGAATACTCAGGTGAGTCGTATGGTGCAGCGTGGGGAGACCTCAATCGTGATTTGTATCCGGACTTATTTCTCAGTAATCACCGAAATGCGCCGAGTTTGTTTGTTAATAATGGCGATGGTACGTTTACTGACATCGCTCAGGACGTTGAATTGTTTGCGGAGTGGCCACACGTTGATGCCCATGGCTCTGCGTGGGGAGACTTTGATAACGATGGAGACCAGGACCTCTATGCGACCACGGGTGGTGCGAACTCAAATCAATTTTTGTTAAATCAAGATGGTCAACTTGTTGATCGAACCGCACAATTTGATCCCGGTATCCCACGTTGGCGTGGCCGCCAGCCGATATGGCTTGATTATGATCTAGACGGCTTGTTGGATTTTTGGATGGCGTCTTCACAATCCGACTCTGATATTTTTCAGCAGGATCCTTCCGGCCAGAACTTTGTCAACAGGACTGATGAAGTGGGTATCCAATGCGACGATGGTCGTAAAGGTTATTTAGCCGACTTCAGTGGTGATGACAGGCTGGAGCTAATCTGTGCTAACACCGTTTTTCCACTACAGTCCTATGAGACGACTTTTGTGCCATTTACACTGCGTACCGATACCATTCCAAGTCGCAGTCTCGTTTTAGATACTGCAATTGGTGATTTTGACGGTGACTTAGACATGGACTTTTTGAATGTCCATGGAAGACAAAGAATATCAGGCATTGCGCAAATTACGCAGCGTGAGGTTCAAGCGCATCTAAATGTGTCAGGTGCAAGAGAGGAGACTTTACGCTTTGTCGGCGACGGCACGATCGACATTAATATAGATTGGGATGGTGAGCCCAATATCCGAAATCTTGCAGCTCAAGTATTCATTGGTGCTGATGGTGCAAACCCGTCTAGTTTTACCAGTGATAATAATGAAAATGTTCAATTTGTTCTATCCGCTGATGATTCTACTAACTGGGGTATCCAGCCACATGATCCCGCGTCTGACCAAGGCGTATACATAGGCTTTGACGTTAATACAAACGAGTGGGTTTTCCAACTTTCAGCCGGTGGCAGATTTAGTCAAACCTATATAAAAGTAATTAGTAGTGTTGATATATCAGATGTTTCCTCGGCTGGGTTTCAAACTATAGAACTTCCTAGAGTACCAACATTATTCTTCAATACTCCAAGTGGTTTTCAAAACGTAGCGCAACAGAACGGGTTTGACGAAGAGATTAGCTGTAATAGCGCTGTTACAGCCGACTTTGACAACGATATGGATTTGGACATCTATGTCGCTTGTCGAGGTGGTATCAGTAATATTGCAAACCGTTTTTACGAAAATAATGGTCAGGGTGTTTTTTCATTCATTCCTGGTGCACATGGTGCTGAAGGGGTAGTAGGTATCGGATTAGAAGTGGGTACATCAGAAAGCGTCATTGTTGCTGATTATGATAACAATGGTTTTCTGGATCTATTTGTCACAAATGGAAATAACCTAGTGCCCGAGGGCGATGGCGGGCCTAGCGAGTTGTTTCGTAATAATGGAAATAACAATAATTGGATTGAGATTGATTTAGAAGGTGTTGTTTCCAACAGAGATGGTGTTGGTGCTACGGTTTATGCCACTACAAATGGTATAACTCAAGTTAGGGAACAAAATGGCGGTTATCATCGATGGTCGCAAAACTTTAAGCGTATACATTTTGGTTTGGCCGAAAATTCATTTGTTGATATTGAGGTCCATTGGCCAAATGGCGATAGAGAAACAATTTCTGATATTCAGGCAAATGGTATTTATCGTATAACTGAGGGTAGCGGAGTTGCGGCGCGGCTTGATGGCGTCATGGCATCTGTGGTTTCACTAGACGGTGATATTAGTCTTGATGAGGATGCGGGTGTTGCAACCGTTCAGTTGAGTATGACTCCAGCGCAAACAGAGTTAGTGACGGTTGAGCTGAGTACGGTAAATGACAGTGCAGTATCACCTGAGGACTTTACGGAGCAGACATCTACGCTAGTGAGTTTCGCTGCGGGCGAGACGACTGCGAGTGTGGATATTGCGATTGTTGATGATGCGGAGGTGGAATCAACGGAAAGCTTTAATGTGAACATCGCGAATGTAACGGGCAATGCGGTGTTGAGCACGACAGCGGCGACGGTCAGTATTACGGATAATGATGTAGTAGCGGCATCAGATGTGTCTCTAGTTGGAGACGTGGGTGTTGCTGAAGATGCAGGTATTGCGACAGTGCAGTTGAGTTTGTCACCGGCGAGCGATGAAGAAGTGACAGTTGAGCTGAGCACGGTAGATGGCAGCGCGGTATCGCCTGAGGACTTTATGCAGCAGACATCTACGTTAGTGAGTTTCGCCATAGGTGAGACGACGGCGAGTGTGAATATAGCGATTGTTGATGATGCGGAGGTGGAATCAACGGAAAGCTTTAATGTGAACATCGCGAATGTGACGGGCAATGCGGTGTTGGGCACGACAGCGGCGACGGTAAGCATCAGTGATAATGATGCGGTAGCGGCATCGGAAGTATCGTTGGCCGGTGATGTTGTAGTGGCAGAGGATGCGGGTGTAGCGACGGTGCAGTTGAGTATGACTCCGGCGCAAACAGAGTTAGTGACGGTTGAGTTGAGTACAGCGGATGGTAGTGCGGTATCGCCTGATGACTTTACGGGTCGAGCGGGGACGTTAGTGAGTTTCCCCGTGGGTGAGACGACGGCGAGTGTGGATGTAGCGATAGTTGATGATGCTGAGGTGGAGTCGACAGAGGACTTTGCCATTAGCATAGCGAATGTTGTGGGTAATGCACAGCTTGGAACGACAGCGGCGACGGTAAGCATCAGTGATAATGACGTAAGCATATCTCCCTATGGAAGGCCAAGGATCAACCGCGATGTTGATCGAGCCTTATTTGTTTGGAGAAACGGTAATAACGATGATTGGCAGGTTGTTGCCAGTGCTGGTGGTGTAACAGATCAAACAGCATTTACGGGTGCTGTAATAACTGATCAAGGGTTC
The DNA here is from genome assembly GCA_964617475.1 of uncultured Thiotrichales bacterium. Classification (GTDB taxonomy): domain Bacteria; phylum Pseudomonadota; class Gammaproteobacteria. The sequence continues at coordinate 172,494 of CAZTYM010000001.1, forward strand.
ACTAATGTAAAACTCGTTAATATCGAGCCTAGTGATACGATCGATTTTACGTCAAACCCTAATGTGCTTGCTTATGATATGAATGTGGCGACGGGTAATGGGCCAATAGACCAGTTTAGGTTTGGTGTCCCATCAGGTTCGTCTTCGTGTTTTATGGTGACGGATGCTCCTTCCGGGCAAACTGTTCTGATCGGAGAATCTAGAACTCCAATAGTTGCACCGTTTGACTTATCTACATTACAACCGTGTACAGATATTCCAGTCACGGTTACACTGCTTGGTGATATAAGCGTTTCTGAGGCTGCAGGAGTGGTGAGTGTGCCATTGAGCTTGACTCGTGCAAGTACCGAACTTATTACCATTGACATATTTACTAGTGATGGTAGTGCTAGCACGGCTAGTGACTATGATGGTTTGCTAACGCCTTTAACAGTTAGCTTCCTTCCTGGTGAAACCTCAACAAGTATTGATATTCCTATATTAGAAGATTCGGTTTTCGAAGGGTCTGAATCTTTTACAGTGAATTTAATTAATGTTTCGGGTGATGCGGTAATTGGTTCTGAAACAGTCACAGTCACAATAGAGGATAACGAGTTTTCTCCATTTGGACGACCAGATATTGATCGCGATGTCGACCAAGGCTTGTTTGTTTGGCAGAATGAACTTTCGGGCGTTTGGCATGTTATAGCCAGTGCTGGTGGTGACACGCAAGTAAGTACATTCGCTGGATCGATTTATTCTAGTCCAGGTTTTACGCAAATCACACCGATCAACATTGAACGTAATGACAGCCTGGATGATCTGAAAATACAAGGAAAGCTATTTTTTGAATTAAACGTGGCTAGTGGTTTAGGGCCAATTGATGAGTTTAGTTTTGAGTTTCCTATAGGATCATCTGCTTGTTTAACGGCAGATCAGTTACCTTCTGGACAGACAATTTTTGTTGGTGAAGCCCGGACACCACTTACAACGCCACTTGATTTAGCAACTTTGGGTCCTTGTACAAATTTACCGACGATAGTGAGTTTGGGTGAAGATCTCATAGTTTCTGAAGCGGATGGAACGGCAAGCATTGCTATTAACTTATCTAGCCCTGGTGCAGAACTTGTCACTGTGGAATTGACTACTGAGGATGGTACGGCCGTCAATCCTGACGATTATTTAGGTGTGACGTTGCCGCTAACAATTAGTTTCCAGCCAGGTGAAACGTCTGTCAGTATTGATATTCCGATAACTGATGACCAGATTGCCGAAATATCAAGTGAAACCTTTACGGTGAATATTGATAACGCATCAAGCAATGCGTTGATTGAAGATGCGGTAATGGTGGTTAGTATCCAAGATAACGAGCCATCTATATTTGGTAGACCAGCTATTGATAGAGATACTGATCAGGCATTATTTTTATGGCAAGACCTGGTAACTGGTGAATGGAATGTAGTGGCCAGTGCTGGTGGAGTTACACAGCGCATGTCATTTGCAGGCGTTGTTGAATCTGATCTTGGGTTTAGCCAAGTCATGCCGGTAAATATTGAAAATTCTGATTTGCTGGATAACACAAGCAACCTTAACGAGTTAATTTTCAATCTGTCTGTTGCAACTAACGGTGGCCCTATAGACGAATTTAAGTTTAGTACTCCAGCTGGTGCGTCTACATGTTTCAATGTAAATGATGCTCCTTCAGGTAACGTTGTTTTGCTAGGGGAGGGTAGAGTACCACTGTTAGCTCCGTTTGATTTGACCACCTTCCAGTCTTGTGAGTCGCCAAATATAGTACCCGTCGCGAATGGTCAAGCGTTGACGACGGAATTTGAGACGGCGGTGTTAGGAACATTGACGGGGAGTGATGGAGATAGTGGTCCACAAGCGCTGAGTTTTGCGGAGGCGGGTGTTGCTGTAGGCGGCAATGTTGTGATTGATGGTGCGATGGGGGCATTTACTTTCACACCGGCGTTAGGTTTTTCGGGTGCGGCGAGTTTTGAGTTTACGGTCTCGGATGGATCAGATACGTCGGTTGCAGCGTTAGTGACGATTGAGGTGGCGCAGAGACCGAATGCTGTACCGGTCGCGAACTCGCTTACTATTTCTGCTGCTTCCGAGACAGATGTGGTGGGAACGCTAACGGGGGTTGACCCTGACAATGCGCCGTTGCCATTAAATTATCAAGAGTCGGGTTCAGCAGTAGGTGGTAGTGTTATTATCGATAATAACACAGGTGAATTTGTTTTTTCCCCTTCTACAGGTTTCTCCGGCCCGGCTAGATTTGGTTTCACAGTATACGATGGACTTAGTCAATCGGCCGTTGCATGGGTAAATATAGACGTTGCTAACGCTATACCTATTGCTAATTCTCAAACTCTTAGCACGGAGTTTGGCACCACATTAACTGGAACGTTATCGGCAACGGATGCTAATGGTGATGATTTAACTTTTATCGTCACTAATGGTATTGGGGGTACAGTTTCAGTCGATCAAGCTGATACCAGTGTGTTTACCTTTGTCCCGACTCTCGGTTTTTCAGGACAAGCAAGCTTTAGCTTTATTGCTTTCGATGGGCAGGACGCTTCTGCATCTACTACAGTATCTATTGATGTTGGTTCTCAACCTCTTGTGGTGACCGGTTTGACTACCAACATTACACTTAATGAATCATTTGAATCTAGCTTGTTTAATTACACTTCGAATGTGGGGTTTTTAAATGATAATGTTGTTTTAAGCGCCGATTTTTCTAATGGGACGCTAGAAATTAATGGTATTGCCGTTGATTCAGGTGAGTCGATTAGCGACAACTTAGAAGTTGGAGAAAATTCATTTAGCTTTGTATTGAACAACGGCTCTGCTCAGAGCATATATAACTTGGTTGTTACGCGTGCTCCAGCATCCAATATTGCACAAAGTGCATTTCTGAAAGCATCTAATGCGGGTGGTGCTGACCGTTTTGGGACAGCACTTTCGGCTTCTGGTAGTACATTAGTTGTTGGCGCTTTTCGAGAGGATGGTGATGGTAGCCTCGGAGGTGCTTTTAACGGGTTTAATAATAATTCAGGAGCTGCCTATGTGTATAGCAGAGATAGCGGTGGTTCTTGGCTAGAGCAAGCGCTTTTGCGTGCTTCTAACCTAGACGTAGGGGATCAATTTGGAAGTAGTGTTGCCATGAGCGGTGATACGATTGTAGTGGGCGCGCCGTTTGAGGATAGTAACCCAGCTTTAGGTAATGCGAATAATTCCTTAACCGATTCCGGTGCTGTTTACGTATATGTAAAAGACGGAAATGGAAATTGGATTGAACAGGCCTTGCTGAAAGCGTCTAACGCTGGTTCAGGTGATCGCTTCGGGAATAGCGTTGCAATTTATGGCGATATACTAGCCGTTGGTGCTAGTTTCGAAGATAGTATTGCCGGTGATTCTGGTGCAGTTTATGTTTTTACTAGGGATGTAAATGGGCTATGGTCGCAACAACAACTGTTGAAAGCAGCAAATACGAATAGTAATGACTTATTTGGTGGCAGTATTTCAATTTCAGAAGACAGGCTGGTTGTGGGTGCTGTTTTCGAAGACAGTGTATTTCCTAACTCTGGTGCAGCATATGTATTTGAGAGAGATAGCGCTGGTAACTGGTTCCAGCAAGCATTTTTAAAGGCTTCTAATGCTGGTTCAGGCGATGAATTTGGAACCAGTGTGTCACTGTCTGGCGATAGGTTAGTCGTTGGTGCGGTAAATGAAGATAGTGGCCGTAATGCGAATGGGGCGAATAATATTTTACGTGAATCAGGTGCTGCCTATGTCTTTGCTCGAACAAGTTCTGGTAGCTGGCAACAAGAAGCACTTTTAAAAGCGTCAAATGGTGATAGCCGAGATGAATTTGGAACAGCTGTGTCAATTTCTGGTAGTAATGTAGTCGTCGGCGCGGCCCTTGAAAATAGTGCATCGAGTTTGACACCAAGTGATAATTCTTTGGCCAGCTCTGGTGCGGCTTATTTATATTCATTTGATGCGAATAGTTCCTGGGTCGAGCAAGCTATTTTCAAAGCGGAAAATGCAGACGTTGGGGATGAGTTTGGAACAAGTGTTGTGATTTCTGGCAATAGTGTAATCGTTTCAGCAGTAAGGGAAGATAGCAATCCTTCAATTGGTCCCGCCAGTAATGACGACCTATTCTCCGGATCTGGCGCCGTCTATTTATTTAGTAATTCTCCATAAGGAGATGAACAAGGCGTCATTTTTTGTCCTAGCAATTCTTGGGCACGAGAGTATTTTTTTCGCTGTCGATTCTCACTTCTTTTTTGTCACGGACTGGCTTTCTATTCGTCCACTTAATCTATAGGCTTATCAATGCTGGCATGTGTTGGCTTTCCGTATAAGGAAGAGCTCATTACGGCCGATACAGTAGGTTGGTAATTGATGATAGCCTTAAATTAATAATCCCCCTAAAATAACTAATAAATTAAACACATTTATTAATAATCAGGTTGCAAATAATATTGTAATCTATTGATAATTTGAGCTTTATATAAAGTTGATGAGGATGCTAGTTAAGCGATGAATCTGAATTTTATGCTGAAGTCGCTCAGGCGCAGTGTTGTAAAAACCGCACAGCTTCAATATGTAAAATTTGCAACTCAAATGCCAGCGGTATTACCGAATTTTTTATGTATTGGTGCCCCTCGAGCGGCAACTACGTGGTTGCACAAGCGCTTACAAAGTCACCCATCATTCTTTTTACCCAAAGTAAAAGAGCTTCATTTCTTTGATGAAGAATTGGGTCTTTATCGTGCTGACGATACAGGATTGAAATGGAATAGGTCTTCGTATTTTGATATGAATAATGAATCTCATTGGAGATGGTATTCACTTCAATTTCAGAAAGGTAGAGATAAAATCAAAGGCGATATAACGCCTTATTATAGTACGGTTTCGCGAGCGAGAGTTGAGCTGATCTTACAGCGCATGCCTCGAATTAAGGTTATATATATTATTCGTAACCCTGTTGAGCGCGCTTGGTCTGGGGTGCGAAAGACAATTTGGTATCAAAAGGGTGAGAATGATCCAACATTTCAGGATATGGATAAATTGATGAGCTCAATCATGCACCCTGAAGTATTAATTCGCGGTGACTATAAACGAGCCATAGAGAATTGGGGGGGCGTCATTCCTAAAGAGAATATGCTCTATTTGTTTTACGACGACATCGTATCTGATAGTGATACAGAGTTAGATAGAGTTTATTCATTTCTCGATCCCAAATTATCTGTCAACACTATAGAAAAACCAGAACGATCTCGTGTCAATTCAGCTCCAAAAGTTGATATGCCCGATGAAATTCGGCAGAAATTACAGAATTACTATGAAGAACAGATACAGTATATTGAATCTCAGTTTAGTAGGGACTTATCACATTGGAGAGCTGATAGTTGAAGCCTTGTAGTGGAGCGTGTTATTTGTGCGCTTAGTGGTTTGCTGGCGGTGAATTTATCTACTGGCTGATCTGGAAATTATTATGAAGTTTGTATATATCATGTCATCGCCTCAAGGCGGCTCTACACTGCTGAGTCTAATTTTGGGTCAGCATTCGCGTGCTGCCAATTTGGGGGAGGTATCTTTTATTCCTAAACTTTTAGCGATGAAAGAATTATGTACATGCGGTGAACTATTAGCAGAGTGCCCTTCATGGGATGGTGTATTTAAGGAGTTATCTTCTCGTACCGGGGTGGATATGCGCAGCAGCCCCTACGGTCTCTATATTGGTGATGCGATAAAAGGTAAAACCGGCTCAGGTTTGGTGGATCACACTTATCAAACTCGCAGCCGCATGTTAAGTGCAAAAGTTCGCGGAGCAATTGACACAGCATCGTTATTTTATGGGCCAAGCTCTGTTAAATTGAAGCGAATAGCGCTGCCGTCAGTGACAACAAGTGTAAAGAATACCCTGCAGTTGTATGAATCTGCCGCTCAAGTTTGGGAAAAAGACATCATTATTGATGCATCAAAATTGCCACGTAAAGCTGCCCACCTATATCAGTATGATCCAGATAGGGTACGTATTATTCATTTGGTTCGTGATGGTCGCGGTGTGACAAATTCTCGAATGAAAAAGAATATGGATTTTAATGAAGCAGCAGGGCGCTGGAATTATTATCATCGTATTACCAAGAGAATCCTCAATCGGTGGGTTGCACCAGAGCATCGAACTCGCATTCGATACGAGGATTTTGTTAAAGATCCTGATATCCACATTCAATCTCTCTGTGACTGGTTAGAAATACCTTACTCTAAAGAGATGATCGAGTTTAACGAAGATCAAGTTATTCACTCTGCCGGTGGTAACCCAGCGCGCTTTAGAATAAAAAGTGGTCTTAAGCCATCTGACGAACGTTGGCGAACTGAGTTGTCGCAAGAAATACTAGCGAAATTTGAAAACATTGGTGGTGAGCTAAATCGTGAGTTCGGCTATGAGTGAGCATGCTATAAATGCGAAGATGCTTTATCTCGTAGGGGGTCCAGGTAATGCCGATAGGGTAGATATATCCGATCTTTTTGCTAATCGGCTTGCCTCATATGGCATGTCAATTGACTATATTGTGTATACCAATAAGCCAGCACCAGTATGGACAAAAACTGAATGGAATAACGCTGTAGGCTATGTTGTTGGCAGAGTGGCAAGCGGTGGTATTAAAGCGGCGGTTACAAATAAAATGATCGAGATAGCGGCGGATATACGTACATTTTGGCTCGCATTTACTGGTGACTACGATATTATTCAGATTCGAGATAAATTTGTTTCTGCGGTACTAGGACTTGTTGCGGCGAAGTTACGCGGAAAAAAATTTGTGTACTGGATTTCTTATCCCTTTGCTGAAGCAAGAATGCTAGATGCGAAGGAAGGGAGGGCATTGGTGCCATGGATAAGCATGCTAGGTGGCCGCATTTCTGCATGGTTACTCTATAAGATCATTATGCCCAATGCAGATCATAACTTCGTGCAAAGTCAAAAAATGCTGGAAGATATTGCAGCAGAAGGCGTTAAGCCCAAGTTAATGACGCCTGTACCAATGGGCGTAGACGATAAACTGCTTGATTACCCATTAGGAGAAGTAATACCTGAGACCATTCTTTATCTTGGTACCCTTATAAGAGTTAGGCGACTTGACATGCTTATTGAAGCCTTTGCAATTGTAAATAAGCGATTTCCGAATTCTCGCCTTATATTTGTCGGAGATAGTGATATAGCTGGTGATAAGGAGTTTCTTGAAGAGAAAGCTAAGCAACTGCGTTTATTAGACAAAATAGAATTCACTGGAATGATACCTATGCCTGATGCGCATAATAGAGTATCAAAGGCAGCTATCTGTCTCTCGCCTTTTTATCCAACAAAAATACTACTCTCTACTTCGCCAACCAAGATTAGTGAATATATGGCATTGGGCAGACCAGTAATTGCAAGTATGCATCCGGAACAAAAAACGATTATTGATGAAAGTGGAGCAGGGCTTTGTGTTGAATGGTCTGTAATGGAATTTGCGGATGCAATGATTGATATGCTTGACGACCCAAGTAAGACGGAAGAAATGGCGTCACGTGGCCGCAGCTATGTTAGAGATAATAGAACATACCCTATTATCGCTCAAAATTTGGCGTCTCGATATCAAGCGCTCATGGACGATAGTCTTTGATAGGTTCCACAATAAACTAGAAGATTATGAGTAATATCGAAGAACAATCATTTTTATCAATCTTTGTCACAGGTGCTTCAAGATCAGGGACTACTATGATGAGTAGAGTGCTTGGGAATCACTCAAAAATCTTGGCTTTAAATGAATTGCATTATTTTGGTGACTTGGTGGACCCGTATAAAGAGGGTGGTATCTTAGGCGCGGAAGATAGCATAGGACTGGCAGCAAATTTGATTGCTCGCCAGGAAAAAGGGATATGGGGTGATGGTCCAGAAGAACTGGAACGCGAGATAGCCGAAACGATTATTGGTAAGACTTTAGCTAATACAATTACAGGTATGGATATCTATGAGAAGGTGGTGATGTATTTTGCTCATGAGTCAAAAAAAGAAGGAGCTTGTGAACAAACACCTCGTAATATCTTTTATGCTAAACAGTTGCTCGACTATTATCCGAGTGCACGTGTTGTTCATATGTTGAGAGACCCACGCGCTGTAATAGCTTCGCAAAAAAATCGCTGGCGCCTACGCAAACTCAGCGGAAAACATGTTCCGATTTCAGAGGTGATCAGAACCTGGTTTAATTATCATCCGTTTACGATGTGTCGTCTATGGAGTCGAGCAACTGAGGCTGCTAATGCTTTAGAAAACCATCCTAGATTTATGGTGCTTAAGTTCGAAGACTTGGTTTCAGACCCCAGTCATCATGTTTCTCGAGTATGTCATTTTCTGGGCGTAGATTTTGAAGAATCCATGTTAGATGTCCCTCGGTGGGGATCTTCAAATCAAGATGGTAATACAGGCAAGAAAGGAATAACGTCAGACGTTCAAGATGCGTGGAAAGATATCTTATCTGTAGGCGAGCTCAACGTGGTTGAAAATCGTACAGGTCCATTTATGGATCGACTTGGCTATGAAAGACACTCTAGTAACAAGGTTCGGTTTGTAGATACTTTGGTTCAATATTTACGATACCCACTGCATGTTCTGGGTGTGGCTCTTTCTAATCCAAAGCGAGCGTGGATTCAACTGCGCGCGTTGATTTCGGGTGCTAAGTAAAAATGAGTACCTTAAGATCCAATTTCTCTCTTGATAATAGCTTCGTCAAGATAAGGGATCTAGGGATATATCTCTTGTTCTTGGTTGCTTGTGTGATTGGGGCTTATTTAGCAGGTCATGGTAAAGTTGTATTCGTCGCGCTCTATGTTAGTACGCTATGTGGTTTACTACTTTTGTATAAACCAGATATTCTTCTCTGGTTTACGCTGATTAGCGGTCTGATCATCGCTGGGTTGGCACAATTATACTGGCCTCAATTACAGATAATTCGATGGGTAGTTAGTTTGCTTACCTTAGTTATCGGTGCTTTGGCGATAATAGAGTATGCGTTTAAGTATAAACGAGAAAAGCCATCTTCATTATTATGGTGGATTATTGCATTTTTCACAGTCACACTATTTTCTAGTTTTATTAATTTCGTTGATTTCAATACCTTTGTTTTTGGTGTTAAGGGTTATTTCCAAGTTTATGGTCTTTTCATAGCTTTGGCGCTTCTAGCTTGGGATAAGGGACATATTAATTTTATTCCTAAGTTTCTTATATTGCTCGGCTTGATCCAGTTGCCTTTTGCCTTGCATCAATACTTTTTTATTGTGCCAACTCGTATTGGTTTGGGTGATGGTATTGTGCCTGAAGATGTTATTGCGGGAACGTTTGGCGCAAGTGCTACCGGTGGAGGGGCCAATGCAGTACTGACAGCGTTGCTTCTAATAGTTATGTCTATTGTTACGGCTTTATGGAAGCGCGGAGTATTGCCCATTAGTAAGTTAGCACTATTAATGCTGTTTCTCATCATTCCCATTATGTTGAATTTAAGCAAGATCTCATTAGTTTATATCGTTATTGCTTATATTATTTTGTTTCGAGATGAAATTCGTGATAGGCCAGCTATATTTGTTTTTGGCGGTGTATTCGCGGCTTTAATGGTTAGCGCCATACTCGCTTCCTATTTATTGGTCTCAACCAGGGGTAGTGATTCGCAAGGCGTAGAAGAATTTTTAAATAGCGCGATCGAGGATAATGTTAGCGAAGGGCACGGACATGGTAATTTATTGCTAAACCGCTGGACTACTATTACTTATTGGTTTGGCGAGCAAGCCGCTAGCGGAGACGTAGGGAATACATTATTTGGCTATGGGGCTGGTGCGTCTAGAGAAGGTACTGGAGGGGTTAGCTCTGTTAGTACACTCGCACAAAATAAGTACCCAGGTGTCGGTATTGGCTTAACAGCGATATCCGCTTTGCTTTGGGATACCGGGATAGTTGGTATGGCATTAGTATTTGCTATATTTTTTTCTGCATATAGCGCTTGTCGAACCCTAACTGAGTACTACCATGTTGATAAGTGGAAAGCATCCATTTTTCATGGGTTACAGGTAGCTATAGTCATTTTTACATTAAGTCTTTTTCATAAAAGTTCTTTTGTCTTTCACATTTCATATCAAGTTTTATTGATGCTTGTCTTTGGTTATATCGCATACTGGCATAAACAAATGAAGAATGAAACTAACCTTAATTTAAGTAAGTAACTATTTTATATCTAGAGATAATCTAAATGTCAATTTCATGGTATCAAAGAAGAATATTTGCGTGTTTGTTAGTGACAATGACAACACTCGTTTTCTTCGGAGCTAACACTGTAGTTGCCGAGAGTAAGGCAGGGAAACAAAAGCATCTTACTGTATTAGATATAAAGCATGCTAAGCAAGCAAGCGTATTTATCGATAGCGATAATGTTGTTAGAGAAAAATTACCATCAACTTTATTTGGTTTCAATATTAATCACTACTACTTTCAGCGTGATTTATGGAATAAGAAGCATAATTATGTTGAGCCAAAGATAGTTAAGCATATGCAAGAATTTGATGGTGCTTTGTATCGATATCCAGGTGGGTTGGTTGCAAATCGTTTTTGGTGGGAACAAGCAGTTGGGCCTTACCAAAAAAGAAAACGTCAAAAAATTATCAAGTCAAGGGAAGCATCAAAAGTTTTATTTGGTATTGATGAGTATTTAGAATTTGTTGACTCTGTAAATGGTAAGCCATGGTACGTTCTGAACTTGGTTGGACATGATATATTTGAATTGGTAAATGAGTTTGACAGCGAAACTATAGCGAAGAGTAACGCGGAGTTAGCAAAATATATACTCGAAGCAGATAAACATAACGGTTTTCCTCGTTATTACCAGCTGGGGAATGAGTTAGATAGATCCATATATCAATGGAGTCATCAGAAATATGTTGAACGTGCCAAAGATACAATGCAGGCAGTATTAGAAGTTGACTCCGAAGCTAGGTTTGTCGCATTTCTTCGTGATTTTGACTACAAATACAAAGGCAACATACTCAAGGGTAATGTTAGTCAATACAGAGACCTTATTCGGGATGTTTTGACTGGACTGCCATCTGTTAATGATTTCTCTTTACATTATTACTATGACGAGGCAGCAGACGTTAAGAAATACAGACGTATTTCCTGGCGGCTAAAACAATTTAAGCGGGCTATTGATGAAGCGAAGAGAGTTCGCAAGGACACGGATATTAATGTATGGGTGACAGAACATGCTAGAGGAATTGATATTAAGAAAGGTCGTGCTGTCGATAGTATACAACTAACAAGTAATTTGTCTGCCATGCTTGGTACTTCAGATTTTCTCATCGCGTTGGCGCAATTTCCAGAGATTCAAGGTGCGTCATGGCATGGTTTGAACGCCGGTCCATGGCAATTATTTGACGCGTCAGTACAAAATTATGACTTGCGGCCACGTCCTGTTTATTGGGGAATGCAATTACTTCAGTCAACGGATCTACCTGTGGTGTTAGGGACGTTTACTTCTAGCCCAAACGTGAGTAACTACCCCGGAGGTTATGACATAAGGGCTGCTGCGTTTACAGATGATTCCAGGGAAAAATTGGGGTTATGGATGGTTAACCGATCGTCGCAAGCTACAGAAGTAGAAATTAACTATGCACCTTGGAATAACTCTAAAGTAGCAATTAATCATTCGTATATATCGGGAAAAGTTGGACAAAATGCTTCAGATCCAAGTATTCCGATCAATATGGAACTGGATCCTAAACAAGAACTGATTGATATTAAGGAAGATGGTAGTTTTTTACTTACCTTGCCGCCATCTTCAGTGTCTAGCATTATCCTGCGTCAGGATATAGTTCCCGGTAAAAAGGATATCCAAACTGCTCAAGCAAAAAAATAAATTCTTAATGCCGATTAATCCTAAAGCCTATTTGGTATACCTCAAAAGTTCTTCTTGCAAACATGTTTTTCTTTATAGAAGTTGATGCAGATAACTGTTTTTTGTATCGGTAAAATTATCAAGTTTTTGAGAAAAAGAAGTCTTTTTTTAATGCGTCATAAAAGTAACTCAGAGTCGGAATTCAGTAAGTATTTTTTCAGAGATTGATGATGAAGATATTAGTGTTTTTGGAAAATAAAATCCGCAGCATGTATGCTTTATTCATCAGAGACAAAAAATAAGTAGTTTGATTGAAGACGATAAAATAATTGTTGTTCATTTGCACGATATTTATCCACAAATCATGTGGAAGACTGTTATGGTAATCTGATAGGGAAATGTGAGCGTGTTATTTACAATTAATTAGTTGCAGTATTAAGAAACTAGGTCGCTACATTAAGTATGAATTTGAAACAAATGAATAGGAATCGGGACAATAATGCTGATTAGCCTAAAAGATAATTTTGTGTTTTTTTGCACACCTAAGTGTGCGTCTAATTCTGTCGAAGCGATGCTGAAACCACATACACAGATTCATCTGCTTGGAACACCAGCAGTACGGCATATCAATGTTCGAGATTTCAATTCTTTACTCGAACCTTTTTTGAAGAGTGTTGCGCCCGAGCAACGGTTTGAACGAGTTGCTATTATTCGAGAGCCTATTTCTTGGTTGTACAGTTGGTATCGGTTTCGTTCTAGAAGTGCTCTCAGAGAGGCGCAAAGTGCTAATAGTACAGCGCATATCACGTTTGCTGAATTTGTTGATGCCTTCCTGTCTGAAGATCAGCCTGAGTTTGCTAGATTGGATTCCCAACTTCGCTTTCTTACTGATGAGTCAGGCTCCCCTGGAGTAGATTATCTATTCGCTTTCGAGAAGCTCGATGAGTTAACTGTATTTTTTTCAAAGCGTATAGGTAAAACATTATCACTTAGTGCAAATAATGTCTCACCCTCAAAAGTCTATAAATCAAACCTGACAGAACGTTTAGCGTCGTTAAAACGAGGTATTCAGGCGCGTATGGGTGTGGATAGCAGGCCACAAAAGTCAGTGAAAGACCCTCGTGGGGAATTATCTTCAGATCAAGTAGCACAAATTGAGAAGCATTTCAGCGAAGAAATGAGTTTATACCAGAAAGCCTTGAATAGCCCAATGTTGTAAAGCATGGAAGAATTTACGTTTAGCTAGTTCAATTCTGATAAAACCTGTTTTCCAATTTTTTGTAAGTGGAAAACAGGCCTCAGTTATTTCAAGATTTAAAATACTATTCCCGCATCGATAAAGTTACGGGTTTGTCCATCGCTCAAAGTAATACAGCCAGTAGAATTTGTGCTTGGGCTGAAGTTGCTGTCTCTACTAACATCGCTACCTTGAAAGCGAGGGCTTAGTGTTCCTCCAGTGGGGACGACAACTCGTAGTTGATATTCGCCTGCCAGTAGATTTGAAAATAGATACTGGCCATCTGAGTCTGAAAATGTGTTAGCTAGGACAACTCCGTTACATGTTAGTAGTTGAATACGGACACCGCTAAGGCCAGGTTCTAAGCCACCCTGTATTCCATTACCATTCACATCGTTCCAAACTCGGTCGCCGAGGCTAGCAGTACCTTGTCTAGGTCGAATACCAGCATCGATTCCAAAACGCGTTTGGCCGTCACTAAGCGTCAGGCAACCTGATGTTCCTGTGGCTGGATCAATATTGCTATCTCTCGAGCCATCGCTCCCTTGTCGGCTTGGGCTGAAACTTGCGCCATTCGGTAAAATCACGCCTATCTCGTATTCCCCAGCTGCAAGTTGATCAAATATGTAGGCACCGCTCGAATCAGATAGCGTAGAAGCGAGCACATTGCCAGTACAACTTCGAAGCTCCACTCGAACTCCTGCTAGACCGAGTTCTGCGCCGCCTTGAACGCCATTACCATTCGCGTCGTTCCAGACATAATCACCAATTCTGGCTGTACCGGTTCTAATTACGATACCTGCATCGATGCCTAGACGGGCTTGACCATCAACCAAGGTTAAACAACCAGACGAGCCAGAGTTCTCGTTGATATTACTATCTCTGGAACCATCAGTGCCTTGTAGACGTGGACTGAAACTGGCACCACTTGGCAGAATTACACCAATCTCATATTCTCCAGCCGCCAAATTATCGAATATATACGCACCTGTAGAATCGGTATTGACAGAATCGAGAACATCACCACTACTGCAGCTGCGAAGTTCCACTCTGACTCCTGCTAAACCATTTTCTGCGCCGCCTTGAATACCATTACCATTTACGTCGTTCCAGACATAGTCACCTATACTAGCGGTGCCTTGGCTAACGATAATTCCGGCATCGATTCCAAATCGAGTCTGACCATCGTTCAATGTTAAGCAACCTGAGCTTCCAGAAGCTGGGTCGATATTGCTATCTCTGGCACCTTCTGAACCCTGGAATCGTGGACTGAAGACACTTCCACTTGGAAGAGCGACACCAATTTCATATTCCCCGGCTGCTAAATCTGTAAACTGGTAAAGACCTGCGGAGTCTGTATTGGTAGTTGCTAAAACATTACCGCTACAACTTCTTAGTTCTACCCTGACATTTTCGATTCCGACTTCGGCACCGCCTTGTATACCATTACCATTTGCGTCATTCCAAACGTAGTTTCCTAGAGATGCAGTGCCAGATGTGTTGCTTGTGTCATCGAGAATAATACCGGCATCAATACCGAAGCGTGTTTGACCTTCACTCAAGGAGAGACAGCCAGAAGTACCAGAAGCTGGGTTTATATTGCTGTCTCTGGCACCTTCTGAACCCTGGAATCGCGGACTAAAGCTTGTATTAGCCGGCAGAATAACGCCAATCTCATAGTCTCCAGCAGCTAGGTCTCTGAATCTGTAATTACCAGAAGAATCGGTATTAACGGAATCAATTAAGCTGCCACTACAGCTTCTTAACTCGACACGTACACCTGCTAGGCCATTTTCAGCCCCACCTTGTACACCATTACCATTGGCATCATTCCATACGAAGTCGCCAATAGCTGCTGTAGATTGGCCGCCGGTATTACCACCACCATTATTACCACCGCCATTATTGCCACCACCATTATTGTTAGAACCTTCTGGTCTAACTAGTAGGAGGCCGTCGTAAGGCGGTATGGTCACAGAAGTAACCGTTCTGCCATTGTTGACTGAAGAGTCTTGTGTTCCAGAAATTCTTTGAAACTCGCCTCCCAGCTGGATGGTGCGTGCGGAGGGAGTAGCATTAGCGATAGCGATACCATTTTCAAAATCACGTCTAAAAACGTTAGCATTGCCACGGAATACATGTACTGAATCCAGCCATACGGGCGCATCTTCACGACCGACCTGAAATCTTACAGGGATATTCTGGTTGCTATCTGAGACAAATGTCAGTACATAACGCCGCCAGTTTGGACCGACTGGAATACGCTGTCCGCGAACCGAACCAAAGTCGACATTAATAGTGCGAAATTCTGAAGATCTGGCGGCGAAGGCTACAGTCATTTCTTCACCTGATGACACGCTAATACGCTCAGTTTGGACTCTAGCTGCGAAGATGTCAGGAGTATATGGGGTAGCGCCAGAGATTCTCATGGCACCATTACCTTCAAACTGGCCTGAAGTGACTCGGCTAATTGAAATATTATTGCTCGCAGACCAAGTACTTAGATTATTGTCAAATGAACCATTTGGTATCAGGTTTTGTTGTGGAGCAAAGGCATTAGAATCAACTAAACGAACAAATCTACCTGTAGGTTGGCCTAACCACCCCCTGTGCTGTCTTACTCCGGCAGTATCGTTAATGTCGATTGCTGTGCCGTATCGGTTAGAGCCCGGTGTAACATCTACTGCATACTCATCCCACCACGCGTCTGGTGTGAAGCGGGAGTGTGTTCCATAGTAGCCGTTATCCATTAACGTTGTGGTCAGTCCAAGCCGAAACGGCGCATTTGTTGTAGGTCTTGGTGATGCAATGCCAGGATACAGGCGAGTAGCGGTCTTATTAAGATTGTGGGTAAGCGGTACGCCAAAGCCACGTTCCTGCATATTGAATAAGTAATAGGCCATTAGAGAGTCTAGCTGCTCGTAGCGTGTATCACCTCTAAAATCACCGTTTCCGAAATCTAGCCAGTTTTCCATTTGAGAGCCGTGCAAGTGGTCATATCCACGAGCGGTGTGCACGCCGCCCAATATGTAGTAATTAGGTAGTCGTTGGCGAACAAGTTGGTAGAACTGCTCAAGTCCTTGGCCAAGCCAGTTAACGCCTGATGGACTCACGCCATTGTCAATTACCAGGTCATTATTGTGGTCAGATTCAACCGGCGCCAAGTCAAAGTAAAAATCAACGTCAAACAATATACCCGCAATATTTGCAGTTGTTCTTACGCCATTACGCGTTCTCAATAGATTTCTTCCTAGCCAGCGCGCGAAAAACTCGCCAAACGTTCGGTTATTCGCGTCGCGTGGACTCTGAGAGCTCATATTGAATGCCCATAGTTCCGTGTTGGTGCTACCTTCGCTACCTTGACCAAGCACATGCTGAGCGACGATAGAATTGGATGAATGGGATCGAGTTCGTGACTTGAATCCACGTCCACTCAGGGTTAGCGTATTGCTAGATCGGCTGACAGATTGAATCCGCGCATGCTCCGCGTTATTAAAAGAGCCGGCGGGGGCATCGTAAATGACTACGTAGCTACCTGCTGTGAACCTTGATGCATCGCTAACCCTTAAAGTGCGTGTACTTGCATCAATCGATTGAGTTAATCTGGCCCCGGCCTTATACAACCAGTGTCCAGCATAAATTCCACACCCATCGGCCTCGGGTCCACCTTGGCTAACCGAAGTAGTTTCCTCAAATGCGGGTCCATTGGTAATAAAACAAGCTGTGGTGGCAAATGATTGATATCCGCGTGCACTGATATGTCTTAATGACATGGTTTCTGGCGAAAAATCACGCTGAATGCCTTCCAGTCGGGGGTAAGCTGCACCGTGTGCATCGATAAACATGTATTTGGAGAGCGCGTCGTTAGTGACGCTGCTAGGGGGTAGACGATGTAACATCACTCTGGGATATTCGTGGGCCTCAATAGACGGCGCACCATTTGCCGGCGGGGAGCTTGTATTAGCGTCGTCGAGATAGGGAAATATCTGGTTTGCTTGGGTATTAAAACTGATAAAGAATAGGGTTGTAAGTAGTAGCGCAGCAGATTTGCAAGATCTCGAGTGAAACATCGCTTTATTTACCGTTTTGACTGTTTATGAAAATATTTTGGGAACTTGTAGTGTTTAATCGATATAGCGTCTTCTGAGTGAGTCGGTGACGCGCTAAGATGCAGAGTTAGCAAATATTCGCAGGGGCAACCGTATAGCACTTACAAGTCCAAGAGTTATAGCGACCAGCAATCAATTAAGTAGAGGTCTATTTAAAAAATTGTGACCGATTCTACGTTATTGATTATGAATTGAAAGTGAACTAGATATAAACGTTTTGTAACACATGATAAATGGTACTTATGCCGAAAAGCGGGTAAGCTTATAAGTAGATAAGTCGGTCAAATACATGATTTGGCCTGACGCAATTGTCATGACTATGGCTGGCGCGGTAATTAAGATCTGAAAATCAAGGCCGCTAGAAAAAGCATGATTTTAAGAATATATCGTTTTCTTACTAAGGCTTAGGTGAATTGTGTGATGAAGAGTCATTATGTTAAATATTTTGTTAATGCGATTTTATTAGCTTTATTAAGTTTTTCGCAGGCGGTTATTGCTAAAGATCCCGCTCTGGGGCCTGGGGATGTTGTCCGAATTTCAGTCTATGGCCAGCAGGATTTGAATACAATTACCCGAATTACCAGCGAAGGTCGTCTGTCTTTTCCATTGATCGGTGAGGTTAACGTCGCTGGAAAATCAAACCGCGAGGCCGAGTCAGAAATTGCTGCGCTGCTACAAAGAGGCAATTTCGTGAGAAACCCACAAGTTCAAATATTTGTAGAGGAACGCCGCACTAATCCAGAGGATCTGGTGACTATACTTGGTGAAATTGAAGACCCAGGCAAATTTCCTGTTCAAAGCGTTTCAGGTGAGGGTGCCGGTACGATTGTCGATTTGTTGGCATTAGCCGGTGGAGTAACGCGTCAAGCCGCAGACTACCTAACTTTAGTTACGACTAAAGACGGCATCACTAAGCGAGTACAGATAGATTTGATTGCTTTGGTAAAAGATGCAGATATTCGTCAAAATTATACGATATCGGGTGGTGATTTGGTTTTAATTCCAAAAGCAGATTTCTACTACATATATGGGGAAGTTAAACGTCCGGGTAGATACCGTTTAGAGCGAGACACTTCTGTGATGCAAGCATTGTCAGTGAGCGGAGGCTTAACCGAGGACGGCAGAGAAAAGGGTATAACACTTCGACGCCGCGACAAGAGTGGTGAATCAAAAGAATTTAAAGTAAAAACAACAGAGCAGCTGCAAGCCGATGATGTCGTTCACGTTAAGTCTCGATTGTTTTAAAAAGCGACTGTTTCAAATAGGTACATAGCTATGAGTTTTCGTTTATTATTTCAGATACTGAAATCCAGATTTTACTTAGTGTTACTTGCCCTAGTTGTCACAGTAGGTGTGACATGGCAAATTACTAACTCATTACCCAAAAAGTACTCGGCGACTACCGGTATAGTGCTTAACTTTCGCAGTGCTGGCCCATTTGGAAGTTCTGCAATCCCCGCACAATTTCTTAGCAAATACTTAGCAACACAAGTAGATATCATTCAAAGCCATAAGGTTGCGAAAAAGGTTGTTGAAAATTTAAACTTGGTAAACAGCAGCCAAGCAAAGGAAGCACTGATTGGTGAACTTGAAGAGTCAGATATATCAGGGTCTATAGATCATTTGCTTGCAAAAAGAGCATTGCGTAGTTTGGTTGTTACTCCTTCCTGGGATAGCTTGCTCTTAAATATAACATCAATTACTACTAGTGCAGAACTTAGTGCTTTATTGTCGGAGGCTTTTGCCGAAGCTTATATTGAGGCGACACTTGAGTTAAGCACTGAGCCTGCGCGTCGCAATGCTGCTTGGTTTAACGATCAGATAAATACGCTCCGAGTAGAGCTTGATGAGAAGCAAACTGAGTTAACGCTTTACCAGCAGGAAAAAGGAATTTTTGCTCTAGATGAAAAACTTGATACGGAAACGATTAGGTTGGAGGAGTTATCGACTGACCTTATTGATGCACAGCAAAAAACCTATGATGTACGATCTCGCCAATTGGGTCAAAACCATCCAGAGTATAGTCGCGCAGTTGAGCAAGAAGAATCACTGACACGTTTATATGAGCGGCAAAAATCAAAAGTGTTGAACTTGAAAAAGCAACGTGACGGTTTGGGTGTCTTGGTGCGTGACGTTGAGGCGACACAACGAAATTATGATGCTGCATTAAAGGCATATTATGAGAGTAATTTGGAAAGTCAGTTTAACCAGACTAATATCACTGTATTAAGCAGAGCTGTGCCGCCTGTTAGACCAAGTAGTCCAAATCTAACTTTAAACCTGTTGCTTGCGGCATTTGTCGGAGTAATTTTCGGCATTGCATTCGCGCTTCTTATGGAAATGCGTGATCGACGTATAAGATTAGAGGATGAGGTTCCAGAACGACTTGGTATCCCAGTATTAGCGACCTTAAGTTAATTTTCTAAGTGATGCAACCGATAGCAGAACGGTTGCATCTCATTTTAATAACTTTATAAATGCACCTTTTGCCATCTAAATTTTTTTAGATTTGATACAACTAACTTATGCAACTGCGTTTTTAAATAATGGTTGTATAGATATTTTTTCTTCACTCCAATCTAATCATTAGTCTTGGTTTTATAGCTTCGCTTGATCTTCTGTAAGCGATACTAGTCTTTTTATAGTCCACTTAAAGTAATAGAACATATAAGTACATCACTGTCTTGAATGTGAGGCTGATCACATATTCTATTTTTTCATTTATACCTGCCTACCAAAAAGCCAAATTTTGTGATTTTAGGCTCAGAAAGAAGCTGACTTTTCTAAGATATTAGCTGCCAGATGCGTGCGGTTGTTGTGACTGCACTCCACTTAGTTTTGCTAGATGGGTATTTGGCATGGCAGCGAAAAAATTAGATCGCACGGTAATAAGGATATTGCTCGTCTCCATTTTTTTATTTGTTAGTGCTTGTGGCGGCGGTGAAGGTGGATCAGGTTCAGATTCGAGCTTTGGAGTATCAACGAACAACTTAACCGACGGCGGTTCAGAATCGAATTCTAGTTCAGGTGCATCGACTGATAGCACATCAGGAGATACCGGCGAGGATGATTTCGTTGCGGGTGGTAGTTCCGGCTCAGGAAATGGTGGATCTACTGACAGCAATAGTGATGATAGCGAAGGTTCGTCAAACGGGGATGATTCTTCTAGTAACGATAATAATGATTCTGGTGATGGCTCCGATAATGGCGGCAGTGATATGTCGGATCAACCACCTGCAGTAACATCGCAAAATGCAAGATTTGCTCCCGTCTCAGTCAATATAACTGATGATTTTTCGAATAACACTCTTACCGACGCAGACACTATAAACGGCTTTTGGTCAGCTTATTCTGACGCCAACGTAACAGTGAGCGAAGCAGCGGGTGATTTAGATATCAACTCTAGCGGCGCAGATTATCAAAGAGGAGGGATTCGAACAGACAATGACTATCGCTTGAATTTCTTCTCGCAACCAATACAGGTTGTTATCAGTGATATTGACATCAGTGGCAGCATTAACGATCCAGCAAGACAGCAAATGTTTGTTGCTCTGACTTCTTCCTCAGAATCTTCAATAAGTTCAGAAGACAGCATAGTATTACGTTTACAAGGTGATGGTGGTATTGCTCTAGCATGGAAAGTTGATTCTGCCGGCGCAGATGAATTTAATGAATGGCTCTTATTCGATTCTCAGCTAGCTCAAACTCCAAATGAGCTAAGTATGACATTCGATCGATCCAGTTATAGCGTTGTCGCAAAATGGGCGAACGAAAGCCGCCATTTTTCTGGTCAACATAGCATACCTTTCGACTCTTGGGGTCAGAGGGGGGATTCGTCTCTTAGTATTGAAGCGCGTCGCGACTCTACCAATAATGCTGGAACTAACGCGCGAGTGAGAGTCGGTAACGTCAAAATTGTTGCACTGAATGCATTCGATGAATTCGAAAATGATGAGGTTTCAGATGCCAGCTATTCGGATAACTATTGGTCGGTTTCTTCCAGTTCATCCGGAACACAAATTGAAGAGACCCAAGGTGGATTGGTCATTACCAATTCGGGTTCAGGCAATAACCCGCATGGTGGAATATCAAGTCCTGTTAGTAAGCGATTCAATTTCTTTGCGCAAAGCTTGGTCTTTAGCGGACGCCTAGCGTTAGAAGGTAATGTCAGTGCTGGTGGTATTGATATCGCGCGCTTTGGTGTTTCCTCAAGCGCGCTAGGAACAGTGAGTTCTGATTCTGCAATGGCGCTAACATTTAATGCTAATAACCGGGTTAATTTTGGTTGGAAAACAGGCAGTCCAGGATCATTAGCAGAAACTACGAATGTAGTAATTAACAACCAACAATTACCTGCCGCTCCCACTCATTTTGAGTTGGCGTTAAGTAAGCGCGATTATGAACTAACAGTTTATTGGGATGGTGGTAGCCGGGATTTCTCTGGTTCTCATAACATCAATTGGTTTAACTGGAGTTCGACAGGCAATGCATCAGTCAGCCTCGAAGGCAGAAGGCAATCTAGTAATGCTGCTGACATCGCAGAAGTGCGTTGGGAAAAAGTAGTAGTTGAGCGAGACCAAGGAACCTATTTAGCATCTACAGTATTTGGTCCTATTGGTGATGGTGTAGATCTTGAAGTGCCAAGGCTAGATGAGTCTCATGAACTAGCCCAATGGGGTTTAGTTGATGTCACTAAGCCTCCATTTAACGCAGACCCAATGGGTCAAGAAGATTCAACACAAGCTCTGCAACATGCAATCGATTTTGCTAGACAGCATTTTATGGTGACCTACTTGCCGACAGGTACTTATAAGGTATCTGACACGCTGAGTTGTGCGCAGTCGCTAGTAGTAAGAACTTCTGACAACATGTTAAATGATCCAGAGAGACCATGTGTTATGCAAGGGTCACGTCAAGGAAACGCGAGACCAAAAATTTATTTGGCCCCGAACTCAACTGGTTTTGATAACCCTGGTAGTCCAAAATATGTAGTTCATTATTGGGCACGTGGTTACAACGCGACTCCACAAGATCCACAGCCAAACATTTCTTTCAATCAAATGTTTGTCAATATCGATATTGAAGTGGGCGAAAATAACCCCGGCGCAATCGGTATCAGGCATCGCGCAGCGCAAGGTTCAGCAATTCAGGAATCAACAATTGATGTTACTCACGGTTTTGCTGGTGTCGATGCGGCAGCTGGGTCTGGTGGTAGTCACTCGGCGATCACTGTTATCGGTGGTCAGTACGGTCTTTACCTATTAGAAAGTCAGCCAGCACCAACCATTACGGGTATGACTCTGACTGGCCAAACTGTTAACGCCATTTTGTATGGTGGTCGACAAGCCTTGACTGCGGTGGGTATAAAAATCGAAGTACCTAGTAATATTAGAGGTCCGGCTATAAGGGTTAACGGAAGAGCGGCAGACCGAGGTCAAATAAGTTTGGTAGATAGCGAAATTAATTTTTTATCTCAACACGCAAACAATACAGCTATCTCTACTGATAGTAGTATTTACTTGCATAATGTTTACTTTAGAAACGCCACACAGTTTGTAGATGTTCGCGATAGTAGTAACGATCTGCCTGGTACGGCAAGTGGTTGGCGACGGGTGAATGAATATGCCAATGGTGTAACGCCGCCATTATATTCTGTTGGCGGCGGAACATATCAATACCAAACGCCTGTTTACCTAAATGGCGTAAGATCAACTACGGATATCATTGATTTGGGCGGTACCGCAGCGCCTCCCGCTGATCTCCAAAGTCAGCATCTGTGGGGAGATGACTTCCCGAGTTGGGAATCTGCTGGCGCTGTTAACGTTAAACTTCCGCCATATAACGCAACCGGCGATGGTGTTACGGATGATACAGCTGCCATTCAACAGGCTATTAACGATAACGAAATTGTCTATTTACCAAAGGGCAACTATCGAATTTCAAGCACACTGCAATTGCAGGCAAATACTAAATTAGTCGGCATCAGCCGCACACTATCAAGCTTGATAACTGAGAGGGATGGTATCGCATTCTCGAATCCTTCCAATCCACAGCCGCTCGTCAGAACAGCTAATAATGCTAATGCGGAAACAGTGCTCGCATTTATTAAATTGCATGCATCTTCCTATGAGCCCGGAGCATATGCATTACACTGGCGTTCGGGTGGAGAATCCATCGTTCGCGCTGTTAATTTTATCCGGCATTCAGATTACGGTTATGGTGGAGTGCCTGGAAAGGGTTCAGCAACCGATGCTGAAACTCCCTTTGTTCGGGTTACAAATAATGGTGGTGGCAAGTGGTATAACTTTTTCCAAGAAGCTGCGCACAATATGGCGCCATCGTACCGACATATGTTGATAGATGGAACGAGTAATCAACTCAATTTTTATCAATTCAACCCAGAGCATGCTCAAGGCGAAGCTAATTCCGAAGTCAGAAATGCAAGTAATGTTAATTTTTACGGCATCAAAAGTGAGTCTAATTTTGTTGTTCTTTGGATAAGAGATTCAAATCATATCAGTATGTTTGGTTATGGTGGTAATGCACCAGCATTTTCAAACTCGACAAGTTATCCTAGTGGATTTGAGCAATTCACACCTTCCTTGTTTAGAGTTGAACGAACACCAAACTATCGGCTTGTTCAACTAATGGATACTCCACGTGTGACAGGCGGTCACCCAGTATTTGGTATAGGCGTCGATCCTCTACAGTGGCATATGATGCTTGAAAACTACGCTAGCCAAACGACACTTAGTGATGTGCTAGACAGACCAGTGCTAGTAAAACGTGGAAGTCCACAATAAGCGATATTTACTATATAACGCTTCTTAACCGATTATATTAAAAAGCCGCCAAGTGCAAGCTTAGCAGCTTTTATCTTGAAATAGTAAAACCCTAGTCTTCAGATCTTTGTCTTAATTGGTTCGATCTCAAAAACAACCAGCGCGCGAAAACACCATCGGCAGGTTGATCAAGAAAAAAACCATTAACGCCTAGGCTGTAAAGTTGCACGGCTTCGGCTACTACGCTTTGATTTACACCATTAGCATGTTGCGTTAAGAAATTTTCTTCGGCACGCAAAGTATACGGATGTACCATTAAGCCTGCTTGTAAGGCTCTAGGTAGCAACGGACCGATTTCACCTGTTAGTTTTGAACCTAGCTGGGCGATTCCATCACCGTTAGGGTCTTCGGGTGTTGCTAACGGCTCACGCAGTAGGAAAGAGTTTTTCCAAGGGCCCATACCTTCGGCATAATTGTTTGCGATATAGCTAATGACTTCTTGGGTTACCAGCGCGCTGTAACCCGTTTCAGGTGTAATTTCGACGAGGTTAGCAAGGCCACCGTATATGGCATTTAGATCAGCACCGCTAGCAGCATTAAATATCATGTCGTAAGGACGTGAAAAGCTGCTCGCAGGTTGAATAAAACGGTCTTCAATATCACCATAAAGCTGCACTAAAGGCAAATCAACACCAGCTTGCGGCATGATGTCATTTTGTAATTCAATTAAATTGGCAAATTCAAAAGATTGAATAAATATACGGTCTGGGTCGGTAAAATCATTGGCTACTAGTGTATCAATCAATAATTTACCGAGAGACATATTGATTGGTGTACCGTCAAGGAATTCGCCGTCGTCAGAAAAATAAGTGGGGTGTTTGGTTTCTGGATAAATACCGACTATGCGGCCGCGTGCTTCCTGGCGTCTTACTAGAGCAATGATCTCGGCTAGCGTAGGAATTTTAAATCTATCATTAAAGGCGGTGTTCTGAGGACGTATAGCAGGAATACGCTCGCGAGCACGCAATGTTTTAATTTCAGCAAGTGTGAAGTCTTCTGCCCACCAGCCTTCAGTTGGTACACCATCTAAGAGTTTGGTTGTTATTCGATCGGCAAATTCTGGTCGATCTGCAACGTCTGTGGTACCGCCAATTTCGGGTTCATGACGAGCGATAAGCACACCATCCTTAGTGACAACTAAATCGGGCTCGATAAAATCTGCACCTTGGCGAATAGCTGAACGATAGGCGGCTAAGGTGTGCTCCGGACGTCCTCCACTGTTACCACGGTGAGCGATAACGATTAATCCTTGGTTATTATCTTCAGCAGCTGAGGTTGAATCTGTAGCGAGTGCTGAACAGCTTATAAAAAAAGTTAATGCCAAGCTTAGTAACGAAGTCCTGAATTTCATCCTATTCATTACTCCGTGAAGTAAATATTGTCATTGCTTCTGCCAAAAATAGGATTGCTTAGCATTTTGGAATGATGAAGTTGCAAAGCTTTTACCTAGCGATGATTAATCCATTACAGGTTTTTTTATTTTTGTGACTGACAGACAAAAAAGCCCCAGCTGCATAACAACTGGGGCAAGTATTTTACATTATTCTTAGCTGTCTTTCGGACTGACTAGGGCTAAGATTAAGTATTTAATGTTTGTTTTTATTCAGCACCAATCACGCCACCGTCGTCACGAGTAATGCAAATAGTTGCTGAACGAGCCCGAACACCAGCTTCACCTAATGCGGTTGCATCGCGGCTGTCATTCGGCCAGTTCCCGGTTAGTTCAAGCTCACCTTCAACATTGAATTCCGCACCATCACCTGGATGTTGAATATTGATGAGCAAGGAACGACGATCAGGCGTCATGTAGATACCCGTAATTTCACAATCAACAGGACCAACCAGGAATCGACGTAAATTCTGATTAACACGCTCAGAGTCTTCAGCTCTAAAGCCACCATCACCGACATTACCTGGAAGGGCCGCTAACATTTGGTTATTACCATTTGGTTGGCCACCATCTGTTTGAATCCACAGTACTGATGCTAAGTCGAAATACAAACCATCTGGATCGGTAAATTCGTTAGTAGACGTTGTTAGGCCAGAGAAGTTAGTTGGATTCGGAAAAGTATTTCCCTGATCGTCTTCCGATGTTTCAGAAGAACCAAACACCAGAATGTCCCAAGCGAAACTAATAGCAGCTGGGTTATCTTCTGCTTCACGTAGGCGAGTAATATGACCATCCCTGTTCGGGCCGCGTGGACTGCTTGGTGTGACGCCAAATTCTCTGTTAGCTAAGAATTCAGTCACTTCATCACGGCTACCCTGATCACCTTCAGCAGCTGCAGTTTCGTCGGTATCATCAAAACTACGGCGATCAGTGTTATTTGTCGTC
The DNA here is from genome assembly GCA_964617475.1 of uncultured Thiotrichales bacterium. Lineage (GTDB taxonomy): Bacteria > Pseudomonadota > Gammaproteobacteria. The sequence goes on from CAZTYM010000001.1 coordinate 198,938, forward strand.
GTGAAATAGACTTCTCCTGTGGCTGGATTAACTGCTCCCCATTCTGGCCGGTCCATCGGAGTACCGCCAGCGACAAAGGCTGCAGCACGGGCATTAATGATGATCCAATCCAATGTATCGAATAATCCAAAGAACTGGCTGTTTTCATCAGTGCTTGCTGCAATTAGATCTGGGTTATCAAGTGTTAGCGGAATCCAGCGGCCCACTTGTTCGCTATTATCATCAACATCAAAGCTTGCAACATATAGTGTACCGTTGTTTAAGAAGCGATCACCTGTTTCCAAAGGGGTTTCACCGGCTTGCGGACCGTTATAGATTTCATCAGAAACAAATTTATAGATGTATTGTAGTTGATCATCGTCACCCATGTAGAAGACAGCTGGCTGGCCTTCTACTAGGTTTGAAGTCCAAACACCTTCGTGTGCAAAGCGGCCTAATGCGGTGCGTTTTCTTGGCATTGAATTTGGGTTGAATGGATCAATTTCTACGACATAACCAAATTGGTTGCCTTCGTTACGGTAGTCCTCAGTTGCAGTTTTTCCTTCTTGAGGTGTGACGTTAAAACGAGCAAACTCGTCACCAACTTCTTCGCCATGAGCGATAGTGGTTCCCCAACCAAAGAGTCCGGTTGGAATACGAACACCAATTCCTGCAAGGAAATTTGAAAACCCTAGAATTTCGGGATTACGGTTAGCGCTATCTAAACCGCGGTCGTCTCGAAAGTAGAAGTCGTAATTTTCTTCGCAGGTGAGATAAGTACCCCACGGGGTAAAACCGGCGGCACAGTTATTCAGAGTACCGCGACCATAGATTCCTTCTGGTGAGAATTTGGTTCTTAATAATTCAGACCCTCTAGCAGGACCTGTCATCATTGTTTGTGTCTCACCAGTAATACGACGGTTGAATGGAGATGCCCGATTAACAGAGTACTGACCTGATTCATCACGGATGATTTCAAAAATACCGATGCCATGAGAACGAATTTCTTTACGAACTTCATTAAGGTCGATGCGGTTGCCCTGGTCATCTGTTGTAGGGCCATTTGGGTGCATAAGAACCTGGGTGATGTTTTCGTGATTCACACAAAGTACACCGCGATCTGAGGCATCAGGATCGAAGGCACCATTTTCATCCATACCGAAGAACCACATACCATCATGGTGATCACCAGAACGGGAATTAAACGATGCAGCATTTTCGGATCCATCATTAGCGAATTCGGTAACTCCTTCAGCAATTGGATCACCGTATGCGTAAAGCACACGAGCGTTATAACCTTCGGGTACAATAACTTGGTCAAAGTCACTAGGTGCTACTGCGTTAAAATTCAGTTCCAGATTATCTGAGGGTGGTGTGATTTGACCGCCAGTGTTACCGTCAGTTAGTGACTGACCATCTATCGATCTGCTTTCAATAGAGCTACCACCGCTGCCACCACCACATGCGGCTAGTAGGCTGGTCACGGCCAGTCCAACACTACCTTTAAGAACGGTGCGTCGTTTGATTGATTTGTGAATAATATCGTCTAGTGTTACTAGACCTTGTTTAGGTTTATCTGTCATCGCTATTCCTACCTTTGTCGGGTTTGCTGAGGAATAGAAGTGTGAAAAAATGATATGACGAGGAAGTTATATAGCCATTACGTAAGCATGACGTTACGATTAAAATAATGTTTTAAACTTATGAAATTAATGTTAAAAGGTAGAATGGTTTTGCCATTTTTTGATAGACGTGAACAACGAAGTAGTCAGTCTGTAAAGTTGTCTTCGCGGCTTTTGTAATTATATCCCGCGTAATACATATATTCTTTCAGATACAAATTTGCGCATACGAAAGTTTATAAGGGTTACATATAGCGTGTATTTCATTAGAGTTGCAGATATTTTTCTTTCAGTATTTGGAATTGTTCTAACACTTCCGGTTATGGTGCTAATTTATATTATCGGTTTTTTTGATACCGGATCGCCGTTATTTTTTCAACAACGTGTTGGGAAAGCAAAGCAAGCGTTTACTTTGATAAAGTTTAGAACGATGGTATTTGATACGGAATCAGTTGCGACGCATTTAGCAAAGGCATCATCGGTGACTAGGTTTGGTGCATTTCTTAGAAAGACTAAATTAGATGAATTACCCCAATTATACAATGTTTTATTAGGTCAAATGAGTTTGGTTGGGCCAAGGCCGTGCTTGTTTAATCAAATAGAACTGGTAGAAGAGAGAGACAGCAGAGCCGTCTATAGTGTTAGGCCAGGTATCACAGGCTTGGCGCAAATTAATGATGTAGATATGTCGACGCCTAGAAAACTATCGCGCTACGATCATTTAATGGTTCGTAATATGGGTATATGTAGTTATTTTTACTATATTTTCTCCACGGTCTTTGGCAAAGGGCAGGGAGACCGTGTTAAACGGGTTTAATAGCGGTTACTTTGTTAAATTAACTCACTTTACAATTAGGAACTTCACCTTTTGACTTTGCATCGTTGTAAATGAGCATGGCATCAGGCATGGCTTGGTTTAAATCTCTAATTCGAGTGTCGTGTGAAGGGTGAGTAGATAGCAATTCCGGTGGAGCTTTGCCACCAGAGGCCTTGGCCATATTCTGCCATAGATCGACACTTTGCCGCGGATCGAAGCCAGCACTGGCCATGTATACTAATCCAAGCAGGTCAGATTCACTTTCTTGAGCGCGACCGTAAGGTAATAAGATTCCTACTTGTGCGCCTAAGCCTAGTAATCCAAGTAATTGCTGTTTTTCCTGGCTGGCACCACTTGCGATCACTTGTGCTGCTACTAAACCAGCTTGTGTCAGAGCCGATGCAGATACTCGCGCGTTACCATGTCGAGCAGTAACATGCGCAATTTCATGGCCAATAACAGCGGCGAGTTGATGCTGATTTTCAGCCACATTGAGTAAGCCTGTGTAAACTCCAATTTTGCCACCAGGCAATGCAAAGGCATTAACCTGCTCACTGTCAAATACAGTGATCTCCCAATCTTTATCGGGTTCGACTTTAGCAATAATTGCATCGGCTATGCAGTTAACGTATTGGTTTTCAACTGCACTTTTCGAAATAGGGGTTGATTTTTTTGTTTCGGTATAAGCAGCGGCTCCCATTTGTGCCATTTGCGATTCTGGAAATAATAGTATCTGTTTGCGACCAGTGGGTGAGGTAGCGCAGGCTGCTATTACTATAAGAATAGTTGCAAAAAAAGCTGTTTTAACCAAAGTTAAATTTGATAATTTTTGCATAAGCAATACCTCTCACCTAATGTTCTGTGGGGTTATTAAGTGCATTAGTAAAGCAATTATACCGTATCAAGCTGAATTATTGCCGACCTTGCAGTTGCTCTAGTATATTTTCGTTCTCAAGCGTGGAGGTATCTTGGGTTATTTCTTGACCAGCAGCAATAGTGCGCAGTAATCGCCGCATAATTTTACCTGAACGAGTTTTAGGTAGACTATCGGCAAAACGAATTTGTTCGGGTTTAGCAATAGCACCTATTTGTTCTTTGACCCATAGCTTGAGTTCTTCACTTAATACTTCATCGATGCCATTTTTTGGGCGTTCGGCTTTCAAAACAACGTAGGCAAAAATTGCCTCGCCGGTAAGTTCATCCGGCCGGCCAACTACAGCTGCTTCGGCAACCTTTTCATTGGCAACCAGAGCAGACTCTATTTCCATTGTGCCCAAGCGATGTCCTGACACATTCAAGACATCGTCAATACGACCTAAAATCCAGAAATATCCATCGCTATCTCGACGCGCGCTATCACCTGCTACATAATACTTATTGCTAAAACGCGTCCAATAGGTTTCGACATAACGTTTATCATCTCCCCAAATAGTGCGAAGCATCGAAGGCCATGGTTTTTTAATCACCAAATTACCGCCTTTGTCGGGTTCGTCTATTTCATTTCCTTGTTCATCGACTATCGCGACATCCATACCGGGTAGCGGTAATGTGCATGAGCCCGGTTTGGTCGCAATAACGCCAGGGATAGGGGCGATTACATTTGCGCCGGTTTCGGTTTGCCACCAAGTATCGACAATAGGACATCGCTCTTTGCCTATTACCTTGTGATACCACATCCATGCTTCTGGATTGATCGGTTCACCAACGGTGCCGAGCAAGCGTAAGCTGCTTACGTCGTAGGCCTCAGGATATTCATTACCTGCCTTCATTAATGCCCGAATAGCAGTGGGAGCCGTATAAAAAACATTAACTTTATGATCCTGGCATAGTTTCCACATTCTGCCTGCATCAGGGAAAGTAGGCGCGCCTTCGTACATGAGTATGGTCATTCCTAAGGCTAGAGGGCCATACGCAACATAGGAGTGCCCAGTGATCCAACCGATATCAGCAGTACACCAATAAATGTCCTCATCGTTAGCATCAAATACCCATTTCATTGTCATGATTGTGCCCAGTAAATAACCGGCACTAGAGTGTTGAATGCCTTTAGGTTTACCAGTAGATCCTGAGGTATAGAGCAAGAATAAAGGATGTTCGCTACCAACCCATGTCGCCGGGCATTCATCATTGACGAATTGCAATGCGTCATGAAAATAAACATCTCTACCGGCTTGCATCGGTATATCTTCACCGGTGCGTTTTAAAACAAAAACAGTTTCTACGCTTTCGCAGCCTTGTGATAGAGCGATATCGCAGGCCGATTTTAGTGGAATGATTCTTCCACCACGGTAACCACCGTCTGCAGTGATAACAGCTTTGGCTCCAGCATCTTCTATTCTGCTTCTCAATGATTCGGCAGAAAACCCACCAAATACGACTGAATGAATTACACCAATGCGGGCGCAAGCATGCATAGCGATGACAGCCTCCGGCACCATTGGCATATATAGAATGACACGGTCGCCTTGACGAATTCCGTGTAGTTTCAGAGCATTTGCAAATCTACAGACAGATTGAAAGAGTTCACGGTAGCTGATTTGTTCGGTATCGCCATTTTCTCCTTCAAAGATAATGGCTGTTTTTTCAGCTCGATCTATGAGATGACGATCAATACAGTTATAACTAACATTGAGTGTGCCGTCTTCAAACCACCGATAAAATGGTGGCTTGCTTTCATTTAGCGTCTTCGAGAATGGGGTATTCCAATCAATTTCGTCGAGAGCTAGTTTCGCCCAAAATTCCTCATAATTCTCTGTCGCTTGTTTATTCAAGATTTCGAGAGAGAGTGAGTTGTTAATTGAAGCGCGTTCGACGAACTTACTTGATGGAGAAAATTGACGTTCCTCATGCAAGATACAGTCTATAGCTTTAGTCGTTTTTTCTTTAGTCACGGCATTGTGCCCAAATTAAAGTACAGATGTAAAATATTGACTAGCGGTTAACTTGCTTTTCTCTAATCTCGTCTAAGGTTTTACAATCAATGCACTGCGTGGCGGTCGGTCGAGCTTCGAGACGACGAATACCAATTTCTATTCCACATGTTTCGCAGTAACCATAATCTTCAGACTCAAGCAGTGCTAAAGATTCATCAATCTTTTTAATAAGTTTGCGTTCTCTATCACGTGCGCGCAACTCAATAGTAAACTCAGATTCCTGTGTAGCACGATCATTGGGATCAGGAAAGTTAGCAGCTTCATCTTGCATATGATGCACAGTTCGATCTGCTTCATGCATCAATGTTTTTTTCCAAATGTTGAGGATATTACGAAAGTGAGCAACTTGTGCATTGCTCATATATGGTTCTCCGTGCCTTTTTTCATAAGGCGTAATCGGAGTTTCGTCTATCGCTGAAACTTCAGAAGTTACAACGGATGTTCGTTCTCTCACTTTGTGATTAGTTTTTAAAGGGGTTAAATTTATTTTCTTTGCTGCTATGTTCACTGCTACCTTCTTTTTATTAGGGGCCTTTTTTGTTTTTGCCTAAACCGGAAAGAATCCCATGGCTCAGCAACTACAAACCGGGTTTTATAGCATAATAATTCGTTTCCACCAAGCTCAAATAGTGTATAAAGTGGACTGGTTAAAAACTTGAAAATAACGCGTTTCGTGTTGGCAATTTGACTCATATTTTATTTGCTCAAATCAGGAGGTGTAATGAGTGTTTTTGAAGCCTATCTCTTCGACGTCGATGGTACATTGGCGGATACGGAAGATGGACATTTAGTCGCTTTTAATAGGGCATTTGTTGATGCGGGTCTGTCCTGGAACTGGTCAAGGGAGCTTTATCTCGAATTGCTCTCAGTAACTGGTGGTAAAGAACGTATGCGACATTATTTAGAAATATACGATCCACCGTTTGAAGCTAAAACAACCGATCTGCTCGATTATTTTGCCAGTTTACATGCAGCCAAGACTGAGCATTACAAAAAATTGGTGGCAGATGGTGGGGTTGCTCTTCGGCCTGGCGTGGAGCGATTACTCAACGAAGCGAGACAGAAAAATATTCGTTTAGCAATTGCGACTACCACGACAATTCATAATGTCACAGCTTTATTAGAAAACACATTGGGTGCCGCATCTATAGACTGGTTTGAAATTATTGCGGCAGGAGATGTGGTTCCTAAGAAAAAGCCAGCTCCCGATATTTATGATTTCACTATGAACGAAATGAATCTTGAACCTGCGCAGTGCTTAGCATTTGAGGATTCAGGAAATGGTATTTTATCTTCGAAAGCTGCGAACCTGAAAACCTTGATTACGGTTAACCCGTTTACAACTGGTCATGATTTTACTGAGGCAGAATTAATTGTTTCGGATTTAGGGACACCAACAATGCCGATGCAAGTTATAGGCGGAAGTTATCAAAAACAATTTGCGGGTATTGAGTTAATCGATGTCGAATCACTTAATCTTCTCCGCTAGATGAGTGAAAGCGTGATGACGTCGCGCTTGGCGCAAGACATCAAACCCTTCCTGGTGATGGATGTGCTGGCGAAGGCCAGGGCAATGGAAGCGCACGGTGTTGATGTCATTCATATGGAGATTGGTGAACCGGATTTTCCTACGCCTCAGCCTATTATTCAGGCAGGTATTGAAGCGCTCAAGCAAGGTTTTACACATTACACCCCTGCTTTAGGGTTGCCGGAACTGAGGACAGCTCTTAGTCGATATTACTCGCGTTATTTTGGCGTTTCAGTAACCGAGGAAAGAATAGCTATTACCCCAGGCAGTTCTGGTGCGCTCCAACTCGCACTAGCTGCAACGATAAACCCAGGTGATGAGGTTTTGCTCGCCGACCCAGGTTATCCATGTAACCAGCAGTTTGTTCGTTTGGTTGGCGGAATAGTGAAAGCGGTAGCTGTTGATGAGAGCAGTGGATATCAATTGACGTCGTCATTGATAAAAAAATACTGGGGTGAAAAAACTCAGGCCGTATTATTAGCATCCCCATCTAATCCTACTGGCACATGTTGTTCGCGAGAAGAGCTTAAAAAAATAATTAATTTTGTTGAGGCGCGTCAGGGAATATTGATTGTTGATGAAATATATCAGTCGTTAGTTTACGAACTAGAGCCGCAAACCGTTCTATCAATAACAGATCGCGTTATCGTTATTAACAGTTTTTCTAAGTACTTTGGCATGACTGGATGGCGTGTAGGTTGGATGGTGATGCCAAGCAGCCTTTCACCGGCGGTTGACAAGTTGGCACAAAACTATTTTTTGGCAACTAATACGCCGGCGCAATACGCTGCATTAGCGTCTTTTAACGATGAGATAATGACGGAATTAGAACGTAGGCGAGTTGAGTTTCAACAACGTCGAGACTTTTTATTGTCTGCTCTAAAAGAGTTACACTTTGATATACCCATACAACCACAGGGTGCTTTTTATCTTTATGCGAGGAGTACATATTGGCACTCGAATAGTCGCGAATTAGTCAGCGAGTTGTTGCAGGAAGCAGCAGTTGCAATTACGCCGGGTTATGATTTTGGGGACCATTGCGCAGATGACTATGTTCGCTTTGCCTATACTACCGATCAGGCAAAATTAACACTGGGAATAGACAGGCTGCGAAACTATTTACAAAGCAATAGATAGCTGGTCTTCAGGTAGCAGTGTTATGGTAGAATTAATACAATGTTGTTAGATGGTTTGCTAATGAAAAGATTGCATTCGAAATCTGGCTTGCTCGCAGCGATACTTATTTTATTGCTGCAAGGTAATACATTTGCCAATACTTATGACTTGCCGTTAGATGGATCAGATGTGATTGGTGATATCGATTACGTCTACGCCAAATACGAAGATACCCTATCTGATATTGCGCGGGAGTGGGGCCTGGGTTACAAAGAGATCGTTAGAGCAAATCCAGATGTTGATCCGTGGTTACCTGGCGCGGGTACTAAAGTCATTTTGCCTAGTCAGTTTGTTTTGCCACAGGCGCCGAGAGAAGGCATTGTCATCAATATCTCGGAAATGCGGCTCTATTATTTTCCTAAACCAAAACGGGATGAAGCACCACAAGTGGTGACCTATCCCATTAGTGTTGGCAGAGTGGATTGGTCGACGCCATTGGGTTTAACCAAGATAGTACGCAAACGCAAAGATCCTACCTGGATTCCGCCACAGTCAATACGAGATGAACATGAAGCTGATGGTGATCCATTGCCTAAAGTTGTACCTCCGGGACCAGATAATCCGCTTGGTAAATTTGCTCTTAACCTCAGTTTGCCCGGTTATTTAATTCATGGCACGAATAGGCCAGCAGGAGTAGGTATGCAAGTTACCCACGGTTGTATAAGGCTTTATCCCGAGAATATAGAAGCGTTATTTGGCTTAGTAGAAATCGGAATGAAAGTAAGATTAGTTGATCAGCCATACAAGGTTGGTTGGTTAGATAACCAGTTATTCTTGGAAGTTCATGAATCACTCGAAAGTGCTACCGATGTAGATAGAGGAGTAAGTAGGACACCTGTAGTTAAAGCAATAATTGATGCTACTAAGCAGCGAGAAGCGAATATTGAATGGGGAAAACTATCATCGATTGTTGATAGGGCAGATGGTATGCCTGTGACTATCTCTGTAGGTTTGGCGTCGGAGCGAAAAGTTGTTTTTTTAGAAGAGTAGTTTAGTTAAGTTTGGTTTTGATAAAAACTACGGTTTAGAAGCCAAAAAAAACCCGTCCAGATTCTGGACGGGTTTTTTATTAAGCAGTAACGCTTATTTTTGCATTGATTTCTTAAACATACGATCTAAACGATCAGTATTAGCTTCGCAGCAGTCACTAGCATCAGTCGCTAGGTTATAAGCTGCATCAGCATCTCTTTGAGCAGAGCTCGCAGCACTAGCAGCGCTGTCAGCAGTTGATTGTGCGCTGTTAGCAGCACTCAATGCAGCAGATGCATCAGCAGCAGCAGCATCAGCTGTCGCTTGTGCTTCAGCAATGGCTGCTTCTATGTCAGTGTGATTAGCACAGCCGTATAGGGCGCCTACAGAAACGGCAACGATCGCCAATTTAGATACAGATTTTAATTTTACCATGGATTTTCTCTCCCGATTATTGAGCTCAGTTGACGCAGTAAGTAGCTGCATTAGACTTCACAGGTGCAATGTTAGCAATTTTTTCAATTTCGTCAAATATTTAATGCGTTTTTATGTGATTAAGTTTTGCTAAGGCAGTGTTCAGTATTGGTTCAGCGAATAACAACTTTAGTACCTACTTTTAACCAAAGTGCTAATTCTTCGATTTGGGAATTAGTTAGGGCAATACAGCCTTGTGTCCAGTTAATTTCCCGGTGTGTTTTAGGGTCTCTAGATCCTAAGCCATGAATACCGAGATAGCCACCGAGTTTTGTATTTTGTGGCGGTACATCGCCTACGGCAAGAGCATCCCAGATTCTATAATAAGTGCGCCTGTCGATCTCACCGCTATAGTAAGCATGCTTAGTCCGTTCAATATTTGGATAATTCAATCCAAAAAACTTATGAAACTGACTTTCTTCGCCAATCCAGGCGATTTCAAACTCACCAAGCGGTGTTTTGCCGTCATCACGCACACGAAGTTTTGCCGCACCGCCATGACCTATAGCAATGTCACGAAAGACACGTAGTGTTTCATTTTTTCTTTTAACAAGTAGTTGAGCAGACTTGATGTCAACTAGTATCCAGGGTTCGTAGTCTTGCGAAGCGAATCCGTGACTTGAGAAAGTCAAAAGGGCCGCTAGGAAAACTAGCGCCAGGGTGATGAGGGAGATTAACCGCGTGACCATAATTTTGTTTCAGAAGTGTATTCTAATTATCTTTAATTGCAAGTCTTAGAATTAGATGATTTGTTTAGCCTCAATTATTTCGCTCATCAAGATTCTCGATATACAAGGCGGTTGCACCAGCAACTGCGCTTGGTATAGCAAAAAAATTAACAAAAGGTATCGCATTCGCAAGCGCTGTAGCGGTACCAAAGCCAAAGGATAAACTTCTGCGCTGGCGATGCAAATGTCTTTGTGTTTTGAATGCAATATGGTGGTTTGACATAGGGTAGTCAAGATATTCAATTGCAAGCATCCAGGCAGTAAAAAGTAGCCATAAAAATGGTGCTGCAATGTTGATAATGGGAATCAAAAATAAAACGAGCAAAGGCAGAGCGCGCAAAACAAAGTAGGCAAGTTTGCGAATTTCATGGCTGATGGCAACCACAACTTCTTTTGCAATATTGGTATCGCTATTTACAGTTTGTCCTGTCAATAGTCGCTCAACGGCCTCAGATAAAAAGCCATTAAAGGGTGCAGATATAATATTGGCAATCAGAGAGAAAAAGAAAAATACAAAAAGTAAGGCCGAGATAATAAATACTGGCCAAATTATCCACTGTAAGGCATCCACCAGATTACCTAACCATGCCAGCCAATTGGGCAATTGGCTGATCCAGTTGTCTAGTTTTACAGACAACCATTCAATAAGTTCAAACGTATAGCGGTAGCCGAGAAAAATGACAAGTGAAAATAAGCTTATATTTACAGCAAGGGGAATATAAACAAAGCGTCTAATTCGCGGTTTCAATATAAGCTTAAAACCGCGCAATAAATATCGAGCACCTTGAAAAAACTGCATACTTTACTTAGTTGCGTTGATTAGGTTGTGAAAAATAGCCGTCGCGAGCAAACAAAGCGGTACCGTACGCTGCCTCGTTAGAAATGGGTTCGATAAATTGTAAGCCAAGTTTTCGTTCACGAATTCTGCGCCAATAAGGGTTGAGATTACCGCCGCCAGTACTAATCAGTCGTTGAATAGGGTTGGTACCCAATTCTCTAAGCCGTGCGTAGGCAATCGCTTCGATGTTTGCTATCCCTTCAAACATACCTTGTAAAAATAAGGCATCACTCTCAGGACGTGGTGTTAGTTTTGGTTGCTGATTGGGGTTTGCAATAGGAAAGCGCTCTCCTGGTCTTGGTAGCGGATAGTAATTCAAGCCACTGTCAACATCAGGATTAATACTTGTACTGAGTTGTTTAATTTCATCCAGCGTAAAATACTCAAGTAGCACGGCACCACCGCTATTGGAAGCGCCACCAACCAGCCACTTACCGAAATAGGGATGGCTATAAATGCCGTAGTTTTCAGAAGCGACTGGCGACTCAGATACAATTTTAATGGCTAGAGTACTACCTAAAGAGGTGACGGCATCCCCCGGCATGGCTGCACCCGCGGCATAGGCGGCTGCGACAGTATCGGTGGTGCCTGCCGTTACCTTAGCATCTCTAGGTAGGCCTAATTGATCGGCTATATTTGTGTCTATAGTGCCAATCACAGTGCCAGTTTGATGAACCTTTGGCAAGAGTGACTTATTGGTGAGCAGTTCGTCTATAAAGCCAGGCCATTCGTTCAATTCAGGGTCATAGCCCATTTTCAAACAGTTGTTACGATCAGAGTGTCCGTAGTTGTTGGCTAAGCGATTGCTTAACCAGTCAGCTTGATGCAATGCATATGTGGCATTGAGGCAGCGCTGATGCAAATAAAGTAACTTTGCCAGTGCCGAATTCGCGCTTTTAATGGCACTAAAACCTTTTGGGACAAGATCGATGATACGCTTTGCTTCTTCTTTTGCTCGGTAATCGTTGTACATTAGGCAGGGGGTGAGTGGTTCACCTTTGTCGTCACACAGCAAAAGGCTGGAAGATGTACCGTTAACCGCCATAGCAGCAACGTGACTTTTTAGTTTACTATTGAGCTTATCACTGATCAGTTTTTCTAAGGCTTTCCACCAGTCTTTTGGGTTTTGTACTGCATTGCTGTCGCGACAAATGGATTTAGGCAATGGCACGGATTGAAAAAAAAGCTTGTCACCAGATTCGTTGACTATTGCAGCGCGACAGCCTGAGGTACCAAAATCAATCCCTAGAAATAGCTGTGGAGATGTGGCCATCGTCTTTTCCCCTTCTTGAGTGCTCTTAAATTTGATTTTAGCTTGGAAGTACCACCGGTTCTGGTGGTTGCCAGTTGGGGGCTCTATGTTCAACCACAACGGTGGTATAAATTCCGCCTCGAACGTTGAATTTCGCGCTGATACGCATAAACCGAGGTGAGCAAGCACTGACCAGATCAGCCAGAATTTCATTACTCACCGCTTCGTGGAAAGCACCCTGGTCACGAAATGACCAAACGTATAATTTCAATGACTTAAGTTCGATGCAGTCATTTTCAG
>CAZTYM010000002.1:0-113932 GCA_964617475.1 uncultured Thiotrichales bacterium
GAGCTGCTGATTTGTAATCAGCCGGTCGGGGGTTCGAATCCTCTCGCCAGCTCCATGAACAAAAAATGCCCGGTTTATCCGGGCTTTTTTTGTATGTAATTCGCGTGGATTCGAATCCCCCGACGAAATCAAAACGGCGGGTTTGACGGTACGCGTAAGCGTTCCGAACCGCGAAGCGGGCCCCGCAGGGGTGAGCCTGCTTGCAGGCGAATAATCCTCTCGCCAGCTCCATGAACAAAAAATGCCCGGTTTATCCGGGCTTTTTTTGTATGTAATTCGCGTGGATTCGAATCCCCCGACGAAATCAAAACGGCGGGTTTGACGGTACGCGTAAGCGTTCCGAACCGCAAAGCGGGCCCCGCAGGGGTGAGCCTGCTCGCAGGCGAATAATCCTCTCGCCAGCTCCATGAACAAAAATGCCCGGTTTATCCGGGCTTTTTTGTTCTAGTGATATGGATTGATACGTGTTTCTCCGGACTTTATCAAAAGCCTTTCTCAACATGATCTACCTCTAAAAAGTACCAATCACCACTAATGAGACCTGGTTCAATAAAGTTAGCTCCGTTTTTGCCGACAATCGTATAATATATTTTATAAGGATGGAGAAGGGGTAAACTTATGTGGAAATATTGTTTATTGATTTTGGTACTGATTGTGGGTAGCACACAGTCTGTGTTGGCTGAGTCCGATGAGTTTCGCCAGGTTGGAAAATCACAAACTATTACGCCTGAGAACATGGTCTTGGACGCGGTTCTTATCCGTCCTCTTGGCGTAGCAACCACAGTGGTTGGAACTGCAGTATTTGTTATCGGGCTGCCTTTCTCTGCCATTGCTGGTAATGTCAATGAATCTGCAAAGAACCTTATCGTTAAACCGGGTAAATATACGTTTAACCGTAAGCTAGGCGATATTTAAGCTTTACAGTTCTGTAGTTCTAGAAGGCCGCTGGATTTATGAGTCTGGCGGTTTTTTAATAGTTATTTCCTTACCAATTTTCTTCTAAATTCCGGCGTTTTTTTTGCCTTATCAAAGACGGGCTAGAAGTGTTCTAGCTGGATGCAGTCATTTAGCAATAATTCAATGAGTTTGCCTAATCCTACTTGCCGCATTAGTGCTTTGACCTGGGGCTTATCAGTAATACATCGGATATGACTACCCATCAGACTGGAGTAGCATTGTTAGTCTTGCGGTGAGAAAGTGGCTTGAAAATATATTGATTTGGGTTTGTTAACTAAGAGCGCTCGACCAATCCGTCGGTCGAGCGACTTAGACCCATTTCCCTTGAGGGCATCCCCTTCCTGGATTTTCCTTGGCACTTCCATGTCACCGTGGATTACTATACCTCTTGGTCTAGGGTATGTATGCCGGATAATATCAGTATATTTTGTGGGATATTTCTTACAAATTGAGGTTCAAATTGTTGGCCTGATAGCTTTAACATATTGTTAAAGATGCAGGCCACACTCGGCTTTTTCGGTATCTACCCAGCGGCCACTGCGATCATCGCCTGGCCTTGTACAATGAGTGCAGCCCAGCGAAGAATAGCCGTGTGCGACAAGCGGGTGGAATGGCAGTTGATGCTCGCGGATATATGCATCGCGCTGCTCTTTGCTGATATCAAGCAAAGGGTAAAATTTAATCATCCCGCTGCGATATTCAAAAATATCTAGGTTGGAGCGATGTTCTGTCTGCCAACGAATTAGACCTGATACCCAAACGTTATACTGTGTTTTGATATCGTGGAGTGGCTCGACTTTATTGATCGAGCAGCAAAAATCCTGGTCGATAGTCCACAATTTTTCTTGTTTTGAATATTCATGTTGTTGTGGGTCGGGGTGAACATTCTCGACATTGAGGTCGTAGAGTTCAGTCAGCTTTTTTTTGTATTCTAATGTCTCCGGAAAATGATATCCGGTATCAATAAAATGTATCAACTGATGTGGCGCATGTAGCGAAAACAAGTGCAGTAAAAAGGCAGAATTGGTCGCAAAAGAAGAAGTCAGCATAACTTCTTCAGGCGCAAAGTCTTTATACAGCTCGACAACACGCTCCTCTGGCGAGAGGTCATGGTAACGCTTATTGAGCTCGTCGAGGCGCTCTTCTATATTCATTTCGGTAGAGACCATTGTTTCTGCTTCTGCTAGTGTCATTAAACTGAACCCACGGATTAATATAAGGTTGTTTTCACAGTTTTCTATAATAACACTACTTTTTATAATTTATAGTTATAAAGAAAACGGCATATCTTCTAAAGATAGTGGCCAGCGGTAGCAGTGATAATGACGATCAAGCCTAAAATCAAATTGGTTTTTATAAGTAATCTTATGCGATTAAGTTTAGTAGCGCCTGTTGGCCAATCTTCGTTTGAGATAGCTATCTGTAGCTGGCGATAGGGACCGTAATAAACGTGAAAAAAGATGATGATCATCAGTATGCCGAGCACCATCATCAGGTAAATATGTATTCCTATTACGCTCAGCTCGCCGAAATAAAAAAACACTGCCCAAAAGCCTGACAGAAGTAGGATAAGTACAGCCATCCATACCCACGGAAAGAAGCGTTTGAATACGCCACACCATAGCTTGAGGCGCTCAGGCGGTTGTAACAGCTCTGCTGCCACAGGGCGTAGCGCTATATACGCGAAGAACATGCCGCCTACCCATATTGCTGCGGCGAGCACGTGAAGGCTGATGGCAATGAACATTATGATTTTACGGGGTATTTAACGAAAAAGGCCCCAAAGGGGGCCTTTTCAACATCTAAAGTCGCGTTCTTTAAGCGCTGCTATTTTTGCGTGGTGCGAATAAGGCAACCACAACGTAAATAAGCAGAAAGATCAGGCAAGAAAGTCCAACAAACCAGCCGTTGTTATATGGCCCAGCGAAGATAGCCATTGCGCCAAAAAATATTAGTCCGACGATAAACGCGAAGTGATCCAGTTTACCCATGTTGCTATTTCCTCATTAATTTATTCATAGGCTTTCCCCATGAGGGAGGGGATTCTACCACGAACACGAAAAAGGCCAAGCGTGAGCATGGCCTTTGGCACTATGTCATATGAAATTCAATAGCTTATGTGTTTTTAGTGGTCTGAACGGATGAGCGAATATGTCTCGCTAATTTGGATATTTGCTTCTTCGATAGCGGCATCTAACAACTCTACAGCGCAGCCGGCGTGTTTCCATGCGGGTTCATCCAGTGATGGTATAACCTCTTCACTTTCGGATTGAAGTGCCGTGGCAACCAAACTCGCCAAGTGAATCACCGCCGTATCTGTTGTGAAATCATCGTGAGATGATGGCGATATATGGTTTTCAACAGAGTTGCGAAGACTGTTTGGTAACTTCCATTGGCGTAAAAGTTCGCCACTAACGCTCGCATAATCGAATCCAAAAACGTCGCGTTCTGCCTGGTAAAGTACTTCGCCACTAAATTGAGCGCGGCTAAGCGCTTCTCGAGATAATTCTGGCGTTTTCTTGTAAAGGACTAAGCTACCAATTCTATGCAGCATGCCGGCAACAAATAACTTTTCTCGGTTTGTGCCGTTGATACGCGTCGCAATAGCACGCGCAACCAATCCACAGTAAACGCTTTGGTGCCAGAATTCGGTCATGTTGACCAAATCAGAGGGAATACCTTTGAACATGCGCGTCACCGATGTAGCTAAAACCAGGTCACGTAGTTCTTGCATGCCAATAACAGCGACGGCTCGGCTGATCGTCGAAATTTCCGAAGGGAAGCCATAAAACGGGCTATTGACCAGTTTTAGCAATCTTGCCGTTAAACTGGGGTCAGTAAGTACAACCTTACTAATATCATTTACTGAGCAATATGGGTCATCGACCAGCTCATTGATTTGGGTGAAAATTTCAGGCAGTGAGTTGATTTCAACACTGCCAGTGATAAGTGCTTGTGGGGTCAGTGCGGACATTATTTTCGATTGTACTTTCTAAGCCATGCTTGTTGTAAGGTTTTTATAAAAGGATGTTCGTTATCGTTTTCACGAAAACGCTGACCCATTTTTTCTTGTACTTCTGTGCTGATTTCTTCATTTTGAATGCTGTTTACGTCGGGTTCGTTGACTTCTAGTACACCAACATCACGGTGTTTAAGCAATTCAATGTGGCGAGCGGATAGCGCTGAGCCAGCAGTAATGAGTACTTTATCTCCAGGGCCTAAGATATCGTTACTTAATACCATTCCTGGTTCGACTTGGCTGAGTTCAATTTGCGGCATGTTGATCAAGCTTTGGTTATGATTATGGTTGGTCTGCTTTTAGTAACAAATCAATTTGCTAACGGTCTAGACTTGTTTTATATCGGTTTAGTAATAGAAAAACTTAAGTGGGTTAAATGAAGCTAAGATGAGTTGGTGGGGTAAAATTGTTGGTGGAGCATTTGGTTTTGCACTGGGTGGTCCACTAGGAGCATTACTTGGCGTCGCACTGGGTCACAACGTTGATCGCGGTCTCGGTAAGTTTAAAGTCATTGACGGTGGGGCAGCCGAGTTCGCACATGAGCGCACGCAGATGGCTTTTTTTACGGCAACCTTTGCTGTAATGGGGCATGTAGCCAAGGTTGACGGCACTGTTAGTGCGGCTGAAATTGATATGGCTAATCAGGTCATGTCGCGCATGAATCTCAATGAGGAACAGCGGCAACTTGCGCGTAATTTATTTCGCCAAGGACGCGATGATGACTTTTCGCTAGATCAGGTGCTAGCGCAGTTCAAAAAAGAATGTCACAGGCGCTCTACACTGCTGCGGATGTTTATGGAGATTCAACTTTCATCAGCTTACTCTGATGGCCAGTTTAGTCATGAAGAGCGTGAGTTGTTAGCTCGTATAAGCCGAGATATCGGTTTTTCGGAACATGAGTTTATTCACCTTGAATCACTGGTAAAAGCGCATTTTTCAGCGACCTCTTCTAATGCAAGATCGCAAACTCCTTCGCTTGCCGATGCTTATGCCGTGTTGGATGTGTCTGAGACTGCCAGCGATGCTGAGGTAAAAAAGGCATACCGTCGCCTCATTAACCAGCATCACCCAGATAAATTGGTCGCAAAAGGCTTGCCTGAAGAGATGATGAAGTTGGCAGCGGAGAAAACACACCAAATTAAGCAGGCTTACGACGCGATAAAAGCGAAACGAGGGATACGTTAGAGGCTCAGCACAGTGATGTCATAAGATATAATGAAGAAATGGTACGTATTTTGAGCGATCAATGGGATTAGCGTTGAGCAGGCATCCGGGGATTACGCTGTTTTCAAACACGCTATGCCCTCGTTGTCACCGAACGCGGTTTGCATTGGCAGAGAAAAACGTCAATATTGATATTGTCGATGTTGAGGACGGCGAATTCCCTGAGGACTTGCTAGAACTCAATCCCTACCAAAGTCTGCCGACTCTATTAGACAGAGAATTGGCACTTTACGAGTCTGAGCTCATTATCAATTACATAGATGAACGTTATCCGCATCCTCCGCTAATGCCAATTGATCCCGTAGCGCGAGCTAAAACGCGGTTGATGGTTTACCGAATTGAACATGATTGGTATGGTGCATTAGATACGCTAGAGAAAGCGAATAATGGTGATAAAAAAGCGGCATGTGAACTGATCAAGGATGGTTTAGTTGTATTGTCGCCGATATTTGATGAAACGCCATTTTTTATGGCTAATGAACTCGGTATTATTGATTGTTATTTAGCACCGATTTTGTGGCGATTACCGCATTACAAGATAGAACTGCCGAAGCTTACCAAGCCGGTATTACAATATGGAGAAAGGTTGTTTGCTAGAAAGGCTTTTCAGCAGAGCCTTTCTGCACAGGAACGAGAACTTTTTTAGTGAGAATAATTTTATGACGACACAGCCAATGTCTTCATCGCGTCCTTATTTAATTCGGGCGTTGTATGAGTGGATCAGCGATAATAATTTGACTCCCTATGTTCTGGTAGACGCTGAAGCGCCGTCCACCATAGTGCCGCAAGATTATGTTGAGAACGGCAAGATTGTTCTCAATATCGGTGATCAATCTGTGCAAGGGCTAAATTTGGGCAATGATGTTGTTGAATTTAGTGCGCGCTTTTCGGGTCAGGCAATGCCGATTAATGTGCCCGTTACCGCTATTCTCGCAATTTATGCAAGGGAGAACGGTCAAGGTATGGTGTTTAATGAAGAAAGTGACGATTCACCACCTGCGCCGCCTTCACCTAATAAACCAAGCAATAAACCCCATCTTACTCTGGTTAAGTAGCAAGGTTTACGTTGAGTCGCCTTTAGTCGGTGTAGTCAAATATTTTGATAACGCGTTGAACGCCTTTAACTTTGCTGGCACGAATTGCTGCTCTATTGCCTTCGTCACGACTCACTATGCCCATCAGAAAGACTGTACTTTTTTCGGTAACAACTTTGATATGAATAGGGTTTAGGTTTTTTTCGCGGGTGATTGCCGTTTTCACTTTGGTAGTGATCCACGTGTCATTAGACCCTTTGTTGAAAGATTTTTTGTCGCCTATCGTAATTTCGTTATGTACGCGAGATACTTTTTCAATTTGTCTGGCAATAGTAGCAGCCCGCTGGCGCAGATTTTCGTTTGGTGTCTCGCCGGTAAGTAACAAGATGGTATTGTAGCTAGTGGCTCTAACGCGTGCGGTTTCGTTAAGGCCTTCATCCTCATTGAAACGTTCGCTGGCTTTAAGTTCAATTGTTTGGTCTTCAAGTACCGTTCCCGGGGTGCGACGTTCGACTGCTACGGTAGTAATGCCCGCCGCGGCACCAGCAACAATGAGTGGTGCACAGGCATACTGACTAAGTGATGCGAAACAAATAAAAAATACGATTAAACATTTTTTCATAAGTAGTTATCTCTTTTTCAGTTCGCTTTTTGCTAATACGGGTTAGACTTTGCATTATTAAGCATAAAAAGCATTTTTTACCCAATCAATAGTAACATTATTGTCACCTAATTGTTTGTCTGTTGAAGTTAACGATACGACATCGAAGCGCATATCAGTATTATCAAATAAGTGGTTCTTCTGAGTATAGTGAAGTGCGGCTTTAATAATTTTTTTTTGTTTCTTTTGGTCTATAGTTTCTAAGGCGTGGCCGAAGCTGTTGTTTTTCCTGTAGCGTACTTCAACGAATACTAGTGTTTGATCATCATCCATAATTAGATCAATTTCACCCCATCGGCAGTGATAGTTTTGAGTTTTTAAAGCCAGCCCTTGCCTGGTTAAATAGGCAGCGGCTGCGGATTCGGCAGCTTTTCCAAGTTTATTAACATTGTCGCTATTGCTCATTGGTTTGGCAAAAGTAATGGTGATCGCTCGTCGATAATTTCAGGAAGCTCGACTGGAATCCCATTTGTGATTTGAGCCCAATAAAGTTGGCGATGTAAGCGCTTATTCGCATCCATGGTGAGAATGCCGGTTTGTCCTCGGTAAGAATAGTATTGCGATTGTTGCAGAGTGCTTAACTCAGGAATGACTCTAAATGCATCTGTGCCGAGGGCATAGAGTCGCAAAAGGTTTTGGCTATTTTGTGGCCATAGTTGTGATATTTGTTGTCGCAATGACGACGCGTCAGGGTTAATAGTCCATAATGTGTCGCAAAATTGAATACCATTAATATCGCGATCAGAACTCGCATCCTCTATGCCGCTGTAAATATGGGAACTAGAGTAAACCGGTATGTCGCTAGCACGATGAAACTTAAGTTGTGGTTTGAGCAAGCGGCCTTGTCGGGGAAAGGCAGCGAGAAAAATAAAATCTGCATCGTCACGCCGACGCGGCTCAAATTGCAAGTCTAAGCCTAATTGTGTTTGTAAACTGCGTTTTCTAGATTGGCTTTGATTGAGGTGTAGCATGCTTCTGAGAGGGCGAGAGAAATCACTGGCCTTGGCGTCATACTCTTTGCTCTCGACGAGTGCGCCACCCAGCGATTGCCAATGTTCGGCAAATGCGATACGCATCCGCTCACCCCAATTACCCTCAGGAGTTAGAGTAATAGCTTGAGTATGACCATCATCCCAAGCTCTGTTAGCAACCTGTCGTGCTTCATCTTCCGGTGATAACCCAAATTGAAACAGTAAATCTGTAGTGATTGTGCTCGAATCGATATAGTTTAATGCTAACACCGGTACAGTTAAGTCAGTCTGTGCAGCTAGTGATTCGATAGATTTTTTGCTTAATGGCCCAATGACGAATTCTGCGCCTTCAGTAACAGCATTTTGATAGATTGTGTAGATATCCTCTCGAATCTGGCCATCACCGCTGGTCACATCGTATACACGAATACTAGGTGCATTGTTATGATCGGACTGGTAGTAAGCTGCTAGAAAACCATCACGAACAGCTCTTGCCGCATTTTGCAAGGGGCCTTGCAAAGGTAACAATAATGCAATTTGTGATGGTCGGTAGATTTGCTGGTTTTGTAGAGCAAGAACGCTATCAACAATTGCCGGATCAGCTGGGTGTGTAGGAAAGAAGCCGCGCCATTCCTTAATACGTGTTTTTATTCTTTGTGGTGAAGTTCGTGAGATAATGGCAAGCTGTAGCCAGCCCAATTCGTCAGACTCAAATGCGCTAGCTTGTGCAAGTTGCACTTCTTCAATTTGCGCGCGCTGCAGTAATTGCCATAGTGCGAGCTGGTTAAAGCGCCGGTTGTTGTAATCTGCAATCAGCTCATCCAGTGCGATATGTGAGCGGGCAGCGCCAATTGGTTGGTTAAGGGCCTTAAATGTGGTGATGCGCAGCTTATGAATTTGTTGCCGTGTTACTGTATCGGTTTGTTCGGGTATATCGAAGTCTAAGGCTGTTTCTGCACGCTCAGCATCACCTTCATCAAGCGCGAGTTGTGCTACCAATAACTGTCGCCTCAGCAGCTGAGAGGTAGATAACTCGCTTATATTCAGTTTTGCCAATGTTTCTAAGCTGGCTTGGCTTTGACCAGACTTAAGTTGGTTTTCTGCCGCTTTTAGCAACCAGTCATAAGTGATCGCTTTGTCTGTGCTTTGTTCTGCAAGTTGCTGGTAAAGCGTGGCTGCTTTAGGGTAGTCACCGGCTTGTTCTGCTGATAGCGCATCAAGACTAAGCTGAGTGCTTGCGTCTCCCTGATTAACGGGAGTGTTGGAACACGCGCTTAACAGCAATAAAGGTAAAGCAATAAGGGCAACTAAAATTAACCTAGATTTTATGCGTTTATTAAACAGGTAAGAAATCATTATTTATCAGTCTAAAACCGTTATGGGCATCAGAAGTAGAATAGCTAATTTAGGGTGCACGTTAGCTTGCAGGAGGTAAAAGTGTCAATTACAGCGGGTGTGCTATACATTGTTGCAACGCCAATAGGAAACTTGGGTGATATCAGCCAACGCGCGCTTCAGGTGCTGCGAGAAGTCAACTATATCGCTTGTGAGGATACTCGTCATACGGCTCGGTTACTAAACCACTATTCTATTAATACTAAGATGATAGCTTGTCATGACCATAATGAACGACAGGTGACCGACAAGATTATCGATATACTGCGTTCAGGTCAGTCTTTGGCTCTGGTCTCAGATGCTGGCACACCCTTAGTCAGTGACCCCGGCTACAGTCTGGTGAAACATGCCCATAAACTTAACATACAAGTATCACCTATTCCCGGCGCTAGCGCGCTTATTGCTGCTTTAAGCACAGCAGGGCTGGCCACAGACCGATTCATATTTGAAGGATTTTTGCCGGCCAAATCAGCTGGCAGAAAACAGCGTATTAAGGAATTATCTAGTCAGCCTGAAACATTAGTTTTTTATGAATCTTCACATCGTATTGTTGACAGCTTGCAAGACATGGTGGCCGGATTTGGTGGCCAGCGTAAGGCCACGCTCGCGCGTGAATTGACGAAGCGTTTCGAAACGATTACTCATGCAGATTTGGCGCGGTTGCTAGAGCAAACTCAGCATCAAGCATTGCAACAGAAAGGCGAATTTGTTGTCTTGGTGGCGGGTTTTGAAAAGGTTCAAGATAACGCCGAATCAGAGCGGGTGCTAACCATACTTTTAGAGCAACTGCCGCTAAAACAGGCCGCCGCATTGGCGAGCAAAATTACCGGTGAAAACAAAAATCAACTCTATCAGCTTGCCTTGCGCTTACGTGATGCTGAGTAGCCTTGCCAGCGTGTTGCTCTGCGGCTAAGCTACGCCCGGAAGTCAGCCAGGCAATCGCTATATCGTTTGAATCGGTATGGAGGAAAGTCCGGGCTCCACAGGGCGAGGTGCCAGATAACTTCTGGGCGGCGTGAGCCGACGGAAAGTGCCGCAGAAAAGATACCGCCAATAGTGTTTTCGCTGTTGGTAAGGGTGAAATGGTGCGGTAAGAGCGCACCGCATTGCTGGTAACAGTAATGGCAGGGTAAACCCCACCTGGAGCAAGACCAAATAGGGGAGCATTGGCGTGGCCCGCGCTGTTCCCGGGTAGGTTGCTAGAGGTGCGTGGCGACACGTATCGCAGAGAAATGATTGCCCTCGACAGAACCCGGCTTATCGGCTGACTTCTTTTTTCTTCCTTCCAGACACCTATCTACTAAGCTACTGATTATTAAGCGGTTAGTTTTTATCCGATTGTATCGCGTTCAACTGATATTTCTGTTTCGCAAATCACAATATTTTTGTTCCCTATTTTTGCACTGTTTGAGGCCTTGACACTGGGGTATATAGGTATATAGTGGCAAAATCTGGTGAATAGTGGAAAAAAGTGGGGAAACAGGGTCAGCAAGGCATGGTTTACGGTGGTGTGACGCATATCAATCTCGATGCAAAAGCGCGCTTGGCAGTGCCAACTCGCTATCGAACACAGCTTGAGCAGCATTGCCTCAGCCAGCTTTGTGTTACGGCCGCGTTTAATGATCGATGCCTGTTGATGTACCCCTTGCCGGAATGGGAAAAGCTTGCCAAAAAATTATCAAATATGCCGACCATGTTTGATGGTTTAGCTCGTCAGGTCAACCGTGTGCTGATGAGCTATGCGGAAGAG
The DNA here is from genome assembly GCA_964617475.1 of uncultured Thiotrichales bacterium. Taxonomy (GTDB): domain Bacteria; phylum Pseudomonadota; class Gammaproteobacteria. The sequence goes on from CAZTYM010000002.1 coordinate 11,012, forward strand.
CGCCAGTTAGATGGTCAAGGCAGATTGTTATTGACGGCATCACAAAAAGAATACGCAGGTATTACGAAAAGTATTGTTCTGGCTGGTCAGGGCAATCGTTTTGAAATTTGGGATGAAGAAAGCTGGAATCAGAAACATCAAGATTTTCTTGCGAATGGTTTTGGTGAGATTGATGTTGATAGTTTATCGGAGCACCTTAGAAATTTGTAATGACAATGGCAGCAGCGACTGAACATTACTCAGTCATGCTTGATGAGGCAATAGAGGGTTTGGCAATCAAAGCAGACGGGACGTATATCGACGCAACTTATGGTCGTGGTGGGCACAGCCAGGCGATTTTGTCTGCCCTTGGCGCGCAAGGTCGACTGCTAGCATTCGATCGTGATTTAGAGGCAGTGGCAGATGCTAAAAAGAAGATGTCGGAAGAACCTCGTTTTGAAATGATTCATTCAGAATTCGGCAATATGGACAAGGCGATCCGTCATCATGGTTTGTTTGGAAAAGTGGACGGCATACTTTGTGATCTCGGTGTTTCTTCACCGCAACTGGATAATGCTGAGCGCGGGTTTAGTTTTCGTTTTGATGGTGCGCTTGATATGCGTATGGATCAGTCGCAAGGGCAGAGTGCTGCCGCATGGTTACAGGTGGCTGAAGAGCGCGAGATTGAAAAAGTGCTGCGTGACTATGGTGAAGAGCGTTATGCGCGTCGCATAGCAAGCAAGATAGTGACGCAGCGACAATCTGCGCCAATTGCTACAACAGCCGAGTTGAGAGAGCTGATCATACAGGCTTCGCCGCGGCGAGAGCATCACAAGGATCCAGCTACACGCTGTTTTCAGGCGCTACGCATACAAGTTAACGATGAATTGGGTGAGTTGAAAAAACTCCTCGATCAAGCCTTGTCAATATTGGCACCAGCGGGGCGGCTAATAATAATTAGTTTTCATTCCTTGGAAGACAGAATTGTTAAGCGTTTCATGCGCAAGCATTCTCAGACCATTAATAACGTTCCTAGTGAAATACCCTTGCTCGCGAAAAATAGTATGACAGCCTTAAAGCGAGTCGGTAAGGCTTTAAAGGCTAGTGAAAAAGAATTAGCAGAAAACCCAAGATCGCGTAGCGCGATTATGCGTATAGCTGAGAAATGTCCGTGTTAGCGCGTCGTTATGCTGCCATTATTGCTTTAGGTTTGCTAGTGCTTATGACTGCTATTGCCATTGTTCTAGGTCAGCACCACAGTCGTAGTCTGGTCAGTGAGTTACAAGCGCTTCACGTTGAAAGAGATAAGTTGGATGTGGAGTGGGGTCAATTGTTGCTTGAACAAAGCACGTGGGCAACCCCAAGCAGAGTCGAAGGAGTAGCTGGCGGTAGGCTTGGCATGCAGGTGCCCGAACAAGATAGCTATGTGGTGATATCGCGATGAGTAAAACGGTACCCATAGAGTTGCCTGCATGGCGACGTTACTTATTGTTGCTCGTCATAGTATCTGTTATGTCTGTTTTGGCATGGCGGGCAGTAGATCTACATATATTCGAACATGAGTTTTTGCAGGCGCAAGCAGATGCTCGTCATATTCGTTCCGTTGCATTATCTGCACACCGTGGAATAGTTACCGATAGAAGAGGAAGACCGCTTGCAGTCAGTACGCCAGTTGATTCAATCGTTGCCAATCCTAAGCAATTGCTGGCGAGTGATGAAAATTTATCTGAGCTAGCAACAATATTAGGTATAAAACGAGCACAGCTGAATAAGCTGTTAAAGAGAAATGCGGAGCGCGAATTTTTATATCTGCGCCGACATGTAGCTCCGGTTAAGGCTAAGCAGGTTGCTAATCTTAAATTACCAGGCATTAATCTGCAGCGTGAGTACAAACGCTACTATCCCGATGCCGAAGTAACAGCGCATATCCTTGGATTTACAGATATTGATGATGTTGGTCAAGAGGGGTTGGAGCGCGCTTATGATGATTGGTTGCGCGGCGAACCAGGCAAGAAAAGAGTCTTAAAAGATCGTTACGGTCGAACTATTGAAGACCTTGGTTATATTAGTAAACCGTTAGCGGGTAACGACTTACAACTAAGCATAGACAGGCGATTACAGTACTTAGCCTATCGCGAATTAAAACGGACAGTAAAGCAACATAAGGCGCGTGCAGGGTCCGTGGTTATGCTCGATGCGAAAACGGGAGAAGTGTTGGCAATGGTTAATCAGCCTGCTTTTAATCCTAATGATCGTAGCAGTATGCGTGGTGACTGGTACCGCAATAGATCGGTAACTGATGTGTTTGAACCTGGTTCAACTTTAAAGCCCTTTACAGTTGCTGCTGCTTTAGAATCTGGTTTGTATGATGTAGATTCTGAGATCGATACGACTCCAGGCTACTGGCGTGTGGGTACTAATACAATTAGGGATCCTATCAACTATGGCGTAATTGATCTGGCAACATTAATTCAGAAGTCAAGTAATATAGGTGCAAGCAAATTAGCTTTATCAATGAGCCCGGAGCACCTTTGGGGAGCTTTGGATGCCTTTGGTTTCGGCGATGTCAGCGGTAGTGGACTGCAAGGTGAGTCGCCCGGAACGCTTGGCGAGCCATGGCGTTGGAGAGAGATTGAAAGAGCAACGATCGCTTTTGGTTATGGCGTGTCAGTTACCCCATTGCAATTAGCTCGTGCTTACAGTGCTATTGCCGCAAATGGAGTCTTAAAGCAGGTTAGCTTTCTTAAGTTAGAAGACATACCGCTTGGAAACCAAGTAATGTCTGAGGATACCGTCGCTAATGTAAGAAATATGATGACAAAAGTGGCTTTGCCTGGTGGTACCGGTGTTCTTGCTGCGATTCCTGGGTATGAAGTTGCTGGAAAAACTGGCACTGTCAAAAAAGCGATAAATGGTGCCTATCAAGAAGATCTGTATTTATCTGTTTTTGCTGGTATGGCACCGGCAAAAGATCCCCGAATAGTTACAGTTGTGATGATCGATGAGCCAAGTGCGGGTGAGTACTATGGCGGTAAAGTTGCAGCTCCTTTGTTTAGTAAAGTTACGGAAGGCGCGTTAAGGCTGATAGGTGTTGTACCGGAAAGTATTGCACCAAACCATGGTTCGGCTTCAGTTGCAGCAGAGTCTGCGGAGGTTTCTGGCTAGACGATGAAAAGCTTGAATGAATTGCTAAAAGGTGTGGCTTCAGTTTCGAATGCTGATGATGTTGTCGTTACTGGTTTGACTGATAACAGTGGTGATTTGCAGGAAGGAGAACTGTTTCTTGCATATCCTGGAACTACGGTAGACAGACGAGATTATATTCACTCTGCGCTGCAAGCAGGTGCATCGGCGATTGTTTACGAAGAGTCCGGGTGTGATATCTCTAATGTTAGAGCGAGTACACCAATTATTGCAGTTAAAAACCTTCGCGCGTTTGTTGGTTTAATAGCAGCTAATTTTTATTCCCATGCTAGCAAGGAACTATCGATTTACGCAGTTACCGGTACCAATGGAAAAACGTCGGTAGCACACTATCTCGCTCAAGCATTAAGCCATGGTCATGCTGTTGGTGTGATTGGTACATTAGGTAACGGTCTTTGGGGGAAGCTAGATGTTGCCTCGCTAACCACACCGTCAGCGATACACCTACAAAAGACAATGCGGGATTTTCGAGTCAAAGGCGCGCGTATAGCTGTAATGGAAGCTTCGTCGCATGGCTTGGCTCAAGACCGTCTAAAGGCAATTGCAGTCAATACGGCAATTTTTACAAACTTGTCGCAAGATCATCTCGATTACCATCGTACGATGGAGAATTATGCGGCTGCCAAGCGTCGACTATTCGAAATTGAAGGTTTGGAAAATGCGGTAGTCAATGTCTACGACGAGTACGGTGCAGAGTTATCCCGAAGCCTGCCGGCTAATGTGTCTTTGATGAGTTATGGCTTGCAAATTAAAGAGCATGAATACTCATTATCTCCGATGATAAAAGGCGTCTTACAGAAATCAAGTGTTGATGGGGTTGAGATAGCAATAACTAGCCCATTTGGTCATGCAAACCTGAAAAGCACTTTGTTTGGGCGGTTTAATGCTGAAAACTTGCTTGCGGTGCTTGCAGCTCTGGTGGTCAATGAGGTCAGTTTGAATGAGGCTATTGACAGTTTATCTACTGTCTCGCCGGTGGCGGGACGCTTAGAAAAATTTTCTTCTGAAAATCAACCATGCGTATTTGTAGATTACGCCCATACTCCTGCTGCTCTTGAGTCCGTGCTCAATGAGTTGCACCAATGCTGTCCAGGTAAGCTATACGTGGTATTTGGTTGCGGTGGTGATCGAGACAAAACAAAACGCCCATTAATGGGAGAAGTAGCTGAAACATATGCCGATGTTATCGTGCTAACTGATGATAACCCTCGCAACGAAAACCCCGATGACATTATTGCGTCAATTTTGACGGGAATTAGCAATGACAAGTCTGTTGTTGTTGAGCGTGATAGAGCTAAAGCTATTTCGTACTGTCTTCAGCACGCAGCGATAAACGATATTGTGCTTGTCGCTGGTAAAGGTCATGAATGCGTTCAAATAGTTGGAGAAGCTAATATTCCATTCAGTGATAGCGAGTGCGTGCAACAATTGATGGCGCAGGCAGCGTAAATGATTTCGATGAGCCTAGTTGATGCAAAGTCAATGATAGATGCTTTAACTAGTGATGGCGATGTTTGCTTTTCAGGTGTCAGTATAGATAGTCGTACGGTATCTAAAGGTGAAATGTTCGTTGCCATTAAAGGCCCCAATTTTGATGGTCATGACTATATCCTGGATGCCAAGCAACGCGGCGCAGCAGCGGCTATGGTGAGCCGCGAGCTTGAAATTGAATTGCCAATGATTCAGGTGGCTGACACAAAGCATGGGCTTGCAATGTTAGCGAAAGGCTGGCGTCAGTCTTACCAGGCACCACTAATTGCGCTTACTGGCAGTAACGGTAAGACAAGTGTTAAAGAGATGATTGGTGCAATACTCGCTGTCGAGCATCGGGTTTTGCTGACAAGAGGTAACTATAACAACGATTTAGGTGTTCCACTTACGCTGCTACGACTGTCAGAAGAAGATGAGTATGCCGTTGTTGAGTTAGGAGCAAACCATCTGGGGGAGATATCGCATCTTAGTCGCTTAGCAACCCCAGATATAGCGTTAATTACTAATATCGGTAATGCTCACTTAGAAGGTTTCGGCAGTCAGGATAATATCGCGAAAGGCAAAGCGGAGATTTTCGAAGGCTTATCAGAAAACGGTGTAGCGATATTAAATCGAGATGATGCGTATTACGAGCAATTATCTGATAGTGCAAAACAGTTTAGGCAAATAAGTTTTGGTGCACATAAAAATGCTGATATCCGGCTTAAGAATAATACGCTTAGGGCTAGTGTAAAGGGATGTCAGTGGCAAACTGAATTTGATGTACTTACCTCTGACGATGATATTCATGTCAAATTAAATTTGGCTGGGCGACATAATGTACAGAACGCTTTAGCTGCAATTGCTGTCTCCGTGGCGCTTAACATTTCTACAGCTAGCATGATCGCAGGCCTCGCTTCGATGCAGGTAGTGGCTGGAAGAATGCAACTTAAGCCGGGGTTAGGGCAGTGGACAGTAATTGATGATACTTATAACGCAAACCCTAAATCTTTAGAAGCGGCGCTTGATGTGCTGTCAACAGTAGAGGGAAAGAAAATACTAGTTGTTGGTGATATGGCAGAGTTAGGTGAGTCATCGTCGCAGTTACATGAAAATATAGGACGGTTAGCCAGAGCTTCTGGTGTTACTGAGCTATATGCAGTCGGTGAACAAAGTGAGCGCGCAATAGAGAGCTTTGGTTTAAATGGAAAACATTATGAGTCACAACTAAATCTAGTTAATGATCTTATAGCAAGTTTGCATCGTGATAATTATGAGAATGAATGCACAATTTTAGTTAAGGGATCAAGAAGTGCGCAGATGGATAGAATTGTTGACGCCTTAGTGATTGACGGTGCAAACAATGGGGCGCCGTTTCTGGCGAGCGCAGTGAGTTAATTAATATGTTGCTCGAATTAACTAACTATCTGTCTGAATACTACAGTGGTTTTGGTGTTTTTCAATATCTCACCTTGCGTAGTGTGATGGCAGTACTAACTGCGTTGGTGATTTGTTTTGTGTTTGGACCGTATGTCATCAAAAGGTTAGCCTACCAGTCAGCGAGTCAACCAATTCGCGATGATGGTCCTGAAACGCATCTGCTTAAAGCTGGTACCCCAACAATGGGAGGTACTCTGATTTTGATAGCGGTTATCGCAAGTACGCTGTTATGGGGTGATTTGAGCAATAGGCAGTTATGGGTAGTTGTTCTGGTTACTACTGCATTTGGAATTATTGGCTTTGTTGATGATTATAAAAAAATTGTCATAGGAAATAGTAAGGGGCTTTCTGCAAAAGCCAAATATTTTTGGCAATCCGTTGTTGCATTAATAGCGGCATGCGTCTTGTTCTACGGTGCAAAAACTGCAGCGGAAACTGAGCTGATCGTGCCATTTTTTAAAGACGTTGCCATTCCTCTTGGTTGGGGTTTCATTGTCTTAACTTATTTTGTCATTGTTGGTAGCAGTAACGCGGTTAATTTAACAGATGGCTTAGATGGTCTTGCAATTCTGCCGACGGTATTGGTAGCGGCAGCTCTAGCTATTTTTGCTTACACCATAGGCAATATTAAGTTCTCTGAATATTTAGGCTTTCCTTATATATCCGGTGTAGGCGAGCTAACCGTGTTTTGTGGTGCCTTAATTGGTGCTGGCTTGGGTTTTCTTTGGTTTAACACCTATCCAGCACAAGTATTTATGGGTGATGTCGGCGCGCTCGCCTTGGGTGCAGCCTTAGGTGTAATCGCAGTTATCTCACGTCAAGAATTGGTATTGCTGATCATGGGCGGGGTTTTTGTCGTGGAAACCGTGTCAGTTATTCTTCAGGTGGCATCCTATAAGTTAACGGGTCGTCGAATATTTCGTATGGCGCCGTTACACCATCATTTTGAACTTAAAGGATGGGCCGAACCAAAAGTGATTGTTCGATTTTGGATCGTAACAGTCATTCTTGTCTTAATCAGCTTGTCGACGTTGAAGTTACGGTGACACGATGCGTTCAATTTATCAGTATTCCGAGAACGCCGTGAGAATTTCTTCGCCAAGTATCAGTGCTAAAAACACCTTGGTAGTAGGGCTTGGTGTTACAGGTTGGTCTGTAGTGCGTTTTCTAGCTGCAAAAGGTGTGGCCATTTCTGTGACCGACAGTCGAGATATTACTCCATTTAGTTCGACTCTAAGGCAGCGGTACCCAGGTATACAGTGTTCTTTAGGAAAGTTTGACGAAGACTTATTCAATAGTGCTGAAGAAATTATAGTCAGCCCAGGGGTTGCACTTGATCTGCCGCAAATTAAAGAAGCAAGAAAAGCGGGTAAATCAGTTATCGGTGATGTCGAGTTGTTTTGTCGCTATGCAACTGCACCAATAGCTGCGATTACTGGCTCGAATGGCAAGACTACTGTGACCACTCTATTAGGCGAAATGGCGACAGCCAGTGACAGGAATGTGGCAGTGGGTGGAAATATCGGAACACCAGTTTTGGATCTTCTGACACAAAATCCAGATTTATATGTTCTCGAGTTGTCTAGTTTTCAGCTTGATTTAACAGAATCATTGCGGACGGAAACAGCTGTCGTGCTTAATGTTAGTCCCGATCATATGGATCGGCATTCATCACTACAGAATTACGCAAATACAAAATTCAAGATATATAGAAACTGTAAAAAACCGGTTGTAAACAAAGATTTCTATTCAGCTTCTCAATCGTTGTTTCCATCAATACTTCAAACACAGTTGAAGGATGCGATTTCGTATTCTGTGTGGCAAAACAACTCCGAAATAGATTTTGGTTTGCAAGAAAAAAATAGAAAAAGATATCTCTCATCGGGGGCAAAAACTTTCGTTGCTGCTGATCAATTATCGATTAAGGGGCAGCATAATATTTCCAATGCGTTAGCTGCGTTAGCGATGGGTGCGGCGCTTGGTTTTGATAAACAAGCAACGGTTAAAGCGCTTAAAAATTTTGTCGGGTTGCCGCATCGATGTGAACGCGTCGGCATTGTTGATGATGTGACATTTATTAATGATTCAAAGGGTACCAATGTCGATGCGTCCGTTAAGGCGATAGCATCTATCGATGGGCCGGTAATTCTCATTGCAGGCGGTGATGCGAAAGGAGCAGATTTGTCGCCATTACGAGAAGCAGTAAAAGATAGAGTTAGAACAGTGGTTATCCTCGGCAAAGATGCTCCTGAAATTGAAAGTATATTGGATGGTGTAGTTGAAACGATTCGAGTTGCAAGCATGAGTGAAGCTGTAAGGGAAGCGTTTGTTCATAGTGAACCAGGCGATACAGTATTACTTTCACCTGCATGTTCAAGTCTTGATATGTATAGAAATTATGAAGAACGTGGCCATGCGTTTACCCGTGCCGTGCAGGTGTTTGACCGATGAGTGTTGTAGCTCAAACCCGTCGTTATGTTCGGAATGATCCGAAAAAACGAGAGCCTATTCTAACGATAGATGTTAGCTTGATTGTAGCGATTCTGGCGCTTGTCGGTTTGGGGCTTGTTATGGTGGCTTCGGCATCGTTAAGTATTGCAGAAGCACAGACTGGCAATGCTTATTATTATCTTGTGAGGCAAGCATGCTTATTGTTGGCCGCTGTGGTGGCAGCATATATCTGCTTCATGCTCCCTTTGAGTATTTGGGAACGTATGGCTCCATGGTTGTTGATAGCGGCGCTTATTTCATTGTTTTTGGTGCTTGTACCGGGTGTAGGCGTGACTGTGAATGGCGCGCGACGCTGGATAGATCTGGTAGTAATTAGATTGCAGCCATCAGAATTTGCCAAGCTTGCTTTTCTTATATATCTGGCTGGGTATCTTAAACACCATCAATCAATGTTAGAAAATGCTATGCATGGTTTTATAAAGCCACTTGCCGTATTTTCTTTGTTTGCTTGTTTATTGCTGCTTGAACCTGATTTTGGATCGGTTGTGGTATTAGCAATCGCCGCATTCGGGATGATGTTTTTAGCAGGGGTGAAGCTTTATCAGTTTCTCATACTGATATTACTCGGTGGTACAAGCTTAGGCGCGCTTGCTTATTTTTCGCCTTATCGCTTGCAGCGGTTAACGACATTTTTGGATCCATGGCAAGATCCGTTTAATACCGGATTTCAGTTAGTTCAAGCATTAATTGCTTTCGGTCGTGGTAGCTGGTTTGGTGTCGGCTTAGGCGAGAGTGTTCAAAAATTATCTTTTTTGCCTGAAGCGCACACAGATTTTCTTTTTGCAGTCATGGCGGAAGAACTAGGACTTTTTTCTGTATTCATTGTTATTGCACTTTTTGGCTTTATTGTTTTGCGTTGTTTTTATATCGCAAACCAGTGTGCTCGGTTGTCTATGGTATTTCATGCTTACTTAAGTTACGGCATTGCATTGATGATGGGAATGCAAGCGTTTATTAATATTGGTGTGAATATGGGAGTGCTGCCAACAAAGGGTCTTACCTTGCCTTTGATGAGCTATGGTGGTTCTAGTATTTTGGTTACGAGTATATGTTGCGCATTGCTTTTGCGAGCCGATTATGAAATGCGGCAAGCCAAGAATAAGGAAATGCAAAGGCGATGGTAACGCGCGTTATGATAATGGCAGGTGGTACAGGTGGCCATGTCTATCCTGGCCTAGCTGTTGCCGATGAGTTAAAAGCTCGCGGTGCCGAAGTTATTTGGTTGGGAACGAGAGAAGGAATAGAGTCCCGTTTAGTTCCTGCAGCAGGTATTCCTGTTGCATGGATTTCAATTTCCGGTTTGCGCGGAAAGTCTTGGTTGAAGCGGCTCCTCTCCCCGTTTCGCCTTACCCTGGCGGTGTTGCAAGCAATTCAGATATTTTTGCGTCATCGTCCGATGGCAGTACTCGGCATGGGTGGTTTTGTGGCAGGGCCGGGTGGTCTGGTAACGTGGTTATTGCGAAAGCCATTATTGGTGCACGAACAAAATGCGGTTGTTGGGATGACTAACCGTTTACTAGCACCGATGGCAGATCGTGTATTCGAAGCTTTCCCGGGTAGCTTTCCGCGCCGTTATCGTGCTGTTTCAGTTGGTAATCCTGTAAGGGCCGATATTTATAATCTAGATCAACCTAATATACGTTTGTTAAACAGAAACCATAAGTTACGTTTGCTGGTTGTGGGAGGGAGCTTAGGAGCTAATGTATTTAATCGGCTTATCCCTGACTTAATGGCAAGCATAGAGCAATCAGTGAGACCACAACTGATTCATCAAACAGGCAAACAGCATTATGAATCAACGCTGCAACGCTATAAAGATGCAAATATTGAAGCGGAAGTGAAACCTTTTCTTGATGATATCGCGGTGTCATATAAGTGGGCGGATTTAGTTATCTGTCGGTCAGGGGCGCTTACTGTTTCAGAAATTGCTGCAGCTGGGTTGGCAGCAATATTTGTTCCCTATCCACATGCGGTAGATGATCATCAAACTCGTAATGCGATGCATCTTGTAGAAAGTAGTGCTGCACTGATGGTTGCAGATCATGACGTAAGCGTTAATAAGTTGAAACAGCTAATAGATCCACTTATTGAGGATGCGGCAACGGGTCGTAAAAGGCTCTTGGCGATGGCGAATAAATCAAGACAATTGGCTTTGCCGGATTCGGCTAGGCAAGTCGCTGATGCATTTTATCAGGAAGCAAAAAATGGTTAGTGCCATGCAAAGTAATATGGCTGTTTCGCTTCCGGCTATGGGGCGTATACGTCGAATGCATTTTGTTGGCATAGGCGGTGCTGGCATGGGCGGTATTGCTGAGCTTGTACACAATCTAGGCTATGAAGTAACAGGTTCTGATTTAAGTAAAAATAGCATGGTTCGGCGTTTACAAGCGATGGGTGTTGAAGTGCATCAGGGGCATGACGCTTCGAACGTAGAAAATAGCGATGTCTTAATCGTATCGTCTGCCATTCAAAGTGATAACCCAGAGCTCATTTTTGCGCATAAGAATCACATACCAGTTGTACCAAGAGCCGAGATGTTGGCTGAATTAATGAGATTTCGCTACGGCATTGCTATTGCTGGTACGCACGGTAAAACTAGTACAACGAGTTTAGTAGCCAGCATTCTGGCAGGCGCCGGCTTAGATCCCACTTTTGTGATAGGCGGTAAATTAAATAGTATTGGTGCCCATGCTCAGTTAGGCAGCGGACGTTATTTGGTAGCAGAAGCTGATGAAAGTGATGCTTCGTTTTTACACTTGCAGCCGATGATGGCGATTTTGACCAATATTGATCAAGATCATATGTCGACTTATGAGAATGATTTTTCTCGTTTGCGAAACACCTTTTTAGAGTTTCTCCATCATTTGCCTTTTTATGGATTGGCAGTTGTATGTATTGATGATCCAGAGATTGGATGTCTGCTAGACGATATACAACGCCCCGTCTTAACTTATGGTTTTAGTGATCAAGCCCAAGTTAGGGCGACGAAGGTGAGACAAGAAGGCAGAGTGATGCGATTCTCTGTTTCTTTGCCTGCTTTTGAAGATGATATTGAGATTACGCTTAATATGGCTGGGAAGCATAATGTGCTTAATGCACTAGGAGCCATTGCTGTCGCGTATGAGTTGGGCGTTTCAATTGAGGAAGTACAGAAATCGCTATTGGCATTTGAAGGCGTCGGCAGACGTTTACAGCTTAACGGTGAAATTAACGTAGGTAAAGCAAACGTTTTATTTATAGATGATTATGCGCACCACCCCACAGAGCTGAATGCGAGTATTGATGCTGTCAAACAAGGATGGCCGGATAAGCGTCTAGTGGTTGTATTCCAGCCTCATCGATATAGCCGAACTCAAGATTTATTTGATGACTTTGTCCGCGTACTCGCCAACGCTGATGTTTTACTTGTGATGGAGGTTTATGCCGCGGGGGAAGCCCCGATTAGTGGTGCAGATAGCGCAAGTCTTTGTCGCGGTGTGCGCGCTCGTGGAAGTGTAGATCCCATGCTCGTGAAAGGTATGGACGAGTTAGTAATAACTTTGTCTAAAGTCTTGATCGACAACGATTTGGTGTTAACCGTAGGCGCTGGCGACATCGGACGTACGGCAAATGAACTACCGCAACGGTTAAAGGCTATTGCAGCATGATGGCTATGAAAGATCACTTTGCATTACGAGGAGAGTTAATTAAAAACGAGCCTATGAGTCGCCATACATCATGGCGTGTGGGTGGTATTGCAGATCGTTATTATCGCCCAGCTGATGTTCATGATTTAAGCGAGTTTCTACGAATAGAAGAAACTTCAGATGAAATCTATTGGTTAGGCTTAGGAAGCAATCTACTCGTTAGAGATGGCGGCATACGTGGAACCGTAATCGCGCTATTTGGTGTTTTGGATGAGATGCGTATGGATGACCAGGAGCAGATTATGGTTCAAGCCGGAGTAAGTTGCGCAAAATTTGCCAGATTTGTAGCCAAACAAGGCTTTGTTGGCGCAGAGTTTTTCGCCGGTATTCCCGGGACTATTGGAGGTGCTCTAGCGATGAATGCGGGCGCTTATGGTGGTGAGACATGGAGTCAGATTGTCGAAGTTGAAACAATGGATCGTTACGGCCAGATTCACAATCGAACTGCTGCAGACTTTGATATTAGTTATCGAACAGTTAAATCAGAACGAACAGAGTGGTTCATCTCCGCAAAATTTAGATTTGAAAAAGGTTGTGCAGAAAATGGTAGTGAAAAAATTAAGCAATTGCTTAGGCGCAGGGCAGATTCCCAGCCACTATCATTGCCAAGTTGCGGTTCGGTATTTCGAAACCCAGAAAATGATCATGCTGCACGCCTAATAGAAGAAAGTAACTTAAAAGGTTATCGCGTTGGTGGTGCCAGTGTGTCAACGCGACACGCAAACTTTATTGTAAATGATAACAATGCAAAAGCCGCAGACATCGAAAAATTAATTCAGGAAGTTGCTGCACGCGTTTATAAAGATCATGGCGTGCGTTTAAAAACAGAAGTTCGAATTATTGGTGAACCCATTATCGCGCATGAGGATGATTATGGGCATTAAAGCGAGTCATGTGCTTGGTCATGATCTTGTTCGCGATGTAAGTGAATATGGGCGCGTTGCCGTATTACTAGGGGGTAGTGCAGCAGAAAGAGAAGTGTCTTTGAATAGTGGCCGAGCTGTATTGCAAGCATTGCTTTCTAAAGGGCTTAATGCGGAAGGCGTTGATCCGCAAAATGATTCTTTATCTTCCTTGGAAGATTTTGATAGGGCATTTATCGCTTTACATGGCCGGGGAGGTGAAGACGGCAGTATTCAAGGTTATTTGGAAACTATTGGCTTACCGTTTACCGGAAGTGGCGTGTTAGGTTCGGCGATTGCGATGGATAAAATTAGGAGTAAGCAAATTTGGCAAGCTTCTAATTTGCCAACACCAAAATATTTTATCTGCAATAACGAAATCAATGTTGATCATTTGGTCGATTCAATAAACTTTCCGCTGATCGTTAAGCCTGCAAGTGAAGGGTCCAGTCTCGGAATGACCAAGGTTGATCATGCTGACGATTTGATGGGTGCTATTGATCTTGCTTTGAGTTTCGATCATGAGGTTTTGGTCGAGGAGTGGGTCGAAGGGTATGAATATACGGTGGGAATTTTACAGGGCGAAGCATTGCCAGTGATTCAAATTGAGACGGCGAATGAGTTTTACGACTACGATGCAAAATACAATCGTGATGATACTCGCTACCGCTGTCCTAGCGATTTATCTCCTGAAAATGAAAATCAATTACAGCAGTTAGCGCTTGAGGCATTTTCTCAAGTAGCAGCCAGTGGTTGGGGCAGAGTAGACATTATATGCGATATGTCTGACAAGCCCTTTTTGATAGAAGTTAATACAATTCCTGGAATGACAGACCATAGCTTGCTACCTAAGGCAGCAGGCGCAGCTGGAATTGGTTTTGAGGAGCTTGTGTTGAAAGTGTTGGAAACCAGTTTTATCGATGGATTTGATCAGTCCGTAGGCGCTATGCAGGTAAATTTGGATGAGTTTAACGATGCTGGTTTAGAGGTAGATCGCAGTGTTTAAGCGTCGTAAACAAAATAGAAAGCATGTTAGTGCAACCGCACAAGTGATGCGCAAGGGCCCCATCATATTGACAGTGCTGGGAACAGTGTTTGTCGTCACATTAACTTTGTTTGGCAGTCGCTGGCTAAACGATACTAATAATTTTCCCATTACACAGGTGAATGTTGAGGGGCAGTTTAAACAGGTATCTGCGGAGGAAATTCGAGCAACGGTTATGCCAGCAGTTGGTAGTGGTTTTTTTAAGTTGGATGTTGATGTCGTTCAACAAACACTTAATAGATTAGCCTGGGTAGATAAGGTCGCCGTTCGTAAAGAATGGCCCGATACATTATTTGTTCGCGTAAAAGAACAACAAGCATTAGCAAGATGGAATAAAAACGGATTTGTGAATAAGCGAGGTGATTCGTTTTATCCAGTCAATCTTATTACAGATAAGCAGTTGCCCTGGCTAAGTGGGCCAGAGGGAACCGAAGCGAAAGTAACTGAGCAGTACGTAATGATTAAAACATTGCTGCGGGATGTGGATGTCAGGCTCACAAGCTTAACTTATTCTGCGCGAGGATCATGGCAATTGGAGCTAAACGGTGAGCAAAAAATAATGTTAGGCAGAGAAAATTTAGCTCAACGTATTCAGCGTCTAGCTAGCCTGTATGGTGAACTAAGACAGAGCCAACCAAGTGCAAACCTAGTAGCAATGGATTTTCGCTACGACACGGGTATTGCAGTGCAATGGCAAAAAAGCGCTCAGTCTGAATGTGAATTTACAAATGATTGCCAGCAAGTATCAATTGCCCGGTCAATCACAGGGCAAGTATTTTAACTATGGCTAAGCGCACAGAAAAAGATCTAATCGTTGGCTTGGATATCGGTACATCAAAAGTCGTTGCGATAGTCTGTGAGGTTAATCAAGCCGGAGAAATGGAGATCATCGGTGTCGGTTCACACCCCTCTCGCGGGCTTAAAAAAGGAGTGGTCGTCAATATTGAGTCTACAGTGCAGTCTATTCAGCGTGCTGTTGAAGAAGCAGAACTAATGGCGGGCTGTCAAATTCATTCGGTTTATGTCGGCATTGCGGGCAGCCACATACGCAGTCTAAATTCTCATGGCATCGTTGCAATTAAAGATAAAGAAGTCGTTGCCAGCGACGTTGATCGCGTGATCGATGCGGCAAGAGCAGTTGCCGTGCCGGCTGATCAAAAAGTACTTCATGTGCTACCACAGGAATACATCATTGATGAGCAGGAAGGGATTCGTGAGCCTGTAGGGATGTCCGGTGTACGCTTAGAAGCAAAGGTACATTTGGTGACAGGTGCAGTTAGTGCAGCACAAAATATAATCAAGTGTATACGTCGTTGTGGGCTAGAAGTCGACGAAGTTATTTTAGAACAACTGGCTTCCAGTCACGCTGTGCTTACTGATGATGAGAGGGAGCTCGGAGTTTGTCTGGTGGATATTGGTGGTGGTACAACCGATATTGCTGTTTTTTCCGAGGGAGCAATACAGCACACCGCGGTTATTCCAATTGCTGGTGACCAGGTGACAAATGATATTGCTGTCGCTTTAAGAACACCGACGCCAAATGCAGAAGATATAAAAATAAAATACGCATGCGCTCTAACACAATTAGCTGGCCCTGACCAAACCATTGAAGTTCCCAGTGTTGGTGATAGGCCGTCCCGTCGATTATCACGTCAAACACTTGCTGAGGTAGTGGAGCCACGTTATGAGGAGCTTCTCACTCTGGTGCAAGCGGAATTGAGACGCAGTGGTTATGAAGACTTGATTGCGGCAGGAGTAGTACTCACAGGAGGCTCTTCTAAGATGGAAGGATTAATCGAGTTGGCTGAGGAAATTTTTCATATGCCGGTTCGTTTAGGTTCGCCACAGTATTCAGGTGGTTTGGTTGATGTTGTTCGTAACCCGATTTATGCAACAGGTGTCGGCTTGTTAATGTTTGGCAATGACGATAAGGGCAACGGGCGGATGGATGTTCAAAAAAGCGGGTCGCATGCGACTTGGAATAGGATCAAGAGTTGGTTTCAAGGCAATTACTAAATTTTAAGATGTTAAGTTTGAGAGAGACGAGGAGAAAATCATGTTCGAACTACTAGATGCGCATAATCAAAACGCGGTAATCAAGGTTATAGGTGTTGGCGGCGGCGGTGGTAATGCGGTTGAGCACATGCTAGCAGCAGATATCGATGGTGTTGATTTTGTATGTGTAAACACCGATGCGCAAGCACTTAAGAACTCAAATGCTCGAACAGTATTACAAGTAGGTGATAGTCTGACTAAAGGTTTGGGTGCGGGGTCAAATCCAGAAGTTGGTAGACAAGCTGCTTTAGAAGATAGAGACAGACTTGCAGATATTATAGATGGGGCTGATATGGTGTTTATTACCGCCGGTATGGGTGGTGGTACAGGTACCGGTGGAGCTCCAGTGATTGCGCAAATCGCTAAAGAGATGGGTATTCTAACAGTAGCAGTTGTAACTAAGCCTTTCCCATTTGAAGGCAATAAGCGTAATACGATTGCTGATGCAGGTATTGAGGCCTTAAGTCAGTATGTTGATTCATTGATTACCATTCCTAACGAGAAGTTACTATCTGTTTTTGATCGAACTGCAACCTTATTAGACGCTTTTAAAGGTGCCAACGATGTACTTCTTGGTGCAGTACAAGGTATTGCGGAACTGATTACCAGACCCGGCCTGATCAACGTTGACTTTGCGGACGTGCGGACCGTGATGTCAGAAATGGGTATGGCAATGATGGGTTCAGGTGCGGCAAACGGTGAAGATAGAGCGAGAGAAGCAGCAGAGCGTGCTGTGGCAAGCCCACTATTAGAAGACATAAACCTAGCCGGTGCGCGCGGAATATTGGTCAATGTTACCGCTGGATTAGACCTGTCAATTGGTGAATTTGCTGAAGTTGGTGATACTATTAAAGCTTTTGCTTCGGATGATGCGACAGTGGTAGTGGGTACCGTACTGGACGCAGATCTTGGTGACGAGATTCGTGTCACCGTGGTAGCAACAGGTTTAGGGCATCCACAGCGTCAACAAATTGAAGAAGCACCTCAGGTGCGCTTGGTGTATAAGGAGGCTAATGGTGGCGAAGTTGACTATCAAAACCTTGATCGGCCCGCAGTAATGCGTGCAAACCCAGCAGGCACAAGTGAAAAATTCACCCCGTCAGAGCCTTCAAACAATAGTTTGGAATACTTAGATGTGCCGGCATTTTTGCGACGTCAGGCTGATTAATGCGTATTTTTTACAAAAAATTTCGATATTAAGTAGTAGTACAGCTTGGTTGGGCTAAATTTTTACATAAATTTGTCGAAACTGTGATTTTGGCACCGTTTTTGACAATTAGTATTGTGTTAGTGTAAAAGACTCTGTAAATCAAGGAATTACGAATTTAGCCCCCAAGAAAGCCCATGATCAGACAACGTACCTTAAAAAATGTTATTCGCGCCACCGGTGTTGGACTACACACTGGCAAAAAAGTATTACTCACATTGCGGCCTGCTGCAGCTGATACTGGCATCATTTTTCGGCGCATCGATTTGGATGGAAATCCAGAAATTCCCGCGCATCCCAACCATGTTGGCGATACAAGCATGTCAACAACGCTCGTATATAACGATGTAAGGGTTTCTACAGTAGAACATTTGTTATCTGCTATGGCGGGGCTCGGCATAGATAACGCTTATGTCGATATTAGCGCGGCCGAAGTTCCTATTATGGATGGTAGTGCCGGGCCTTTTGTATTTTTGCTGCAGTCGGCAGGCATTGAAGAGCAAAAAGCAGCAAAGCGTTTTATTCGCATTAAGTCGCCAATTGAAGTTGTCGACGGCGATAAATGGGTTCGATTTGAGCCATTCGAAGGATTTAAGGTTACCTTTAATATAGATTTCGATCACCCCGCGTTTCGTGAGCGCGCGAAAACAGCCACAGTGGATTTTTCTACTACCTCGTTCGTTAAAGAAGTCAGCCGGGCTCGGACGTTTGGTTTTATGCGTGACTTAGAGCAGCTTCAGGCCAGAGATTTGGCTCTCGGCGGTAGTATGGAAAACGCGATTGTTGTCGATGATTACCGTATCCTCAATGAAGACGGCTTACGTTACGAAGATGAATTCGTCAAGCACAAGGTTTTAGATGCCATAGGTGATCTTTATTTGCTTGGTCATAGCCTAATTGGCGCATTTAGCGGTCATAAATCTGGACATGCCCTAAATAACCGCTTGTTACGTGAATTATTGGCGAAGGAAGAAGCCTGGGAACTGGTCACATTTGACGAGACCGAACAGGCACCAATTTCATTTACGCAACCTGTTTCAGTTAGCTAGTTAGTTGGTGATATTTCGCTCAATTTGTCGAGGGTGAGACCTTTACTTTGACATAGCGAATCGCTGGTAAGGAAGGTTCTTTCTTAAGCTTGCTAATTAGGTCTCGTGACATATAACGTAATTTAGTTGCCCAGGCAGCTGAATCAGTAACAATTGTCAGTTCTGACTCGTTAACAGCAGTGACCCAGCAGTGTGCATGCATAGAGATAGGTAGATATTTGGTCACTTGCTGTGTCAGCTCCATCCTCGCTTTCGCACCTTTTAGCAAATCAGAGAGCCCGTTGCCGCGGGAATTTATAATCTGGCGGACGGATTGTGGGTGAGAGTTGGTGTTATTCATAAGACTTGTTTTTTGTTCTGGTCGCCACCAGCTTAGCAATGTTACTATTCTGCGCGCAAGCAGTTTACTTGCCTAAAACTCATATAAGTCTTTGTAATATATAATGGTTGCTAATATTTTTAAAAAGGTGTTCGGTAGTCGAAATGATCGCTACCTGAAACGCTTACGTCCCATCGTTGAAGCTGTTAATGCTCTTGAGACCGAGGTCAGTCAACTCAGTGATGAAGCACTAGCGGCTCGAACCGTCGAACTGAGGCAACGTGTTAGTAATGGAGAACCTCTAGATAAACTAATACCGGATGCCTTTGCAACAGTGCGAGAGGCGGGTAAGCGCGTCCATAATATGCGCCATTTCGATGTTCAGCTCATCGGCGGCATGGTGCTCAACCAGGGTAAGATCGCTGAAATGCGTACCGGTGAAGGTAAAACGCTGGTGGCGACATTAGCTGCTTATCTCAATGCATTGTCAGGAGAAGGCGTTCATGTTGTAACGGTAAACGACTATTTGGCGCGTCGCGATTCAGAATGGATGGGACAAATATATCGTTTTCTCGGAATGTCAGTAGGCGTGATTTACAGTGGCCAAGGTCATGAAGAAAAGCGTGCAGCTTATGACTGCGATATCGTCTATGGAACCAATAACGAATTTGGCTTTGACTATTTACGCGATAATATGGCTTTTTCATCAGAAGATCGTGTCCAGCGTGGCCTTAATTTCGCCATTATCGACGAAGTAGATTCTATTTTAATTGATGAGGCGCGTACGCCTCTGATTATTTCTGGCGCTGTTGAAGACAAAACAGATCTCTATATCCAGGTTAATAAGCTTGTTCCTAAGCTTGTCAAACAGGAAGAGGAAGAAGGGCCAGGTGATTACAGTCTCGACGAGAAAGCAAGGCAGGTATATCTGACGGAAGCAGGCCACCAGCATGTCGAAGAGCTGATGGAGAAGGCAGGATTATTACAAGCGGGACAAAGCCTTTACGATGCGGCAAATATTACATTGATGCATCATGTTAATTGTGCGTTACGTGCACATGCCTTGTTTCAGAAAGATGTGCACTATGTTGTTAACAATAATGAAGTTGTCATAGTTGATGAGTTTACTGGACGAACAATGCCTGGTCGTCGTTGGTCTGATGGTCTGCATCAGGCTGTCGAGGCTAAAGAGAATGTATCGATTCAGCAGGAAAACCAAACCTTAGCTTCTATTACTTTCCAAAACTTTTTTCGCTTGTATACCAAGCTTAGTGGTATGACCGGTACAGCAGATACCGAAGCGTTTGAGTTTCAACAAATTTATGGCCTTGAGGTGGTGGTGATTCCAACACATCGTCAAGCTGTGCGTGACGATATGGGCGATCTAATTTATCTCACAGGAAAAGAAAAATATTCTGCCATACTGGAAGATATTCAAGATTGCCATCAGCGTAAACAGCCGGTTTTGGTGGGTACAGCTTCAATCGAAACATCTGAGTACTTATCCGGTTTGCTTAATAAAGCGAAAATCAAACATGAAGTGTTGAACGCCAAACAGCATGAGCGCGAGGCCGATATTATTGCGCAAGCCGGTAGACCTGGTGCAGTCACCATTGCGACTAATATGGCAGGTCGTGGTACGGATATCGTCTTAGGCGGTAACCTTGAGGTCGCCTTGAGCAAAATCGATGATTCCGACGAGAAAGCAAGAACGGCGGCGAATGATGAATGGCAGTCACTTCATGAGCGAGTGTTAGAGTCAGGAGGTTTACATGTGATTGGTACCGAGCGACATGAGTCGCGGCGGATCGATAACCAGTTACGTGGTCGTTCTGGTCGTCAAGGTGATCCAGGCTCAACCCGTTTCTATCTTTCACTGGAAGATAACCTGATGCGTATATTTGCTTCAGAACGCGTTGCCGGCATGATGCAGAAACTTGGAATGCAAGAAGGTGAAGCGATCGAACATGGCTTGGTAACCAAAGCAATTGAAAATGCACAACGCAAAGTTGAAGGGCATAACTTCGATATTCGCAAAAATTTATTGGAATATGATGATGTCGCTAACGATCAGCGTAAAGTAGTCTATGAGCAACGTAACGATCTCATGGACAGTGATGATATTTCCGATACGGTTGTTGCTATTCGTGAAGACGTAATTAACGATGTTATTAGTCAGCATATTCCGCCTGGCAGTTTAGATGAGCAGTGGGATGTTTCTAATTTAGAAAAGGACCTAGAGCAAAATTTTGGCTTGCCTATGCCAGTGCAAAAGTGGTTGGATGACGATGATGGTCTGCATGAAGAACCGTTACGCGAAAAAATTGTTGATCTAATTGTTGCGGATTATGAAGAGAAAGAATCGCAGGCTGGATCTGAAGCTATGCGTCACCTGGAAAAAGCGGTGATGCTCAAAGTTCTGGATACGCATTGGAAAGATCATTTGGCGGCAATGGATCACTTGCGTCAAAGTATTAATTTGCGAGGCTACGCGCAGAAAAACCCCAAGCAAGAGTATAAGCGCGAAGCATTCGACATGTTTAATAGCTTGCTGGATCGCATTCGGCATGAAGTAGTATCAATTATCAGCCGGATTCAATTGCGTGATGAAGAAGATGTAGAAGCAATTGAGGCGCAGCGAAGACAGCAATCGGAAATGCAATTTCAGCATGCGGAAAGCTCAGCGCTTCCTGAGCAAGGTGCTCAGGTTCAAGAGCAGGCTAGCGAAGAGCAAGAGAAAGCTGGTGCACCTTTCGTAAGGCAACAACCTAAGGTTGGACGCAATGAACCTTGTCCTTGTGGTTCGGGTAAAAAATACAAACAGTGCTGCGGTAAATTAAGCTAATATTTACTGTAGTTATATTGCGTTTCTTCGTTTTCACCGATGACTTTGATTGATCAGTCCAGGTTAGTTAAGCAGGTTGGCAATGCTGTCAAGGGTATCCGCTTGGCCACTGCTTGCGCGGGCATTAAACAAACGGAGAGAGACGATATAGCGCTATTAGAAATTACCCAAGGTGCCGCTTGCTCAGCCGTATTTACCCAAAATCGTTTTTGCGCCGCGCCAGTTATTTTGGCAAAACAGCATCTGGATCAATCAACCCCTCGCTATTTGCTAATCAACAGTGGCAATGCCAATGCAGGCATGGGGCAACAAGGTATTGATGATGCCCGCGAAAGTTGTCGTGCGGTTGCTGCTCAATTTGGCTGCGACCACGAAGCTGTTTTGCCTTTCTCAACAGGGGTGATCGGAGAGCGTCTCGCGGTTGAGAAAATCACTGCCAAACTTGCCGATCTGGCAGCTAGCTTGTCTGAAGACGCTTGGTTACCAGCAGCTCAGGCCATTATGACCACCGATACGCGCGAGAAAGTGTTTTCTTATCGATCGCATGTTGGTGAAGTAGAGTTTACGGTGACAGGCATAGCCAAAGGATCAGGTATGATTCATCCGAATATGGCGACGATGCTGGCTTATATTGCAACCGACGCAGCAGTGAAGCCAAAATTGTTAGACGACATACTGCAACGGGCAGTGACTACTTCCTTCAATGCTATTACTGTTGATGGTGACACATCAACTAATGATGCCTGCGTGCTGATTGCCACTGGCCAATCTGCGCTACAAATTTCTTCTGCTGATAGCAAAGGATATATGGCCTTATCAGAAGCTGTTACACAAGTCTGTCAGAGTCTGGCGCAAGCGATTGTGGCTGATGGCGAGGGTGCAACACGGCTTGTCCATGTCAAAGTTTCGGGTGGGAAGACAGAGCAAGAATGCCGACAGGTAGCGGACACTGTCGCATTATCGCCGTTGGTTAAAACAGCGCTATTCGCCCAGGATCCTAATTGGGGGCGGATATTGGCGGCGGTAGGTAGGGCCGGTATAGACGACCTGGACGCTGAAAAAGTCACTATTCACATAGACCAAACCCTTATTGCAGAACAAGGCGCGCGTGCCGCTAGTTATAACGAGCAAGCTGCTAAGCAAGTCATGGAGCAAAAGGAATACAGTCTGCGAATTGAATTAGGCCGAGGTAATTTTAAGTCGCAAGTTTCAACTTGCGATTTGTCCTATGATTATGTCCGTATCAACGCCGAGTATCGCAGTTAAACAAGCCATGCCTTATTTATGGGGTGATGTGCTGGAGAAGAATGTATGTCATTGAATAATATCTTGAGTTTTCTCGATGGTGGTTTATTGCAACCATCTGTATGGGGCTATATCGGCTGGACGCTGTTATTGACACATATCACTATCGCAGCGGTAACCATTTACTTACATAGATATCAAGCACACCGGGCGTTGGAATTACACCCAATTGTCAGCCATTTTTTCCGTTTTTGGCTATGGCTAACAACGGGTATGGGAACCAAAGAATGGACAGCGGTTCACCGTAAGCACCACGCTAAATGCGAGACTGAGGGTGATCCGCATAGTCCAGTAGTCAAAGGTATCGATGAAGTGCTATGGCGTGGCGCGGAGCTCTATAAAGAAGAAGCAGCGAACCCTGAGACGTTAGAGAAATATGGTAAAGGTACGCCTGACGATTGGTTAGAACGACGTGTTTACGAACCTACAAAGGGGTGGAGCATTGCGTTGATGCTAGCGATAGATATCTTGTTGTTCGGCGTAGCGGGTATCGCCGTTTGGGCTATTCAAATGGTGTGGATTCCGCTTTTTGCTGCTGGCATCATTAATGGGCTCGGTCACTGGTGGGGTTATCGCAACTACGAATGCGATGATGCTGCAACCAATATTTCGCCCATTGCCATACTCATAGGTGGCGAAGAGTTACACAATAACCATCATGCTTTCGCTAGTTCGGCTAAGTTGTCTTCGAAATGGTATGAGTTTGACGTGGGTTGGTTTTACATTTGTGTGTTAGAAATGTTTTGTTTGGCTAAAGTCAAAAAATTACCTCCTGAACTGGCATTTGATCGCGATAAGCTCGTGCTTGATGCAGATACGGTTAAAGCCATGGTCAGTAATCGTTTACAGGTGATGTCGAACTATTGCCATGAAGTGCTAAAACGTGTGCATAGAGATGAAGTAGGCAAGGCAAATGCGATCGATCGAGTAGGTTTGTATGACAGTCTGCCACTGATGATTCGTGAAGAGAGCTTAATGGATGGATCCAGTAAGCAGCGATTAGAGACAATACTGGGTGGAAACGATACGTTAACAATAGTGTATACGTATAAACAACGCTTACACGAGATTATGCGCCGCTCTGCTGCCACACAAGATCACTTGCTAGAAGCCTTACAAGAATGGTGTCGCCAGGCAGAGGAAACAGGTATTAAGGCCTTAGAAGAGTTTTCGCAGGCGCTACGAAGTTATTCGCTTAAACCCATCGTGGCGTCGGCTTAATTACTGCACCAGTTTATAAATAATAAAAAACCCCGCTTAAGCGGGGTTTTTTTATAAGAGACAAGAGCGGGAGGCATTGTCTTCTGCAGTTTGTGCAGGTTAGACTATTTGATCTTGCCTTCTTTATAGATCACGTGTTTACGAACAACAGGATCGTATTTCTTAATTTCAATTTTATCTGGCGTATTACGTTTGTTCTTCACTGTCGTGTAGAAATGACCGGTGCCAGCAGATGAATTCAGTCTTATTTTTTCATACATTGTTGGTCTTCCTCGTTAAATGCTTTCGCCGCGTTTTCTCATATCGGCAACGACTTGATCGATACCAACTTTATCGATAATTCTCATTCCCTTGGTGGACACGCGCAGGCGTACCCAGCGACTTTCACTCTCTAACCAAAAACGGCGAGAAATTAAGTTCGGTAAAAAACGACGACGTGTTTTGTTGTTGGCATGTGAAACATTATTTCCAGCCATCGGTCGTTTACCAGTAACTTGACATACCCTAGACATTCTCTGACTCCAAAAGCGCGACCGGTAGAGGCCGATCACGAAATAAATAGCCAGCCTTTATATCAGAAAGAGGCCATCTAAACAAGAATTGAGCTACAAAAAGGCTAAATTAGGCCGCGCTCAGCGACGGAGGCGGTTTGACCGGCACCGACCACGATATGGTCCAGCACTCGTATATCTACCGTGGCTAAGGCAGTTTTTAAGCGTTCGGTGATGCAAATATCAGCCTGGCTTGGTTCGGCGTCGCCAGAAGGGTGATTGTGAGCAAATATGACTGCTGAGGCGTTATATTGCAGCGCCTGCTTGACGACTTCTCGTGGATAGACAGATGCCTGATCAATCGTGCCGTGAAAGAGTTTTTTAAACTGAATGACCCGGTGCTGGCTATCGAGATAGAGACAGGCAAACACCTCGTGCGGATAATGTCGAAGCTGGCTGGCAATATAACGCCGAGTAAGCTTAGGGTTTTGCAGAATAGGGTCGTCTGCAATTGCTTCGGAAAGATAACGTTTACCGAGCTCAAGCGAGGCTTGGAGCTGACTATAAGTGACTTTGCCAACGCCATGAACCTGGCAGAATTGTTCACTGCTACTGCCAAGCAAAGCAGATAAGCCACCAAACTCAATTAATAGCGAACGGCTAAGCTCTATAGCATTTTTGCCTTTTGTGCCAGTGCGCAGGAATATCGCGAGTAATTCGGCATCTGAAAGAGTCTGTGGTCCGTGATTCAGTAGTTTTTCGCGTGGCTGCTCGTCCTGAGGCCATTGATGAATTGCCATTGCTTCTCCATGCTTTATTGATAAAGACGTTATCAATCCATTGATTTTATCGCGTTTAATGTTACCTTAACGGGCCGGTGTTGTCCTGGGTAATAAATTAGGTAAAACATACTTTTATGATGGAATTAGCGAATAAGCGTGTATTGCTAGGTGTAAGTGCCAGTATCGCTGCTTACAAAAGCGCAGAACTGGTAAGGCTATTGCGCAAGCAGGGCGCCGAAGTGCGTGTGGTAATGACTGCTACAGCAACCGAATTTATTCAGCCGCTGACTTTTCAGGCGCTGTCTGGCAACGTTGTTTATAGCGCCTGGGATGATGCTGATAAAGGCGATGGTATGGGGCATATCGAGTTGGCTCGCTGGGCAGATGCAATTGTTATTGCACCGGCAAGCGCTGACCTTATCGCCAGACTGCGTCAAGGTATGGCAGATGATTTATTGACCACGCTGTGTCTCGCTACTGACAGTACGTTAGCCGTAGCACCTGCAATGAATAGGCTGATGTGGGAGAACGAAGTAACAAAGGATAATATCTCTGTATTGCAGCAGCGTGGTATTCATATTTTAGGACCTGGCAGCGGTGGTCAGGCTTGCGGAGAAGTTGGGCTGGGTCGCATGCTAGAGCCTGGCGATCTTGTGCATGAAATTAACAGCTTATTTCATACCGGTATTTTAAGTGGTACGCGTTTACTTATGACTGCAGGGCCAACACGGGAAGCCATCGACGCGATGCGGTTTTTAAGCAATCGCAGTTCCGGAAAAATGGGTTATGCCATCGCACAAGCGGCGATCGAAGCGGGCGCAGATGTCACGTTGATTAGTGGGCCAGTCTCTTTGGAGGCTCCACATAGAGTGAGATGTTTAAATGTTAGTAGCGCCGATGAAATGTATGAATGCGTTATGGCCGAGGTTGCTGCCAATGATGTATTTATTAGTGCAGCTGCCGTCGCAGATTATCGACCTGCCAATCCATCGACAGAAAAAGAAAAACGTAAAGATCAGAACATAGCGCTGCCTTTGACCCAGAATCGCGATATTGTTGCCAGTGTTGCTGCCTTGGATAACAAGCCCTACACAGTGGGTTTTGCCGCTGAAACAAAAGATATGGAACTGCATGCCAAATCTAAGTTAGAACGTAAGCGGCTGGATATGATAGCGGCCAACCAGGTGGGTAGCGGCGCGGGTGCGGAATCAGACGAGAACGAAATGACGCTATATTGGCAAAATGGTTATCAGCACCTACCAAAAACCAGCAAACATAAACTGGCTCGGCAAATGGTGACGATAATAGGAGAACATTACCGTGCAAAAGCTTGAGTTGAAAATTCTTGATGAGCGAGTTGGTCGTGATTTCCCGCTTCCCAGTTACGCTACGCAAGGCGCTGCCGGTATGGATCTTCGCGCCATGCTGCAAGAAAAAACCGTTATCAAACCTGGAGAAACCATTCTGATACCAACAGGAATCGCTATTCATGTTGCAGACCCAGCTTATGCTGCGGTGATATTACCGCGTTCCGGTTTGGGACATAAACACGGCATTGTGCTTGGAAACTTGGTTGGACTAATCGATTCTGATTATCAGGGAGCGTTATTCGTGTCATGTTGGAATCGCGGAGAATCTGAGTTTTCTATCGAAGTAGGTGAGCGTATTGCGCAACTCGTGGTTATTCCCGTGGCGCAGGTAGAGTTTGATATTGTTGACGAATTCGACGCCAGCGAGCGAGCAACTGGCGGTTTCGGTCATTCCGGTCGCATGTAATAATCCCATTATTTAGTTAGAATTTTTCTACTATTCTTAAATAAGGATGTCGGGATAACTGTCGATATAAGGTTACGATGAAAGGCAAACTCGGAATATTAAAAAAAGCTGGCCTTGATACGCATTCGTTAGCATCGGCTCAGACAGTCCATCCAGCTAAGTTCAGTATCCAGGGATTATTATGGATATTGGCTGTAATAGTTATCGCCATCATTTTGGCTGCAGCTGCCGGCGCTTATGTGCTGTTAACGGATCACTTTACTCAGCGTTACCAACAGCAGAATAATGCCGACGCAGATGCTATCAGTCAGGAACTCTCTAACTATTTCATTCGCTTTCATTCACGTGTCGGTATTCTTGCAGAAGATCCAGTAGCTGAACGTGCGTTTGAAAACGTCGCGCGAGATCAATTGCATCAGCGCGAGGCAGAGATCGCGGTTATGTTTCCAAAAGCCATGCGTGTTATGTTGCTGCCCGCTGACACGATAAAAGACATTCGCCCAGGTGATTTTCCTGATTTAGGTTTTGCCGATATCTATTTAATAGATACGCTCGCTGCTGGCACCAACCCACCACTAGAAGCGCATCAGTTTGGAACAGAATTTGGCCATGTAGATTTTGTTAGCAAAATTGAAAGTCGGTCTAACCGCAGTTTGTTGGGGTTCTTATTGGTTAGTTTTCGCGACAGTATGTTGCTTGAGACGGTGACGACAATTGTTAAAGATAATGTTGGTTATGTTGAGCTGCAACAGCCCGTAGAAAGAGGTGCACCGCTGATTTTGGCACGTAAGGGTGACAACGCGTTAACAACAGACCGAACACCTTTGATACGTGCTGTCGACGGTACAAGTTGGAAGATGTACTACTGGCCCCCTGCCAAAATGACATTAGGGTTCGAATTGGATCCAAGCAAGTACGCGATGATTTTCTTAGGCTCTGCCATTGTGGTTGTATTGATCGTTGCAGGCTTTGGTTTCTTAATTGCGGGTTTGGTCAGAAAAGACATGAATACCATTGTGTCTTTAGTAAGAGACGTAGTCGCTGGGCGTATGTTACGTCGAGTAAGTGATCTACGTTTTAGAAATTTCTCGACTAGTTATGATGTGATAAGTCGAATTGATGTTGATTTGTCTGCATCGCAATCGCCAGCAGCTAAAATCGATGATGAAGATGATTATGAACAGGCTGAAATTAGTAGCTCAGGCTTCGAGACAATAGATTTAATTTTTCAGGATCAGGATAGTAAATCAGTGACAGTTGAAAATAATGAAGCTGCTGCAAGTGCAGTGGTTGAGTCTGTAAGCGCGATACCAGCTGAAGCTAATAAAGACGTACCGGCAAGTATATTTAAAGCGTACGATATTCGCGGTATCGTTGGCGAAACACTGACACCTGAGTTGATTTTTGATATTGGCCGAGCAATTGGTAGCGAAGCGTACAATCGCGGACAGCAAACCATTGCCGTTGCACGTGACGGTCGTTTGTCTGGTCCCGAGTTATTAGAAGAGTTAATCAATGGTTTGCTTGAATCTGGTAGAGATGTAATCAATTTGGGCTTAGTCCCCACACCTGTGCTTTATTTTTCTACCCATTATATGAGTACTTCCACAGGTGTCATGCTTACCGGTAGTCATAATCCTTCCAATTACAATGGCTTGAAAATGGTCTTACGCGGCGAGACCCTTTCTGGTGATACCATCCAGGCGCTGCGTCACCGAATAGAAGTCGGAGATTTCCAGTCAGGCGTGGGTAGCGTTGAAGAAACCGATATCGTTCCTGACTATATTGAAAGGATACTTGGTGATGTCGAGTTGCAAAGACCACTAAAGGTTGTAGTGGATTGCGGTAATGGCGTGGCCGGTGATTTAGCACCACGTTTACTGCGCAGTTTGGGTTGCGAAGTCATTGACCTCTATTGTGAGATCGATGGCAACTTCCCTAACCATCATCCCGATCCAAGTAAGCCTGAAAATCTCAGCGATGTGATTGAGGCAGTTATGACCAATAATGCAGACCTTGGTTTGGCCTTCGATGGTGATGGTGACCGACTGGGCGTGATTGATTCGCGGGGTAATGTGATTTGGCCAGATCGTCAAATGGTGCTTTATGCAAAAGATGTGATTAGCCGTAACCCGGGTGCAGAAGTCATTTATGATGTTAAGTGTTCTCGTCACCTTGGTCCTGCCATTAAAGGTTTTGGTGGCAAACCATCAATGTGGAAAACAGGTCACTCACTGATTAAGTCTCGCATGAAGGAAACAGGGGCCTTGCTCGCAGGTGAAATGAGTGGGCATATTTTCTTTAAAGAACGTTGGTATGGTTTTGACGATGCACTCTACACGGCGGCTCGTCTATGCGAGATTGTTGCGCGGGATTTACGCAGCACCTATGAATTATTTGCCGAAATTCCCAACGCTGTCAGTACGCCAGAATTAAACCTGAAAATGGATGATCCGGCGCACCATGATTTTATGGAGCAGTTAATCGATGCGGCTGAATTTCCCAACGCAACTAAGATAACAATTGATGGTTTGCGCGTTGAATTTGATGATGGTTGGGGCTTGGTGCGAGCCTCAAATACCACCCCATGTCTTGTCATTCGCTTTGAGGCGGATAACCCCTCTGCCTTAAAACGCATACAAGGCGAATTCCGTCAATTGATGTTAGGACTTGATTCGACACTAACACTTCCGTTTTAATGTCAGTATGACATTAGAAAATCGTACAGCGCTTGAGATAGCGCACGTCCTTACTGAGGCTTTACCTTATATCCAGCAATTCTACGGTAAGACCATCGTTGTTAAGTACGGTGGCAATGCCATGGTCGATGAAGACCTGAAAAACAGTTTTGCTCGCGATATTGTCTTAATGAAGCTGGTTGGTATGAATCCCGTTGTTGTTCATGGTGGCGGGCCACAAATCGGAAATTTATTAGGCAAGATTGGTAAAGAAAGCGAATTCGTTGACGGTATGCGCGTAACCGATAGTGAAACCATGGATGCGGTTGAAATGGTTCTCGGTGGCTTAGTTAATAAAGACATCGTTAATTTGATCAATAACCATGGCGGTAATGCGGTTGGTTTAACCGGTAAGGATGGGGGGTTGCTGCATGCTGAAAAACTTGTTTTCACCCGAGATAACCCTGAACTCAATGAGCCGGAAATAATAGATATTGGTCATGTTGGTAAGGTTGCCAGCGTTGATACTGGCGTTATCGACATGTTGATCAGTGGTGATTTTATCCCAGTGATCGCGCCGATAGGTGTAGGCAAAGGCGGCGAGTCTTATAACATCAATGCTGATTTAGTTGCAGGAAAATTGGCTGAAGTGCTGCGTGCAGAAAAGCTTATTCTTTTAACCAATGCGGCAGGCGTATTAAGCAAAGCAGGGGAAGTGTTGTCGGGGCTAAGGTCGAAAGATATTCAGGCCCTTATTGATAGTGGAGAAATTCACGGAGGTATGTTGCCTAAGGTAGCCTGTGCAGTTGACGCCTTATTAGGCGGCGTAGCGACGGCGCATATTATTGATGGCAGAGTGCAGCATGCTGTTTTGTTAGAAATATTTACTGACAAAGGCGTTGGAACGCTGATTCGTTCTTAGCTATCGCTTGATAAGGAAAGTTTTTTCAGTGTTAACGGTTAGCAGTCGCTGTAGCCCGTTGCGTGCCGGTTAAAATTCGGTATAGCTCAAGTTCTTCATTGTAGCGGCTGCGTACTTTGCGTTGTTCGCCCTGTTTTTCCTTTATAAAATCGTTCGCTTCGTCAATTTTGCCTCTAATTTCGGCAATTTGCGCTTTCAGTAACTTTGGTGTCTTGACACCGCTACGTTCATAAGAAGCCGCTTCTTTTACCATCGAATCAAGTTCACTGGTCAGCCCACTTAAATTTGCCTCAACAAAATTAATACTGACTTGAATAGATTCGATATTGCGATCACGAGTATCGATGAGATCTCTTTCGTCACGGTAGTTAGCAACAAGATTACGATGGTACTCTTGAACTTTTCTACGATTCTCCTGTTCTTGTTCTAACAATGCTGCTCGTTGACGCTCTTCAATCAGTTCTTCTTTTGTTTTAGCACGATCAACGTCGAGTGTGCGCACGCCTGATTCATTAATCACTTCTCTTTTGTGCTTTACTTCCTGTGGAGGAACCCTGTCGCTATAATAAATATTACCTTGCTCGTCTACCCACTTATATAGCTTTGCCTCGGCAGAGGGCGAATGAAGGCCGCTGACCACGCCTGTCATTAAGGCGAAGCAGAAATACAAGCCAGTTTTTTTCAACAATTTAGACATAAAGAGCAATATTAACGATTCCTTCGCTTAACTAGAAGATTTTAATGCCTATTGTGGACTGGCTTAACCAGATAATACTGTTAATTGTTTCACTTGTTGCCAATGCTTTCTCCGCGTTTGTCGGTGGAGGCGCAGGCTTACTTCAGTTGCCTGCGCTCATATTCCTTGGCCTGAGCTTTAGTGTAGCACTTGCTACGCATAAAGTTGCCAGTGTTGCTTTAGGTGTCGGCGCAACTGTTCGTCACTTAAGGGATGATGCGCTTGAAAGGTGGTTTGCGCTGTACATATTGGCCTGTGGTTTGCCAGGTGTATTGCTAGGCGCTACCTTAATACTCAAGGTGCCAGACGCTATTGCGCGTACATCCCTAGGGTTATTGACAATAAGTTTAGCAATTTATTCCTTTCTGAGGCCTGAACTAGGTCAAAATTTTGCCAGCAAGCATCGAGATTTAAGAGGAATGCTTATTGGTGGAGTTGTATTGCTTTTTATTGGTGCCTTAAACGGTTCTCTTACTTCTGGCACGGGCCTCTTTGTCACTTTATGGCTGGTGTCCTGGTTCGGATTAGATTATAAAACGGCCGTGGCTTATACCTTGGTATTGGTAGGCGTATTTTGGAATGGTGCGGGCGCCGTGGTGTTAGGTGTGTTGGGAGATATCGAATGGTCATGGCTGCCCGCTCTTATTGTTGGCTCGTTGTTAGGGGGGTATGCCGGTGCCCATTTATCCATTATCAAAGGCAATCGGTTTATAAAAAGAATGTTTGAGCTGATTACCTTGCTAGTCGGTTTGAAGTTGGTGTTTTTCTAAACACTATGCCGTTCTGGCAAAGAATGCGCCGCGCTGAAGATGAAATTTCACGGTAAGAAATCTCGCGCCATTTTTGAAAAAAGGGCCTATGGGTTTGCAGTAGCGAACTTCAGCAATAGCAGAAAATTGTTCGGTATCAATTTTAATTAACTCGCCAGCAGCCGTCGGAGTTTTACTAACAAAGCCAAAGCCGGTTGGCGACATGTCGGTTGCTGACACTCGTGTTGGTTTGCTTGGCCAGCTACTGTAAATTGCAGCAGGAATCTGTGTCTTTTGCCGGTTTATTGCACGCCTTGGCAACTTCGCATAGTCACTGGATATCGCCTGTAGAGGGCTTTTGCACTGATAGCAATATTCTGGTCTCTGTGCGTAACTATTGTCGTTGTACGGTGTCTTGCAAAATAAACATTGCGGGCCTGAATACGTTTTGCTTTCTGGTTGCTGCGTTTCAGTCTGTTGATCAGTTCCTGATTGAGCGCGTTGATAGGCATCATTTGACTTACGAGACTGATGGTTTGGCTCTGCTTTTTTTTGCTGCCGATTATGGTTTTGGCTTTGTTGTTTTCGCTGTTGAGAAGAATGGTTTGATTGCTGAGTATTTTGTTGGCTCTTTTGCTGGCCTTGAGTTTTTTTGCCATGCTTAAGGCTGTTGTCGTAGTGTATTCGCTTAGATTTATCACTTAGCGTTGCCCAAACCTTATCGATTAGCTCATGGTTGGCTTTTTCATCTCGCTTTAATAGTTTATAAACAGCGCGAATAATCTCTGGCTCCGCATCAGGCTGAATCTGCATTATCCGGTAGAAATTTCTTCGGCTACCTGTTGCCAGGCGGGATGCACTGGATGTGTTTTTATGAGTACCCAGATGACCACGAGCAACCGTCTTTAATGGGATTTTTTGAAAAAGTTTTTGATCGTAAGCCTCACGCTTTTTTGGGTTACGCAATACCGCATAAGCAATATTGATATTTTGAGCATTCCACTCTTCACCGCCAAGATCAGGGTGATATTGCAGTGTTTGCATTAGCGTTCGATAACACAGTTTGATGACATCGATTGATGCATCTGGTTGAACTCTAAGTAAACGATAATAATTACGGCGTGATTTCATAGCCTAGCGATAAGTTCTTTTAATCGCTAACGGCTTTTTCCCGAAAAAGTTGAGGTTTTCTTTTGTGATCTCGGTCCTAAAATGGAGTTAGCAGCCCCATTGATCGCGGTATTTTTCGATTGCGGTTAAATGTTTTGCCATTGAGTTGTCGTTGTCTAAATATTCGATAAGCTTCTCTAGTGTAATGATATTACCTACGCGTAAGCTAAAACGTTCTTCAACCATGGTGATAGCAGATCTGTCGTCTTTACCACGTTCTTGTCTATCCAAGGCAATGAACACACCGGCAGGTGTCGCATTGGCAGCATTTATGATATTGACGGATTCGCCAACAGAAGTACCGGCTGAGATAACGTCGTCAATAATGAGAATTTTTCCTTCAAGCTTGGCGCCTACTATCGTGCCGCCTTCACCATGGTCTTTTGCTTCTTTACGATTAAATGCATAAGGCACATTGCGCTTATGTTTTTCAGCTAAAGCGGCTGCACAACTGACGGCGAGCGGAATGCCTTTATAAGCAGGGCCGAACAGCATATCGAACTCTATACCACTGTCAATAATGGCCGCCGCGTAAGCTTGTCCCAGTTTGGCTATACCGTTGCCATCGTTGAATAAGCCAGTATTAAAAAAATAAGGGCTGAGGCGACCTGATTTTAACGTGAACTCGCCAAAGCACAATGCGCCTTGCTGTAAGGAAAACTCAATAAACTCTTTTTGGTATTTTTGCATAATATTCCTAAGCTGATTTGGCTGGACACTGGTTGTGGCGTGCAAGCACTTCTTTTAGAAATCGACCGGTATGTGAATGCGGTGTTTCGGCAATTTGAGCAGGTGTGCCAGATGCAATAATTTCTCCTCCCTTGTTGCCGCCTTCTGGTCCGAGATCGACAATCCAGTCCGCTGTTTTTATTACATCCAGATTATGTTCGATAATGATAATCGTGCTACCTTGGTCGCGTAGTCGATGCAGTACTTTCAGCAATTGCTTGATGTCATGAAAATGAAGTCCTGTTGTCGGCTCATCAAGCAAATAAAGGGTATTGCCGGTATCACGCTTAGAAAGTTCCCGCGAGAGTTTGACTCTTTGTGCTTCACCGCCAGAAAGTGTCGTGGCATTTTGTCCGAGTTTGATATAAGAAAGCCCAACATCAACCAGAGTATCAATTTTTCGTTTTAACACAGGCACGGCGGCAAAGAAATCGGCGGCTTCCTCGACCGTCATATCGAGCACTTCGTGAATTGTTTTGCCCTTATAACGAATCTCCAAGGTCTCGCGGTTATAACGTTGGCCATGACAAACGTCGCAAGGCACGTAAATATCAGCGAGAAAGTGCATTTCTACTTTAATGACACCATCACCTTGGCATGCTTCACAACGGCCGCCTTTAACATTGAAACTAAAACGTCCTGGTCCGTAACCGCGAGAGCGTGCCTCTTGCGTGGCAGCAAATAGTTCTCTTATAGGCGTAAACAGCCCAGTATAAGTCGCGGGGTTTGACCGCGGAGTACGGCCAATGGGGCTTTGATCAATATTGATCACTTTATCCAGGCTTTCTAAACCCGACACTGAGGTATAAGGAGCAGGTTCGGTGGTACTTTGA
This sequence comes from uncultured Thiotrichales bacterium, assembly GCA_964617475.1. Lineage (GTDB taxonomy): Bacteria > Pseudomonadota > Gammaproteobacteria. Next base: position 46,116 of record CAZTYM010000002.1, read on the forward strand.
TTGATTTTTGCCGTCGCTATCCTGTAGAGCGTGTCGTTTACCAAGGTGGATTTACCGGAACCAGAAACGCCAGTGACCACGGTCATCGCGCCAAGAGGAAAGTGAGCGTCAACGTTTTTTAAGTTATTACCGCTGGCGCCAGTAATGCTTAATGTTTTGTCATGCTCATATTCAAAACCGTGATCTGGGATGTCGATTTGCTTACGTCCAGCCAGATAGTCAGCAGTAATTGATTCAGTATGTTGTAATATTTGTGCTGGGTTGCCTTGAGCGATGACCTGGCCGCCATGGACGCCGGCGCCGGGACCAATGTCAATAACGTAATCAGCAGCGCGAATAGCATCTTCGTCATGCTCTACTACTATCACCGAGTTACCTAAATCACGCAGGAAGCGAAGCGTATCGAGTAGTCGTTCATTGTCACGTTGGTGTAGGCCGATAGAAGGTTCGTCTAGCACGTACATAACACCGACTAAGCCAGCGCCTATCTGGCTGGCGAGGCGTATTCGTTGAGTCTCACCGCCAGACAGCGTGTCAGCACTGCGTTCCAACGTCAGGTAATCAAGTCCGACATTAACCAAAAACGAAAGTCGCTGACTGATTTCCTTAATAATACGTGCCGCGATCTTGCCGCGAGCGCCGGGTAGAGCAAGTGTTGAAAAAAAATCTTTCGCCTGGCCAATGGGCATGCGCACGATGTCGGGTAAGGAACGTTCGGCTACAAAAACATGGCGTGCCTCTTTGCGTAGCCTGGTGCCCTGACAATCCGGGCAGTCATGCGTTGACATGTATTTCGCTAATTCATCGCGCACCACCGTCGAGTCGGTATCTTTATAACGGCGTTCCATATTGGGAATAATGCCTTCGAAGGGTTGTTCTTTTTCAAAGGTACCGCCGCGCTCGCTAAAGTAAATAAACTTAATAACTTCATCGCCAGAACCGTAAAGAATAATTTGCTGAGTTTCCTCGCTAAGTTCTTCAAAAGGGACATCGATATCAAAGCCATAATGTTTTTCCAAGGACATCAGCAGTTGGTAATAATAGCCATTACGTCTGTCCCAGCCGCGAATCGCACCGCCAGCCAGGCTTTGTTGTGGGTGGGCAACCACACGTTTGGGGTCAAAAAAGGTTTGCTTGCCTAGCCCATCACAGGTGGGGCATGCACCAGCCGGATTGTTGAAGGAGAATAAACGCGGTTCCAGTTCGGTAATGCTATAGCCACAAACCGGACAAGCGAATGAGGCGGAGAACAGTATTTCTTCGCGTTTTTTGTCGTCGATAAAGGCGATCCGCGCTCTGCCGCCGCTCAGTTGCAGGCAGGTTTCAACAGAATCCGCCAATCTTTGCTGTATATCAGGTCTTACCTTAAATCGGTCAATAACGGCTTCAATCGTGTGTTTGCGTCTTAAATCGAGCTTTTCAACTTCGTCGATTTCGCTGACCTCGCCATTGACACGAACTCTCACATATCCCTGGCTGCGCAGTTGTTGCAGCACCTGCAAATGCTCACCTTTGCGTTGTTCGATTACCGGCGCAAGCAGCATAACGCGCAGCCCTTCTTCCAATTCGAGGATATGATCGACCATTTGGCTGACGGTCTGTATCTGCAGCACAGTATCGTGATCTGGACACCGAGGTTCTCCGGCACGAGCGTAAAGTAAGCGTAAGTAATCGTAAATTTCGGTCACTGTACCCACGGTTGAACGGGGGTTGTGCGAGGTGGTTTTTTGCTCGATAGAAATAGCCGGTGACAGTCCTTCGATCGAGTCGACCTCAGGCTTTTCCATCACCGAAAGAAATTGGCGCGCATAGCTCGATAACGACTCTACGTAACGGCGCTGGCCCTCAGCATAAATGGTGTCAAAGGCTAATGACGATTTACCAGAGCCAGAAAGCCCGGTGATCACGGTTAACTGGTGGCGAGGGATATCGATATCGATACCCTTTAAATTGTGGGTTCTGGCGCCGCGGATGCGGATAGTGTCCATCTCGTTTCCTGCTCGTAATGCAACCTGTTAATATACGCGTTTTTCGCTGCAACAATCAAAGAGCATCTCCTTGTCACATTCCGGCCTGAACCCGACAGAAAAGCGCGCTGCGCTTACGCTTGCTAGCCTCTATTCCCTGAGAATGCTGGGCTTATTCATGATACTGCCCGTTTTTTCCCTCTATGCGGAAGAGCTATCCGATGTCACTCCGTTGTTAATCGGCGTTGCGATTGGTATATATGGGCTCACACAAGCGCTGTTACAGATACCATTTGGGCTTATGTCTGATCGATTTGGTCGTAAGCCAATCATTATTGGTGGTTTGCTAATCTTCGCTATCGGCAGTGTGATTGCCGCAATGGCAGATTCCATCGTCATGGTTATTGTTGGTCGAGCCATTCAGGGGGCTGGCGCCATAGCCGCTGCGATCATGGCGTTTGCGGCTGATGTCACGCGCGAAGAGCAACGCAGCAAGATTATGGCAACAATAGGCATTAGTATTGGTTTTGCCTTTATTTTGTCGCTGATACTTGGCCCTGTGCTTAATCAATGGGTTGGCGTGCCGGGTATATTCTGGCTAACTGCGGTGCTGGCGTTGGCTGGGATCGCTTTGGTTCAGTTCGGATTACCCAGGATCGCTGTGCAACGAAGTCATCGTGACGCCAGCGCAATACCTTCGGAAATGACCGCCATGCTTAAAGACGGTCAGCTGCTTCGTATAGATATCAGTATCTTTACTTTGCATTTTCTGCTCACCGCCTGTTTTGTTGCATTGCCGCTGGCACTAAGAGATGGTGCCGGTGTCGCGGTGACGCAGCATCCCTGGATTTACGGCCCGGTGCTAATTGTTGCAATGCTACTCATGGTGCCATTTGTCATCATTGCAGAAACCAAGCGTAAAATGAAACCCGTCGTCATTGCTGCTGTGGTTGCCATTGCTTTGGGTTTACTTATTATGGCTTTGTCGACCAGCAGTTTATGGGGTATCGTGCTAGGCCTATTTACGTTCTTTTTAGCGTTTAATGTGCTCGAGGCGACCTTGCCCTCGCTGATTGCCAAAGCGGCACCGGCCGACAAAAAAGGTTCGGCCATGGGGGTTTATTCCAGTGCCCAGTTTCTCGGTGCTTTTATCGGCGGTGCGGTTGGCGGCTGGGTCATGGGGCAATGGGGGCCGGGATCCGTATTTTTGGTGGCAGCGGTACTTAGCGTGCTGTGGCTGCTGATAATGTTGACACTGCGTAGTCCACGTTATCTTACAAGTCGTTTGCTGCGGGTAGGACAGGTAAGCCTTGTCCAGGCGCAAGAGCTTAATACGCAGTTGCTACAAATACCCGGGGTTATTGAGGCAGTAGTGGTTATTGATGACGAAGTGGCTTATTTGAAAGTGGATAAAAGTCAGTTAGACGGATCGCGTCTGGATGCGTTTAAATCAGACAGGGAGTCCGAAGAGTCGCCGACAATGGATGGCTCGTCAGTTACGGTTGCTAGCTGATACAGATAGTGACAACAACGTTGGTAGAGTCAATTAAAATACGCAGAGATATTAAGAAAAGATTCGGGAGAGAAAGATGGCAAGAGGCGTAAACAAAGTAATTCTTATCGGTAATATGGGCAAAGATCCAGACATTCGCTATATGCCTAGTGGTGCGGCTGCAGCGAACTGCTCGTTAGCTACCAGTGAAAGTTGGCGTGATAAAAATACCGGAGAAATGCAGGAAAAAACAGAATGGCACAATATTGTATTTTTTGGCCGTCTTGCAGAGATCGTCGGTGAGTATTGTAAAAAAGGCTCAAAGGTATATGTCGAAGGTAGATTGCAGACACGTAAGTGGCAGGATAAAAATGGTAACGACCGTTATACCACTGAAATTGTAGCTAACGAAATGCAAATGTTGGATAGCCGCGGTAGTGGCGATTATAGTGCCGGTAATCAGCAGTCTTATTCCGGTGGCCAGGCTCAGTCAGCACCGCAGCAACCAGCGCCAGCTATGGCTAACGATGATTTTGACGACGATATTCCATTCTAATAATCTGTCAATATTTCGTGAATCGTTATTGCCTAGTAACCAGGCAATGAATGGTTGTTCGCGGCGTTAAGATTAAAAACTCAATTCTGTTCTACACTTATGAAACTTCACGAGTATCAAGCGAAGGCCTTGTTTGAAAGTGTTGGCATTAGTATGCCCAAACACGGTGTCGCCTTGTCGGTGGCAGATGCGCGTAACATTATGGCGGATATTCAAGCTGATGCTTGGGTAGTTAAAGCGCAGATACATGCAGGTGCGAGAGGTAAAGCCGGTGGTATTCGCGTAGTAAAAAATACCGAAGAGCTAGAGGCTGCGGTAGGTGATCTTCTTGGCTCACATCTAGTAACCAATCAAACAGATTCCCAAGGTTTACCCGTCAACCAGGTATTAATTGAGCCGGCGCTTAATATCAAACAAGAGCTCTATTTAAGTTTACTTGTTGATCGCACAACTGAGCGAGTTATTTTTGTCTTATCCTTGGCTGGCGGAATGGATATTGAAGAAGTTGCTCGTACCCAGCCCGATAAGATTCATCGCATCGTTGTTGACCCTATAGTTGGGCTGCAATCATGGCAATGTCGCCAAGTAGGCTTTGCTCTAGGTCTAAATAAAGCAGTGATGGTCTCGTTGTCTAATTTAATGAAATCTCTATACCAGCTTTTTATCGACAGTGATGCGAGTTTGGTGGAAATAAATCCGCTGGCATTAACTGAGGAAGACTTGTTAGTACCCTTGGATGCAAAAATAGACATCGATGATAATGCACTTTATCGGCAAAAAGATATTGCGGAGTTGCGCGACGTTACGCAGGAAGAAGAAAAAGAACGAGAGGCTCGTATACACGATTTAAACTATATCTCGTTAGGTGGTGACATTGCTTGTATGGTCAACGGTGCCGGTTTAGCGATGGCAACGATGGATTTAATAAAACTACATGGTGGCGAACCAGCAAACTTTCTCGATGTGGGTGGTGGTACTACAGCGGAAAAAGTGGCTGAGGCATTTAAACTGATCGTAGCGGGCGGCAAAGTCAATTCCATTCTTGTCAATATTTTCGGCGGTATAGTTCGCTGTGACTTAATCGCAGAGGGAATTATTTCAGCGATTTCGGAGATGGATATCGCTATTCCCGTTGTGGTGCGCTTGCAGGGAACCAATGCGGAGCAAGCCCGAGTCATGCTGGATGAAAGCGGACTGGGCTTGGTGGCAACAGAAGGACTTACTGAAGCGGCTCAAAATGCTGTTTTGTTAGCTAAGCAACAGGCAGCATCTTCATGAGTATCCTGGTTGATAAAAATACGAAAGTGATTTGTCAGGGATTTACCGGCAAGCAAGGTACTTTTCATTCACAACAAGCAATTAGCTATGGTACCAATATGGTTGGGGGAGTAACGCCAGGAAAAGGTGGCCAAAGCCATTTGGACTTGCCCGTATTTAATACCGTAAAAGAAGCCGTTGACGCAACAGATGCAACCGCAACAAGTATCTATGTGCCCGCTCCCTTTGCTGCGGAAGCCATAATCGAGGCTGCGGTTGCTGGCATCAAGGTGATTTGTTGTATTACAGAAGGTATTCCTGTGCTCGATATGTTACGTGTCAAGGCGGTTTTGGCGCATCACGATGCCTGGCTGATTGGTCCTAACTGTCCGGGGGTAATTACCCCTGGGGGTTGTAAGATCGGTATTATGCCAGGCGCTATGCATACTCCCGGGTCGGTAGGCATTGTGTCACGTTCTGGCACACTGACCTATGAAGCAGTATTTCAAACTTCCGCGGCTGGCTTAGGGCAAAGCACTTGTGTTGGTATTGGTGGTGATCCAATTCAGGGTATGGATTTTATCGATTGTCTGCGTTTGTTCGAACAAGATGATCAAACTAAGCATATTGTCTTGGTTGGGGAGATCGGTGGCCAAGCTGAGGAGGCGGCTGCAGAGTTTATAAAAAATGAAATGAGTAAGCCAGTTGTTGCTTATATTGCAGGAATAACAGCACCGAAGGGTAGGCGTATGGGGCACGCAGGCGCTATTATTTCAGGTGGTCAAGGTAGTGCTGAAGGTAAGATTACAGTTCTTGAAGCGGCTGGCGTTGAAGTTGTGCGTTCGCCAGCTGATATTGGTGATCGTTTACTCCAAGCTGTTGGTGCTTAGCAGACCTTGAATTAATCCTTATCTTACAGTCAATGACTATATCGAACTAGAGTGTCTACTTTACTTAGAATATGTATCGCTCAATGTAATCTCTTGGTTGGTGATATCGATGCTAACCTTGATCAGGTTAGATCTATAGTAAAAGAGGCCAAGGATGCACAGCGTGCTGATCTCGTTGTATTTCCTGAACTGACACTCAGTGGTTATCCTCCAGAAGACCTTGTGCTAAGAGAAGGTTTTTGCGCAAAGATCGCAAAATCTGTTTCTCAATTAGCGACGGAAGTGAGTGGAATTGATGTTGTGATCGGCTATCCGCAGCAACAGTATGGACAAGCAGACGGCCTGTTGTTTAACGCGGCATCTGTGCTACGTAATGGCAAAATTTTGATCACTTACCACAAGCAGCAAATCCCAAACTATGGTGTGTTTGATGAAAAGCGGTATTTCACTCCAGGAGATGAACTAGGTTTGTTTGAAATCAAAGGTATTCCTTTAGCGCTTACTATTTGTGAAGACGTATGGCGACCTGGACCAGTTAACCAGGCGGCGCGTAATGGAGCCAAGCTTATTATCAATATTAACGCCTCACCGTATCATGCGGACAAGCGCGCGGAAAGAGAAGTAGTGCTATCGCAGCGGCTTAAAGAAAGCAAAGTACCCATAGTTTATTGTAATTTGGTGGGTGGACAAGATGAGTTAGTGTTTGATGGTGGGTCAATGTATGTTTCTAGCGATGGCACATGCCATTATTGCGCACCAGAGTTTGAGGCTATTAATTCAATCATCGAGCTCGATCACAATCTGCGACTTGTTAGTAAACAGGATTACCCAGCGCTGACCAGAGAGGCATCGGTTTACAGCGCTATGGTCACCGCAGTACGAGACTATGTTCAGAAAAATGGTTTTCCTGGTGTCGTCATTGGTCTGTCCGGAGGCATTGATTCTGCCTTGACCCTGGCTGTTGCCGTCGATGCCTTAGGTGCAGATAAAGTGCATGCGGTGATGATGCCGTATCGCTACACATCAGATATGAGCCTCGAGGATGCACGCGCGGAAGCTGAAGCCTTATCGGTGCGCTATGATGAAATTTCCATCAAAGAGCTGTTTGATGTTTTTGTTACGGCACTAAGTAAAAAAGAAGGCCTAAAACCCAATGAGTTAGCCCAGCAAAATATTCAGGCGCGTTGTCGTGGTGTTTTACTCATGGCTATTTCCAATGAGACAGGGCGAATGGTGTTGACTACTGGCAATAAAAGTGAAATGGCAGTAGGTTATGCCACGCTATATGGTGATATGGCTGGAGGTTTTGCACCACTGAAGGATTTAAGCAAGACTATGGTTTATCAATTAGCTCGTTTTCGAAATTCGCTAGGTGAGGTGATTCCTCAACGAGTGATTGAAAGACCACCCTCGGCTGAATTAGCGCCCGATCAAAAAGACACTGATTCTTTACCAGCGTACGAGATACTCGATCCTATTCTTGAAGCTTATGTTGAGGGAGATAGCTCAATAAAAGATATCGTTGCTGACGGTTATGAAGAGGAAGTGGTGAAAAAAGTGGTCGCCATAGTTAGAAGAAACGAATATAAGCGCCGCCAAGCACCACCTGGTGTCAAATTAACGGCGCGAGCTTTTGGCCGAGATCGCCGCTACCCGATAACATCACGATATATGTAGATATCAGCGATGCCAACACACGGCACGTGCTTTTGGGCGCGATAGGCGTTATCCAATCACATCGCCATATATGTAACTGCGTTTACGCGTAGACACTCCGAAAATATTGGTTAAGCATCGACGTCAGCCCATTGTCGTTGTAATATAGGCGCTCGAAACATAAAATGAACGCGTAAGTAAGCGTTCAACGGTTTAACGACAACAAGCATTTCTGCTAGAGGCAGCTATGAAAAAAATAGAAGCGATTATCAAGCCGTTTAAGTTAGATGAAGTACGCGAGGGATTGTCTGCTATTGGTATTACAGGCATGACGGTAACGGAAGCTAAAGGGTTTGGTCGGCAAAAAGGACATACCGAGCTTTACCGCGGCGCTGAATACGTCGTTGATTTTATCCCTAAAGTAAAAATTGAAGTGGTTGTGACTGACGACCAGCTTGAAAGTGCAATAGAAGTAATAACCAACGAGGCACGTACGGGAAAAATCGGTGACGGTAAGATTTTTGTTGTCAGCGTAGAAAAAGTGGTTCGCATAAGGACTGGCGAACAAGATAACGACGCGATTTAGTTTGATGTTGATACGTTAGATTGTTAAAGGTCTAACGTATCGATTGTTTCGCCAGTGGCTTTTGACAATGGATGTTCTGGATAATTAAGTTGCAGTACTTTTAAGCTATCACTTGCCAAATAATGCATTCCAAGATATTTGTAGGTTTTGACAAGAATAGATAGCGCCTCTGCTGTCGCAGTTGATTCTTGCATATTTTCAACTACATGTTTCGCGCGGTTAATTGCGGCAACATAAGCTCCGCGTTTTATATAAAAACGTGCGACATGCAGTTCGTGTTCTGCTAGTACATTACGCAAATAAACCATGCGCTGTTTAGCATCAGGCGTATATTCGCTGTCTGGAAATTTGCTCGTTAATTCCGAAAAGTACTGAAAGGATTCTTGTAGTGTTCTTGGGTCGCGTGTTGCAGGATTAAAAAAACGAATTGGGCCAAGCTTTCCAGAGCGATCATCAAATGTTGCTAAGCCACGCAAATAGTAGGCGCGGTCCACTTTTTCATGGCGAGGGTTGAGTCTGATGAAGCGATCAGCGGCACTTAAGGCTGCTTCGGGTTCTTCATTATCAAGGTAGACATAACCTATATCTAATTGTGCGCGTTGTGCGAAAGGGCCAAACGGGAAACGTTTTTCGAGCTCCTGATAATATTCGATCGCTTTGTCATAGTTTTCTCTGCTATATGCTGCATTGGCTTCATCATAAAGACGAGCCGCATTCCAGGTTTCTGGTGTGCCGATTTTCGTAGAAGAGCAGCCACTAAAGATGATGATGGCCAGTGCTAGAAAAAGAATGCGTGGAAAGTAATATTTCAATGTATTGGAACCAAATATAACTATTATAACGCTTTGCAAGCAAGATTGGATGCTGCTGATAATAGACTATCGCTGCGTTAACTTATCTTGAATATCCGATAAGGGTCTCACCCATGGTTTAGGGCCGCGAAGTACGGGGCTCAGATCTTCAATTGCCAGCAAGGCATCGTTACGGCTTTTATAGAGCCCGTAAGTGAGTGTATACCAGTTTTCACCTTTATTTGTACTGAGAAAATAACCCGCTTTGTCTGAAATTTCATTGTCGTCAATATATTGCATCAAGGAGCGCTCGTTATTTGTGCCAAGTAGCTGCAAGGTATAGTGATTGCCCGGTTGTGCTAGATACCATTCTTCACGTTTAACACCATCACCATTGATAATGGCGCTCAACACGCTCGGGTCAGCAGTGTTAGGTGTTATAAGTTTGGGTTTAGGTGAGGCTTCTCTCTGTGTATTGCTTTGCGTTAAGGGAGGCGATAGTTCTGGTTGATTAAACGCTGAAATATTAACTGGGCTTGTGCTGCGTTTTTTTTGTTGTTTAAGCTGATCAGGATCAACTCGTGTGACTTTAGTACGTGATGAGCTGGAAGAATTATAACGATAGTCCGGATAATCTCTTGTTAAAACGCTTTTTACTTTTGCAGCTTGGTCGGTATCACCTAAAGCAGATAATGCATCTATTAATACCGAATAAGCATCCGGTGTTACTTCTGCCTTTTTATAATTATTTACGATGTATTCGGATCGAGCAATTGCTTCTTCGTAGCGGTTAAGAGATAAGGCTTTTCTCGCCAGTCCGAGTTCGTGCTCTGCGAGTTTGCTATGCAAAACTTCCATTCGTACACGTGAGTCTTGTTTGTACTTACTATTCGGGAAACGGCGCACTAGTTCGGCGAAATACTCAAAAGCTTTACGTGCCGTTGTACTTCTTGCGCCCGGTTTCAACTGCTGATCATCAAGCTGAATAATTCCCTCGCCATAGCGTGCAAGGCCACGCAAATAGTAAGCATAATCAACCAAAGGGTGGTTTTGATAGGTTTGAATAAAGGCATTGCTGGTATCGACAGCAGCGTTGTTGTTGCCTAATTTATAATAGGAGTAACCGGTTCCGAGCAGTGCTTGTGGAGCAGCGCTATCATTAGGGTTGCGTTGGCGTAATTGAGAAAAATGTTCAATTGCCTGACGATAGTTGCCTTCTTTGATTGCAATTTGTCCCAGGCTGAAGGACCCGGATGCAGAGCTTGAAGTAGCGGCAGGTGTTGGTCCGGTATCTACCGATTTGTTTGGTGTGCTTGAACATGATGCGCAAAGACACAGCATCACGCTGACTAGCAAAAACTTATTCACTTTTTAGCTATCCTGTCCAAATTCTATTAGCTGACCGGGAAACTTAAACGCAAATTGCTCACGGAGTTGCTTAGCCGCTCCACTATCGCCATCCGCCTCATAGGCTCTTATCATAATGAGATAGGCTTCTTGGGTTACATGCGTTTTTGAGTAATGCTCAATAATGTACTCCGCTCTGGCAATGGCATCGCGATTTTTACCAATCTCAAGAGCATCCTTGGCTCGTAATAGCTCATATTCAGCTAACTTATTAAATAAAACTTCCATGCGTAGTCGAGAATCTCCAACATAGCGACTACGCGGGTAATTTTGCACAAGGTATTGGAATGATCCAAACGCTTCTCGTGCGTAGTTATGACGAATATTGCCGACTAACTCATTGTTTTGCAAGTATTCTATGCCGATGCTATATCTGGTTAAGCCTTTTAAGTAGTGCGCGTAATCCATCAAAGAATGATTGCTAAATGTTTTAATAAAGGTTTCTGCAGATCGAGAGGCGGCATTATTTTCCCCAAGTTTGTATTGAGCGTACGCTTTTCCCAATAGCGCATTTGGCAGCCGAGAGTCATCAGGATAACTGTTGATAAACGCAGAGAATTGTTGTTCCGCTAGCGCAAATTTTTCTTCTGATATGGCGGTTTGCGCTAGTCTATACATCGCTTGAATTTTATTATCATTACTGTTTAGTGTTTTATTGGGGTTTATGCCAGAACCTAATTGGGCATTGTTGTGCTGACTTATCGGTGAAGTTGCGCAGGCACTGCTTAGCAGTGCAACAATGCATATCAGAGCAGTAATTTTCACGTTTTTCGCTCCCAGAATCATTACGGAATAGTCACAAGGCTGTGTTGGCTGTTACATTAGGGAATAAACCGCAAATGAGTAAGTACACACGAATTGTAGTGTTAAAAACCTTATCAGAGCGTAATGACGAAATTCTTAACTTTAACTTAACCGTAATATCTTTGATTTTGACCGATGAATGACAGCATTGCACAGCAGAGTCATAAACAAACCGTAACCAGTGAATATGATGGTATGCGGCTTGATCAAGCGCTAGCGCGAATGTGGTCAGAGTACTCACGCTCAAGACTTAAACAGTGGGTGATGGAAGGGCTTGTCTCAGTCAATGAGGATATTTTACGACCTAAAGACAAAGTGCACATCGGTGACGAGATAGTGCTGCAACCGCAGATGATGCCCAATGAAGATTGGCTGCCAGAAGACATTCCCCTCGATATCGTTTATGAAGACAACGAGATTATTGTTGTCAACAAACCGCAAGGTTTAGTTGTTCATCCAGCAGCAGGTAATTATAGCGGCACGCTGGTGAACGCTTTGTTGCATCACTGTCAGTCTTTGGCAGGCCTGCCTCGCGCAGGCATCGTACATAGGCTTGATAAAGATACGACAGGTTTGTTGGTGGTAGCTAAGACGCTGCAAGCGCATAAGTCTTTAGTCTCGCAATTGCAGGATCGCAGTGTCAAACGCAAATACCTTGCTATTGTTCATGGTAACCTGGTGGCAGGTGCGACAATAGATCAACCCATAGCGCGTCATCCCGTCAACCGGCAACGAATGGCTGTGGTTGCTAATGGTCGCGAAGCCATTACGCATTATCGAGTGCGAGAGCGTTTTAGGCGGCATACTTTAATCGATGTGCAGCTTGAAACGGGTCGAACGCATCAAATACGTGTTCATATGGCGTTTACGAAACACCCTTTGATAGGTGATTCTGTTTACGGCGGTCGTGCCCGAAGACTGGCCGGGGCGAGCGATGAGCTTATTGAATTGCTGGATCAATTTAAGCGCCAGGCATTACATGCATTTGAGCTAGGGTTACAGCACCCCGCTTCCGGTCAGGAGATGGTATGGCAGGCGCCAATTCCGAGTGATATGGACATAATCATCGACGCATTGCGCCAAGATATGACGGCAAATTCAGCGTGATGTCGACAGAGTCACTGATTATTCCTCAATGGCCTGCTCCACCGTGGGTGCGCGCATTCAGTACCACGCGAACAGGGGGGGTTAGCAAAGGCGCCTTTGCTTCGTTAAATTTGGCGCAGCATGTTGGCGATCAGCGAGCAGACGTGGTTAAAAATCGTCAGATACTTGTAAACGTCGCTCAATTACCCGCAGAACCAGATTGGTTAGAACAAGTGCATGGCAGGCAAATTATCAATATAGATTCCAGTGTTGATAGACGGGCTGATGCGGGTTTCGCAACGAAAGGCAACCAGGTTTGCGTGGTCATGACAGCAGACTGCTTGCCTATTTTGCTGTGTCATCAAAGCCAACCTACAGTCGCCGCAGTGCATGTGGGTTGGCGTGGTTTGGCCGCAGGCATTATTGAGGCAAGTTTAAATACTTTACCAGGTGCTAGTTCGGAATATATGGCTTGGTTGGGGCCAGCAATAGGGCCTAAAAAATTTGAAGTCGGGCATGATGTTTTTGAAGCTTTAGCATTATGCGATGACAGTAAGCAGTGTTTTACGGCTAATCGTAAAGGCCATTGGTATGCCGATTTGTATCGCTTGGCGACGCTACGTTTGGCTCAATGCGGGGTAAGCGCTGTGTTTAGCGAAGACTTATGCACTAGTACTGACAGTGAACGTTTTTTTTCTTATCGTCGTGACGGTGAAACGGGTCGTATGGCAAGTTTAATCTGGATTGCAGATTAACATTCTTGTCATAAGCAGTATCTATGTTAGTTGTAATTTATTCGCCATTGGTTAATAAGGCTTTAATGTCTGTCCAGACATTATCTAAAATTTTTGTTTGGGCAGTGGAGTTTGGGTGAATCTGATCAGCTTGGAAAGCATCTGGATCATCTTCAAATCCATCGAGCAGTGACGGAACTAGTGGAATGTTGTGAATGTCAGCTAATTCATGGAAAGTAGAACTAAAGTCGCTGGTGTACTTTGGGCCGTAATTTGGTGGCAGGTTAATGCCGATTAATAACACTTTCGAGTGGTATGTTTTGGCCATGTCAATCATGCTATCAAGATTTTTCTTCATTTCAGATAAAGAAAGACCACGAAGACCATCATTGGCGCCGAGTTCAATAATGGTCAGAGTAGGTTGAGCGAAATTCAGTGCGTTCTTTATGCGGCTAAGTCCGCCCGCGGTAGTGTCGCCACTTATGCTTGCGTTAACGACTTTGTAAGAGAATTTGTTTTCAAAAAGTCGTTGTTGCAATAAGCTAACCCAGCCAGATTCTTGTGACATATTGTAAGCTGCGCTCAAGCTATCACCGATGACGAGAATGCTGGGTTTGGTGACCGTTGACGCGGACACCGTAGTGACAAACAGAAACACATTTAACAGACTTACCAATAAGGTTGTAAAAAATTTAGCCATGAGTAACACGTCTACATCGGCTCCGATATTAAAAGTATCATCACTATCAAAGTCTGTCGCAGGCCCGGGTGGTGATTTAGCGCTGCTACAAGACATCAACTTTACGGTTAACGCAGGCGAGCGTTTAGCGATTGTCGGCAGTTCTGGTGCCGGGAAATCAACGCTGCTCGGGCTCATTGCCGGTTTGGACACGGCGACCAGTGGTTCGGTTCATATCAACGGCACGTCCATTTTCGAATTGGACGAAGACCAACGCGCCCGCTTGCGTGGCGATAATATTAGTTTTGTTTTCCAATCTTTTCAGCTCCTGGCCAATCTCAATGCATTAGAAAATGTGGCTTTGCCTCTAGAAATCAAGGGTGACGGCCAAGCTATTGAGAAAGCCAAAGCGCGCTTGGCCGAGGTAGGGTTGGCTGAGCGTATTGACCATTACCCGTCGCAACTGTCTGGTGGAGAGCAGCAGCGCGTTGCCTTGGCTAGAGCATTCGTCACCGAGCCAAAATTACTTTTTGCTGACGAACCAACAGGTAGCCTCGACCATAATACCGGTGTAGCGGTCATTGATTTACTTACCCAACTTAACGAAAACCATGGTTCAACCCTGCTTATCGTTACGCACGATGACAAGGTAGCACGATATTGTCAGCGCGTGCTCACCATAGAGGCGGGGCGTATAAAAAGCGATATTACTGCTGATGCCACGTCGCAACATGTGGAATAGTTAGAATGAATGCACTGTTTCTAGCTTTGCGTATGCTGCGTCGGTCGTGGCGCAGCGGTGAAATACAAGTTTTGTTCTGGGCCTTGTTTATTGCAGTTGCGGGCATGACAGCCGTCGAAGCGTTTACTGATCGAGTGCAACAAGCACTGGCAGCGCAAGCCAATGATTTACTCGGTGCTGATTTGGTTGTTCACTCAGATCATCCATTTGATGGAGAATTGCAGCAATTAGCTCAGCGTTTTGATTTGCAATCAGATGAGAAAGTCGAATTTCCAAGCGTTGCGACCGCTGGTGATGCGCTTCAGCTCGGCGCCATAAAAGCAGTCGGTAACCACTATCCCTTACGTGGAAAATTGAGAGTTAAGCTTGAATCTTCAGGTGGTGTTGTCGAACTTGATCACGGGCCAAAGGTAGGCAAAGCCTGGTTAGACCAACGAATGCTGGCGCTTTTAGGCTTACAAATTGGTGACACAGTTGATTTGGGTAATCATACCTTTTCGGTAGGTGCCATGTTGCAACAAGAGCCCGATCAGACTTCGGGTTTTACCGCGCTGGCTCCGCGCGTAATGATTAATATCGCCGACCTTGAAGCAACGCAGTTGTTACAACGTGGCAGTCGCGCAAGATACACATTGTTATTGGCGGGCAGCCCAGATCAACTCGATTCGTTTCGTAAGCAGGCGATGGTTTTGTTAACGCCAGCGCAACGTATCGAAGATGTCAAGCAAGCTAGACCGCAGGTGGCCATTGCGCTGGATCGCGCAGATCATTTTTTGGCATTGGCAGCGCTAGTCAGTGTGGTCTTGGCCGGTGTAGCAATCGTCAGCGCTAGTCGTCGCTACTTGTCCCGTCACTTGGATGAGGTGGCCGTGTTGCGGTGTATGGGCGCAAGCTATAAATCAATTTTTACCATCGTTGCCGGGCAGCTAATCATAGCGGGCTGCCTCGCTGCACTACTGGGAGTTGTCTGTGGCTATGCTGTACAGTTTCTCCTTACCGAAACCGTTTCGGCCTATATTGCCGCCGACCTGCCATTGCCCGGTTTGGGCGCTGGTCTGCTCGCCTTTTTTGCAGGGGTGTTTTTATTGCTGAGCTTCGCGTTACCGGCCTTGCTCAATCTGCGTCATGTTCCAGCATTGCGTGTACTGCGTAATGACGTCGCGACCATACAGGTTAGTGGTATAGGTCTCTATCTGTTTGGATTTGCGGCCGTGATATTGCTTATGTTGTGGCAAGCGCAAAATGTGCGGCTGGTTATGTATGTAGTGTTTGGTGTTGTGGTTGCCTTGGTGTTGCTGTATGCAATCGCACGTTTTGCAATCTATCTCCTTCGCTATTTACCGCTGAAAAAAGGATACGGTTGGCGTTTAGGTTTACGTGCCATGACGCAAAGAAAAAACGATACGGCTTTACAGCTCTCCGCATGTGGTTTGGGTTTAATGGTGTTACTGTTATTTGCTCTGATCCGTACAGACTTGCTTGATCAATGGCAGACTTCTTTGCCTGAAGACGCACCCAATCATTTTTTGATTAATGTGCAACCTGGTCAGCAAGATCAGGTTTACGATATTTTTGATCGTTACAATGCAGAGCGCCCCGATTTATACCCAGCGGTTCGTGCTCGACTAATTGCCGTTAATAATCAAGACGCGACGACAGCAGATGTTGACGGCGATTTGAACTCCAGTGCCGATCGCCGGCCAGCCCGAAGTATCAATTTATCTTATTCGCAGGAACCCATTGAACACAGCCCAGTCGTCGCCGGCGAGTGGTGGACAGAAAATGAAACAGGTCTCGCTTCATTAGAACAAGAATTTGCTGAGCGTATTGGCGCTAAAATTGGCGATATCGTTCGCTTTAATGTCGCCGGGGTCGAATTGGAAGCAAAGGTAGCGAATTTACGCAAAGTGGAGTGGGATTCTTTTAGAATCAATTTTTATATTATTTTTTCCCCCGATGTAATGCGTGATCATCCAGCAACATTTATTAGCTCTTATCGTCAGGAAGAAGATAATAAAGCACTGAGCGGCGCCTTAATAACAGAGCTACCCAATGCAACGGTGGTAGATGTTGGCGGTATTATTAAACAAGTGCAGGAGATTATTAAGCGCGTCAGCGGGGCGGTAGAATACGTGTTTATGTTTACCGTACTGGCCGGAGCCGTTGTATTGTTTGCCGCAATTCACTCAACCCTGGAGCAGCGTATCCGGCACAGTGCTTTGATGCGAGCATTAGGAGCTAGTCGTCGGCAGCTGAGTCAGGCCAATTTGGCGGAATTCACAGGGCTAGGTCTGTTGGCAGGTTTAATCGCTGCCACCGTTGCTACAGCAGTGGCCAGTATTATCGCTACCGTTCTCTTTGATTTTTCTATTGTATTTAATCCCAGTATTTGGTTCTGGGGAGTCATTGCCGGAGTGCTGTTAGTCAGCGTGGTGGGTTTTGCGACTACACGGCAGGTGCTGCAACAACCGCCGTGGCAAGTATTGCGTGGGCTCGATTAGCTAACGGTTTATGGAGAACTGGTTGAAGCACCTAGTTCGCGGAGCAGCGTTTCCATGCGTTCTAAGTTTCGTTTAATTTTTTCTGGAGCGCCATCACCATAATAGTCTTTTCGGCTGAGAACAACATCGAGAATCGTGCCTTTGGAATAAGGTTGGTTGAAAATGGCGGCCACGTCAGCGTCTGGGTATTTTTTCTTCAGTAGTGCGAAATAGCCCATAATTTTTTCGCCGGTGGTGATTGATCCGGCGATTTTATTGACTACAACGTGGAGTAGCGATTCGCCTAGTAGTTCGCCACAGTTTATTTCCTGGTAGATACGTTCGAGTCTGAGTTGGTGTTCTGCGAGCAAGGCGAAGAACTTATCGTGCTGATTACGTCCAGTGAATTTGCATAGATCTGTCACTATGATTGCACGTTCCTTAGGGTCGCCAGAGATATGTGATTCTTTTGCGTAGCCAGATGCAGCGCTGACGCTGTCGTGTTGAGGTTCGGATTTTGTCGGAATGCCGGCAAAGCTATTCAAGCTGACGAATAGCATTGCAATAACAAGTAAGATACGAAACATGGTTGGGCCCGTGTAGTTTGTTTTACTCTATGTCGGCAGCAAACAAAAAATTGTAGACTAACTTTAAAAAGTTTTGTTATTCCAGCCCCATAGGTGTCGCTCTGCGGAACTAAACTCGATATAAACTCGGTCGGCCGGTACTCCGAGATGATGATCTAATAGTTTGCAAATCGCGCTCGAAAACCCTGATGTTTGATCATCCGGTAGGCCGATACTTTTAAGCTCGACATAAGCAGTGGGTTCGTTATTGCCTGCGAATACCATATCGTCATTGTGCAGGTAGCTGGCCATAACATAGTTTTCGGATTTTCCGAGCATTTCAGACACGGCTTGAGATGCTGCAGTTAGCAATTCGACACGTCGATGCGGGCTTAAACCGGTGTTGCTAGTGATGACCATATAGGGCATGAGCTTTCTCCGTAGCGTTCTGATGGGTTTATTTTTGCCAATCGAACGCATATTTTAGCTATTTTCAAGCTTTGAAAGCAGAAATTTTTGCTGGATTGCTATTAAAGATTGCACGGAAGTCCAATCACCATGGCATAATACACGGTTGTGAACACCAACTAGCTTACTTATTGACTAAGACTATGCAGCAGCAATCAACTGGCGCCGATGTTCTCACCGGTGCAGAAATATTGGCGCGGTGCTTAAAAGACGAGGGTGTCGAATTTGTGTTCGGTTACCCAGGTGGTGCCGTGTTACACATTTATGACGCCTTGTTTAAGCAAGAAGACGTCAAACATATCCTTGTTCGTCATGAACAGGGGGCATCACATGCCGCGGACGGTTACGCTCGCGCTACTGGCAAACCAGGAGTGTTGTTGGTCACTTCCGGTCCGGGGGCGACGAATGCGGTAACCGGCATTGCCACCGCCTATATGGATTCTATTCCCATGGTGATCATCACCGGTCAGGTTAATACTTGGGCAATTGGTAGCGATGCTTTCCAGGAAGTGGACGCAGTGGGTATTACCCGACCTTGCGTCAAGCATAACTTCCTGGTCAAAGATGTGAAGGACCTGGCTGAAACGCTTAAAAAAGCGTTTTATCTCGCCAGCAGCGGTCGTCCTGGCCCAGTGGTGGTGGATATTCCTAAAGATGTCACTGCTGAACGAGCTGTCTATCAATATCCGAAGGAAGTTTCCATTCGCTCCTATAACCCCGTTGCCAAGGGCCACATAGGCCAAATTAAGCGCGCCATTGATTTGTTACTGCATGCAAAGCGGCCTATGATTTACACTGGCGGCGGTGTGGTATTGGACAACGCTTCAGAAATCTTAATTGACTTCACAAAAGCCCTGGGTTTTCCAATCACCAATACCTTAATGGGATTGGGCGCTTACCCCGCTTCCGATAAACAGTTTATTGGCATGTTAGGTATGCATGGGACTTATGAGGCCAATATGGCCATGCATGAATCTGATGTGCTGCTTGCCGTGGGTGCCCGCTTTGATGACCGTGTCGTAGGCAAGGTGGAAGAATTTTGCCCTTATGCAAAGAAAATCCACATTGATATCGATCCGGCTTCTATATCAAAAAGCGTCCAGGTTGATGTGCCCATCGTCGGTTCTGTCAGCAGTGTCCTCGATGACATGTTGAAATTGGTCAATGAACGTGGCGGGCACAAAGATAAAGAAGCCTTAGATAGCTGGTGGAATCAAATTGAATCTTGGCGGAGTAAAGATTGTCTGCGTTACGATCGCGAATCGGAGATCATTAAGCCGCAAGCAGTGATTGAAAGCCTGCATAAGGTCACTAACGGCGATGCTTTTGTAACATCCGATGTAGGACAACATCAAATGTGGGCAGCGCAATTCTATGGCTTTAATAAGCCGCGTCGTTGGATAAATTCCGGTGGTTTGGGCACCATGGGTTTTGGTCTGCCAGCGGCCATAGGGGTGCAGCTGGCGTATCCGGATGAAACAGTGTGCTGTGTTACTGGTGAAGCTAGCATTATGATGTGCATACAAGAGCTATCAACCTGTCTGCAATACGGTTTACCAATCAATGTGGTGTCCTTAAATAACCGTTACATGGGCATGGTGCGACAGTGGCAGGAGTTCTTCTATGAAGGTCGTTACGCCATGTCGTATATGGATGCTTTGCCTGATTTTGTTGAACTGGCGAAAAGCTTTGGTCATGTGGGTATTCGGGTTGAATCACCAGCGGATGTTGAGGCGGCATTAAAAGAGGCTGTTGCCGATAATAAACGTTTGTACTTCATTGACTTTGTCACAGATCAATCTGAAAACGTATTTCCTATGATTGAAGCAGGTAAAGGACATAATGAAATGCACCTGCCGGCACATATGACTGCAGAAAGAGATCTTGCCTAGATCCTAAAAAGACAATTATGAAACACATTATTTCTATCTTGCTTGAAAACGAGGCTGGCGCCTTATCGCGGGTTTCCGGCTTATTTTCCGCGCGTGGCTATAACATTGAGTCACTAACGGTGGCACCGACAGAAGATGAAACCTTGTCACGTATGACACTCGTTACTTCGGGTACTGATCAGCAAATCGAGCAAATCACCAAGCAGCTCAATAAATTGGTCGACGTAGTGAAGCTGGTTGATTTATCAGAAGATGCGCATATTGAGCGGGAAATGATGCTGGTCAAAATCAAGAGTACCGGTGGTGACCGTGAAGAGTTAAAGCGACTAACAGAAATTTTTCGCGGTCGCATTATCGATGTTACCCCGCGTACTTATACCGTTGAGCTAACCGGAACTGGGGAAAAGCTCGATGCTTTCATTCAGGCAGTAGAAAGCGAATCAATCATTGAAACCGTTCGGTCTGGTACTTCGGGCATTGCTCGAGGTGACAAAGGGCTGAGCGCGTAACGCAATTTTATTTTTTTATCTTTTTTACGAGGATTTGTATTTATGAACGTTTATTACGATAAAGACACCGACCTATCGATTATTAAATCAAAGAAGGTGGCTATATTAGGTTATGGTTCGCAAGGCCATGCTCATGCGAATAACCTGAAAGACTCTGGTGTTGATGTCGTTGTCGGTTTGCGCGAAGGATCAAGTTCAGCGGTAAAAGCACAAAATGCCGGGCTTGAAGTTAAATCGGTTCCAGAAGCGACTGCTGGTGCAGATGTAGTAATGGTATTGCTGCCCGATGAGCACCAGGCACGTGTTTATCGTAATGACATTGAACCCAATCTAAAGCAAGGCGCTGTATTGGCTTTTGCTCATGGTTTTAATATTCATTACGGTCAAATTGAGCCACGTGCTGATCTTGATGTCATCATGATTGCACCTAAAGGGCCAGGTCATTTGGTGCGTTCAACTTACGAAAATGCCGGTGGTGTGCCAACACTTATCGCTGTGCATCAAAATGCGTCGGGTGACGCTAAAGATGTTGCCTTGTCTTATGCCAGCGCTAATGGTGGTGGTCGTGCCGGTGTCATCGAAACGAATTTCCGTGAAGAAACAGAAACCGATTTATTTGGTGAGCAAGCTGTTCTTTGTGGTGGTGCAACGGCCTTGGTTCAAGCGGGTTTTGAAACGCTGGTTGAAGCTGGCTATGCTCCAGAGATGGCTTACTTTGAATGCTTGCATGAGCTTAAGCTCATTGTTGATTTGATGTATGAGGGTGGTATTGCCAATATGCGTTATTCCATTTCGAATACTGCAGAGTATGGCGATCTGACCCGTGGTCCACGCGTTGTTACCGATGAAACTAAGGCTGAAATGAAGCGTATTCTCGACGAAATTCGTAACGGTGAATTTGCCAGAGAATTTATTCTGGAAAACCAGGCGGGTGCGGCCACGCTTAAAGCTAAGCGCCGTCTAGGTGAAGAGCATCCAATCGAAGTGGTTGGTGCTAAATTACGTTCGATGATGTCATGGATCGAGTCAAACAAGATTGTTGATCATTCTAAAAACTAGCGCTTAGCGTTAGTTACCGAGCGCTTTTTGACCACAATGGGTCGGCGTTCTCATAGTCCCATTGCTTCAGCGGGGTTGCCGTTTCTCATTGCGGCGGCTCTGTTGGCACTACTCGCAGCACAGTTTCATCTTTTATACGCTATCCCTTTTCTGGCTGCATTTTTCTTTTTACTTTATCTTTTCCGCGATCCCTGGCGCACCATACCTGCCGATCCACTGGGCATTGTAGCGCCAATCGATGGTCACGTGGTTGAGATTGTCAATACCAATAACCCCCTGACCGCTCACCAGGATAAACGCATCACTATTCAATTTAATTGGTTGGGTGCGTATACAGTTCATAGTGCTACCGAAGGTAAAATTAGCAATTTACGGCAAAATGGTCCAGATACAGAGCGGCGAGGCAAAAATCGTCGCGCATTGTGTGTCTATGTAGTCACCGATGAGAAGGATGATGTCATTATGGTCGTCCATCGAGGTTTGCTGGCTAATTTTCCCAGGATTTATCATCGAGCGGGAGAGCGTGTTGGTCAGGGCAGGCGCTTAAGTTATGTCCCTTTTGGTAAACGAATTGATCTCTATGTGCCGATGACCGCTAAGGTAAATGTCAGCAAAGGTGACAAACTTGTCGCCGCCGAGACTATACTTGCACACTTTGTGCATTAAGCTTTGTATGTAAATCATAGAAGAGTCGACCATGACTGATTCGAACGATAAGACGAGCCAGGATACTGAGCAGATGAATCGGCGCGCCAGCGATGTGCAAGGAGAAAAGCCACGTAGTCGTGGTATTTACCTATTGCCGAATTTATTCACCACAGCGGGCTTATTCGCAGGTTTTTATTCAATAGTCGCTGCTATCAACGATCGTTTCGAACTCGCAGCAGTAGCTATATTTGTGGCGATGATACTCGATGGCATCGATGGTCGTGTCGCCAGGCTTACTCATACACAAACAAATTTTGGCGCAGAATACGATAGTCTAGTCGATATGGTGGCGTTTGGTTTGGCGCCGGCTTTGGTGGTCTATCTTTGGTGTTTACAAACATGGGGCAAAATTGGTTGGTTAGTGGCATTTATTTACGCTGCATGTGCCGCTTTGAGGTTAGCGCGTTTTAATGTCCAGAGTTCCGGTGACGAAAAACGATTTTTTAAAGGCTTGGCCAGTCCTTCTGCGGCAGCCATAGTTGCCGGCTTTGTTTGGGTATCTACAGATTATATGGAAGAACCCACTAAGCTGGTTTCGGCATTGGGTATAGTTTTAACCTTATTTGCAGGATTAATGATGGTCAGCAATATTCTTTATAGAAGTTTCAAAGATTTTGATATAAAGGGCAGAGTTCCTTTTGTTGCATTGCTTCTGGTGGTCATGATTTTTGTGCTTGTCTCTATTGATCCTCCTATTGTTTTATTTGCTGGTTTTTTGATCTACGCTTTATCTGGCCCTATCGGCGCTCTGCGAAAAATAGGTGCAAAGTCAGGGCCGAGTAAAGAATAATTACATTTCTTATGCTAACTAAGCTTGGCCTAAAACAAAGTAACCGTTAAGCTTGGCAATAATTAAACCTGAAAATAGGTAAGCGCCTTGCGTTTAGTTGTTCGGTTTTTTGCTAAGTTCTCAGTACTAATCGGTATAGTGCTCATAGTAGCTTATGCTGCCGCGCCCACTCTCATCGAAACCTTATTGAAACGCCAACTTGAGGCTAAAGGTTTTGAAAATATCTCTGTCCAGGCACAACGACCAAAATGGAATACGCTGCAACTTAATTGGCTAAGCATGGTTTATCGCCAATCTGCGGTGAAGTGGTCGCTTGAGTCACTCAATGCTGCTGTCGAACTAAATATAGCAGAATGGTTCGTCGGTGATTTACCCGATGTCATTATGGAAAGTGCTTTTATAGAAATCGATAGTCGAGGCCATAAGCTTTATTCGGATAAGAGCCATTTTGATTTGCCTTATCCAGTAGATTTGATTGGCGTCATACCTCTGCAAAGCGTCGACATAAAAAATATCCAGTTACGTTGGCAAAATAAACAACGATCATTAGAGTACGAAGGCGCTTTTCTTATGCAGCAATTGGCCGATAGAGCGAAAGCACATTTGACGATTGCTACTAGCGAAGATAAAGACCAGGTTTATGACATTAGCATGCAGTTAACCCGAAGTGGTCAACTGTCAGCATCATTGACTTCATCAGATACTCCAGACCAGGCCATCATTGATATCAAGTCGCGCCTATCGAGAGGCAATCAAAGTATTCGTATTAGTAAAGCGCATGCCACTTTTTATGTATCTGCTTTCGGTGACATGGTAGAAAGTTTAAGACTGTCTGATGCGACTGACTTTGATTTTTCAGGCCGAGTACAGCTTGATTTTCAAGGCCACATACATAGTCAGTTTGTTTCAGGGTTGCCTAAACAATATCGATTATACGGTGCAGTCGAATCAGAGATAAGTACCATAGATATGGACATATACCCCGATATTAGTGAAGGTATTATAGAAGTCAATTTTGATATTGATCATGTCAGCACTGCCTTTTCAGTTTCAGATCAGACTAAACTAAAAATATTGCCCTCAAAGGCATGGTTTGATTTTATCCCTGCATTGACAACTGAAACTTTGACACTCAGCGTGACAGAAACCCTACGTTATCAGTCAGACGCAAAATTATCTGATGTGCTGCAAGCACCACAATGGTTATTTCAAGGCGAACTACTTTTGCAACAATCCCAAGATAGTGACCATGCGTGGCAATGTCGTTTACGCAATCCACTACTGAATTCCAGTGATTTATTGGAATTCAATGCATCACTTAGTCTTAATGCCACTATCGATGCTATAGCAAAAGAGAATTTCTCAAGCAAATTAACTGAAGTGAATATCAATGGAATGCTGTTGCTTAGAGAAGATCAATTTAAAATCGCAATAGATCAGCAATCAGCAGTTAGCGGTGAAAAGTGGAATATTGCGGGAGCACTAATAGACAAATTAGATATCAACGTTGCTGCGCCATTCGATGTTTTTTATCGCCCGGAAGATAAGCGATTGAGTATTAACGGGGCAGCATTTGCATTTCAGTCAGATGATATCATGCTCAACTCGTTTACTTTATCTCAGACCGATACCATACTGAAAATAGAGGAAGCACTGAGTCTGGATAATGAATGGAGTCTACAAGGAGTGTTATTGCACAAAGCCGATTTGGGTAAAACACATCAAAAGTCGTGGTTGCCAATATCTATTGCAAGTGATTTTCAAGCAAACTCAAAAGAAATTACGGGAAACAATGACTACTTTATAAATGATGGAGATCAGCCTTTTTCTAAAGGCGAATTTTCCTATTCCTGGCAAGAAGATAAGGGCGGTCTAAATATTAGTTCACAAGCATCGCCTGTCTCCAGCTGGACAGCATTGCTGCCATTATTATTTGATGGTTTTAATGAAAAAAACTTTTCATTGACAGAGGGGGCGCTTGATATGAATGTGTCTTTGCTGCGCCTTGATTCTGAAACCAAAGGTAAAGCAAGCTTACGGTTGACCGGCATTACAGGTCGCTATCGAGATACTAATTTTCAAGGTCTTAACACTTTGTTAGTTGTCGATGATGTATTTGATTCGCATGATGAAATAACGCAGCGAGCTAGTATTGCGCGTGTCGCAGCAGCCGTTGAGCTGGACAATATAAGTTTCCAATATCAGTTATCACCTTTAGGTGCGAAAACACTGGTATCAAAAATAGCAAACTTATCTGCGCAGACTTTGGGAGGAGAATTGCAATTGAAAAACCATAGCTTGCAGTCAGATAGCTCTGCATCAACTGAACTTATTTTCAAAGGTGTTCAGTTGGCTAAAGTATTAGAGATCGATCCACGAGCCACTCTGACTGGAAACGGGGAGCTCGATGGGTCGCTCTATATTAGCAAGACAAGTTATGGTGAAATTATTGTCTCAGGAGAACTGCGTTCTCGCCAACCAGGTGGAGTAATACAATACATTGGCGAAGATTTTGACGCGTTAGCCCAATCAGAGCCAGAGCTGCATGCTGCCTTAAACCCACAGCAAGAGTTTCAATACAGTGAATTAGGTTTAGAAATCACGCAAGAAAAAAGTAAACCACAATGGTGGGTTTCATTAACAGGCCGCAGCGCAGAGTTTCCAAACCAAGCACCATTAAGTATGAAGTTTAAAATTGAAAAGCGTCGAAATGCTTTATTGAACGGTATGCAGGCAGCTGGTGGTTAGTCTGCAAGTAGCAATCAACACTTCCGATAAATTTATCGGTTGAGTTTTAGTGCCGTGTGTCAACAGTTCTAACTACACACTCTTTAGATACGACGTATTCTTTTGTGCAGGCCTTGGAGGACGGTTAACCAATGGCATGGGGGCGCCCAGACAAGCAGATATAACACGTAATAAATCCCATGCCATTACCGTCACCTGGTTATCGTATTCTATGCAGCGAGCACAGGCAGAGAGAAACTCTTCTTTTAGTAAAGGTACTAGCAGTTCTAGCTTGGCTAAAGCCTTGTTAACTTGTTGTAAGTCCAGCTTATCTTGTTTTAATCGAGTGTCTACTTTGATTGCTAATACTTGCAAACCATGGTCGAATGCCTGGTCTCGTTCTTCATCGGTTTCATGGCTAACATTAGCGAGCAAAGACAACACAATAATGCATTCATTGTCGACTTGATAAAGTCCGTTATAGCTGCGACGTTTTCTTGATTTATCTGCCTTTAAAGCAAACTGTGGGTCCAAGTAATGACTGAGTAATCTAAAGTGTAACCACTCTTTATAATCAGAAACCTTATCCGCCATAATAAATTGCGTCATTAGCCATTTGAGTTTTTCGTATTGTTTGGCTGATTGGCGTTTTAAGGCTGGGATAGAAATTTCAATCAAAGGTAAAATTTCAGTAGGGTGGAGCTTATCGACTAAGGGTTTAAGCCTGGCAACCTCAGCACGCATGGCGTGTGTGTCTGTCAAATAAGATAATTGCTGATCTTGAATGGCTTTATTGGTATCCAGTCGCATGGCTAGCATTAACGCTGTCGCTTGCGCAGGGTGTAAAGCCGCCTGGTGCAAAGGTACTGGTAAAGTTTCAATCAGTGTTGAGGCAAGCGCTACAATCACTGGATCAAGCGAGCCAATATTTTTTAAAAAATCCGGTAAGTTCGCATAAGCATCGGCATGATCCTGTTTTTGTTTTTCTTCCTCCTCTTTGGTTTTCAACGGTTTACCTGGTAAGTACTGGCCATCCCAATAGTGGTCAATACGAGATATGCGTTCGTCTAAGGGTGGGTGCGTCGCAAAAAAATTAAAACTGCGCAGATAAATAACATCACCAAAAAACATATGGCTGTATTCTTCTACCTTATGGCTTCGCACACCGGTACCCACACCAGAGCCGATCACCTTAAGCGCGTCGGCAATACCGTCAGGATTACGTGTGTACTGCACCGCAGAGGCATCGGCAAGGAATTCACGTTGGCGGCTTACCGCAGATTTGATGAGCTTGCCAAACAAAGTACCAATAGCACCAATAATAATTAATAGTGTTCCCAGCCCCGCGACAGCAATAATGCCGCTACCTTGTTTGCTACTACGGCGTGCAGTGCCAAGGCCATGAAAAACAAAACGACCTGCCTGACCAATAAAAACAATACCCGATAACACAGCAATCAAATTTAAATTAAGTCGCATATCGCCATGGAGAATATGGCTAAATTCATGGGCAATAACACCTTGAAGTTGGTCGCGCGTTAAGCGCTGTAGCGCGCCTTTGGTAATGCCAATCACAGCATCGGCCTCGCTATAACCTGCAGCAAAGGCATTAATCGTCGTTTCGTCTAATACATAAACAGGTGGTACGGGCATGCCAGCAGCAATGGCCATTTCTTCAACAACATTTAGCAGTTGTCGCTCATCTGGGTTGGTAGTGTCGGAATAAACTGGTTTGCCACCCAAACGTTCAGCAATGGTATAACCGCCGTGGCCAAGCTGCAGTCTTTTGTAAACAATAATACAACCGACAAGCAGTATTACGCCTAAGGCGGTTTTCAATAAAAGTGGCCAATTAAGATGGTCGATAAAGTGAGAGTTAAGGCTAACCGCACCGGTATTTAAGCTCACGCCCCACAAGCTTGCCGCAACCACAAAAGTGGTAATGACAATAATAGCGATCACCGCCAACACAAAAAAGAAAATCAGTTTTTTCGTGTTAGCGCGCGCTTCATCTTGTTGCTGAAAAAAATTCATCGAACTATTTCACTCAGCTTGGCAGTCGTTTAAGCGTTTTGAGAAACGCTGGCGCGAGACTAGCTGGTTCTTTTAAAAGGAAACCTTGGGTGCTTCTTGTATGGCGTCACTATCAGGCATTTCCAATAAGCTGGCATCAGTAGGGTGGCCAAACGTTGTGGCAAAAAAGATCGGCGGAAAGCTTTGACGATATTCATTATAAGCCGTGACAGCATCATTAAAGGCCTGGCGAGAAAAGGCTACTTTGTTCTCAGTAGTGGTGAGCTCTTCAGAAAGCTGCATCATATTCTCATTGGCTTTGATATCAGGGTAGGCTTCTACCAATAAATTAAATTTACCCATAGAAGAGTTAAGTTGGCTCTCAGCCTGCGTGAGATTATTTAGAGCCTCTTCACTACTGGGATTGGCGCGGGCAGCATCCAGCATGGCACTAGCACCGTTTCTGGCATTCACCACCGCTTCTAAAGTTTCGCGCTCATGCTTCATATAGCCCTTAGCCGTCTCAATTAAGTTAGGAATCAAATCATAGCGGCGCTTTAGCTGCACCTCGATCTGTGCAAAGGCATTTTCAAAACGGTTTCTTAAACTAACGAGATTATTATAGATACTGATAACGTAAAGAATTAAGGCAACAATAATGACCAAAATAACAATGAGTGAAATATCCATAAACCCTCCCAGTTAAAGGCGTAACTATAGTTAACTATTATCTCTATGTTATGGGGTGTGTTTAGTATTTTTCAAGTAGAGCAAAGGCGCTAAGTTATTGATATTTATAGTTATGAGAAAATTGTCACAGGTTTAGATAAGTATGATTGCATGACTATGCAGGCCGGATCACGTATTCTTAATTAGCTGGAAACAACAGATGCTGTGTATCACGCTGCTTACACCAAGAAATTAAAGCGGATAATGAAGTAAAATCATAAACTTAGAGGGATCAAAAGAATCACAATAAAATGCAACAACAGCATAGAGGTGATACAAAGATGCTATGTATCACAGCACAGCTATTAAGCCTGATTTAAGATAAACTGTTGAAAAAAGGGAAGAACGGAAAAACAATGGAAAATAGGAAAAATGACATAAACAGCAAAGCCGTGATACACAGCATCTGTAGAATAAACTGTTATGTTGCACGAGAGGTGTTTTGGAAGTATTGGCTGAGATTACATTCTTGAATATCCCAAGGCCTAAATACGCCTATCGTTATTTTGGGAAGGGTTTTTGGGTAAGAATGGACTCTGAAATGTTCGATGATCTTCCATGCGCTTTGGCTTTTGAGCAAGGTAAAGAGTATTACGATGGTGATACTGCGACTGTTATTATTGGTATAGACCAAGAGGATGACCGTAGTAAAGCTATTTTAGACCACATGGAGTTTAGACTAAGAGTCGTGAATGTAGTGGTAGCTAAAGGTAAGGTGATAATTGAGTAAATATTTGCAACATAACAATCCAATGAATTCGTTCCCGTTGGTCACTGGGACAAAAACTCGTTGGCTTTCCCTCGTACCTCGGTCATTATAGCCAACAAGTTTTAGCCCATTATTGGGGCGTTAAGAGGCAAAGAATACTAGGTGCAACAATCACAGATTATGGAAGATAAGATTATTTCAGCAGTGAGAACTTTTGCTAGCTCGATAAACTCGGGTAGTAAAGTCGTCGCTGATATGTCTGAACTAATTGAAATCACGTCTCAGTTGCCACTTTCGAGTTTTGATTACTGGGAGCGGTTTATCCGTTCACAATTCTCTATAGCTATACGGGAATCTAGTCACCCTAAATGGAAGGTATGGTCAAAACCCAAGGAATTAGTAACTTGGCTTGATCTTATCAGCTGGGATGGTTACAAGCGTGAAAAAGCGCTTCGAGCGCTATCTGGGGCAGCACCGAATACTTTCTTTTTTTCTCTTGCGGTGCGTAGGCTCAACGATTGGGTGCCCCAAGTCCGCAAAGCCGCAAGGGAAAAGATCCCTGATATTGCAAAGGCTACTGATCCTGGATATGTAGTTGAGGCATTATGCGTCGCTCTTTCTAATTGGAACTCGTGGGGTAGGATAGAGAAAGCAGATAAAGACGTTCTTCTGGAAATTGTCTGTGAAAGGGAGATAGCGATGGCCCTACGTTCTAAGTTAATTTCGTCATCTTCTGGGCCTATGCCATCACTCTTTTCTCAGCTTGGCCGCACTCCGATACTTGATGGGAAAATTGAAGAAATAGCTAAGTCTGCTATTCAGCCTTCGGTTCGAGCTAAGGCATACCGCAGCTTATTTGAAGGACGGGTTGTATGGATCGAAGGCCGAAAATGGGTATGGACTGATATAAGGTACTGTGATGGCAGACTAAAACCTGTCGTTGGTGAACGGAAGTTAGAAATTGATACCCCGCTTATAGACTTGCTAACGAGGTCATCTGGAGATCGTTCATCCATCGTTAGGCGTGTTTCAGCAGAAATCCTAATACGAGAGTTGGGCAATCTAGGTAGAAAAGCTAGAGCGTTTGCCGAGCGCTTTGTTTCAGATGACTCACACGCTGTATCTGAAAGGGGTGAGTTTGCGTTAAAGAAACTAGACGAGGCAGAGCGTGCCAATGCCTCTTAACAAACGCATGTTGTCGGACTGGTTTTCCGCTGCGCTCCAAACCAGCTGCAAATGCGGGCGTTAGAGAAAAATCATAAAAAGGAGGACTGAATGACGTTGCAAGAGTTTACACGTGATGTTGTCCCAATAATCGGAGTAATTGTTGCGTCTATAGGCCTATTGTTGATCTGGCTACAAATCAAAGCGGCAGCTAAATCTATTACTCTTACCTCAGAATCATTGTCTCAGGCGTCTGACTCGCTTAAACAAACATCAAATTGGAATAAGATAACTAGTACATACAATTTTTTTGACCTTGAAAGAAATACTAGGATTGAACAAGATCTTTACAAAGCTGGAGAGAAGTTAGGTATCAAATTTAACAAGCAGTTATCTACTGAAGAGATGAAGAAGTTGATCGGTGACAGTGAGTGTTTCCTAAAGGCGAAAGAGTTTTTAAATGATTTCGAGTCTTATTGCTCAGCCTATCAAGTGGGTGCACTAGACAAAGAGTTGGCCTTTGAGATGCTTGGAACGCGCATCACCAAAGAGTTCCGAGTGTTTTATCCATTTGTCGAACATCTTCGTACGCGATTTGGAGACATGGGCATTCTTATCGAGCTAGAACAAACAGCGAATGAGTGGTCGGCAAAGCTCGATGCTGAAAATCAAGCGGTTCAAAAAGCCATCAGTGATGCAGTTAAGGGTGCAAACATCGGAGTTAAAGAGGTAAACAATCTCTAACAAGTCAAAGCAGTCGCCAGCTGCGCTGGCTTTGGGACGCCTCCTACGTCGGCGCCCCTGTTTGAGGCGTTAGGCGCTCATAAGGCAAAGAGCAAATGTAAAATTGGAGGGAATTTTCATGCAAGAAATGAATGATGATCATAGAGGACACGCGATAATTACGAGTGTATCAGGACCAAGTTTAAGATCGGGACCTTTTGTAGCTTCATATACCGTCTGGAAAATAGAACCCAATAATTCATACCGTGCTGTACTTCAAGGTGCATTAGAACAATCTTTTGAAGACTCCGAAGAAGCTCGCTTAATGGCAATGCAAGAAGCCAAGGGAACACTTGATGCTGTTCTCGATAAACATTAAAAAGCATTCCAGCGTTTCGCCTAACAACCGAATAATTGGGGTCAGGTACACATTTTCCCGTTAAAAAATTTTCGGAAGTTAAAAATATGTACCCGACCCCAATTATAAAATTTTCAGTTATCAAAAGTGAATGAATACCAGCATTAAACTCGTCGAAACAAATGCTGATATAGAGGCGGTTTCGAAATTAGCTAAGGAAGTTTGGGAAGATCACTACACACCTATCATTGGGAAAAGCCAGGTGGATTATATGTTGGAGAATTTTCAGAGTGCTGAGGCGATTGATAGTCAAATAACGCAAGGGCAGCACTACTATTTGACGGCATTAGAGCAGAGTAATGTGGGGTATTTTGCTTTGATCCATGATTTTGAAAAATACGCGGTGAAGATCAGTAAGATTTATACTCATAGTTTTTATCGTGGAAAGGGGATAGGCAATTTCATGCTGAAGTTCATTGAACAAGCATGTGAAGATAATGATGTATCTAGATTGTGGCTGACGGTGAATAAAAATAACAAGGACTCGATATCGTGGTACCAACGCCGTGGTTTTGAAATTACTGAAGACGTCAAAATAGATATAGGCAGTGGTTATTACATGGATGACTACGTTATGGAAAAAACAATTGGTTCACTAGCATGACTAGCGTAGAAATCTAATTGCAATTATTGTTTTGTCGTACTCAAGAATCATCGGCTCTACCCAAATAGCTTTAATCTTCGACATGATGGCTACTTAGGTTGACCGGTACCCACAAAGCCGACCATGCGTGATATTAGGTTACCGTTTTTTTCTACAAAATATTGTCCGTACTGTACTTGCTCGGTACCGTCTGGACCGTTTCCACTAAAAGCGATTGTGGCACGAGTCATATTAGCTGTTACGTCGCTAGCTACCACTTTCGCTGACCAGCCAGGGGCATTCGCACTAAACATACCGACATAGTGGTTTAAAGCATCAATACCGCTTATCGTCTCTGGAGTACGCGGGTCGCTGTATTGAATGTTTTTCGCAACCGAGCTTTCTATTTTCTTAAGCCTGGCGCTGTCTTCATCGATTTGCCATGCATCAAAGAAAGTTATAATTGAATCTGACATGCCTATCTCCCGGTTGCTAACGCTCAATTAGCAATTAATAAGTACTGTGTTATTTTAGCAAGCATAGCTTGTATTGTGCGATATCGTAGCTCATGTTTTTTGTATGTTATACCGCTCAAAAAAAGATTAATATTTAGGTTTTTAGTAATGTTTGAATTATCTAATATTCGCGCGTTAAAGCGATCAGATCTGGTCAATTTAAAAGTTATATTAGATCAGACGGAATTGTTTCCCTCCGATATGCTTGATGAAATGGTAGATCCATTCTTTAACGATCCAGTTTGTAGTGATCTTTGGCAGGTCTATGAACACGAAGGCAGACCTGTGGCGTTCTTATATTGTGTGCATGAGAAACTCACGGAAGGTACATGGAATGTTCTAGCAATTGCAGTATTCCCAGACTTCCAGAATCAAGGGATCGGGAAATTACTCATGAGTAATCTAGAAGAGATTCTTAAGGGTGATAATCATACAACTTTATTAGTGGAAACTTCTTCACTTCCAGAATACGAAAACACAAGAAGATTTTACGATAGCATTGGCTATAACAAGGAGGCGGTAATAAGAGATTTCTACGCTAAGGGAGACCATAAAATAGTGTTTTGGAAGAGCTTGATTGAATGAATCTAGTTAAACACCTGCAGCTTGTAGCTTATAGCTTCATTACTTGGCTTGTTTTCTATCTCATTGGCTTGCCTGATTATTATCAGCAATGGCCTCTTTGGGCAAAAATTATAATTTTGCCTGTGGTCACCCTTCTTTACTTTCCAGTTACTAGGTACACATTGAAGAAATACTGGAATGACGATCGCCATATCGTTAATTCATGCTGGCTCGCTTTTTATCTGACTCTACCACTTTTTATCTACGACTATTTGCTTTTGGCGGTATATAAAGGTCTGGGAATACGGTTTGTTATTCCATATTGGTATTTAACATTCTTTTACTTTTCATTTTGGGTGCAGTTTCCATACATTGCCTGGCGTATGGAAACTGCGAAAAGATAGGTTTGGAGAGAGGGAGTTATATTTGGTTAAGACGGCTCAGCCGACGTTTTTATACGCTACTTATTTTATTAAGTGCTCATAAGAAAACAGATGATTTGTATCGGTAAGTGGTGCATGACAGGCGCGGCATTGATCTAGGTCTTTATCTGCAACTGAACCATCAGGTTTAAAGGCGGCGAATTCCCAGTTACCGTTTTTTAAACCGTCAGCGTGACCATCGCCCCAGCCTTTTTCTCTTTGCATCACACCAATCAAGGCTTTTTCTCCTCTGAGCAAACGATTGAGTAGCTTTGATTTAATTGGGTTACCTTCGGCGTCTTTTTTGGCCTTATAGACTTCAGCAACGATGATTGAGCTATAAGGGAGTTTGCCGTCCTCACCTGGACCTTGCATAGCGATATCATTAGCGAACAAATGTATAACCTGATCGGGGTTTTGGATACGATCTAAACTTAGGTAGTTTGTGAAGGTAGTTTGATAGTTTTCGGGTAAGTCGACATCGTTATGTTCGCTGTAAGTGATTGGCGTGATAAACAATGTGCTCAAACCGAATAAGGTAAGTAGTTTTTTCATATTGGATATCCTCGTTAATTAGCTTTTTAATTAGGTGCGGTTATCACCTAAGGCTTAAGGTAATGAAATTTGCATTACTTTGCCACCGTAGCCGTGCTCTGAGTCATGTGCTTTAATAATGACTGTTGTTATGTTTTCAGGAATTTTCACACCTGATAAATGGCGTGTAAAAGGTTGTTCGTTTACATGAGGGTGATGCAGCGTGCGAGTTGCTAATACATTGCCATCCGGATCGACAACATCCCACTTATCAGCATAATGATCCCAGCCAGTATCAGCGTGTTTAACGGTGACGCTAAAGCGGTAGGTATTGCCAGTTTTATGCGCTTTGGCTTCAATGACATCGGCTTCGTTGGCGTTAACATCACTTATTGCGGCAAAACATAAAAAACAGAGTATGGTTAATATGTGTTTTATTATGTTGTGCCGCATTTTTGCGCTTGCTTTACTTTGGTTGGTTGTTAGCTTATAAACCGAAGTATACCGAAAATACTTAGTAAAAATTTAAGCGCTTAAGCCATTACCTGCTCAAGCGCTCATTATTAATGCTTAGTCTTCAAGCTCGATCTCGTCGGCAATGCCGTCGGCCGGGAAATCATCTTCAAGCTCTACTATATCGCCGATGTTGAGTTGATTAAAGAACTCGGTTGCATCATCGGCGTCGTCAAATTCTGCGCCCACTGTCGAGTAGGTTAATCCCAATACGGTAATGCTAGTGTTCTCGACGAAGCTATCAACCGGGCCTTCCAGGCTTTGATCATTATCATCATCTTCAACCTGTACCTCGGTGGCGATAAGCCCATTACCATTTTGCAGGGCTTTGACTTCGAGAAAATCGCCGATGCGCAAGTCAGTAAAGCTTATCGGATCGAAGGTACCAGTATCATCATCGAGCTGGGTTTGCAGATTGACGGTAAAAGTCACCATGCCTGGGCTGAACCCTAAGGTAATACTGCCACCTGTACTGGTGACATTAAGTGATTGAATAGGCGCGGCAAGTTCGATTTCGCCATCTCTGGATTCAACTTCTTCGGCAATCAGTACTCCGTTAACCACGGCGCCTTCTATTTCGACCATCAGGTCATTTCCCAGTACCAGATTTGCAGGACTCAGCTCGGCATTGCTGGCATTAACGAGTTGGCCAGCAACGCGGAAGTTGCTGTCATCGACAAAATCAGTAATGATACCTTCGAGTTCGACATCATCGTCGTCATCATCAAAAGGGCCATCTTCAAGTTCTATACGGTTCGCAGTGATGGTCGAGCCCATCAATGTTCCATTTACCTCCACGTTGAGACCGTTACTCAACGATACCGATTGTAAGTCGGATAAATCGGCACCCGCTGCGTCAATGGTGAAACCACCTAGCTCAAATGTGGTACCGGATAAGTTGCTTATTTGGCCCTCGATTTCAATTTCACTCACACCAGGTTGAAATGCTCCTTGGCCTTCGATACGCGTTGCCTGAATAGTCCCATTGGATTGCATAAAGCCACTGACTTCAACGATGTCATTGACCATTAAGTCATTGAAGCTTGTGTCATCAAAAGCAGTTGATAGTTGGTCGACTTCGACGCTGATGCCTAAGATGACAAGTGTTTTAACGGTGTTATCGGCATTGGCGGAAATGCTGCTAATGGGACCTTGTAAGTCATCGTCGAACACGACGCTACTAGCAATGCCGGTATTGCCGTCATCGTTAAGAATTCCGCTGACTGTAACAATCATGCCAAGGCGCAGGTCATTGGCATTAGCGTTGTTATCGCTATCTATGGTGACATCGGCTGAATCTGTGTCATAGCGAACGCCGTTAACAAAGATACTACCAAAGCCATCAATGGTTCCGGTGGATGTAATCCCCGTTCCGCCAATACCGGCTACAGAACCGCCCCCGCCGCCGCAGGCTGATAGTACACTTACCGCTAAAATAGTGGGTACTAAGTGTTGTGCTTTCATCGTGATTTCTCCGTGGTATTCGAATGCGTTGTATGTTCACTAAAATAAATACCCAGCGCGACATAGTGCGTTGCCTCATCGTTTTCATCTGTCTCTTTTTTTATCAGCCAACTATCTAGTTCTTCTAATAGCTCCTGGGCTTTTTGTGCGGAAAGTTTTTTAAACTTTTCAAGCTGAGATATGGGTAATAAATGTGTAGATACTTTACGTTGGAATTGAAGGTCGTTAGCAGTAGAAGTTAGGTTATGATCAATTGTCGAAATGAGTTCGCCAACATCTGTACCCATAATATTGATTTTGTCACTTGGGTCGCCTTGAGGGATAAAAGCATGCTCTAAAAGAAAGACTTTACCTTCACGAACCTGTATAACTTTTGCTGCTTCTAAAACCGATAACATAGCTGAAGCTGGAATATCTCCGCTGTATTGCTTTACAAGTTGGTTAAATGAAGAGTCGTTGTCATCTAAGTTGAGTGCCTTAGGTTGGCTGTTCTGATCAAGATAGCGCGAATCGTTAATCCAGCCACTGATTACCCGAGTAGAGCGGTGATAACGTTCATCTTCAATTGCTGCTTCAGGGCTTTCAAGTTCTTTCAGGCGTTTTACTTCTTTACGGGTAAGCCCTGTTAGTGCCGCAACGCTCGATATAGTTTGCCTCTTGCTACTTCCAGAATTGTCACTGAAAGCGACGTCAACATAGGCCTTTTTAACCAATTCGGCGAATGAGCCGAAGGCAATACCGTTGCGAAGCAATAGCTTAACTAAGGGCCTAAGTAGTCGTGATAACGCTGATGCGAGGATTGATTTTGATTCAATATCCATAATTTGGGAAAATAATCCCAAATTTAAATAATGTCAAGCAATATTTGGACAGAGTGGTATTTGTATTCGCCATTTTTGGTCTGAGAGAGTGAATGAAACTAAAAGACTATAATTGGGGATTAGTTTGTGTTAGCTTAGAGCTATGATTATTCAGCAAGCACTTTTTCCTTTTTCTGCACAGCGTTCCGCTGGGCTGCTGCTTGCCCTATTGCGACTGCTGCCGTAAGGCAGACTATTTCCTCGCGTAACCGGCGTCGCGCCGGAAAATCTTCGAAAATCTATTTTCCACTTCTTTTTAGAATGATTCGGCTCGGTTACACTTGCCGCAGTCTTTTGGAGTTTATGTAATGAGTAGCAATAACGGCACTGGCCAGAAAGAAAAATTAATTATTTTTGATACGACCTTACGCGATGGTGAGCAAAGTCCTGGCGCGTCGATGACTAAGGATGAAAAAGTACGCATTGCTAAAGCGCTGGAGCGTATGAAGGTGGATGTCATTGAGGCAGGTTTCCCTATGGCCAGCCAGGGTGACTTCGATTCAGTAAAAGCCGTTGCTGACGCGGTGAAAGACAGTACGGTTTGTGGTTTAACGCGTGCTTTAAACAAAGACATTGACCGTGCAGGTGAAGCGCTAAAGGGCGCAAATTCGGCGCGTATTCATACCTTTATTGCGACTTCACCTATTCATATGAAAGCGAAATTGCGTATGGAACCTGACCAGGTAGTTGAGCATGCGGTAGCTGCTGTCAAGCGCGCGCGTAACTATACCGACAATGTGGAGTTTTCGCCTGAAGACGCGGGGCGTTCTGAGTTTGAATTTTTGTGTCGTGTTATTGAAGCAGTGATTGACGCCGGTGCCACAACAGTAAATATTCCCGATACAGTGGGCTATAGCATGCCACAGCAATTTGGTGAAACCATTAGGCGTTTAATTGAGCACATTCCGAATTCTGATAAAGCGGTTTTTTCTGTCCATTGTCATAATGATTTGGGCTTAGCGGTGGCAAACTCGCTATCTGCGGTAATGAACGGCGCTCGCCAGGTTGAATGCACGATCAATGGTTTAGGCGAGCGTGCCGGTAATGCCGCGTTGGAAGAAATTGTCATGGCCACTCGCACGCGTGCAGACTTTTTCCCCTGTGAAGTGAATATTGATGCAACTCAGATTGTGCCGTGTAGCCGTTTAGTATCTGGTATTACAGGCTTTGCTGTGCAGCCCAATAAAGCCATTGTTGGTGCCAATGCTTTTGCCCATGAATCCGGTATTCATCAAGATGGTGTCTTAAAGCATCGCGAGACTTACGAAATCATGCGAGCTGAAGATGTTGGCTGGGGTGCAAACCGTATGGTTTTAGGTAAGCATTCTGGTCGTAATGCATTTCGCACTCGCTTAGGTGAATTAGGTATTACATTTGATTCTGAAGAAGAGTTAAATGTGGCATTTGGTCGATTTAAAGATTTGGCTGATAAAAAACACGATATTTACGACGATGATTTACAAGCCTTAGTTTCTGAAGCGAGCATGGAAGCAGAAAACGAGCGAATCAAACTGGTTTCGCTAAAAGTGTTATCTGAGACCGGCGAAACTCCGAAAGCGGAGATAGTGTTGTCCGTTGATGGTGAAGAAAAGCAAGCGGTTGAAGGCGGCGCAGGTGCGGTTGATGCAGTGTTCAAAGCCATTGAATCTGTGGTTGATAGTGACTCGGAATTGCAACTCTATTCGGTTAACAATATTACTTCGGGTACTGACGCGCAGGGGGATGTAACCGTGAGATTGGCGAAGAACGGTCGTATCGTTAACGGACAGGGTGCAGACACCGACATAGTGATTGCTTCTGCTCGCGCTTATGTTCATGCCGCCAATAAAATAGTGGCGCCAATTGATCGTGCGCATCCTCAGAATTCGCCAGTTTAGTTGCTATGGCTTTTCAGTCTGATTCACATTCGCGAGATCAGTATTTAGAGGCTTTAGGTGTTCAGCGTTGGCAGCTCCGTGCTCAGACGGGCGATGATGAAGGGGCATCAGTTGTTACCAATGATAGTGAAAATAACGATGGCGAGTGGTGGTCGCTTTCTGATGAAGTGGTGGCGTGCCGACAATGTGAGTTACATCAGAGCCGCACTCAAACGGTATTTGGGGTTGGTAATCAAAATGCGGATTGGCTTATTATTGGTGAGGCACCTGGAGCAGATGAAGATAGGCTAGGCGAGCCTTTTGTTGGTCGCGCAGGCAAGCTATTAACACAAATGATTTTGGCTCTGGGTTATGAAAGAGAACAAGTTTATATCGCCAATATTCTGAAATGCCGACCACCGAATAATCGTGACCCATTACCCGATGAGGTGCGTAGTTGCGAATCTTTTCTAAAACGGCAGATTGCTCTGATTCAACCCAAAATTATTTTAGCTGTAGGGCGAATTGCCGCACAAAATTTGCTGAAAACCGATGCTAAGATTGGTGCAATGCGGGGCCGTTCTTATCACTTTGGCGAACAAGCAATTCCGGTAATTGTGACTTATCACCCGGCGTATTTATTGCGTTCGCCAAGAGAAAAAGCCAAAGCGTGGCAGGATTTGCTTTTAGCAAAACAGATTTTTATGCAATCAGAATAGATGTTTAGGCTCAAATAATGGTGTGTAAAAAAGATCAGCTTCAAGCTACACTCGCATCGTCTTACTCTGTTCGTAAAATGACGTTAGGGGATATTGATGCGGTGATGCGAATTGAGAACTCCGCTTATGATTATCCTTGGACGGAAGGAATTTTTAGAGACTGCTTGCGCGTTCGTTATCATAGCTTTGTTGCCGAACAAGATGGTGAAGTGATCGCTTACGTTTTGATGAATACTGTTCTTAATGAAGCGCATATTTTGAATATCTGTGTTGATCCATTATACCGGCGTCGCGGCATAGCCGCATACTTGCTTCAGCATATTATTGATACAGCTTTGAAATTGAAATCTGATACGCTTTTCTTAGAGGTACGAGAGTCAAACAAAGCCGCATTAGCATTGTATAGGCGTTTCAATTTTAATGAAGTAGGTATTCGGCGCAATTACTATCCAGCAGCTGATGGCAGGGAAGATGCCATTATGTTGATCAAACAGTTATCTTTTGAGGCAGTACCGGGTTAGCAATTTACTGGTTATTGCTAACACAATGCCAGCTATAGCACCAAATAAATGTGCTCTTGATGCGACCGGAAACTCACCAAAAAAACTACTGCTAATTTCACCATAAACCTGCTGAGCAGCGATATAGAGAGTTAAGCAGGCAATCAATATTAGAAAAAGCCACTTATTTTCGTTTAACTGCTGAATTGCATAGCAATAAAACAGACCGATGATAACAGCGGACAAGCCTGCGTACCACTGAAGTTCCTTGCTGAAAAAGATCAATGCAAAACCAGTCGCTAAAGCAATGAATACGGTGTCTATTATCCAGCGCCAGCTAGAAAATCGCTGATAAAAAAGCTGTTGTAAAATGACTAGGCCAACAATATTAGACAATAAATGCGTCCAGGATAAGTGCGTTAAATGCCCGCTGAGCATACGCCACCATTCTCCGTTTCTAACCTCTAAGAAGCTCAGTCGTAGATCAGTTTGTAATGTTTCCGGCAATATGGCTATGCCAAGAGCTAGTGCTGCCAGCCAGTAAATTTTAAATCCCTTGCGATTCATCTCTGTTTGTCAGGCTGTGACTTTTTTTCGTCATCAAATTATTTATCGCCTGCAAGTCAATGATTTTTAATTATTAATTATTTTGTCGGGTAGCGCACATTTTTTATTAAGACAACGCCTAAAATGAATCGCTCATATGTCCTTTAAAAAATGAGGAATTGGTCGATTAAGTGTTACTGACCCGGGGGGCGGGTACCAGATAGGCTAGCCAATAATGAAGAAAATCATGGTGCTAATTGCCTGCATTTATTCAGGCATTGGCTCTGCTGCGACAAATGTTGCGGTCAATATCGGAGGAGAGGTCTATTCCATTTCCTTGCTCGAAAATGCGTTTCTCACTCATCGTTTAAGCGCGTCGTCAGCACAAGGTGTGGGTGAGCATTATATTGGCACCCTGCATTCTTTTCCTGACGCTTGGGCGAGATTATCTTTTATAAATAACACCTGGCAAGGCGTGGTATACATCCATGATGACTTGCATTTTATTGATCAGGTTAATCCGCAAGAGATGGCTGGTTTCGCTTTAGCGAACAGCGTATTGCCTACCGAACCAGCTTCTGCTCATTCCGAAATTCTTGGTGGTTGTGGTGTAGTGGGAGAATCGAGTATCAGCTCGATGATGGCTGAAATTCAAAATGCGGTCATTGCTCAGGCCACGTTTAGCGAATTTTGTGAAGTATCTGATCAAGTCGGTGGTGTATGTATCTTGCCTGAAATCGATTTTGTATTTGATACAGCGTTTCGTGAACTATTCTCTACTGACGAGCAGGCTGAAGCGGAGGCGGCAGCGATTATCAATATTGCCGAAGGTTTCTATGTTCAAGATAGAGACGAGGCCGATGATGACAATGGTTTTAACATGGCATTTGATTACGGGCCGCCGAATTTCCTCACTTCAGAAGTGTTTAGTACAACACTCAACTCAAGAAACTTTCTTATGGATATTCAAGTTCAAAAAGCGGCGGGCTTATCCTTTGTAGAAAATAACCGTGCTTTATTACATGTCATTACTGGTAGAACATTTGAGGGTAATACCGTCGGCATTGCCTACGTCGGTAGCGTGTGTAATGCCAATGGTTTTAGTTCAGGTACTAGCACCTATGTTGGCAATGCGGCCCTAACAGCAATCGTAGTCGCGCATGAGCTTGCGCATAATTTGGGCTCAGAGCATGATGG
Source organism: uncultured Thiotrichales bacterium (assembly GCA_964617475.1). Lineage (GTDB taxonomy): Bacteria > Pseudomonadota > Gammaproteobacteria. The sequence goes on from CAZTYM010000002.1 coordinate 87,991, forward strand.
GCCCGTAACTCCGAGGGATCCAAATTCAAATAGCGCGTGTCCAGGTAATACTCACATAATGAGTCGTGGTGTCGATCCTAGCTTGCAAGGGTTTTCTGATTGCTCGGTAGATGATATCGAGAGCAGGTTAGCTGCGTTATCTGTACCAGAGTTGTGCTTTAATTTCCCAGCTGACATTGCGGTGTCGGAGATTGTTGGGCCTGCCGAGTTAAGTACGGGCGAAGTTTACAATGCTTCGTACACGGTGAGCGTCGATGATGAGGGGGATCGTGCGGTTACGCAATTGTTGATAGAAGGAAACTCCAATATTGGATCACAGTTCATGAGCGTAAGCGCTAATGGTATGGCATGCACGATTAGCCCGGCTAGTGGTTATGAAGACCTGGCATATAGTTGTAATGTAAGTGCTGCAATTGACGACGTAATAACAATTGATATCACAAGTATGATTACCGGTTTTGATATCAATGCCACATCGACACATATGGCCAGTGTCGCGACTGCAAATGTGACCGATTTTCTAGTAGCAAATAATACTATTACTAAATCTATTATGGTGTCCGGACCTATAGTTAACCCACCACCACCTAATTTTAATATGGAAGATGATTTAGCTAATGCCGATGGTAATAATGGTGGTAGTAGCGGCAGTGGTGGTGGAGGCAGTCTAGACTGGCCGTTGCTCGCGTTTTTTGCCACATTATTATATTGCCGTCGATATGGGATAACAGAAAACGCTGATGAATAAATTGCTGATTTTCCTTTGCATAACTACCGTACTATCAGCGTGCTCAGGCCGTGGAGGAATCGGAGGAGATGAACCGGGTGTGTCACCATATCAAGCGAAGTGGCACGCTGCTAAAGTGCATGATTATGATTTAAGTTATGAAAAGCAGTGTTATTGTTTGGCCAAACATATGCGACCAATTTTAGCGAAAATAAGAGATGGTGAAATAACAGAAGCCGTTTACGCTGACGACAATAGCGTGATCGCCGAAGGTGAAATTACCATAGAAAGCGTTGAAAGTTTGTTTGCCTTCATAGCTGATGCTAGCGAACGAGCTGCTCACTCAATTAGTGTAAGTTATGACCTAACGTTAGGTTTTCCAGTCTCTATCGCAGTAGACTATCATAATCGTATTGCTGATGATGGTATTGCCTATGGCAATATAAAAGTCGTTAAAAAATAATGCTATTAATAGTGCGGAGGTTTGTCGTCTAGATTTTCAGCAGCAATGTTTGAAGCTTGTAGGCTCTGATAGCGTTCCGTGAGTGTTTTAATCATTTGGTCTAAAAAATCTATCTGTTTCTGTTGTTTTGCCACCACATCATTCAATTGTTGAAGGGTATCTTCCTGGTAGGCAATTCGTGTTTCGATATCCACTAAACGTTCGTTATTCATATATTTGTTCCAAGATTGTGCAAGCCGGGCAAATCATTTCATATTATTGTCATAAAATGGCGTAGTTAAACAATAGTTGCGCCAACATTCGCGAAAAAACGCTATTTATGTTGACCTTCGATGTTAGGGGGTTATAATCGCGCCTAAGCCAGCGAATTCGGCTTTGATTTATGTTTGGAAACGACGATCTCTTTCTCATACTCAGACCTCGCTTATTTCTTCATAGGTAATCCCGCATTTTTGGCTGTTTAATTTTATTGTTATATAGGATCACCAAGTATGTCTAATGTTACTACCGGCCAAGTAAAATGGTTTAACGAATCCAAAGGGTTTGGTTTTATTGAACAAGAGCAAGGGCCAGATGTTTTTGTGCACTTCAGTGCTATTCAAGGCGACGGCTTTCGTACCTTGGCTGAAGGTCAAAAAGTCGAATTCACTGTGACTCAAGGTCAAAAAGGCCCGCAGGCTGAGAACGTAACACCAGTATAATTCTTAAAGCGCCGCTAACCCAGCGGCGCTTTTTTATTTGCCTGTTTTTCCTTAACGTACTAGTGCGTTAAGGGTTTGTATTTGATGCGATGTGGTTGCTCTGCATCAGCGCCAAGGCGTCGCTTTTTGTCTTCTTCATAGTCTGCATAATTTCCTGCAAACCATTCCACCTTGCTATCGCCCTCAAACGCTAGAATATGTGTCGCGATACGATCAAGAAACCATCTGTCATGCGAAACTACCAAGGCCGTACCAGCAAAATCGAGCAGGGCTTCCTCCAGCGCACGTAAAGTCTCAATGTCGAGATCGTTGGTCGGTTCGTCGAGCAAAATAACGTTGCCGCCGCTGCGTAACAATTTGGCAAGATGCACTCGGTTGCGTTCTCCACCAGATAGTTGACCGATGATTTTTTGCTGGTCTTGACCTTTAAAATTAAAGCGCCCGACGTAAGCCCGAGAAGGCATTTCGTATTTGCCTACTTGAATAACATCCGAGCCTTCGCTGATTTCTTCCCAAACGGTTTTGCTGTCATCAAAGTTATCGCGCATTTGGGTAACCGATACGAGTTGAACAGTAGGGCCGATAATCATCTCACCGCTGTCCGGTTGTTCGTCCCCAGTTAGCATTTTGAGGAGCGTAGATTTACCGGCACCATTGGGCCCGATAATACCGACAATAGCGCCGGGCGGTATGGCAAAGTTAAGATCATCAATTAGTAAGCGATCTTCAAACCCCTTGCTGACATCTTTAGCTTCAATGACTTGATCACCTAACCGTTCAGCAATAGGAATATAAATTTCATTAGTTTCTGCCCGCTGTTGATATTCACGTGAGTTGAGTTCTTCAAAGCGCGCGAGGCGAGATTTGCTTTTAGCCTGACGTCCTTTAGCATTAGACCTCACCCACTCAAGCTCGTGTTTAATGGCTCTTTGTCTTGCAGCTTCTTGTTTGGCTTCTGTCTCTAGGCGAGCGTCTTTCTGTTCCAGCCAGGAACTATAATTGCCCTCCCAAGGAATGCCGTGACCACGGTCGAGTTCCAGTATCCATCCAGCGACGTTATCAAGAAAATAACGATCATGGGTAATAGCAACTACGGTACCGCTATACTCGGCGAGAAAGCGTTCGAGCCAGGCAACAGATTCAGCGTCAAGATGGTTAGTTGGCTCATCAAGTAGCAACATGTCGGGTTTTGATAGCAGCAAACGGCATAGGGCAATACGGCGTTTTTCACCGCCTGAAAGCTTATTTACGTCGGCTTCCCATGGTGGTAGCCGCAAGGAGTCGGCTGCTATTTCAAGCGTGCGTTCAATTTCCCAGCCGCCGCAAGCGTCGATGGCGTCTTGCAGTTTACCTTGTTCAGCCAGCAAGTCATTCATTTCGTCATCTGTCATAGGCTCGGCGAATTTATCGCTAATCGCATTAAAGCGTTGTAATAGTTCGATAGTGTCACCCATGCCTTCTTCGACATTACCGCGAACATCTTTGTCTGGGTTAAGCAGTGGCTCTTGCGGTAAGTAACCCACGCGGATATCGGGTTGTGGTCGTGCTTCCCCGTTAAACTCTTTATCCACGCCAGCCATAATGCGCAGCAAGGTCGATTTACCTGCGCCGTTTAGACCGAGTACGCCTATCTTGGCACCAGGAAAAAATGACAGAGAAATATCTTTTAAGATTTCGCGTTTAGGTGGCACTACTTTGCCAACGCGATTCATCGTATAAACGTATTGAGCCATGTTTTTCTCTTGTTTTTATCGCCTTGAACTATTGGTCTAGAATTTTATGTGCTGCGCCGAGGGCTTTTCCTCGATTGATGGGTGCATTAAGACCACTGAGCACATCTTCTAAAGCGCTTAGACAAAACAGCACATTACGGCGGCTAGCGGCATACCCCATTAAGCCTATGCGCCATACTTTTCCTGCCATTACGCCCAAGCCGGCGCCAATCTCCAGGTTGTAGTCTTGCAGTAACTTGCCACGCACTGCGGCATCGTCAATGCCTTCTGGAATAGTGACGGCATTCAATTGTGGCAAACGGTCTTGTTCGTTGACGACAAATTGTAGCCCCATTGCTTCTAAACCATCACGCAATGCAGTATGCATGTGTTGATGGCGGGCCCAGGCATTTTCAATACCTTCTTCTTCTAAAATGACTAAAGACTCATGCAAGGCATAGAGTGCATTAATAGGCGCAGTATGATGATAAGCGCGTTTCGCCCCTTCTCCCCAATAACTCATGACGAGATCTAAATCTAAAAACCAGCTTTGTGCTTTCTGTTTGCGTGATTTGATTTTTTCAATGGCGTGTTCGCTAAAGCTAACCGGAGATAGGCCCGGTGTGCAAGATAAGCATTTTTGACTACCAGAGTATATGGCGTCAATTTGCCAATCATCAACTTTTAGTTCGCAGCCACCGAGAGAAGTCACGGCGTCGACGATAGCCAGGCAATCGTGTTTGTGTGCGAGGCCGACTAGGGTTTCGACATCTGAGCGTGCACCTGTCGAGGTCTCGGCGTGGACCATGGCAACAATTTTTGCGTCAGAATGTGCGTTTAGCGCTTCCTCAAGTTTGTTGGCATCAATAGCGTCACCCCAAGCGTCTTCCACCATCACCGCTGTGCCGCCACAACGTTCAACATTTTCTTTCATACGGCCGCCAAATACGCCATTTTGGCAAATAATGACTTTATCGCCAGGCTCAACAAGGTTAACAAAACAGGTTTCCATGCCAGCTGATCCCGGTGCCGATACCGGCATAGTGAGCGCATTTTCTGTTTGAAAAGCATATTGAAGCAGCGCTTTTAGTTGATCCATCATGACGATGAATTGCGGATCTAAATGACCAATAGTTGGCCTTGACATAGCCTCTAAAATTCGTGGGTTTACGTCAGAAGGACCGGGTCCCATCAGGGTGCGCTGTGGCGGAATAAACGATGAGTGCGCCATGAAAAGCCTCGCTAGTTGGTAAAAAGGGAAATGCACCACCTCGAACGTCAAAAAACGACGTATTTTTCGCAGGTGCATAAAGGGCGACTAGTCTAGCGAGGTTTTGTCATTTCTGCCATGCAATCAGGCAGATAACTATGCAAAAAAACGGGCTATGTTTAAGTTTGATGCCAATTTGCCGTTATCTGGGTAGGCTTAGGCAAGTTTTGATTGTCTTTCATCGTCATAGCTTGTCCAGTGGGAAACACGAGGTTTCCGGAAGGAGTTATGGCAGACTTAGATTTTCAAAAACTACTAGAACCCGCACCTTTTGGCGTTGTCGTCTTTGAACTCTCCGGTAGTCTTCACTTTTGCAATGACAAAGCAAAACAGTTATTGCTGATTGATAGCGAAGAAAAATCCAAGCAATTTAACTTGTTAGAAGAATCCAGTTTTATTGAATCAGCTGATAAAGAACGGTTACTACTTGCGTTTTCGGGTCAGCAAATCGAAATCAGTGCACTTTGTCTCAACTTTCCAGAGCAGGGTGAAGTTTGGGTCAACAGTGTATTTTGCCCGGAGTTCGACGATAACGGGCAACAGTTCGCTGTTACTGCATATTTTTACGATATAAGCGCTTATCATGCCTTGCAGCACCAATTGCTGCAAGAAATGGAAGAAGAGCAACGCCTAACCAGTCATCTAAGTGAAGCTCAACGTCAACTGCAGCAATCTGAAAAACTAGCAACTGTGGGACAGTTAGCCGCAGGCATTGCTCATGAAATTAATAACCCAATTGGCTATGTTGGTTCCAATATCAATACCTTGAAGTCCTATATTGCCAAGGTTGTACCGCTAATCAGTACCAGCAAGGTTTTAATCGAAGAAGAAATTCCTGTAGAGAATAGTGAAATCGCCAGTAAGCTAAAAGATTTGCGTGAACAGCTAGGAGACGACAGCCTTGAATACTTGTTAACTGATCTGGCAGATATCGTTGATGAATGCGCTGTAGGTATAAGCCGAGTCAAGTCGATTGTAGGTGATATGAAAGCGGTGGCTCATAGTGGCGATGACGAGCGAGATTGGATTGATATTCACGGTGCCATTGATGTGGCATTAAACATTGCGAATAACGAGATTAAGTATAAAGCCAGCGTTAAAAAAGAGTTTGCAGAATTACCGAAACTATATTGTTCCTCATCGCAAATGAATCAAATTTTTCTGAACTTGTTCGTTAATGCTGCACAGGCGATTGAGGCTCGTGGTGTTATTACTGTTCGTACTCGAGAAAACAGCGGTAATGTTGAAATAGATATTGAAGACAATGGCAGCGGTATAGAAGCAAACAAGTTGAGCAAGATATTTGAAACCTTTTATACCTCCAAACCAGCGGGTAAGGGCACAGGGCTTGGTTTGCCTATCGTCAAAGACATTATCACTCGCCACGGCGGAGAGATAAATGTGCATAGTCATCTTGGAGAGGGCACTTGCTTCACGGTGCGTTTGCCTATTAATCAGGAAAATTGTGATAAAGAATTGGTTAAAGGTGTGGCATGAACGAATCTGCTGATTCACAAGAAAATCCGTTAAGCGATTATATGCCAACTGTACTGTTGCTCGATGACGATGAGCTCATAATTAAAGCGCTTGTCAGGGTGCTACGGTCATCGGATTATAATTTGGTCACTGCTACGGATTCGGAACAGGCTTTCGATTTGCTAAGAAAAAAACCTGTGCATGTCGTGGTGTCAGACTATCACATGCCTGATGTAGATGGCATTTCGTTTTTGACAGAAGTGTCGCGTCAGTGGCCTCATGCTATTCGTTTAATGCTGACAGGGTGTGAAGATCATAGTATTGCTATCAAAGCGATTAATAGCGGTGCGGTTAGTCGCTACCTCAGTAAGCCATGGGATGATGATGTATTAAAGGCAGAGGTGAAAGGGGCGCTTTGCTTGCATCGCCTGGGACATGAAAAACGTCATCTGGAGGAAGTCACTTATCGTCAGAACGAAGAACTTAAGAAGCTCAACATCAATTTGGAAGAACGTGTTAAAGCTAGGACGTTGGAGGTGCAACAGACTTCCGATATGTTAGACCTTGCCTACGAAGAGATGAAGCGCAGTTTTGTCAATGCGATACCTGTTTTCGCTAATCTTGTTGAGCTGCGAGAAGGCGGTGGCGGTGGGCACAGTCGCCGAGTAGCAGAGCACTGTAAGCTCATTGCCGAAAAACTTAAATTAAAGCAAGAGGAGCAGGAAGATATCTATTTTGCTGCGTTGTTACATGATATCGGTGTCATCGGCTTGCCTGATGAAATTTCTGTGACACCTTACGCCTCGTTAAGAAAGGAACAACGGCTACGTTATGAGCAGCATCCAGTTCGGGCACAAAGCGTGTTAATTGCTATGGATGCATTAAATAATGCCGGAGAAATTATTCGTGGTCATCATGAGCGATACGATGGTAAAGGTTACCCAGATAAGTTGTTTGGCGACCGTATACCATTGGGTGCGCGTATTTTAGCAATGGCGAATGATTATGATTCTTTGATAATAGGTATGTTATTAGATACTCCTTTGGATCGGACAGAGGCGCGTGATTTTTTGATAGAAAATAAAGGCACGCGTTATGACCCGGGTTTGGTTGATTTATATTTACAGATATTAGACGAAAATCCGGATAGCGGTGCTACTGGCGCCGAGATTCGTCTATTAACCAAAGATCTTCGTGCAGGAATGATTTTATCCAAAGATTTATATAGTGGTGAGAAAGTGTTGCTGCTAACAAAAGATCATGTCTTGTCAGCAAAAGTGATTGAAAAAATTATTGCCATTGAGGCAGAAGAAAAACAAGGTTATGTAATATCGGTATATCACGACGAGGATCAAGAACAAAAAGGCGCGGCGTAACGTTCTCGTCACATAAGCGTTGGCTGTGTATTATGTGCGGCTATGAATGCACCTCTAAAATTTGATGATTATAATCACGAAGAAGTTTATCAATCGCTTCATACCGTAAACGACTATATTCGCTGGGCCCGTACCTGCTTACATAGCGCTGAGCTAAGTTATCATCACGGTTATAACGAACCGCTAGATGAAGCCATTGTTTTAGTTCTCGCCTGTATCAATATGGCGCCCCCCGCAATGAATGAAACTTTGCAGTCGCGGTTGTCGGTGACAGAAAAGCAGCGCATTGTAGAGTTATTATCGAAACGTATTACTAAGTGCATACCGCTAGCCTATCTTATTAACCGAGCACCGTTTGCTGGGATAGATTTTTATGTCGATGAACGGGTACTTATTCCGCGTTCACCTATTGCTGAACTCATCGAAAATCATTTTGAGCCATGGTTGCAGGGACATTTAGTAGAGAGAGTGTTAGACCTTTGTTGTGGTGGTGGGTGTATTGGTTTGGCCGCTGCGTATGAAATGCCAAATGCGGCTATAGATCTGGTAGATATTTCTAGTGATGCATTAGCGGTAGCGAAAATTAATACTGAGCAGTTAGGTATGACTGAAAGCGCCGAACTAATTCAGTCAGATTTATTTTCCGCTTTGTCAGGGCGTACTTACGATTTGATTATTACAAACCCACCATATGTGCCACAAAGTAGTCTCAATGTACTACCGAGTGAGTTTGATCACGAACCAGAGGTGGCCTTGTTATCGGGTGAAGATGGTTTAGATCATATTACCGTTATTCTAACTGAGGCATCTAAATACCTCAGTTCAGAAGGGTGGCTTTGTGCTGAGGTGGGTGAAGCGAAAGAAGCGCTGGAGGAGAAATGGCCGCAAGTTCCGTTTATTTGGCCCGAGTTCGAGCGCGGCGGTGATGGTGTGTTCTTGGTAGATGCTGATACGCTAAAGCGTTTTTTTTAGGCAGGCTTCAATTGCTGCAGCAGCGCATTAGGTGTCAATGGCTTGCTATATAGATTGCCCTGATAGCTGTCACAATTAGCCTGTTTCAAGTAGTCTAATTGATCTTTCGTTTCTACCGCTTCTGCAGTGATGCTAATGCCAAGCTGATGACATGTAGTAATCATCGAATCAATAATGGCATGTGATGCAGGTTTCTCTAGAGCGCTATGGATTAACGAGCTATCAATTTTTACCTGGTCTACAGGAAAATTGCTAAGTGTGTTTAAAGAACCAATATCAGCGCCAAAATTATCTATGGCTAGCTGAATGCCCAGTCCTCTTAGCTGGTCAATGATGGTTTTACTTTTTGCTGCGTCATTGCGCAGAGTGATTTCGTTGACTTCAAGGCGTAGCGATTTAGGGTCAATGTCGTAGCGTAAAAGTGCGCTTTGAAGGGTAATAATTAAGTTTGGATCGATAAATTGTTTATGGCTTAAATTTAACGAGACCAGAATATTATCTAATTTATCTTCACTCCACTGTGAAATTTGATGGCAGCATCGTTCTATGACCCATTGCGCAACTTTGCTGTTATGCAGGCTTTGCTCAACATGATGCATGAATTGTGCAGGTGTCAGTAAATGGTTAGGTTCGAGTTGCCAGCGAAGCAAGGCTTCTACAGCAACAATTTTACCGTCGCTGATACCGACCTGTGGTTGGTATACTAGACAGAACTGGTCGTGAAGTAACGCAGATTGCAATCTTGATCGTAAATGCAGTGCTTCGGCGGAGTTGGTTTTTTTGCCAAAAAAAGAAAACTGGTTGCCACCCAATTGCTTTGAATTCTTAAGCGCTTGGTCGGCATCGGCAATCAAGTCACCAGCTTGTGCATGACGAACGTTTGGTAACGCTATACCAATATTGCTCACTGTTTTAATGATCTTACCCTCGACAATGTAAGGGTGTTGCAGTAACTCCATCAGCTTCTCGGCGACAATGCTAACGTCGGTTTCAGCATTGAGATGGCGTAGCATGATAGAAAAGTCGCCGTTATTGCGTCTGGCCGCCATATCGGTTTCTCGCAAATTTCTTTCCAGGCGGCGGGCAATAGCAGTAATTAATTGAGTCGAAGTTATAGAAACAAGTTCGTCATCTGCTCGTTTTTCATCAATTGAGATTGATAGTAGTGCTAACGAGCGTTGCTCCAGATCGGCGTGTTCCAGCGCTATATCCACGGTATGGCATAGTTTGGCTTCGCTGGCTAGGCCGGTAAGGTCATCGTGACGCGATACAGTGCTTGGTAAGTAAGACAGATGCGGCTTGGCTTCGTTATTTGAGAGTTTCAAATAAATTTGATTTTCGCTAAGCGTCGTGTGGTCAAAGTAATCGTCGGCGCCATGTTCGATAACATGTTTTTCTGTAAGCTCGTTGTATTCAGTATCAATAGCGATGACGCGACAGTGAGTAAAGTTATCGATAAGGACGCATAAATCTCGGGCATCGATGCCGCTACCTTTGCTGACATCAACGAGAACTACGCTAAGTGTTTTGTCTGCTTTATGAGATAAGCTTTGGTGTAGGCTCTGAGTAAAAGAATATTTGAAACCTAAAGCGATAAGCTTGGTGAGAAGTACGATTAAACGGCTTTCGTTGCTACAGCGATTGCCTACTACTAATATATTGCCGTCCTGGCATGTGTGATCCTGGGAGTGCTGTGCGTCAAACGTCATAAGCAAATTCCAGCGATTGTGTGGCTAGGTAATGGGCGAGGATCGTATAGGATATTCAGCCGACATTCAAGTTTGAGATAAAAATTTTATACGAGCGTGATATTTAATAAGTCGTTACAATATAGGGATGTCAGGTAACAGTATTGGTCGAGTTTTCAGTGTCACTAGCTTTGGTGAGAGCCATGGTGCAGCGATTGGTGCCGTGGTTGATGGTTGCCCACCAGGTTTGGAAATATCGACGGAAGATTTGCAAGTTGATTTAGAGCGCCGTCGTCCAGGTAAATCGCGACATACTACCCAGCGGCGTGAAACCGATGAGGTAGAGATTCTTTCTGGTGTTTTTGAGGGTAAAACCACGGGAACGCCTATAGGCTTGCTTATTCGTAATGTTGATCAACGCTCCAAAGACTATTCCAAAATCAAGGATCGTTTTCGCCCTGGACATGCAGATTACACCTATGAGCAAAAATATGGCATTCGTGATTATCGCGGTGGTGGCCGTTCTTCGGCGCGTGAGACCGCATCGCGTGTGGCCGCTGGTGCAATTGCCAAAAAATACTTAAAGCAACGCTACGGTGTGGTGATACAAGGCTATCTATCTCAGTTAGGTCCAATAAAGGCAGAGACTATTGATTTTGATGTCATCGAAGATAATCCATTTTTCTTTCCAGACGCCTCAAAAATTGCTCATTTAGAACAGTACATGGATGATTTGCGTAAAGAAGGAGATTCAATCGGAGCGCGTATTGATGTGGTCGCTAAAGGTGTGCCACCTGGTTGGGGCGAACCCGTTTTTGATCGCTTAGATGCTGACCTTGCTCATGCCCTAATGAGTATCAATGCGGTAAAAGGTGTCGAAATTGGTGCGGGCTTTGGTGTTGTCGAGCAAAAAGGCACAGAGCATCGAGATGAGATGCGACCTGATGGGTTTCTAAGTAATCGCGCCGGCGGCATATTAGGTGGAATATCTTCGGGACAGGATATCCACGCCAGTATTGCGCTTAAACCCACCTCAAGTATTCGCTTGCCGGGTGAAACAGTGAACCAGTCAGGTGATGCAGTCGATGTTGTGACGACGGGGCGTCATGATCCATGTGTTGGTATCCGAGCAACGCCAATAGCAGAAGCCATGATGGCTATTGTTTTAATGGATCATGCATTGCGTCAGCGTGGCCAAAATGCTGATGTTAGTTCAGATACGCCTGTTGTTCCGGCTAGCGTCGAAGACGCTGACTAGTCTTTTTTAACAATTATAGCTAGTGAAATCCCTTCCTTATTGGCGGTTGTCAACGTTTTACTTTTTTCTTTTTGCCGCCATTGGCGCCTTTGTCCCCTATTGGAGTTTGTACTTAAAGGATATCGGTTTTTCAGCAGCCGAAATTGGTGAGCTGCTGGCTATTTTTATGATCATGCGTGTGGTGTCACCTAACCTTTGGGGTTGGTTGGCTGATCATAGTGGCTGGCGGATTCAGCTAACGCGATGGTTGGTTGTGTCTGCCACATTGGCTTTTTCAATTGCGTTTATCGGTGAAAGTTATCTAATCATCGCCACGTGTATGGTGGTGTTCGGATTATTTTTACATGCTGTTATGCCGCAATTTGAAGCGACTACGCTCAATCATTTAGGACCAGATATACACCGTTATAGCCACATTCGGGTTTGGGGTTCGATTGGTTTTATCGTCGCCGTGATCGCGCTTGGTCCTTTGTTGGCACAGTACTCTACTTACTGGTTATTGCCGGTGATAGTGGCGCTACTGGTAGCAACATCCATAACGGGTTTTATCGTTCCTGGTGATAATGGCCACCAGGCCTCGCCTTCACCGAACGGGTTTATGAAAATATTATTAAGGCCAGAAGTGCTAGGCCTGTTTGTGGCGAGCTTTTTAATGCAATTAAGTCACGGACCTTATTACACGTTCTATTCAATTCACTTGCAGGCTGCAGGTTACGGCCACGGTTTGATTGGTGTGCTTTGGGCACTGGGTGTGTTCGCTGAAGTTATCCTGTTTATGGTCATGCATAAAGTGTTTGTGCGTTTTAGCTTACGTTTTTTGATTTTGGCTGCTTTGTTATTAACAACGCTGCGTTGGTTGCTTGTCGCTTATTTTGTCGACAGTATGGCTGTCATATTTTTCGCCCAATTGCTCCATGCGGCGAGCTTTGGTTTGTACCACGTTGTCGCAATGCAACTGATTCATCACCATTTTGTCGGCAATCACCAGGTTCGCGGCCAAAGTCTCTACAGCAGCATTAGTTTTGGTGTTGGTGGTGGCTTAGGGGCTTACTTAAGCGGTGAACTATGGGATGGACTTGGCGCGAGCTGGGTGTTTTCGTTGGCCGCCGTGGCGACAGCGATAGCACTGATTGTTGCCTGGTATACGGTACGTTTTGGCAGAGTTTCTGCTTCGTCTGCGGCGCTATAATGGCGGATAATCGTGGTTTGACGATTGCGGTGTCGAAGCGTATTATGCCCTGCCTTGCTGAAACCACAGGCAGTTAGGAAACGGTGTCTCGGGGTGTAGCGCAGTCTGGTAGCGCGCCTGCTTTGGGAGCAGGATGTCGGGGGTTCAAATCCCTCCTCCCCGACCAACACATCGTCGTCTAGTCTGGCATAATCAGCCGTGCGGGAGACTCGACAAAACCGCTCGATTATCGAGTTTTTGTGCGCCCGTAGCTCAACCGGATAGAGCATCGGCCTTCTAAGCCGAGGGTTGCAGGTTCGAGTCCTGCCGGGCGTGCCACAATTGCAGTGCTGCAGGCTTCATGGTGAATGTAGCTCAGTTGGTAGAGCCCCGGGTTGTGATCCCGGTGGTCGTGGGTTCGAGCCCCATCATTCACCCCAATCCTGCATTTTTAGTGGCTAGGTAATACATGTGGGCCGTTAGCTCAGTTGGTAGAGCAGCTGACTCTTAATCAGCGGGTCGTAGGTTCGAGACCTACACGGCCCACCAATCCTACCGCGGATTTCGACATTGTTGTCGGAAAATCCGCTCGATTGCGTAACGTGATCCTGTATAATTAGTAAGTTAAGCCTTGCGAGAGTGGCGGAATTGGTAGACGCGCTGGATTTAGGTTCCAGTGGGGTAACCCGTGAGAGTTCGAGTCTCTCCTTTCGCACCATTACCGCGCATGCGGTACTGGGTTTATTATTATGTTCAGATAAGCTGAGTATTTTTACCAGTCAACGAAGATCGCAGAGGATCGAATGCAAGTTTCAGTAACTACCACCGAAGGATTGGAACGCCAAATGAAAGTGGCCGTTCCAGCAGAGCAAATCGACAATGAGGTGAAGAGTCGCCTCAGGAAGATCAGTCAGCGCACTAAAATCAATGGTTTTCGTAAAGGCAAGGCACCGTTTACCATTATTCAACGCGAGTATGGTGACGCCGTGCGTGAAGAAGTGGTTGGCGATGTCATCCAAAACAGTTTCGCAGATGCTTTAGATCAGGAAAGCTTACGCCCAGCTGGTCGGCCGCGCATTGATGATCGTTCTGATGAGCCAGGTAAGGAACTCACTTACACTGCGACTTTTGAAATCTATCCGACGGTAGAAAACCTGCAATACGAAGGTTTCGATTTAGAGCGTGCAACGGTCGATATTGACGATGCTGAAGTAGACAAAGTGCTCGACCGCATGCGTGAGCAACGTAAAGAATGGCATGCTGCCGAAAAAGAGGCTGCGCTTGGTGATCGAGTGAGGATTGATTTCGTTGGCAGCATCGATGGTGAAAAATTCTTGGGCGGTGAGGCCGAAGATTATCCGCTGCAACTCGGTTCGGGCGTAATGATTCCTGGCTTTGAAGATCCTCTCATTGGTGCGAAAGCCGGTGAGCAGCGAGATGTGAATATTACTTTTCCTGAAGAATATAAAGACGAAAACTTGGCCGGAAAAGCAGCACATTTTGATGTCACTGTGAGAACGGTAGAAGAAGGGGTGATACCTGAAATTGATTCAAATTTCGCTGAACGCATGGGTATAGAAGACGGTAGTATCGAGACTCTACGAAAAGAAGTAAAAGAGAATATGCAGCGTGAACTCGATCAAACTGCTCAAACCAAATTAAAGAAGATAGTGTTTGATACCTTGGCTGAGCATAATCAGTTTGACGTGCCCAAGTCGATGATTGAAGCGGAAATTGACGGTATTCTCGATAGAGCCCGCCAAAACGCTGCACGACAAGGAAAGAAGAGCAATGTTGAAAGAGAAAGCTTGCGTGAAGAAGCTGATCGACGTGTTCGTTTAGGGATAGTTTTAAACGAAATTGTGCTCAAGAATGAGATAAAAGTGTCGCAAAAGGAATTAAGAGAATTTATTGTTGCTGAAACCGCTGCGTACGAAAATCCCGAAGAAGCAGTGAAGGTCATGTTATCTGATAAAGAGAGAATGGCCGGTATTGAGCCTCTGGTTCTAGAAAATAAAGTCGTCGACTTTATTATGGAAAAGGCCAATATCACTGAAAAATCGGTGAGTTTCGATGAAATGATGGAGCAGCGCGCATAGCAACATAAGTGACAAAGAGACATGGACGTTCCAGCTCAATCCTGTCTTAATAAAACAAAGAGCAGCAACATAGGTGATAAGCAGTGACAGATTTTAACGACACTAATCCATTTCAGCCGCGCGCACTTAACAATATCCCTATGGTGGTCGAGCAATCCGCTCGTGGGGAACGCGCCTACGATATCTACTCCCGGTTGCTCAAGGAACGTGTCATATTCATGGTTGGTCAGGTCGAAGACTACATGGCCAATTTAATGGTTGCGCAGTTATTATTCTTAGAGTCTGAAAATCCTGACAAGGATATTCATTTATATATCAATTCGCCTGGCGGCTCGGTAACTGCGGGCATGGCCATCTACGATACCATGCAATTTATCAAGCCTGATGTCAGCACCATGTGCGTTGGTCAAGCTGCTAGCATGGGTGCATTACTACTTGCAGGCGGCGCCAAAGGTAAGCGCTATTGTTTGCCTCATTCTCGGATGATGATTCATCAACCTTTAGGCGGATTCCAGGGGCAGGCGTCAGATATTGACATTCATGCTAAAGAAATTCTGATGATCAGGGATCGTTTGAATGGCGTACTGTCTAAACACACAGGTCAGCCTATTGAAAAAGTCGCTGGCGATACCGATCGCGACAATTTTATGAGTGGAGATCAGGCTGTAGAGTACGGTCTTATTGACCAAGTGATCGAAAGTCGGGATGATGCAGTTAGTAAGGCCGAAGATTAACACCGGTTGACGCGAGGCAGTATAGACATGAGTGACGATAACGACAGCAAGAAAGACGACGATAAACTGCTTTATTGTTCGTTTTGTGGCAAAAGCCAACACGAAGTAAGAAAGCTTATCGCTGGTCCTTCTGTATTTGTTTGTGATGAATGCGTTGAATTGTGCAATGACATCATTCGCGAAGAGGTGGAAGAAAAAGAGGGGGGTGATCGCGAACGTTTACCTACCCCGGCTGAGATATGCGATATTCTTGATCAATACGTTGTCGGTCAAGGACGGGCAAAAAAAGTTCTGTCAGTAGCTGTCTATAATCATTACAAGCGTCTAAATAACGGTACGCGCAAGGATGAAGTCGAGCTTTCAAAAAGTAACATTTTGTTAATCGGTCCGACCGGTTGTGGTAAGACGTTGCTCGCTGAGACCTTGGCTCGATTACTCAACGTTCCGTTTACTATTGCAGATGCAACAACATTGACCGAAGCCGGTTATGTCGGTGAAGACGTTGAAAATATTATCCAGAAGTTATTGCAAAAATGCGATTACGATGTGGATAAAGCGCAAACTGGTATCGTCTATCTAGACGAAATTGATAAGATTTCGCGTAAGTCAGACAACCCTTCTATCACACGCGATGTTTCGGGTGAAGGTGTACAGCAGGCTTTGCTGAAACTTATCGAAGGTACGGTAGCATCAGTGCCGCCTCAAGGTGGACGTAAGCATCCTCAGCAAGAATTTTTGCAGGTTGATACCTCTAATATTTTATTTATCTGTGGTGGTGCTTTTGCAGGCCTTGATACGATTATTCGTGATCGTTCTGAAAAAGGTGGAATTGGTTTTGCCGCAGAAGTGAAAAGTAAAGACGATAAAAAGTCTACAAATGAATTATTACACACCGTTGAGCCTGAGGACTTAACCAAGTACGGGTTGATTCCAGAATTTGTCGGACGTATGCCCCTAGTAGCAACGTTAGACGAATTGGATGAAGATGCTCTCATCAATATTCTTACTGAGCCTAAGAACGCGATTACTAAACAGTACGCTAAATTATTTGAAATGGAAGGCGCAGAATTGGAATTTAGAGAGGATGCATTGCGTGCAGTGGCGCGTAAGGCGATGGAACGTAAAACAGGTGCTCGTGGCTTACGCTCAATCTTAGAAAATGTATTACTCGATACTATGTATGAGTTGCCGTCGACGGAAAATGTCGGCAAAGTGGTCATCGACGATGGCGTTATTACCGGTGAGTCAGATCCATTATTGATCTATGAAAATGGCGAGCCAACTCAGTTGCTCAATAACGCCTCTGAATAGTTAGCTGAATTCACCGATTTGAGTAAATCGGTGGGTAAGTGTGGTAACTTGTATTGCTCAAGCCTATCCCCATATTGATAGGAAGAATTATTTATTGATAGGAGCTGATAGTCCGCACAATGACCAGTACAGAAAT
The DNA here is from genome assembly GCA_964617475.1 of uncultured Thiotrichales bacterium. Classification (GTDB taxonomy): domain Bacteria; phylum Pseudomonadota; class Gammaproteobacteria. The sequence continues at coordinate 105,082 of CAZTYM010000002.1, forward strand.
AACGAGTGATACTCCTCCTTCGGACACTTTCCCCGTATTACCGTTGCGCGATGTGGTTGTCTATCCGCATATGGTTATTCCGCTATTTGTCGGGCGCGAAAAATCTATCAAGGCGCTCGAAGCTGCGATGGATAAAGACAAGCGAGTATTACTGGTTGCGCAAAAAGATGCTGGTATTGATGACCCCCAACTGGAAGATTTTTACCATATAGGTACCGTTTCCACGATATTGCAGTTGCTCAAGTTGCCTGACGGTACGGTTAAAGTGCTGGTTGAAGGCCAGGAGCGGGCTGAAGTTAAGTCATTTGAAGACGGCGACGCTGAATATTTTGCGGCGAGCGTAGAGATTCAAGAAATTGAAGAGCTTGCAGAACGTGAAAGCTCAGTTCTAGTTCGTTCCATTCTTAGTCAGTTTGAGCAATACACCAAACTTAATAATAAGGTTCCTCCCGAAATTACCTCATCGCTTTCCGGTATTGAAGACCCTAGTCGGCTTGCAGATACCATTGCTGCACATATGTCGTTGAAGGTAGAGGAGAAACAATCACTGCTCGAAACTGCTGATGTTAGGGCAAGACTGGAACGTTTAATGGCATCCATGGAATCCGAGATCGATTTACTGCAAATCGAGAAAAAGATTCGTGGCCGTGTTAAACGTCAAATGGAAAAAAGTCAGCGCGAATACTTTTTGAATGAGCAAATGAAAGCGATTCAAAAAGAACTGGGTGATATGGATGAAGTGCCCAATGAAGCCGACGAGCTTTTAGAAAAAATTCATGGCGCAGGTATGCCGAAAGAGGCCAAGGATAAAGCCTTATCTGAGCTAAATAAACTGAAAATGATGTCACCAATGTCAGCCGAATCAACGGTTGTGCGCAACTATATTGACTGCATGGTGAATATCCCCTGGAAGAAGCGCAGTAAAATTTCCAAGGATATTAAGCTTGCTGAGCAAACTTTAGAGGCGGATCACTACGGCTTAGAAAAGGTAAAAGAACGTATTATCGAGTACTTGGCAGTGCAACAACGGGTCTCTAAACTCAAAGGACCTGTACTTTGCTTGGTTGGACCACCAGGGGTAGGTAAAACCTCGTTAGGTCAATCTATCGCTAAAGCAACTAATAGAAAGTTTGTCCGTATGGCGCTGGGTGGTGTTAGAGATGAAGCTGAAATTCGTGGCCATCGCCGCACCTATATTGGTTCTATGCCAGGTAAAATCATTCAGAATCTGTCAAAAATAAAAACCAAGAATCCTTTGTTTTTGCTCGATGAAATTGACAAGATGGCGACTGATTTTCGCGGTGACCCATCATCAGCATTATTAGAAGTATTAGACCCAGAGCAAAATCACACGTTTAACGATCATTATCTAGAAGTGGATTATGATCTTTCAGACGTGATGTTTGTGTGCACGGCTAACTCTTTGTCTACCATACCGGCCGCCTTATTAGATCGGATGGAAGTAATACGTTTATCGGGTTATACCGAAGATGAGAAACTCGCGATAGCTAAACGTTATTTGCTGCCTAAGCAAATTAAAAATAATGGCTTGAAAGAAGAAGAGCTCAAAGTCTCAGATGGTGCGATTAGAGACATTGTTCGCTATTACACAAGAGAAGCGGGCGTGCGCAATTTAGAGCGAGAGATTTCAAAATTCTGTCGGAAAGTAGTTAAAAATATTTCTTTGGGTGATCAAAAAGGTGTGGCGAGTGTCAATTCGCGCAACGTTGAAAAATATCTCGGCGTTAAGCGTTTTCGTTTTGGTTTGGCTGAAGAAAATGATCATGTCGGACAAGTTACCGGTTTGGCTTGGACCGAAGTGGGCGGTGATCTATTAACACTCGAGTCTGCCGTTGTAACGGGCAAGGGCAAGCTGTCTATTACGGGTCAGATTGGTGATGTTATGCAAGAGTCTGCGCAAGCCTCAATGACTGTGGTCCGCAGCCGGGCAGCGGTATTAGGTATAGATCCAGAATTTTACAGCGATAAAGATATTCACATTCATGTGCCAGAAGGTGCTATTCCGAAAGACGGTCCAAGCGCTGGTATTGGTATGTGCACGGTTTTGGTGTCTGCCTTAACAGGTATACCGGTAAAATCAAATGTCGCTATGACCGGTGAAATCACGTTGCGTGGAGAAGTCTTACCCATAGGCGGTTTGAAGGAAAAATTGCTAGCCGCACATCGTGGTGGTATAGAAATTGTTTTGATTCCTGAAGAGAACAAGCGTGACCTTGAGGAAATACCAGACAATATCAAGCAAAACCTCGATATTAAACCAGTAAAATGGATTGACGAAGTCTTTGCCGTTGCCTTGCAACATATGCCTGAGCCGCTCAGCGAAGATGAGCTGCAAAAATTGTTGAGCAAAAAGGCAGCGGGAAATAAGAATAAGGATGAGCACATACGCGCTCATTAGTTAACCCAAAGGCTAAATAAAGGTTCTGCTAGCAGAATCACAGCTTGACAGGGCTTTTTGCGAGTTGGTATAAAGTCTCACTCTTTCGCTCCGGTTGTGTATTTTGCTCACTCGCTGGGCGGCCATATAAAACAAAAACGGGTGTGCCTCTTGGCTCTCTCCTTTGCCATCCGACATAAACACTTAAGGAGTATATACGTGAACAAATCAGAATTAATCGATGCTATTGCTGAATCTGCTGATATTTCTAAGTCTGCTGCAAATCGTGCACTTGACGGAGCTATTGATGCCATTACTACGGCTTTGAAAAAAGGTGATCAAGTTACTTTAGTTGGTTTTGGTACCTTCTCAGTAAAAGAGCGCGCGGCGCGCGAAGGTCGTAATCCGCAAACTGGTGAGACGATTCAAATCAAAGCATCAAAATCTCCTGCATTTAAGGCTGGTAAGGCCTTTAAGGATGCCGTACAATAGCGCACCTTTCGACGGGTGCTTAGCTCAGCTGGTAGAGCGTCGCCCTTACAAGGCGAATGTCGGGGGTTCGATCCCCTCAGCACCCACCAAAAGTATCAGGAGTGGTAGTTCAGCTGGTTAGAATACCGGCCTGTCACGCCGGGGGTCGCGGGTTCGAATCCCGTCCACTCCGCCAGTAAACAGTTACAAGGGTTGCCAGAAAGGTGCCCTTGTCGCTTTTAAAAAGCGGTAAACTGCTGGGCCTCAACTCCAATCTGGGTTACTATTCTGCCCAGTTTAATACTAAGAATACGATCTTCCCATGCTTGAATTTATTCGCGAACGCGCCACAGGTTTTATTGCCTGGGTTATAGTCATTGGCATTGCCTTAACTTTTGCGTTATGGGGTTTAGGTGATTATTTTACACCTGACGCAAATGTCTATGTTGCCGAAGTCGGTGAAGAGAAAATCACACAAAATTCGTTGCAGCAACGATATCTGCAAAATCGCGCGCGTTTGCAATCGGTATTAGGTGAGAATTTTAATCCCGCCTTTTTCAGTGAAGACACGCTCAAACGCGAAGCACTGGATGCCTTAATCCACGAGAATGTATTGGCGCAAAAGTTGGCCGAAAGCGGTCAAAGTATTGGTGATGTGCAATTAAATGCGACATTACAATCGCTCGAAGCCTTTAAGACCAATGGTGTGTTCGACAGCGCACGTTATCAAGAACAAATCCGCATACAGGGCGAATCAGTAGAAGGCTTTGAAAATCGTATGCGTCGTGCTGTATTGGTTGATCAAGCAACCAATAGCGTGATTCAAAGTGGTTTTGTCAGTGATACCGAGTTGGATAGCTTCATTAAGCTGCGAGATCAACAACGTGAAATTAGCGTGCTGACTATACCGTCAAGCCTATTTGATGAGAGTGTCGAAGTCAGTGATGAAGATATTCAGGCTTACTACGAAGACAATAGCGCACGTTTTCAAACAGCGGAAAAAATCTCAGTAGATTATTTGGTGTTAGCGGCGGGCGATCTTACAGCCGACATCGAGGTGGCAGAAGATGATGTGAGATTTGAATACGAGCAGCGCAAAACCGAGTTTATTGTTGAAGAACAACGCCGTGCTAGCCATATACTAATTGAGTTAGACGCAGATGCGGACGAAGCAGGAAAAGCAGAACAAAGAGCAAAAGCGCAAGCATTGCTCGATCGTGTCAATGCGGGTGAAGATTTTGCTGAGTTAGCAAAAGCCAATTCAGATGATTTGGGTTCCGCAAATAGTGGTGGCGACCTTGGTTTCTTTGGTCGAGGAGTCATGGTGCCCGCGTTTGAAGAGTCTGCTTTCGCCTTAGAGCAAGATCAAATTAGTGAATTAGTCGAATCAAGTTTTGGCTTCCATATCATTAAACTAACAGGTATTCAGGAACAGCGCGGAAAAACATTTGAGGAAGTGCGCGCTGAGCTTGAGAATGAAATAAAGACAGATCGTGCCGCAGATATAGTCATTGAGCGATCTGAATTGCTTACCGATACCACTTATGAAAACCCAGAAACCTTAGCTGTTGCAGCCGAAGAATTAGGTTTGGAAGTGCAAACTTCGGAGTTATTTGAGCGAGGTAGTGGCATAGGAATAGCGAGCGCACCAGAAGTGCGTAATGCCGCATTCTCGAACGAAGTACTAGAGCAAGGCAATAATAGCGAGCTATTACAACTCAGTGGCAATCGTATCGTCGTATTGCGGTTAAAAGAGCGCGTTGAACCCGAGCCAAAACCGCTGGAAGAAGTCAAGGAATCCATTATTGCGGATCTAAAAGATCAAGCAGCAAACCAAGCAGCCAAAGACTTAGGTGAAAAATGGTCTGCGGAAATAGAGTCGGGCGCTGATTTAATGGAACAATTAAATGAAAAAGAACTCAGTTGGACAGAAGCCAAAGACTATGGCCGTAATGATGGCGGGCTAGACAGGCAAATACTTCAAAGCGCATTTAAACTTAGTGAAGCAAGCGAATCTATTGCGGGTATTGAATTGGCTAGCGGTGATTACGCGCTGTATAAAATGACTGCCATCAAAGAAGGTGATCCAGCAAGCTTAAGTGACGAGCAACGCCAAGTGTTAAAAGATCAACAACAAAGAGCGCGCGGTGCGAGCGAGTATTCAGCCTGGTTAGATGTGTTGCGCAGTTCAACCGAAGTAACACTTTTCGAAGAAAATATTTAGATTTAAATTCCTACCATGGCGTCTTTGTGCGTAGGTTGCGATGTGTTACCGATTTTTGGTGCAGGAGTTTGCTAGAGTAAAGCCTGCCGCAAATATTGGGAGAATAGCGGGTTGCGTATCTTCTTTCGCTGCATGGTTTGGTCATTAAGTCTGATTGTCGCGTTGAGTGTAACGACGGCGTTAGCTGTTGAAATCTATAAATACCAGGATGAAAATGGCAACTGGGTATTCGGTGATAAACAGCCAGAAGTCGAATCCGAAAAGCTCAAGCTAGAGATTGAGCAAAAAAACACACTCGAACCCGAGCTAGTTACTGAGCTTATCAACGACGTCGAAGTCCTCAGTGTTAAAAATCCGTTTTATGCTCCCATTGAAGTGGTGGTGAAGTCAGAAGTTTTTGACAAGGGCGGTGCTCGCGGTGTAATAAAGGCCAACACCACAGAACCCATTTATGACGGTGGTTTAGACTATTCCGATGCAGAGTTATTCTGGGGTTTCGGAGACCCAGAAGCCGTTCATGATAATCAGCCCTATCATATACCCACAGATCATTATTCAGAATTACAAGTAACGCAATCTTTCAACGGCAGGTTTTCGCATTCCGCCGTGCCGAATATTTATGCAGTAGATATTGCCATGGATGTAGGAACACATATCACTGCAGCAAAAGCCGGAACTGTTTTTTATGTAAAGGATGATTATTTTTATAGCGGCCAAAAAGAGTATTTTGCAGATAAAGCCAATGTCATATATATCTTGCATGAAGATGGTACCTATGCGGCTTATGCACATCTATTAGGAGGTACCGCGCAGGTGAAAGCAGGAGATGAGGTATCAGTGGGAACACGTTTGGCGCGTTCTGGTTCGTCCGGTTATTCAACTGGCCCACATTTGCATTTTGTTATCCGCCGCAATGCGGGTTTACAAGAAGTCTCTGTACCGTTTGAATTTATCGATAAAGCAGGCAGGCTATTTATTCCTAGAGCCGGCATGCTTGTCGGTGGCAAGTAACTGAGAATATTGAGGGAGAAAGTAGCGGCGATGCTGCCATTTGAAAGAATATTTATACTTGTTAGTTAATTCATTATAGATTGTATGGTTATTGGTCATATAAACCACTTTCCTTTTTGTTAACACTGCAAGATTTCTTCTACGCTGCCGATATATTTGTGTGCGGTTATTTATCGCGCCATATATCCACATCACGAAAATAATGGCTAGCCGTTTATATATAATACCGATATTAGTATTTTCGCTTGTTTTTGCGATTTGTAGCTATGTATTTACTAGCTATAAACGTCTTGCAGAACAAGAACAACAGATACTGATGTCTGAAATTATCGCGAATCAGGGTTCGATCATCGAGCGCCGACTGTCCAGGTCTCTATCATCAACTTACATCCTGGCTTCACTATTACGGCAGAATAATGGTCAGTTAGATGACTTCGAATCCTACGCTGCTGATATCATTCAATCTCTTGGTGGGATCTCTAATTTGCAATTGGCACCAGACGGTATTGTTAATTCTATATACCCTTTGGCCGGACAAGAGAGAGCCTTGGGGCACGATATCCTTCATGATGATGCAAGACGAGATGTTGCCTGGCAGGCAATAGAGACAGGACGCTTAACCTTGGCCGGCCCATTTGAATTAGTTCAAGGTGGTGTGGCTGTAATTGGCCGCAATCCAATATTTTTAAATGATGAAACAGGCGAAGCGCAGTTTTGGGGCTTTGCTTCAGCACTTATTTATTTGAAAGATTTATTGGCGAGTACGGATCTCGACTCGTTACCACAAAAAGGTTACACCTATCAGCTTATGGGCACCTCACCCATAACTGGTGATTTGGAGATTTACGCTGGGGAAGAGGCGCCTTTAGTAAACCCAGTAAAATATTCAATTAAAGTTCCAAATGCAGAATGGACGTTATGTTTGTCTAGAGAGTCTTCCATACCAAGTTTTGCAAAGAATTTATTTGTTTTGCTCAACTTGTCTATTAGTATTTTGCTTGCTTACCTAACTTATATACTCGTAAAACAGCCAGTAGTATTAAAAGAGCTTGTTCGACAACGAACTGACGACTTAGAAAAACTCGCTTTTTATGATCCTTTAACAAGTTTATGTAATCGACGTCTTTTCAATGATCATATAGAACGAATGATCAATCATATTGATCGTAGCGGTGAAAATTTTGCTTTGCTGTATCTTGATATCGATAACTTTAAACGAATTAATGATAGCTTAGGTCATGAAGCTGGTGATATTTTATTAGTCAGTATTGCAGAGAGACTAAAGTCTATTTTAAGAAAGTCTAATATTATCGCCCGCCTAGGTGGAGATGAATTTTGTATTTTGGCGGCTAATTGGAAATCTATTCATGATGTAAGAGTCATAGCAGAAAAAATCATTAAAGCCTTCGATGAGCCTATTCTTTTAGAGAACAGAAAAACATTTGTTACACCGAGTATTGGTATCTCTATTGCTCGAGAGGATGGGGATAATGTTAGTGATTTATTGCGGCGTGCTGATATGGCAATGTATGTAGCCAAAGAATCTGGTAAGAATGCCTATCGATTTTTTAACGATAAAATGAATAATGATCTAAGTGATCGAATTGAGATTGAACATTCATTAACAGTAGCGTTAGATGACAATCAGTTTGTACTCCATTACCAACCTATAGTGGATTTACGTAGTGGTAGAGTTGTCTCAGTTGAAGCGTTAGTACGTTGGCAGCACCCAAGAAAGGGTTTAATCTACCCAGATAAATTTATAAGCGTTTGCGAAAAAACGGGATTAATGGTGCCGCTAGGCTGCTATGTCCTGCGCCAAGCATGTAAAGATAGAAATGAATTAGCTGCAGTTTTTTCGGATGATATAAAAATCAGCGTTAATCTCTCGCAGCGCCAGTTTCAAGATCACGAGATGATAGATACATTTGCTCAAATACTCAGCGAAACTAAAGTGACAGCGACGCAGGTTGAGCTAGAGTTAACCGAAAGTATGTTAATGGAAAAGGTAGGCGAGTCAATTGAACTCATGCATGAGCTTAAAGATATGGGTTTCAGTCTTGCTATCGATGATTTTGGTACTGGTTATTCTTCTTTAAGTAAGTTAAAGAGTTTACCTATCGATACCTTAAAGATTGATAGAGAATTCATTATGGATCTTGGTAATGATCCAGAAGGCGACCAGCTTGTCGAAGCCATCATTGCTATGGCAGATAAGTTAAATCTTGAGGTGATAGCAGAAGGAATAGAAGAAGAAAAACAAAGTGCCTTTTTGTTAAACAGTGGATGTAGCAAAGGCCAAGGTTATTATTATAGTAAACCAAAATCAATTGAGCAGTTGCATGATTGGCAGTTACCGATGGCGGGATAGCTGTTTTTTTATCTTTATTCCTACTTAAGTAATATATGTAGCCTGGATGCAGCGATAGCGGAATCCGGGGATATACTTTTTCATTTTGCCGGAATTTTGATGGATAAGTAACTCATTATAGTTACTCCCGCGCCCAGAGTAATTTGCGACAGTAAATTACGATGAAGTGCACCCAGAGGGCATTTCACCCTTGGGGCGAGCTCGTCGAAGGATGGGTCTAAGACGAAGACGAACCGCTCTAAAAATACTGTCGTCACTCTCGCGCCCTGAGTAATTTACTGTCGCAAATTACTCAGGGCGCGGGAATGACAATTGAGTCAGACCCGAATGGCACTAAGTTAAGCGAGATTAGGTGATTTAAACGAGGTAAAATAAA
>CAZTYM010000003.1:0-102478 GCA_964617475.1 uncultured Thiotrichales bacterium
GACAACAATTAAAAAATGAGTTACTTGCTAACGCCGCTTAACTTAGTGCCATTCGAGTCAGACCCCTTAAAGCCAAAGTTATTGTTTGGTTTGTTCTTCGTGATTCGGTATCAACCGATCTACCACCGCAGCACCTACAGAGTCTCCCCAAACATTAACCGTTGTTCTAAACCGATCTAAGAACCAATCAACAGCTAATAATAGCGCGATACCTTCTAAGGGTAGACCTACTGCTTCTAGTACGATGACTAGCGTGACTAATCCTGCTTCGGGGATACCGGCGGCGCCAACGGCGGCGAGGGTGGCGGTAATAAAGACGATTATTTGTTCAACAAGCGTGAGTTCGATACCAAAGGCTTGGGCAATAAATAAAGCAGCGCAAGCTTCATAGAGTGCGGTACCATCCATATTAACAGTGACACCTAAGGGAATAACAAATTGCACTGAACGTTTGCTCACACCATTTTCGCGCAAGCATTCCATAGTGAGTGGCAATGTGGCGGCGGAGCTCGCGGTACCAAAAGCGGTAAGTAAGGCGCGGAGCATGCCGATGAGGTAATCAAAACCTCGGCCCGCGACGAAGAACAGAATTAATGCGAGCACAACAAAGTGTATAGCCAGGCCGCTGAGTACGGTAACCACGTGTAGGGCGACGGCAGTAAGTTCATTAAAGAACTGTTCACCGCCACCCGCTTTGCCTAAACGGCCAGCAACCAAGCCGAAGATGCCGATAGGGGCGAGATACATGACCCAGATCACTAGCTTCATCATGGCGTCATTAACGCCTTGGAAAAACTGAATCACTGGCTTGCCACGTTCACCTAAGGTGGTAAGTGCAGCGGCGAAGATAATACAAAAGAAGATAATAGGGAGTAACTTGGTTTCGGCAGCAGCGCTAACTAAATTTGGATAGAACAATTCATACAGGATGTTAAGAAAACCGCTACCTTCTTTATCAGCGACTTTTTCGGGGATTTCTGTTGGCGTAGCTTCTATGCCAGCGCCAGGTTGAATGAGATTAACCATCACCAGGCCGATAAACACGGCGATACCGGTGGTACAAGTGTAGTAGATTAATGTGGTGGTACCAACGCTACCGAGTTTGCGTATATCGCCAAGGCTGGCGATACCGCTGATTACCGCTGCGATGATCAATGGCACAATGGTCATCTTTAGCAAGCGTAAAAATATATCGCCGAGCCAAGCGACGGATTGCATGGCCGGGCCCCATATCCAGCCACTGATGATTCCAGCTAGTACACCGATGACAATAGCAATTAATAAATAAACGGCGTGTTTATGGGGCATATTGGCGTTCCAGTTTTGTTTAGGCTAATCCTAAATGTATTACGCCATACCGATGGTGCTATAGCCACAGTCAACATAGGTGATTTCACCCGTTACGCCTGAAGCGAGGTCTGAGCACATGAAGGCAGCGACGTTACCGACTTCTTCAATAGTGACATTACGTTTTAAAGGTGAAACATTAGCCACTTTTTCTAGCATGGAACGAAAATCGCTAATACCGGCGGCAGCCAATGTTTTAATCGGGCCGGCTGAGATACCGTTTACACGAATATCGTCCGGTCCCAGGGTTTGAGCCATATAGCGGACATTGGCTTCCAGACTGGCTTTGGCTAAACCCATCACGTTGTAGTTCGGGATGGCTTTTTCAGCGCCAAGGTAGCTTAAAGTCAGCAACGCGCCTTTACGACCTTCCATCATGCTGCGGCCAGCTTTCGCCAAGGCAGCAAAGCTGTATGAACTGATTTCATGTGCGGTATTAAAGCCTTCACGTGTCACGGCGTCGAGATAACCGCCTTGCAATTGATCGCGCGGTGCAAAGGCAACGGAATGGATAATAATGTCCAAGCTATCCCAATGATCGCCTAATTGGCTAAATACAGCATCAATTTGCTCATCGCTGCTAACATCACAAGGTATAGCGATATTACCGCCACATGCGGCGGCCATATCTTCAACGCGAGATTGCAGTTTTTCGTTTTGGTAAGTAAAAGCGAGCTCAGCCCCTTGTTGATGCATGGCGTTTGCTATTCCCCAGGCTATTGAACGTTGACTGGCTGCGCCGACGATCAGCGCGCGTTTTCCATCTAGAAACCCCATGGTTTACCTCTAGCTATATAATTGAAAATAAAATCGATTTAGGCGATTGAACTGCTTGCCTGCATTAGTTGTCATCATATAATACCAGCATGGCGGTGATAGGTAACCCGAGTTGCGCAACCGTCTATAAACTAATAACGAGCAGACGCGTGTTTGGATACCAGGAATTGCTTAAAACGCTAATATTGCTTGCGCTTGTCGTGGCGCTGAGTGCGTGTGATAGCCATGGTTGGAATAATCCCTATCCTAAGTCTGAATCAACAGACAATATTTTTTATACCTCGTTTTCCGCGCGGCCCAAGCATCTGGATCCAGCGCAATCTTATAGCTCAAACGAAGTGCAATTTACCGCGCAAATCTATGAGCCACCTTTGCAATACCACTATTTAAAGCGTCCTTATGTGCTCGAACCCCTGGCAGCAGAATCTATCCCAGTACCGGTTTATTACGATAAAGCGGGAAATGTCTTACCAGAGGATGCCAGTGCTGCGGATGTAGCTAAAGCGGTGTATGAAGTAAAAATCAAAGCCGGTATTCAATATCAACCCCACGCCTCCTTTGCTAGAGGAGAGGGTCATCACCTTTATCATGATTTAAGCCAAGAGCAGTTGGATGAAATCGAGGTGTTAGGTGATTTCGCTAATACCGGAACGCGAGAGCTGGTTGCTGCTGATTATGTCTATCAAATAAAGCGTTTAGCGCATCCCAAAGTACATTCGCCTATATTCGGTTTAATGACAGAATATATTGATGGCTTATCGGAATACGGTAAGCAATTGGGTGAAGCTCTGAAAAAAGATAAAGATGCTTGGGTAGATTTACGTGATCATGATTTGATCGGCGCTGAGGCTATTGATCGTTATACTTATCGCGTTACCTTAAAAACCAAATATCCACAATTCCGTTACTGGTTGGCTATGCCATTTTTTGCGCCCATCCCCTGGGAGGCTGATAAGTTTTATTCGCAAGCCGGTTTAAAAGAAAAGAATATTACGCTGGATTGGTATCCCATCGGCACCGGCCCCTATATGCTGACGGTGAATAATCCAAACCGGCAAATGGTGTTGGAGAAAAATCCAAACTTTCGTGGCGAACAATATCCAATCAGTGGCCAAGAGGGTGATGAAACAGAAGGCTTATTAGCGGATGCAGGAAAAGCAATACCCTTTATTGATAAAGTGGTTTTCAGTTTAGAAAAAGAAGCTATTCCATATTGGAATAAATTCCTCCAGGGCTATTACGATAGTTCAGGTGTTAGTTCTGATAGCTTTGATCAAGCAGTCAATATCAGCAGTGGTGGCGAAGCTACGCTGACCGATGATATGAAAGCGCAGGGGATTCAGTTGTATACCACTGTTGCGACATCCAGCTACTACGGTGGCTTTAATATGTTAGACCCAGTAGTCGGATCGCCTGGTGGTGAGCGCGCTCGTCTACTGCGTCGTGCTATTGCTATTGCTGTGGATTATGAAGAGTATATTTCTATTTTTACCAACGGCCGTGGTATCCCAGCACAAGGACCGATTCCACCAGGGATATTCGGTTATATCGGTGATGAAACCGGCGTCAACAACTATGTTTATGATGTGGTTGATGGTCAGCCGAAAAGAAAGTCTATTGAATATGCCCGCGAGTTAATGAAGCAAGCCGATTATGCAGGCGGTATTGACCAAGAAACCGGGGAGCCATTATTACTTTATTTTGATACACCCGCTTCAGGCCCGGAGGCCAAAGCGACTTTAGACTGGTGGCGTAAACAACTAAAGAAGATCAATGTGCAGTTAGTGATTCGTAGCACTGACTACAATCGTTTTCAGCAAAAAATGCGTGATGGTAAAGCGCAGATATTCCAATGGGGTTGGAATGCGGATTATCCAGATCCGGAAAACTTTTTGTTTTTGCTTTATGGCCCGAATAAAAAAGCTCAACTTAATGGTGAAAATGCGGCGAACTATGCCAATGATGAGTTTGATGCTTTATTCGAGCAAATGAAAAACTTGCCCAACAGCCCGGAGCGTTTGGCTGTTATCCAGAAGATGGTCGATATTTTAAGAAAAGACGGGCCTTGGTTGTGGGGCTTTCACCCTAAAGCCTTTAGTCTCCAACACGCCTGGATGAAAAATACTAAACCGGCCGATGTGGCTAATAATACGCTTAAGTATAAACGCATTGAGCCAGAGTTAAGAGAACAAAGCCGTGCCGATTGGAACCAGCCTGTGCTATGGCCGATTTATCTGATCGTTATTGTTCTTATCATGCTAATAGTGCCAGCCATCATCGCAAATAGCCGTCGTAAGCGTGCAGCAGCAATTGATCATCGGGCCAGCGAGGTGGGTGTTTAATGCTGGCCTATATCATTCGCCGTTCTTTATACGCTATTCCCATACTAATAGGCGTAAATCTAATTACCTTCGCTTTGTTTTTCGTTGTCAATTCGCCGGATGATGTCGCTCGCGTACATTTAGGCGATAAACATGTAACGCAAGAAGCGATTGACCGCTGGAAGGCATCAAGAGGTTATGACAAACCACTGGTCTATAATGAGCAGGCCCAAGGTTTAGGCAAGTTCAGAGAAACCATTTTTTTTGAAAAATCAGCCAAGCTGTTTGTTTTTGACTTTGGCCCTGCCGATGATGGTCGTGATATTGGTTATGATATCGGTCAGCGAATGTGGCCAAGCTTGGCGATTGCCATCCCTACACTAATCGTAGGCTTGTTAGTCAATATTACTGTGGCGATGATGTTGGCGTTCTTTCGTGCGACGTATATTGATATCTCCGGTGTGATTCTTGGCGTGGTATTAATGTCGGTATCGTCGATGTTCTATATCATCGGTGGTCAATACCTTATTAGTAAATTACTTCACCTTGTGCCTATCTCTGGCTACGACACGGGTATTGAAGCGATTAAGTTTTTAATTCTGCCAGTAATCGTAGGCTTGATCGGTGGTATAGGTTCGGGAACGCGTTGGTATCGTACTATCTTTCTTGAAGAGATAAACCGAGACTATGTTCGTACAGCTCGTGCTAAGGGCTTGTTTGAAAATATCGTGTTGTTTAAGCACGTATTAAAAAACGCCATGATTCCTATTTTGACGGGTGTAGTAGTTGTATTGCCCGTTTTGTTTATGGGCAGCTTAGTCACAGAGTCATTCTTCGGTATTCCTGGTCTTGGTAGTTATGTGATTGATGCAATACAGGCGCAAGATTTTGCCATTGTTAGAGCGATGGTTTTCTTGGGTGCAGTGCTTTATATCGTCGGCCTGATACTAACCGATATTTCATATACCTTGGTTGATCCGCGCGTGCGTTTAGGATGATTACCTAATGATATTGTTTGGTTATCAATTCTCGCCGCTTTGGACTGACTGGTTGGTTTACTTGTTGGTTGCTGTTGGTGTCGGTTTCTTTTTTTACGCGCGAAGGCATGAGCATTTAGCCAGGCCTTGGCGTCAAATAGTGCAACGTCCTTTAGCTATGTCCGCAGCTGTGGTCTTGCTGGTTTATATTGCAATAGGCTTAGCAGACTCCATCCATGTGCATGAACCGCGTGAGAATACCGAGGCAGACAAGCCTGTATTTTCGTCTGAATTGGTTTCTGTACTGGATATAGCGCTGAGCTCATTACGTTTACAACAAGAAAAAACCTATTCAGCGCCCTTTGCGATGCATTCTTATGCTAAGGAAACCATAGAACAAGCGGATGGATCAGTGATACGCGAGTTTCCGCGTTTGGAATACGGTGGTGCTCACCTATCTAGCATAAAGCAAAGGGTTGGCGATGTCGTAGCAAAGTTATCACTTGCTTTATTGCTATCACTCGTTATTTTTATGCTACTTGTCGTTTTATTGGCATTGTATTTATCGCGCTCGCAAGTGAGTAGTTTAGGTGAACAATTGTCTAAGCTTAAGCGTGGTGAAACACAGACACCGTGGCGAGCAATTGGGCTAACTGTATTTATACTACTGTGGGTTGGCTTTAGTCTAGCGATATTATCGCGATATTATCACGTGCTTGGCACGGATAAGGTTGGCCAAGATGTGCTCTATCTGGCGCTAAAAAGTATTCGAACCGGGTTGGTGATTGGTAGTTTAACGACATTATTCTTGTTACCGTTTGCGTTAAGTCTTGGCATTATGGCTGGTTATTTTAAAGGTCGAGTCGATGATTTTATTCAGTACTTATACACCACGCTAAGTTCTATCCCAGGTGTATTGTTGATTGCTGCTTCTGTGCTAATGATTGATGTTTATATACAAAATAATGCCGATCAATTTCCTACTATTGCTGAGCGCGCCGACGCACGATTATTGTTTCTATGTTTGATACTCGGTATCACAGGTTGGGTGGGATTATGTCGCTTATTACGAGGTGAGGCGCTTAAGCTCAGGGAGATTGATTACATTCAGGCTTCACAAGCTTTTGGTGTGTCCAATACACGTATACTGTCACGACATATTTTGCCCAATGTCATGCATATTGTGCTTATTACTTTGGTGATCGATTTCAGCGGCTTAGTATTGGCTGAAGCAGTGTTATCGTATATCGGAGTAGGTGTTGATCCATCGATGATAAGTTGGGGTAATATGATTAATAGTGCGCGTTTAGAAATGGCGCGTGAGCCGATAGTCTGGTGGTCATTGGTGGCAGCATTTATTTTTATGTTTGTTCTGGTGTTATGTGCCAACTTGTTTTCTGATGCGGTGCGTGATGCGTTTGACCCGCGCGTACAGGGCCGCTAATCAATATGGATGCCAAAGTAAATAATACTATGCAATCCGCTGAAACTTTGTTGAGCGTTAAAAACCTTAAAACTTGGTTTTCTACCAGTCGTGGTTCTTTGCGCGCGGTAGATGGCGTTAGCTTTGATGTTAAAAAAGGTGAAACCTTTGCACTTTTAGGTGAATCAGGCTGCGGTAAGTCGATGACAGCCTTGTCGATTATGCGTTTGGTGCCTCAGCCTGCGGGTCGTATTATTGAAGGTTCTGCATATCTTGGTGATACCGACTTAATGCAGCTTAGCGAAGTTGATATGCGTGGTATTCGTGGCGGTCGGGTTGCCATGATTTTCCAAGAACCGCAGTCGTCGCTAAACCCCGTATTAAGTATTGGCGAGCAAATTATAGAATCGGTATTTTGCCATACTACACTGAATCGTAGTCAGGCCAAATCACGTGTTATCGAATTATTAGACGCTGTTGGCATTCCTGATCCACAGCGCCGTTTTAGAGAATATCCGCATCAGCTTTCCGGTGGCATGAAACAACGCGTGATGATTGCTATAGCCTTGGCGGGTGAGCCCGAGCTGCTCATTGCTGATGAACCTACTACCGCCTTAGATGTCACCATCCAAGCACAGGTTTTAGCCTTGCTTGAAGATTTGCAGCGTCAAACCGGCATGGCCATGTTATTCATTACCCATGATCTAGGTGTGGTGGCTAATATCGCTGATCGTATTGCGGTGATGTATGCGGGGCAAATTGTTGAACAAGCGCCACGTGATCAGTTTTTCGCTGAACCAAAACATCCCTATACGCAAAAACTGTTTGAGTCTTTACCTCGTGCGAATAAGCGCGATGAGTCTTTAGCTGTTATTGAAGGTAGCGTACCTTCTTTGTTGACACAGTTTGAAGGTTGTCGTTTTGTCGATCGCTGTGATTACGCTTGGGATATATGTCGACAAAACGTACCGCGCTGGTTGGGTGGGGATACGCTCGGTGTCCGTTGCCATCGCTATGATGACGATATTGAGCAAGTGCATCACAAACGTGTTGAAGCTGATAGGAAAGAAAGTTCGGCGACACAAGTGGGTGAAAAGATTTTGCTCGATGTCAACGACCTTAAAGTGCACTTTCCTATACAAAAGGGTTTATTAAAACGCACGGTTGGTCATGTCAAAGCAGTTGATGGTGTGTCAATGAAAATCTCTGAAGGACATACCCTGGCCTTGGTTGGCGAATCTGGTTGCGGTAAGACAACGGTGGGTAAGGGCATATTGCAATTACTATCACCCACGGCCGGTAGTGTTGAGTTTAACGGTGTTGAGCTCACTACTTTAGATAAACAAACCATGCGGGGTTTGCGTTCAGATATTCAAATTATTTTCCAAGACCCTTATTCTTCTATGAACCCGAGAATGATGGTTAAGGATATTATTGCCGAGGGCATGATCGCGCAAAAAATATTTGCCACGCGGGCGGAGCGAGACAAACGCACTGACGAACTATTAGCGCAAGTCGGTTTGCCAGCGGACAGTAAAAATCGTTATCCACATGAATTTTCTGGTGGTCAACGCCAACGTATTTGTATCGCCAGGGCATTAGCAGTTAATCCTAAATTGATTATTTGTGATGAGCCAACCAGTGCGCTCGATGTTTCAGTGCAAGCGCAGATACTCAATTTATTGAAAGAGCTGCAACAGCAGTTTGGTCTGGCCTACTTATTCATTACTCACAATTTATCCGTAGTAGAATATTTAGCACACGACGTCGCAGTGATGTACCTCGGTCGTGTGGTCGAGTATGGGCCTGTTGCCAAGGTGTTCGATACACCGGCGCATCCGTATACCGAGGCATTGTTATCGGCGGCGCCAACTGTCGATGAAGATCAACGTGAGATTATTCGATTACAAGGAGACTTGCCTTCTCCGGCAGCACCACCTGTTGGTTGTCATTTTAATCCTCGGTGTCCAAAGGTGATGGAAGAATGTCGCCAAGCCTACCCGCAAAAAGTCGATCTTGATAAGCAGCATAGCGTAAGTTGTCTTCTGCCAAAAAAATAGCTTTAACAACAATACTTTAGTTTTTTTCGCGTCTAGTATAAGCTAGCCACAACAAATAATTAGTGTTGGGGACAATGGCGAATATTAGTCGCGTGCATGGCTCTTTGGGGAGGTCGAATTAATGGCCTTGCTCTCAGGAAGTCAATTATCAGTTTTGGGGGAAATGCCCATAGAATTGCGAGCTTCGGTCACCGCCTACCTGGAGTCTTTTCACAAAGCTGCTAAAGCAGCTAAGGTGCGTTTGGTTACGCATCCAGATTTATTAAAAGTACTGTGGCGTGTCTGGTCTTATAGTGAATACGTCGCTGAGAGCTCAGTTCAAGATCCCGCTATGCTGGCAGAATTAATTGGTAGTGGTGATTTGCTTACCGATTATTCACCATCTGAGTTTCTGCAAAAGTCACAATCGATAATAGCCAGTTTAGGCGATGAGTCTGTCGACGATGCTCAATTAATGTCAGCCTTGCGTCATTTTCGCTGTCGTGAAATGGTTAGAATCGCATGGCGTGATCTGGCTAAGTGGTCGTCTATTGATACCACGATGCGTGAGCTATCTGGTCTCGCCGATGCGACTATTCAATCAACCGTAGATTATTTGTATCAGCAGCACTGTGAAAAATATGGTGTACCTTACGGTAATGAAACAGGTCAAGCTCAACCACTAGTTGTTATTGCTATGGGTAAGTTGGGTGCCAACGAACTCAATTTTTCTTCCGATGTCGATCTGATCTTTTGTTTTCCCGAAGATGGTGAGACGCGTGGTGCTAAGCGTATCTATTCAAACGAAGAGTTTTTTACGCGTTTATGCCAGTCGTTGATAAAAGCGCTCGATAAAAAAACTGAAGATGGTTTTGTTTTTCGCGTTGATACGCGCCTAAGGCCTTTTGGAACTAGCGGTCCGCTAGCCGTTAGCTATGATTTTCTGAGAGACTATCTAGAATCGCATGGCCGAGAGTGGGAACGTTATGCGATGGTCAAAGCGCGTGCAATTACAGGCGATAGTGATTCTATTGATACGCTGAATACCATTATTGCTCCTTTTGTTTATCGACGTTATTTAGATTATGGCAGTGTCGATGAACTGAGATCAATGAAGGCAGCGATCACTGCTGATGTGAAACGTAAAAGTAAGCAAAACGATATTAAGTTAGGCAGCGGTGGTATCCGCGAAATTGAGTTTATTGGTCAAACTTTTCAGCTGATGCGGGGTGGTTGGCAGTCTGCTTTGCGCCAAAGATCAATTCTTATCACCTTAGACACATTAGGCCGTAAGGGCTACTTGCCCCAGCAAGCGGTTGAGGAGCTATCAGTTGCATATCGTTTTTTGCGCCGTTTGGAGAACCGGATTCAAGAATGGCGGGATGAACAATTACATTCTCTACCCACAGACGAGACTGATCAACTACGTATTGCGTTAGCGATGGATTTCGCAAATTGGCAAGAGTTTTCACTTGAACTGGCGAAGCAACGCGAAAATGTATCCAAGCATTTTGAAGCTTTAATCGCACCGCCTGATGATTCCGAAATTGATAATGTTGAAGAATTGGCTGCCAGTGTTTGGCAGGCAGTTCTGGATGACACTGCTGATACTGATGACTTTGACAGTCTGGGTTATGCCGATAGCTGTGAAGCAATAACTATATTATCAAGTTACGCTGAATCTTCTTACAAGCATTTACCCGCGCAAGCGCGTAAACGTGTCGATAAGGTGATACCTGCATTATTGGTTGAGATTGGTGAGCGTGGCCAGCCTGAGTTAGTGCTGCGACGGACGATCAGTGTAATCGAGGCGATATCAGGTCGAGTAACCTATTTGGTGTTATTGCATGAGAACCGAGCTGCGTTGACGCAATTTGTGACACTTTGTGCAGCCAGCCCCTGGCTGACCGATCAATTGGTAGCAACGCCGATACTAATGGATCAGTTATTGGATGCGCATGCGCTCTACATACCTCTAGATTCGAAGTCTCTCGCGGAAGAATTAAATACAGCCCTAATTGGCTTCGGCGCAGATGACCTCGATCAACAAATGGAAGTATTGCGCCATTTTAAAATGAACCAGGTGTTGCGGGTTGCAGCGGCCGATGTCGCAGGTGTTTACCCGCTTATGGAAGTGAGTGATCACCTTACTTCTATAGCCGAAACTATACTTAATAAAGTGGTTAATTTGGTTTGGATAGACCTATCCGAACGTTACGGCCGTCCTTGTGTACAGCAAGATAGTGAGAATTACTACCCAGGTATCGCTGTTATTGCTTATGGCAAGATGGGGGGGATAGAGCTGAGTTATGGATCAGATCTGGATTTGGTTTTTCTTCATGATAGCCATGATGAGGGTATAACGGACGGCTCAGAGCCAATTGAAAATGCGGTGTTTTTTGCGCGTCTGGTGCAGAGAGTGATGCACATTATGGGTAGTCATACGCCAAGCGGTATTCTCTACGAAATGGATTTGCGTCTGCGGCCTAGCGGCGCTTCAGGTTTACTAGTGAGCAGCGTCGATGCGTTTTTTGAATACCAGGATAAAGATGCCTGGACGTGGGAGCACCAAGCTCTGGTGCGTGCCAGGGCTGTGGCAGGTCATGAAAGGGTAATAGAGAGATTTAAAGAAACTCGCCAAGCAGTGCTTGCTCGTCAAAGAGATGATGCTGAGCTCAAAGGTGAAGTCAGCGATATGCGTCAGCGTATGCGTAGCGAATTAAGTAAAAGTAAGAAGGGGGAATTTGATCTCAAGCAAGATGACGGCGGCATTGCCGACATCGAATTTATTGTCCAGTACCTTGTTTTGCGTTGGGCGCGCAGTTTTCAAGAACTGACTATTTATACCGATAATATACGACAGTTAGAGTCATTATCTAATCGTGGGCTCTTGGCTAAGCGTGATGCAACAATCTTGGCCGATAGCTACAGACAGTATCGATCAGCTGTTCACCGGCAGACACTGCAGGGTGAGTCCAGTTTGGTTAAGTTGCCTTTGTTCGAAGAGCAACGCGAGGCTGTTCGTAGTATTTGGGACAAAGTATTTTCTTGAGTTAACTTGTAGCGGCTCTGATCGCTACCAATGATGAGGTATAAAAAATGTTTGGGAAATCTGAATCAGAAGTGCGTGAACCGACGATTGCTCCTGCTAAACCTTCGGCTTCTGGAGCTAGTTCGTCTCGTGGTCAAGCATCGGTTGGGTCTTCGATTTCGATTAAAGGAGACCTAGTTGGAGAAGAAGATCTTGCTGTTCATGGTAGCTTGGAAGGAACCATTACACTCAAGCAAAACAGTCTGTTAATTGGTAAAGATGGTCGAATTAAAGCTGATTTGAGAGCGCGTATTATTACTGTAGAAGGTCACGTTGTTGGCGGTCTATATGGAACTGAACAAGTGATTATTAAGAAATCTGGAGTTGTGCAAGGTAATATCCAGGCGCCAACGGTTGCTCTTGAAGATGGCTGTAAATTTAAAGGCAGCATTGAAATGGATATTGGCGGCAAGTCATCAGATACTACGGTTATTAACAAGCCAAGTGCTAATCAAGCCGCTAATAAATAGATATGCTTAGAGATTGGGGCGCTAAACAGGAAGTAGCGCCCTCGGCACAAAAGAGCCAGTTTCGGTCGCCTGGTTTGAGGTTGATTTTTGATAAGCTTCAAGCGAATGGAAGAACCAATATTTTAGATCTTGGTCCTCCGCTAACTGCAAATGTCGGTTTTTTTTCTAATTTTAATTGCCGAGTCTACGTTGGTGACTGGGTAGATTCTTTGCCACTAAATGGGGTCGAATGGGGTAGTTCAGCTGCGTTCTGCACCCTGGTATCGGAAGTGCTCAATATATCTGAGTCTGAGAAATTTGATGCCATTCTCTGCTGGGATATCGTTAATTACTTGAATGAAGAGAGCTTAAGACAGTTGTCAAGGTTTTTGACTCAACATTGTAATTCAGAAGCACTATGCTATATGTTTACTTCTAGCAATCGCGAAATGTGTTCACAACCTTCACTATATCGTATTCTTGCCGAGGATGAGATAGAACAAGAGTTTTTGACAACAGATGTATGTTCATCACCTCGCTACTCGCAAGGTAGATTAGCTGAGTTAATGCCAGAATTTAAGCTGCACCGTTCTACTCTTATGCCGGTAGGTCACCAAGAGCATATCCTGCAAGTCCGCTAATAGTTAGTTAGATTTTTCGCTGAAAGCAGATCTGATGCAGTATTAATATTTAAAAAGCTATATTCTTCGTTAATGACTTCGTAATGACAGCAATGATGTTTAGCTTGCCATTCTTTAACGCTACGTTTGCCACTATCAAGAAAAGCTTTTACCGTGCTAAGACATGACTTCTTTATCACAGCAATAAGCGGTTCGACTTTATTATGGTTTTTTACAGTACAAATTTCAGAATCTGTTTCGATAATATTGGCCACCAATTTATCAGCAATGCCCTTGGGGCAGAATAGCGTATCGCAGGGTAAGATAAATAAATAATCATGCTTCATATAAGCTTGGCTCTGACCAATGCCAGAGAGTGGTCCTAGAGAGAGTTGGCTACGATCACTGACCACGTTTTTAGTATAGTTGAAATAAGTATCAATATTTCTGTTTGCGCTAATGATCAAATTGGTCGGTTCTTGTATTAATCGACTAATCACGTGTTCGATCAGTGGTATACCTTTTAGCATAAGTAAGCCTTTATCTATGCCGCCAAACCGAGATGCGTTGCCACCTGCTAAAACCAGAGTGTCATAGTTTACAGGCATGGATTTTCTGGACACTTACGGAGTTAAATTCATTAATGAGGAAAAAGGGATGAATCTAACAGTGTCTCCCTTTGCAACAATAGAATGACAATCTAGGTGAATAAGGCCGTCGCTTCTTTGCAATGAAGTCTGCAAGCTAGAGTCTTGTGAATGAAATAATGTAGCGATATTTTTTTCTGATTGCTCACTGATGCTGGCACGAAGATACTCAGCTCTATTTTTTGTTTGCCAGTCAAAACCAGCAGTGACATAGTAACTATCGACTATATCGTTACTGATTCCTGCACAACGAAGCATATAAGGTCGAGCGAATATTAAAAATGTCACCATGGCTGAAACGGGATTACCCGGCAGGCCAAAGAAAGGTGTATCGCCGATGTGACCAAATACTAGGGGTTTTCCTGGTTTGACGGCGATCTTCCAGACATGCATAGTGCCGACGTTTTGTAAGGCTGCTTTTATATAATCTTCTTCTCCGACTGAAACACCGCCTGTTGAGATAACAATATCCGCCTTTTCAGCACATTTTTCTAAGGTATGCATAGTCGCATCTAAGCTGTCAGCAATAATTTTGTTTGCTGAAGCGGAGAAACCAAGTTGGCTAATGACAGAACATAAAGCATGAGAGTTAGAGTTAAAACGCTTATGAGGAATATGCTGCTCACCAGGTTCTAGTAACTCGTTACCCGTGGTTACCACTGCAACCGTCAGTTTTTTGTACACTTCTATGTGGCTAATACCAAGTGATGCAATGACGCTAATTTGCGCTGGACCAATTACATCGCCTTGTTTCAGTACGACCGAACCTTTTGCAATATCTTCACCTTTCTTACGGATATGCTGACCAGCCGTAGCGTTGGTATTTATCTTTACAAGGTTTTCATTAAACTCACAGTCTTCTTGAAGAATGATACTGTCTGCACCTACTGGAAGTGAAGCGCCAGTGAAAATTCGTGCGACAGTATTCGGTTCCAAAGTGTGTGCAGTACTGCCAGCGGCGATACGTTGACTTATGCGATAGGACATGCCGGAGGAAACGGATTGACTATGGCACGCGATGCCATCCATTGCGCTATTGTCTTCGCCTGGTACATCGATAGGGGCGACGACATCTTTGGCGCATACACGGTTTGCAGCATTTGCTATATCTACTGTTTCGCCGCATGCAAGTTGGCGGGCATGATCGAGCAGTGTTTGACATGCTTCGAGTTCGGATAACATAAAAAGCGCTTATTTTTCGGTCAGTCGAGGGATTAATTGCACCAGGTTGCAAGGACGAGTGCGGCTATCTAGCTGTTTGCTAATAATATGCGTCCAAGCCGTTTCGCAGGCACTGGTTGAGCCTGGCAAACAGAACACAATTGTGCCATTGGCAATGCCAGCGAGAGCTCGTGATTGCAGTGACGAGGTACCAATTTCTTCAATAGAAATAGCGCGAAACATTTCACCAAAGCCGTCAATGGTTTTATCCAGCAGAGGAGATATAGCTTCGGGAGTGCCGTCGCGCCCGGTTAGGCCAGTTCCGCCATTCGTGATAATGACTTGCGCGTCTGGGTTGGCAATCCATGAAGACACTTGCGCGCGAATTGCATAGATATTGTCTTTGGCGATTGTTCGCGCAAATGCAGAATGACCTGAATCAATAATTTGATCGTTCAAATAATGTCCAGAAGTATCGTTTTCGAATTCCCTTGTATCAGAGATTGTCAGTAACGCTATTTGTAGTGGCTTAAACTTCACATTATTAGTCATATCTTGTGTTAGCTGCTTATCTTAAGCACGCATTATAGCTTGCAAATTGAGCCATGCATCGTTTGCACAAAAGTGAGAATGGATTATGCACTAATGAAGAGCAAATACTTGTGAAGCGGACTAGTTCTTGCACATTCAAGGGGATCGCCTTTTTATGTCAGGCTGGGCACTTTACAAGTAGAGATGTGTAAGTACCTGATTAATAAAGCATAATATTATTATGTTACCGATTGGCATAGTAATCGCAAAAGGTGTATGTGATTGACTAGTTTAAGCGCTAGATTCAGTGCATGAAGTAAAACGTGTGGCGTTATTAGGAAGCAAAGGCTTGTTAGTTTTGCTTAAACGCTTGGGTTCTAGCTAAATATTTGTTTGGTAGTTTTAACAATAGAGGAAATCGGCACAATGCAAACAAAAGCCAAGAATAAGTTTTTTTTAACCGCAGTAGCAGTTAGTACGCTGTCACTCACGTCGTTGTATACAACGGGAGCTAACGCTAACGCGTTTTATGATGCATTTGCTAATGGCAAAACAAACTTAGACGTTCAGTTACGCTTAGAGACGGTAGAGCAAGATAATGCCTTAGACGATTCCAGCTTGCTCTCACTTCGCAGTCGCTTAGGTTACGAGACAGGAAAAATAGGAGGTTTTGCTGCTAAATTAGAATTTGAAAATACCACAGCGGTCGGGTCTGATGATAATTTTTTCTCACCAGGACCTAATTCCCCTTTGCCTTCAGGTCTGCACTCAGTTATTGCTGATCCAGAATTTACAGAAGTTAACAAAGCATTTATTAGTTATTCTGGAATTCCTGATACGGTTGCTAAGTATGGCCGCCAAACAGTCAATTTAGGCAATGCGCGTTTCATTGGTAATGTAATTTGGCGTCAAAACGAGCAGACCTATGATGGCTTTAGTATCAAGAATACATCTGTCGATGATTTGTCATTGTTTTTCTCTCATACTACTAACACGAATAATGTGGTGGGCGCTAACATTGATGTAGATATCACCTCACTGCATACAGAATATACTGGTTTTTCTGCAGGTAAGCTCACGGGTTATGCTTACTTATATGACTTTGAAAATGCCGATGCCAATGACTCGAACACATTCGGTGTTCGCTTTGCCGGTGGTACGCCTGTCGGTGGCGGAACCAAAATTCTCTATACCGGGGAGTTTGCGAGACAGACCGACTCGGGCGATAGCGATCTAAGTTACGATGTTAATTACACCTTGCTTGAAGGTGCTGTGCAGTTTAGTTCAAGTCTAAAACTGTTAGCTGGTCTTGAAACACTTGGTAGTGATGATGGTGATACCTCGTTTTTTACACCTTTTTCTACTTTACATAAATTTAACGGTTGGGCAGACGTATTTCTTGTAGGTAGCGGCAGTGCGACTGGTTTGCCACTTGGCTTGGATGATTTTTATGTGAAAGCGTCAGGTAAGGTAGGTGGTGTATTTTTACTAGCTGCTTTTCATGATTTTACTTCGGACGAAGGCAGTGTCGATTACGGTAGCGAAGTTAACCTGCTTGCTAAGCTCTCTTATAAAAAAATTAACTATGGTCTGAAATACGCTGATTATTCAGCCGATGACTTTGCTGTTGATACCGAGCGTTTTTGGTTATGGGCAAGTACTAAGTTTTAAGTATCACACTTAGTATTGACCGGTAATTGATTGCACCAGCGGACTTAATAGACATGACATGCGATTCAAAACATATTCAGCACATACTGGTTTTTGATTGTGTTGGTATTGAGGAAGAGCAAGAATGTGTTATTAATCAGTTGGTGCAATCTGGTCAGTTTCTGGCGTCAAAGTTTAGTCTTCGAAATGTTGCTGACATCAATGATGCGACTTCAAAGACCTCGCATCAGGAATATTGCGCCTTACTTATTTATGCCTCTTCTTATGATGCTTTAATACATGCTATTGCTAAGGTATCAATCGAAACATTCAAATTACCTGTCATTATTGTTTCAGGCGTTGAGAGTAGTGAGATAGCGAAGCAAGCTCTGGACGATGGAATGACAGCTTTTCTGCATTCGTCTATAAGCCTGGCGAATTTGGAATTATCACTGCACTCTGCTGTTGCGTATTTTCAAACTTTATCTAAGCTAAAAGCGGATTTAGAAAAAGCGAATACCCGTTTAATTGAAAGAAAAACCATCGAGCGTGCCAAAGGTATTCTTATGCGACAAGCTACTATCGATGAAGATAGTGCTTACCGAATGTTGCGTACACAAGCGATGAATCAAGGTAAGAAAATAGTCGATATTGCGAAAAGCGTTATTTCTTTGCAGCCGCCGCTGACCACTTGATTAGTATATTGCTTTACTTAGGCCATAGACGGTTCTGTTATGTTAATGAAAATTGGCCATCACCAAACTAGCAAATTAGATCTCTCTGAACCCAATGGTCCCGTAATTGTTATTGGTACAGGTCCGGTAGGAATACGCGTTGTACAGGAAATTCAAAAACGCGATCCGAGTATTGAGATAATCATTTTTGGTAATGAGCCATGGCAGCCTTATAACCGCGTGCGCTTATCATCTTATTTGGCCGGTGAGCTCGGCTGGGAAGGAATCGATAATGCCATTAACCTTCCTGAAGAGATTAACGTTACGCAGCATCATAACTGTGCAATTGAATCTATCGATACACTTACGCGTACTGTTACCGACCAAGAAGGTAGAGTCCATGGCTATTGGAAGCTGGTAATAGCTACTGGCTCCTCGCCGCGTGTGCCAAATATCAATGGCATAAATAAAGAAGGCGTTTATACCTTTCGCGATTTAAATGATGTTGAGGCATTAATTGCTCGTCGCGCCCGTAGTCACCATACCGTGGTGTTAGGTGGTGGATTGCTCGGCCTGGAAGCGGCAAGAGCTATGATGCGCTTTAATACCAATGTTACTGTCATCGATCATTCAGAACATTTGTTATTTAATCAGCTTGATAGTGTGTCTGGAGAATTACTTAAACAGGATGCCGAAAAGCTAGGTATTAATATTATTACCGGCGTTGGTGTAAAAGAAGTGATTGGTGATTTGCGGGTAGAAGGCGTGACTCTACTTAATAAGCGAACCGTCGAATGTGACACCTTAATCGTTTGCACTGGTATTAAACCAAATATAGAACTGATCAAACAAGCACGCCTGCCTTTTAATCAAGGTATTACCGTTGACGATACCATGCGCTCTGTTGACGAGCATATCTATGCGGTGGGTGAGTGTGCCGAACATAATGGCCAGCTCTATGGTTTGGTTGGCCCTGGTTTTGAGCAAGCCGGTGTAGCTGTCCATCATATGTTTGGTGGTAAAGCTAACTATACGGGTTCTATCGCTGCTTCGAGGTTAAAGGTACTCGGCCAGCATGTGTTCAGTATGGGTAAAGTGGGTGATGCTTTTGCTGACCCAGGCTATCAATTCCATGTTTATCATAATGAAGAAAATAACACTTACCGCAAGATAGCATTGTTTCGTGGCAGCTTAAGAGGTGTTATCGCATACGGAGAATGGCCACAACTAAGTCGTACGCAAGAAGCTGTGACAAAAACTCGGCGACTTTTTCCTTGGCATATTCAACGCTTTGTCAAAACAGGCGATATTTGGCCAAAACAAGAAGCAACCAGCATTGTTGAATGGCCGGCTGAGGCGACCGTGTGTAATTGTACTGGCGTTACGCGGGGCACTTTAGGTGATGCGATAGCACTAGGTTGTACTAATTTTGAAGCGCTGTCTCAGCGTACTGGCGCATCAACAGTTTGTGGATCATGCAAGCCATTAGTGCTGGAACTTGTGCAGCATTCAGGCGCAGCGAATGATGGTGCGATGCAAGCGCCGGCAGACACGGACAAACGTCTGTCTATTGTCGCGATTATTGCCTTGGTGTTGGCTTTGATATTCGTTTTGTTACCGCCTATTCCTTATTCGTCATCCGTGCAGTCAAGCTTTCGTTTAGATACGATTTGGCTAGATGGCTTTTGGAAACAGTTTACCGGTTATAGTCTGTTGACAGTTTCTATTATTGGTTTGCTGTTGTCGGCACGTAAGCGTTTAACTTGGATGAAGAAATTAGGTGAGTATCTCAGTTGGCGTCTAATTCATACCATCTTAGGTACATTGCTAGTCGCTACGCTTTATTTGCATACGGGTATGCGTCTTGGTGAGCAGCTTAATTTTGCTTTGATGTCGGTATTTATTCTAATACTCATCAGTGGTGCCTTAATGGGCGCAATAATCGCTAATGAAACTAAATTCGATATTGCCATGGCGCAAAAACTAAGGAAATGGACGTTTTGGGGGCATGTAGGGTTGTTCTGGCCTTTGCCCGCATTACTCGGTTTTCACATTCTTGCCGCGTATTACTACTAGTGATGGTTCACCATGATTAAGCGATCAAATAGGGTTTACTGGGCGGCAGCTGTATCGATTACATTATTGATATCGTTATTTCTTGCTTATTCGCTATTAGCGGGTGACAAATCGGAATTTTTATTAGGTCAAACTTCGCACGGACATTTTCAAATTGAGCTGGCTTGCGAGAGCTGTCATAGCGATGCATTTAGTGGTGAAAAAGCCATGCAAAAAGCCTGCGAGTCATGTCATGCCGACGAGCTAAAACGTGCTGATGATTCACACCCTAAGAAGAAATTTTTGGATCCACGCAATGCTGATCGTTTAGAGCAGTTAGATGCCTTGCAGTGTAAAACCTGTCACCGCGAGCACAAGCCAGGTATTACCGGTGAGATGGGTGTGACTTTGCCGATTGATTATTGCTTTCGTTGTCATGAAGATATCGCCGAAGATCGCAAATCGCATGCAGACCTTGAGTTTGATACCTGCGCTAGTGCGGGTTGTCATAACTATCATGACAATAAAGCCTTATACGAAGATTTTCTTGTTAAACATGGTGTTGGTGAACTCACCAAATCTCATCCTGTTGTGCTTGAGCGAGATTATGGCGAATTATTTCGCCAGTTATCTAAGCAGCCAGTCAAAGCTCTATCTGCCGATGAACACGATGCACCAGAAAATTTGATTGATGCGAAAGCTATTGAGGAATGGCAAGCGTCTGGCCACGCTGATGCTGGTGTTAACTGCAGTGCTTGTCATTACCTAGAAGACGAAGACACTAATCAGAAGCAGTGGCTACGAAAACCCGACCATAGCGCTTGTGAATCTTGTCATTCACCCGAATTAGAAGGTTTTACGCAAGGCCGTCACGGCATGCGCTTGGCGCAGGAAATGTCGCCAATGAAAGTGTCCATGGCAAAAATTGCCATGAAAGAAAAAGCTCATAATAAAGAGCTTAATTGTCAGTCATGCCACGGCAGCCATAGCTACGAAACGAAAAAGGCGGCGGTGGATGCGTGTATGTCATGTCACGATGATGAGCATACTAAGAATTTCAAAAAATCTCCGCATTATGATCAATGGGTAAAAGCCCAACATGGCGATATCGATAAGAGTCAAGGTGTGTCATGCGCAACCTGTCATTTGCCACGAATGGAAGGTGAGTTCAAAGGCGAAACGGTAACGCGAGTTCAACATAATCAAAACGATAATCTACGCCCTAATGAAAAAATGATTCGTAGCGTTTGTATGAATTGTCATGGCTTGGGTTTCTCCATTGACTCGTTAGCTGATCAAGCGTTAGTTGATAGCAATTTTGTTGGGCAGCCTAGAGTGCATATCACGAGTATCGAATGGGCACTAAAGCGAGATAAAGAGAAAAAGGAGAAAGACAGGCTCAAGCTAGAGCAAGGTTTATTGGAGGATGAATAGCTGGCAGCGCCGTCAGTGATTTGGAAAAGCAGTTTGTTTTAATTTTATAGACAGAGGAGAGAGAGATGAGAAACTCACTATCTAAATCAGTAAAGGTTGGAAGTTTGGTATTGGCGGCTGTGGCATTGTCTGCTTGTGGCGGTGATGAACCGGCAGCAACAACAGGTGTAACACCTCAGCAGTTGACTGACAATATGTTTGCGGTGATGAAGGCTGACCGTACCACTTACACCAAGCTGATAATTCAACGTTTAGCTAAGAAAGAAAAAGTGATCAAAGCCAGTGAGCACTGGGAAGATGAAAAAGCCTTGGTATTGCCTGCACAGATGTTTCGTCATGCTTCAGAGCTAATTGCTGAGCAAGATCTCGGTTTTACTTATAGCTTGCAATCTATATGGCCTATCAATAAGCAAAACGCACCTAAAACTGATATGGAGAAACAAGGCTTAGAGTATTTGAACGAAAATCCTGGGCAAAACTTCTATGGTGAAGAGACATTAGGTGGTACCACCTATTTCACTGCTGTATATCCTGATGTGGCGGTAGCCGATGCCTGTGTGAGTTGCCATAACGACCATAAAGATACACCAAAAACTGATTTTAAAATTGGTGACACCATGGGTGGCGTAGTCATTCGTGTTGCGATGAAATAATTGGGAGGAAAAAATGACACCGGAACAAATAGCCATGGTGCAAGACAGTTTTGCTAAAGTGAAACCGATTGCAGATGATGCGGCAAAGATGTTTTACGCCAAGTTGTTCGAGCTTGATGCTAATCTAAAACCCTTATTTAAAGGTGATATGGAAGAGCAAGGCAGAAAGCTGATGGGGATGATTAACACGGCCGTGAATGGATTAACTGATCTTGACGCAATTGTGCCAGCAGTACAAGCTTTAGGAAAACGCCATGTCGGTTATGGTGTGGAAGACGCGCATTATGATACCGTCGCTGCAGCCTTGATTGATACTTTGGGTAAAGGCCTCGGTGATGAGTTTACTGATGACGTAGAAGAAGCCTGGGTAACGGCTTACACTATTCTTGCAGATACTATGAAAGCCGCTGCAAACGAGGGCTAGTAGCTCGGCTTAAATTTCATTTCTATTATTTAATCTAATACTGCATCCAAAGACAAGTACCCCGCAACGGGGTATTTGTCGATGCAGTGCATATCTCATTGCTTTCGGTTTTCTTGTCTGTTTTGTCGTTTGAGACCCTTTCACTCAACGTATTTAACTAAATAATTTTTGCTAATGAACTACGCACGCGCAGCGATCACTGCGCGCACCAATAAAGTGCGTAAATATCTATTCTCGGTGTATGTTTTAGAGCAAAAAATAATAATAATCAATAAAAACAATAGGTTATAGAAGTGGCACAGTGCGTGCTAAATACAAATCATTGAGGCCTAGTCGATGAAAGGTGTGGCTTTAAACAAGTTTGGACAACGGCGTCCGCAGAACAAATGACACAGTTGTGCAAACTTGGCGGATGTTTATGCGGACTTTTTATCTACCTTTTTGGGAGCGATTTTATGCAGTTTTCGGTATCAAAATGTCGTCAGCAACGATTGATAGGCGTGGCCTTGGGTGCAGCCTTATCAGTGGGTGTAATAGCATCGAGTCATGCAGAAGAATTGGAGTTAGAAAAAGAGGATTTGACCTTCGGCTTTATTAAGCTGACAGACATGGCACCGCTTGCCATTGCTTATGAGAAGGGCTATTTCGAAGATGAAGGTTTGTTTGTAACGTTAGAAGCACAAGCAAACTGGAAAGTATTGCTTGACCGTGTGATTGACGGCGAGCTTGATGGCGCGCATATGCTAGCGGGTCAACCGTTAGGCGCGACCATTGGTTTTGGTACCCAAGATCATATTATCACTGCCTTTAGTATGGACTTGAATGGTAATGGTATTACCGTCTCGAACGATATATGGGCAAAAATGAAAGAGCATGTGCCACATGAAGGTGACAAACCGGTGCATCCAATTAAAGCAGACTATTTAAAGCCTGTTGTAGAAGAATTTAAAGATGAAGGTAAACCATTCAATATGGGAATGGTGTTTCCTGTGTCGACCCATAACTACGAGTTACGTTATTGGTTAGCGGCAGGTGGTATTCACCCTGGTTATTATGCGCCTCATAAAGGTGATATCGCAGGTCAGATCGATGCCGATGTATTGTTATCTGTAACGCCTCCACCACAAATGCCAGCGACTATGGAAGCCGGTACGATTTATGGTTACTGTGTGGGTGAGCCTTGGAATCAGCAAGCCGTATTTAAAGGTATTGGTGTGCCGGTTATTACTGACTACGAAATCTGGAAAGACAACCCAGAAAAAGTATTCGGTGTCAGCAAAAAATGGGCAGATGCCAACCCTAATACTCACTTAGCAGTAGTCAAAGCTATGATACGCGCGGCTGCTTGGTTGGATGAAGGTGGAGTAGCTAACCGTCCGGAAGCGGTGAAGATTCTTTCCCGTCCAGAGTATGTCGGCGCAGACTACGAAGTGATTGCTAACAGCATGACCGGTACATTCGAATACGAGAAAGGCGATAAGCGCGATATTCCAGACTTTAACGTCTTCTTTCGTTATAACGCGACTTATCCGTACTATAGTGATGCCATATGGTATCTGACACAAATGCGTCGTTGGGGACAAATTGCGGAGCCTAAGTCTGACGATTGGTATATGGAGATTGCTAAGAAAGTATATCGTCCAGATATCTATACAGAAGCTGCAAAAATGTTGATTGCAGAAGGTAAATTAGATGCGAAAGACTTTCCTGACTTTGAAACGGAAACAGGTTTCAAACCACCACAAACCGAATTCATTGATGGTGTGACCTATGATGGTACCAAACCTAATGAATATTTGAGCAAGTTTGAAATTGGTATTAAAGGTGATACCAAACTGTAAGGTGTAGATCGATCCCCTCGTGTTGGTGTACGTTACAAATGTTATCAGCGTAGCGTGCACCGACTTTTTTTAATAATCCGGAGTGAATGCAGTTATGGAACGTGTGCTGACAGCAATGGGGCTGGCCTGGGCGCTACCAAGTCGAAACGGTAACCCGATTAGTTTAAAAGAACGCTTGGATATGTTTACCCGAGCTTTCGCGGTGCCGTTAATCGGTGTTTTACTTTTTCTCGGTATTTGGAATTTTTCAGCAGCACGAATCGAGACCTCTTTAGGTGTGGTGCCTGGTCCAACGCAGGTTTGGCAACAAGCTTTAAACTTGGTTGATGAGCATAATGCAGAACGGGAAAAGGCAGTGGCGTTTGATAAACGTCAAGCTGAACGTAATGCTAAGAAACTAGCTAAAAACCCTGATGCTAAGATTAAAGTCAGAAAATATACGGGTAAGCCGACATTTTTCGATCAGATTTGGACCAGTATATTTACCGTATTCAGTGGTTTTATAATAGCGACGATTATCGCAGTGCCGATTGGCATTGTTTGTGGCATGAGTCCTACTGCTTATTCGGCGATGAACCCATTAATACAAGTATTTAAACCGGTATCACCACTCGCCTGGCTGCCGATTGTCACGATTATTGTCAGTGCAGTCTATGTCACCAAAGATCCATTATTCGCCAAGTCATTTGTCACATCAGCAATCACCGTCACATTATGTTGTATGTGGCCAACTATTATTAATACCACCGTTGGTGTATCCAACGTCGATAAAGATTTATTAAATGTTAGTCGTGTATTAAGACTGAGTTGGTGGACACATGTATGGAAGATAGTTATTCCTTCCTCAATTCCAATGATCTTCGCTGGTTTGCGTTTGTCATTAGGTATTGGCTGGATGGTATTGATTGCGGCAGAAATGCTGGCGCAAAACCCAGGCTTGGGTAAATTTGTTTGGGACGAATTTCAAAACGGCAGTTCAAATTCTCTTGGCCGAATTATGGTCGCTGTTTTAGTGATCGGTATTATTGGTTTTCTCCTTGATCGTTTTATGTTGCAACTACAACGCTGGGTGTCTTGGGATAAGTCACAAGCATTACGTTAATAGATTTAAGAGGTAGCTAAATGAGTGCAGATCACTTAGTACTAAGCCAAGTCTCCATAGAATTTCCTACTCCTAACGGCCCATTTAAAGCCTTGGATGGAATTGACTTAACCATAGCGAAAGGCGAATTCATTTCATTAATTGGTCACTCAGGTTGTGGAAAGTCTACGGTATTGAATATTGTCGCGGGTTTATACCAGGCCACAACGGGTGGTGTGTTATTAGACGAAAAAGAAGTCAACGAGCCCGGCCCAGAACGTGCTGTAGTGTTTCAAAATCATTCTCTATTACCCTGGTTAACTGCTTATGAGAATGTCGAGCTTGCAGTCAATCAAGTGTTTAAAGGCAAGAAATCTAGAGCAGAAATTCGCGAATGGGTGGACCATAACCTAGAGCTAGTGCATATGGAACATGCAAGAGATAAACGCCCAGGTGAAATATCTGGCGGTATGAAACAACGTGTAGGTATTGCCCGCGCATTAGCTATGCAGCCTAAAGTTTTGTTAATGGATGAACCATTTGGTGCGCTAGACGCATTAACACGCGCACACTTGCAAGATTCTTTGATGGAGATTCATCAACGTCTAGGTAATACAGTCATCATGATTACCCATGATGTTGATGAAGCGGTGTTGTTGTCAGACCGTGTAGTAATGATGACTAACGGCCCAGCAGCCACCATTGGCGAGATTATGGATGTCAAACTTGAGCGACCACGTTCACGTGTAGAGTTGGCGGACGATCAGGAATACAACCATTATCGCGCAGAAGTTCTCACCTTCCTCTATGAACGTCAGAAGAAGGTTGCTTAGAACTCATAATGTTTAGGTACAACGACCACGCCTTGATCTGAAACAGTAAAGCGACTTCGGTCTAACTCCAAGTTGTAACCAATTTCGGTGTGGTCGGGAATAGCAACGTCTTTATCAACAATGCAATTGAGCAAACGACATTGCTTACCAATAGTGACTCCCTCGAACAAGAGAGAGCTTTCGACATAACTTTCGTCGTCAACGGAGACTTCGGGAAATAAAATAGAATGTTGTACATTGCCACCAGAAATGACGCAGCCATTGGCGATAATGGAGTTGATAAAAATACCTTCATTACCGGACTCGCCAGGAACTGTTCGCGCTGGTGGGTTTTGCTTGGCGTAGCTGCGAATTGGCCAGTCTTTTTGATAGATATCCAGCGCAGGAGTGGTTTCAAGCAAGCCCATATTTGCTTCGTAAAACGAATCAATCGTACCAACATCACGCCAATAACGATCTTGGCTAACGCGGCCTTTACTGCTGCCAAATGGGTAAGCGACGACTTTATGAGTACTAATCAGCTTCGGCAAAATATCTTTACCAAAGTCATGGTTTGATTCAGTGTCGAGATGATCTTTTTTTAAAGCATCAAGTAATAGCGATTTAGAGAAAACATAAATGCCCATTGAAATTAAAGACATTAAATCATCGCCAGGTGTGGTAGCTGGGGTATCCGGCTTTTCAGTAAAGTCTGTGATTTGCATTGATTCATCCACTGTTGCGACACCAAAGCTTGATGCATCACTGGCAGCAATCGTGGTGCAAGCGACGCTAACATCGGCATTGGCTTCATGATGAGCTTGTATCATTGGTGCGTAATCCATGCGATAAATATGGTCAGCAGACAACACAACTACCGTATCAGCATCGCTACGCTTGAGCAAAAAACGATTCTGATAAATAGCGTCTGCTGTACCGACATACCAGCTATCACCAGTGCGCATTTGTGGTGGCACTACAGTAATAAACTCGCCAAGCTCTGGGTTGAAAATAGACCAGCCGTCGCGCAGGTGCTTATGCAGGGAATGCGATTTATATTGTGTCATGACCAAAATACGTCGCAAGCCAGAGTGCAAACAATTGGTCAGAGTAAAATCAATAATGCGGTATTTACCGCCAAAGGGCACAGCGGGTTTGGCGCGTTGGCTCGTTAATGGGGATAAACGTGAGCCGTTGCCACCTGCTAAAACAATTGCAATGGTGTTGGTTGACATAGTGAAGAAAATAGTTGTTATTAAAGTAAAAGTATTATTGGAGCTTTAATAAACGAGTGCAAGTTAATTTTTTATATCAATTTTGGAGACAAACGTGAGTAAGGAAAAATTGGTAATGGTTGGTAATGGTATGGCAGGTGTGCGTACTGTTGAAGAACTATTAAAAATCGATGCCGACAAATATGACATTATCGTATTCGGCAGTGAACCTCATGCCAACTATAATCGCATTCTATTGTCACCTGTATTGACTGGTGAGATGGAACTGGAAGACATTATGCTTAATGATGTTGACTGGTATAAAGACAATGGCATTGACTTACGACTGAATAAAAAGATTGTTGATATCGATAGACGCAAACGCAAAGTCATTGACGAAGACGGTGGTGAAACACCTTATGACCGTCTGCTCATTGCCACAGGGTCTAATCCTTTTATTATTCCTGTGCCTGGCCATGATTTAGAGGGCGTTATTGCTTATCGTGATATCGCGGATGTCGATTACATGCTGGATAGCGCTAAGACTTACAAAAATGCCGTGGTGATTGGTGGCGGTTTGTTGGGATTAGAAGCAGCTAACGGTTTGAAAGAGCGTGGTATGGATGTCACTGTCGTTCACTTGCTCGATTCATTGATGGAGCGTCAGCTTGATAAAGCATCAGGTGCTTTATTGCAACGTTCATTAGAGGAACGTGGCTTGAATTTTAAAATGACTGCTCAGACAGAAGCTCTACTTGGAGATAAGCGTGTAGAGAAAGTGCGTTTTGCAGATGGCAGTGAGCTTGAGGCAGATTTGGTGGTCATGGCTGTTGGTATTCGGCCTAATGTTGAGTTGGCGAAAAAAGCCGGTATTCATAGTGAGCGCGGCATTGTAGTTAACGATACTATGCAAACGTTTGATCCACGCATCTATGCAGTGGGTGAATGTTTACAACATCGCGGTGCTACTTATGGATTAGTTGCGCCTTTGTTTGAACAAGCCAAAGTCTGCGCGAACCATTTAGCGGAAATGGGCATTTCACGTTACGAAGGTTCCGTTACCTCGACCAAGCTTAAAGTTACAGGTATTGATTTATTCTCTGCGGGCGATTTTCTCGGTGATGAAAGCACTGAAGATATTGTGTTCCAAGATCCAAAAGCCGGTGTTTATAAGAAAGTAGTTCTAAAAGAAAACAAAATACTAGGTGCAGTTCTGTATGGGGATACCGTAGACGGTGCCTGGTATTTTGATCTCATGCGTAATGGCACGGATATTAGTGACTTCCGTGAGAGCCTATTGTTTGGCCAGGCTCATATTGGTGATGCCGGTCATGGTGCCACAAATGCTGCGGCTGCATTACCTGATACGGCTGAGATATGTGGTTGTAATGGTGTTATAAAAGGCGACATCGTCAAAGCCATTCGCGAAAAAGGTTTATTTACCTTGGAAGATGTTCGTGCGCATACCAAGGCATCAAGCTCTTGTGGTTCGTGTACCGGCTTGGTTGAACAAATTTTGGCTTCGGTTGTTGGCGATTATTCGGAAACACCGAAGAAAAAAGCCCTATGTAAATGTACTGACTTTACACATGAAGAAGTACGTAAAGCCATAGTTGCACAAGGGCTAAAAACTATTCCTGAAATAATGGAAAAACTAGAATGGAAAACACCTAATGGCTGTGCAACGTGTCGTCCAGCTTTAAACTATTACTTGGTTTGTCAGTGGCCGGGAGAGTGGGATGATTACCAGTCGCGGTTTATTAACGAAAGAGCGCACGCCAATATTCAAAAAGACGGTACTTATTCTGTCGTGCCAAGAATGTGGGGTGGTTTAACCAATCCATCTGAATTGCGCGCGATTGCTGATGTCGCAGACAAATATCAAATCCCAACAGTTAAGGTCACAGGTGGTCAGCGTATTGATTTACTTGGCGTTAAAAAAGAAGATTTACCTAAAGTATGGGGAGACTTAAGTCGTGCGGGTTTTGTCTCGGGACACGCTTATGCCAAAGGCCTACGTACGGTGAAAACCTGTGTCGGTAAGGAATGGTGTCGTTTTGGCACACAAGATTCCACCACCATGGGAGTTAAACTTGAAAAAATGGCCTGGGGTGCTTGGTCACCGCATAAAGTCAAACTTGCAGTATCAGGTTGTCCGCGCAACTGTGCCGAAGCCACAATTAAGGACTTTGGTGTCGTGGCCGTGGATTCCGGTTGGGAGCTACACGTCGGTGGTAACGGTGGTATTAAAGTTCGTGCCACAGATTTCCTTTGTAAGGTAGAAACCGAAGAAGAGGTGCTAGAATACTGCGCGGCGTTTTTACAACTCTATAGAGAAGAGGCGCATTATTTAGAACGTACCGCACCTTGGATTGAGCGCGTTGGTTTAAGCCACGTTAAAGAGCATATTATTGACGATGAAGCCGGTCGCCAAGCTTTGGCACAACGCTTCTTGGATTCGCAAAAACATATGCAAGATGATCCATGGAAAGAACGCGCTGAAGGCACGCACAAAGACGAATTCTTACCGCTTACAGAAATTGCTTAATAGGGTTAAACATGTCATTAGTTGAAATAGGAAAATTAGAAGATATTCCAAAATTAGGGTCACGCGTAGTCCGTACTGAGCAAGGTGATATTGCCGTATTTCGTAATAACAATGACGAGGTGTTCGCTTTGCTTGATATTTGCCCACATAAAGCTGGGCCTTTGTCACAGGGCATAGTCTGCGAGCATACAGTAACCTGCCCGCTGCATAATTGGAATATTGATATGCGTAGCGGCGAAGCCTGTGCGCCAGATGAAGGTAGTACCAGAGCGTTTGAAGTGGTCTCAGAATCAGGCACATTGTTTTTAAAGTTATCTGATTCGACTGAAAATGCGGCTTAAAACTTAAACGCTAATAATGACGACAGCGCAAAGCGTAGAGCTTCAAGTGCGCACGACCTGCCCTTATTGTGGGGTGGGTTGCGGCGTAGTTGTGTCACAAACCGTCGATGGGGTAGTTAAGGTTAAAGGGGATGTTGAACACCCTGCTAACTTTGGTCGGCTTTGTTCTAAAGGTTCTGCTTTAGGTGAAACAGTTGATTTAGATGGGCGCCTATTGGTACCTAAAATTGATGGCCAGCAAGTCAGCTGGGATCAAGCTTTAGATACCGTTGCAGAAAAATTTTCTTCAGTCATTGCAGAACATGGGCCTGATGCGGTTGCCTTTTATGTTTCGGGTCAGTTGCTAACTGAAGACTATTATATTGCTAATAAACTGATGAAGGGCTTTATTGGCAGCGCTAATATCGATACCAATTCCCGTTTGTGTATGGCTTCATCTGTTGCAGGCCATAGGCGCGCCTTTGGTACGGATACTGTTCCTGGCTGTTATGAAGACTTAGAACTGGCTGATTTAATAATTTTGGTCGGTTCTAATACTGCCTGGTGTCATCCTATTGTTTACCAGCGTATTGTAAAAGCTAAAGAAGAACGGCCTGATTTAAAGATCGTTGTACTTGACCCCCGTAAAACGGCCACCTGCGCTATCGCAGATTTGCATTTGCCGCTACGTATCGGTAGTGATGTGATGCTATTCAACGGTTTGTTGAACTATCTGCGTCGCGAGGATCATCTCGATTTTACGTTTTTAGAAAACCATACTGAGGGTTTTGGTGCCGCTATGGAAGCTGCGCGAGAATCGGCGCCCTCTATTCCAGCAGTGGCGCAAGCATGTGATCTTAATCCAGCCGATGTTGCCGAGTTTTTTCAATTATTTGCTAAGAACAAAAAAGTCGTTAGTTTGTATTCACAAGGTGTCAATCAATCTTCTAGTGGTACAGATAAAGTCAATAGCATTATTAATTGTCATTTAGCCACGGGCCGCATTGGGCATCCTGGTATGGGACCGTTTTCTATTACAGGTCAACCTAATGCTATGGGTGGCAGAGAAGTCGGAGGCTTAGCTAACCAGCTTGCGGCGCATATGAATTTGGAAGACGCTGCACACCGCGATACGGTTGCAAGGTTTTGGCAAGTTGGCTCGGTGCCAGATAAACCCGGTCTAAAAGCTGTAGATTTATTTGATGCCATAGACGAGGGTAAGGTCAAAGCTGTATGGATTATGGCGACTAATCCTGTGGTCAGTATGCCGAACGCGGAAAAAGTGCGTCAGTCATTAGAGAAGTGCGAATTAGTCGTCGTCTCAGATTGTATCGAGAATACCGATACCACGGCTTGCGCAAATGTGTTATTACCGGCTACAGGTTGGGCGGAAAAAGACGGTACAGTAACAAATTCAGAGCGCCGTATTTCACGGCAAAAAACGTTTATGCATGCTGCTGGCGAAGCTAAACACGATTGGTGGATAATTAATGAAGTTGCCAAACGCATGGGCTATCAAAGCAGCTTTAATTACCAAAGCGCTGCCGATATATTTCGTGAGCACGCTGAGTTATCGGCTTTTGAAAATGATGATAACCAACGTGATTTCCATCTCGGTGGGATGGCGACTATCAGTGATGCTGATTATGATGCAATGCAACCGATTCAATGGCCCGTGAAAACAAAAGCTGATCAAGGTCAAGCACGTTTTTTTTCCGATGGTGATTTTTATACGCCATCACGTCGAGCGCGTTTTATAGCTGTTACTCCGCAATCACCGGCTAACTTAGCCAGTTTAGATTACCCACTTGTATTGAATACGGGTCGTTTACGTGATCAGTGGCATACCATGACGCGTACCGGCAAAGCAGTGCGCTTATTCAGCCACAAGTCAGAGCCTTTTTGTGAGCTAAACCCAGAAGATGCCGAAGATTACGGTATACGTGATGGCAGTATTATGCGTTTGCAAAGCCAATGGGGTGAAATGTTAGCACGTGCAACCTTCAGTGATGATCAGCCGCGTGGTTCAGTATTTGTGCCTATTCATTGGAACGATCAATTTGCCAATAATGCACGCGTTGATGCTTTGGTAAACCCAGTGACTGATCCATACTCTGGTCAGCCGGAACTCAAACATACGCCTGTTAAAGTATCTCCTTATGAGGCTTTATGGCATGGTTTTTTGTTAAGTCGAGAAGCCATAGAAGAAAAAGTCTCATTCGACTATTTGGTCACCGTTCCTGAAAATGACTGTTTTCGTTATGAAATTTCTGGCAACAGTATTATTGCTAATTGGACGGAATTTTCCCGCGCTATCATCAATGGTGATGACGATGATGATTGGTTAGAGTATTCGGATAAAGCCCATGGTTGGTATCGTAGCGCGTGCCTCAAAGACGGTAAATTGGATTCTTGCCTTTATATTGCGCCAATGAAAGCCTTGCCTCAGCGTAACTGGTTAGTCGAGTTATTTGCCAAAGATGAGTTAAGCGATATTGAGCGAATGTCATTACTTGCTGGTAAACCTGGAACACCGCGTAAAGATGTGGGTAAGACAGTATGTGCTTGTTTGAACGTGGGAGAAAAAACAATTATCGACGCTATAACGCAAGATAAGGTTGATAATATTGCAGGTCTTGGCGACAAGCTTAAAGCAGGCACAAACTGTGGTTCGTGTATACCAGAATTAGATGCACTGCTGAAAAAGTTTGGTTAGTATTTTTGAAGTATATGATGCTCAAAACGTGCCTGAACATTTTGATTGGAAAAGAACCATTAGTGTTTATTCGTTGTATCACTTTTCACTGATATTTGATTTTTGCCATTTGCTTTCGCTTTATACAGCTGCTGGTCAGATTCATAGATCAAGTCTCTGGGTTGTAATGTATTAGTTGGCACCATGTTGCTAATGCCAACACTTACGGTTACATAAGGGAATACCGGTGATTCTTTATTAGGAATTTTTAGTTTTTTGATATCTTTAAGCAGCTTAGTTATCACGGTAAGACTTTGTTCGGCCGTTGTTTCACCAAATATAATGGCGAATTCTTCACCACCGTAGCGAGCACATAAGTCATCAGGGCGTTGTGTCACCTTGCTTAATGCTTTGCCTATTTGTTTCAAGCAGTCATCGCCGCTTTGATGGCCATAATGATCATTGAGCATTTTAAAATGATCGATATCAATCAAGGCAATGCTAATAGGTTGTTCGTATCGTTTGCAGTGTTTCCACTGAAATTCGAGAAACTCATCAAAAGAGCGACGATTAGCGATGTTAGTTAAGGAGTCTATTCTGGATAGATCAAGAATTTTTTCTTCAATTAACTTCCGCTTAGTGATGTCTTGATGGGAAATGAGAAAAAATTCTACGTCATTAATTTTAAATGGCTTAATCGTCATCGAAAACCAACGCTTTTTTCTTTTCCCGTGGCAGGGATATTCTATGCAGAACGAGTTCTTTTTTCCGCTGATAACAAGTCTTATACCTTTAAGCGCTTTCTGTCCAAACGCATCCCCAGCAGCGGCAGCAGCTTCGCATACACGGATATAATTGTATTCAGTCCATGTATAAACATTATCTGCACCGTTATTATCGCCGAATTGTTCCCAGCCTCTATTTGCAAATTGAATAGTCCCAGCGCCATCAATGACAACAATATTGTCAGGTAAGGCGTCGACCACTGATTTCAAAAAATGCAGCGAGGTACGTACTGATAAACTTCCAGATTCGGGATACGAAAGATGGAAGATGTTTGCGGAGTTATCTTGTTTAAGCGTGTCCATATTGATTCCACCGGCTAGGGTAAAACACATTATCCTTAGTATATTTGGCCATATAACTCTTAAAAGCCTTTGAAACCTAGGTAAAGCTATGATTTCATATATGTTCTGGCAATATCCTTGCCAAAACGAGTCACTATGTCCATAAGATTACTTAATTTACGTTCAGTTCCCGATGATGAGGCCGAGGAAATACGTCAACTTTTAGGCGAAAAAGGTTTCGATTATTACGAGACTCCGTCAGGGCGTTGGGGAATTTCTAGTCCTGCTCTCTGGTTACGTGATGAAAGCCAGGTCGATCGAGCTAAATCTGAACTCGATCAATATCAAAAGCAGCGATACCTTCGCGCGAAGGAGGAATATGAGTCTCTAAAACGCGAAGGTGAGCAACGTACTTATACCGATATCTTTCGAGAGTCACCTGGCAGGTTTCTATTTTATATACTGATTATCACTCTAATTTTATACTTTTCTATTGTTCCGTTCGTAGAATTCGCTAGTTAAACCCATTGAGTAAGTACTTTGTCATAGTTTGGTGATTATTAATAAGCATACTAGCGGGCATAGTGAGATATACAGAATTAATATTTCAGGGCGGAATTGCTCTTAGATCGAAGTTAAAGGAGGCAAGATGACGTTAAAAGCAGAATTAGAGGGTTTTCAGGCAGGATTTAGGGCCAATGCACCGGTTGATGTTCAGGAAAAAATGGCGGCGGCGACCGATGAGCTGGCGAATTCTGGTATTTTAGACAGTGCCCTAATTGAAGGTGATAGGCTGCCTGAATTTGTTTTACCAAATCAATTAGGTGACCAGGTCGTCTCAACAGCGCTGTTGGCCGAAGGCCCAATGATTTTGACATTTTATCGAGGTGGTTGGTGCCCTTACTGTAATCTGGAATTACGTGCATATCAAAAAATGCTTGGCCGTATAAAAGGGGCAGGTGCTAATCTCGTCGCCATAACGCCAGAGTTACCAGATGAATCACTCAATACGATTGAAAAAAATGAACTAGCGTTTCATGTCTTAACTGATCAAAACGGCGTATATGCGGAAGAACTGGGTCTGCTATTTACTGTGCCTGAAGATATAATAGAGCTCTACAATGGTTTTGGCATTGATCTGGAAAAACACAACGGTAAAAATAAATTTATTTTGCCTTTGCCAGCAACCTTTGTAGTTAGTAAGGATGGTTTTGTTAGCAAGGCCTTTGTTGACGCAGATTATACCAAGCGTATGGAGCCAGAAGAGGCGGTACAAGCGCTAGAAAGTCTTAATCAAGCGGCGTAGCAATTTTAAGACAATAGTTTTAGCGCTTGCGCCGTTTTTGCAGCAGTGTAAGCATTGAGCTTTTTATGGTTTGGCATCCAGCCGAGAAGAAAGCGGGTAAAGTCAGCCCATGCTACTGCGTAGAGTTGTCGCCATTCTACTTCTAGTGCGTTGGTATCAATGTTCTTGTCATAGTGTTTCAATGCGGCTTTTAGATGGTAGAAGTAGTCATCTAAAATTTGTGCTTCGTATTGCTGGCTTTGTTTTTCATTGAGACAACTACTGATGAAATAAGCTAAATCTTTAATGCCACAACCGCCACCGACATATTGGAAGTCTACAGCGACCACTCGTTCGCTATTGTTTGAGAAGCAAAAGTTTGCCAGTTTGGCGTCACCATGCACCAGAGTTTGAAACTGACATTCGCTAAGCTTTTTATCCAGTAACTTTGCAGCGTCTTTTAGTTCACTGGCGGGCATGGCCTTGAATTCATCGGGACGTGTTGCCAGGTGCCAGTAGGTTCCAGTTGGCCATAGGCCTTGTGGTGCTTCATCGA
The DNA here is from genome assembly GCA_964617475.1 of uncultured Thiotrichales bacterium. Taxonomy (GTDB): domain Bacteria; phylum Pseudomonadota; class Gammaproteobacteria. The sequence continues at coordinate 35,693 of CAZTYM010000003.1, forward strand.
GAAACTTAGCATGAAAATAGGCAAGCCACTGAATGCAGCCTAATAGCGAATTGGGTTTAAGAGAAGAATGACGAATGGGATAACCGCTTGCGTCGATATCCTCTAAAACCAGGGTCGTCATTTCGGCGTTACTATCTAGCATATAACACTTTGGCACTCTGCAATGCGTATTGCAATGTTGAGCCCAATGTTTATACCAATTACTTTCCACACGATAAGAGCTTAGTTTACGCTCATGACTAATATCTGTATTCCAACCGCGCGGATGGTAACCACTCATTTTCGGATGAATATGCTTAACTATGCAACTGCTTATATCCGACCCACTTAGACCTGCGCGAATAATTTTGCCGTAGCCACTCCATAGCGTTTGTACAATAGTCGTATTGGTGATTATTTTTGCTTTTGTGCCAAGGAGGACAGCATCGCGCCAGGGTTCAGTCACGGTATTTGCATAATTTTAAAATAGTTGTTATTACTCTAACATATAAAAGTAACAGTAAAGAGGGTGAGGTGAAGGAGTTTTTAATTACAACTATTGATGTAGATGCTGATGGCGTGTCTGTTTTCGGGTCACAGCAATTTCCCACTCATAACCGGAATGAGATGCTACTGACGGGGCAAATTGATGCAGTTAATTTTCGTTTGCGACAAAGTGTGTCGGGGTATAAATCCGGTTGGCATGTGGCAGGAGACCCTACCCTGATTATTATATTGAAGGGGGCGCTACGTATTAGCTTACGTAACGGAGAATACAAAGATTTTTCCAGCGGTAAGATGTTTATTGCTAAAGATAGATTACTCGACGGAGTGACTTTCGACGATCAAAAGCATGGTCATAGAGCCGAAGTTTTATCAGATTCTAACTTAGCAGCAGCACACGTTAAGTTAGAGAAATTATAACCCTAAGCCTAACCTAAGTTTAGCTAGCGCTGGGATGAACTTTTAGTTTTTGGCCGGGTTGCAAATACTTGTCTTTATCAAGAGAATTCCAATTTACCAAGTCATTAATGCTGACTTTAAAGCGGCGCGAAATTCTATCGAGGGAGTCGCCTCGGCGCACCGTATAATGCATGGTTATATTGTTAGTACTGTGTTTAGACTGGCCTTTGCCATGTGGCCATACAACCAATTTGCGTCCAGGCTTAAGAACGCCTTTAGTGCTCAAACCATTCCAACGCGCAACTTGTGACACGCTGACGTTATATCGTCTAGCAATTCTCCACAAACTATCTCCACGGCGCACCGTGTAATTTACACGGTAACCAGATCCAGAGTTTTGCGCCCTCGCAAGTCGTTGTGAAATGCTCTGCGTATAGCGATCCGCGCTTTTGGCTGCGACAGGAATCATTAACTCGTGCCCGGCGCGTATAGTAGAGCCACGTAAATTGTTAACCTGTTTTAATACGCTGACACGCGTTTTATATTTGTCTGCAATATGGCTAAGTGTTTCGCCTTTACGAATTTTATGTCGTTGCCAGACAACACGTTTTGATTCTGGATGCTGTGCCAATGCAAATTTAAATTGTGCTGTTTTGTCTACGGGTAATACAATTTTATGAGGGCCGTTTGGGTCGGTAGCCCATTGGTTAATGCCGGGGTTAAGTAAATATATGGTGTCAATGGGAACGCCAGAGAGTTCTTCTACTAAGGCCAAATCAATCTGTGATTCAGTATCGACTTGTGCTAACCGAGGTATATTTGGAACGAGCTCCAGTGAAATCCCATGCTGCTCTGGTTTGGCGATGATCTCCGCGACAGCCAAAAGCCGAGGCACGTAACGCTGTGTCTCGCGTGGTAGAGGCAATGACCAGAAATCGGTTGCCTTGCCTCTTTTTTTATTACGACGGATTGCTCTGTACACATTGCCTTCGCCAGCATTATAGGCGGCCAATGCCAATAGCCAGTCATCGAATTCATCATGCAAAAATTGTAGGTAATTTAAAGCGGCATTAGTCGCGGCGAAAACATCTCTTCTACCGTCATACCACCAGTTAATTTTCAGGCCGTAATGGCGTGCCGTACCAGGTATAAATTGCCAAATCCCTGCAGCTCGACTATGAGAATAGGCAAAAGGTTGGTAAGCGCTTTCAACTATGGGTAGCAGCGCCAACTCTTGTGGCATACCGCGTTTGTCTATTTCTTCAACTATGTGATAAAGATAAGGAGCAGCACGTTTTGAAACGCGGTTAAGATAATGCTTATCGCGTAAAAAGCCACGCGTTTCCTCCTGGATCCTTACATGGTCGTGGTCAGGAATACTGTAGCCATCGGCTATGCGATGCCAGACATCTGACCAATTTTTTTGCTCGGCAGCGAGCTTTGGAACCGGTTTGCTTGTACTGGAAATAGGGATGAGAGGGTTAGGGATTCTGCCCGCTTGTTTAGTTTTTGGCTTGGGTTCGACACTCAATTCCTGATCGTTATCAAGCTCAGTTTTGGCAACATTGCTGTCGTTGTCTTGCGGATAAATAAGAGGCGAATTATGTTGTGCGCAAGCGCTTAATATAAAGCCAAAGAGGCATAACAGCAATAATTGCCAGCATGGTTTAAGCGGTAAGTTTTTGTTTTTATTCATGTTTCTATACTAATAATAGTCTTTCCAGCGTCTTAGCTGGGAAAATACGTCAACCTCAGAAGATAAGCTTTTATCGGCATAGTGACTAACTGATTGAGTAATCTCAAGTTCTGTGCAGCGTAGAAAGGGGTTGGTGGCGAGTTCGTCAGCAATGGTAGAGGGTAAACTTATCTTATTACTGGCGCGCAACTCTGCAACTACCTTCATGCGTTTTTTTACTGCCAGGTTGCTGGGTTCCACGGTCTGCGCAAAGGCTAGATTGGCGAGGGTATATTCGTGTGCGCAATAGAGCTTTGTATCTTCTGGTAAAGCGGCGAGTTTTTGTAGGGAATGAAACATTTGCTCAGCGTTTCCTCCTTTTTTTATGCGTCCGCAACCCGCACCAAACATAACATCGCCAACAAATACATGACCGGTTGTATAAAAAGCGAGATGGCCAAGGGTATGGCCGGGTAAGAGCATGGCATGAAAACTCAGGTTATTACCGATGAAGATTTCACTGCCATCTTCAAGCGGATGGCTAACGTCATTATGCTGTTCGATTGCCGGTCCATAGACCGGCGCTGGGTGGTGTGAGATAAGTTCTTCGATACCTAAAACATGATCAAAGCAATTGTGCGTAATTAAAACGGCACTGACCGATAGTTGTTGAGCGTCTAGCCAGGACAATACAGGTTTGGCATCGCCTGGGTCGACAACGATGACATGGCCGTATGGCTTATCAGGTGTCAGTGTGTGGCGAATCACCCAGATGTAATTATCCTTAAATGCCGGGATAGCGGATATGTTCAGCATGGATGAAAGGGTTTAGCTAGCGTTATAATAGTCGCTATTATAAGCTAGCTTGTGAATACAGACGAGTATCCTACTGAGTGAAAATTAAGCAGAGCGCAGAAACTAAGTGTAAAGCCCTAGTTCAATGGTATCAGCAACCACTGGGCAAGCGTTTACTAGATATCGAGCAAACACTGCTTGATCAGGTGTTGCCCGACTTGTTTGGTTATCATCTCTTGCAGTTAGGTTCACCAACGGAAACTGATTTGCTGCGGGCCAGTAAAATTCACCATCGTAGCATCATTGATGTGTCTTCAAATGCACCCAGAATCAGTTGTTGCTCTGCGGCAGAAGCGTTGCCGATTGATTCGGACAGCGTCGATCTAGTGGTTATGCCGCACACTATGGAGTATGCTGAAGATGCTCACCAAGTACTGCGAGAAGTAGATCGTGTGCTTATTCCTGAAGGGCACGCTATTATTATGGGTTTTAATCCTTGGAGTATCTGGGGTGCCTGGCGCGCAGTAGCAAAATATCGCCAACAATTTCCTTGGAATGGTCAGTTTCGGAGTATTGCGCGCATCAAAGACTGGTGTAAATTATTAGGTTTTGATGTGCTTGATTGTCATCATTATTTTTATCGACCACCACTGCAACGTAGTGCGATCATGAATCGCCTGCAGTTCTTGGAAGGCTTGGGCGATAGTTGGCAGCCACCGTTCGCTGCGGGATATTTTTTATTAACTCAAAAAAGAGAATCTAGGCTGACGCCTGTATGTCCAAGTTGGTCGACACCTAATCAATTTATTGGCGCAAAAGGACTGGCAAGACCTGCAGCGCGAGATAATATTCACTATTTATTTCCTAAGAATGACTGATGTAGTAGAGATTTATACCGACGGGGCTTGCCGTGGCAACCCCGGTCCCGGCGGTTGGGGCGTGGTACTACGCCACAAGAACAAGCAAAAAACCTTGTTTGGCGGTGAACCTGAAACAACGAATAATCGTATGGAATTAACAGCTGCCATCATTGCGTTAGAGAGTCTTACTCGCGGTTGCAAGGTAAAGTTAATGACAGATTCCAAGTACGTGATGGATGGTATTACCCAATGGATGGTGAATTGGAAACGTCGGGGTTGGAAAACAGCTAATAAGCAGCCAGTAAAAAATATCGATCTATGGCAGCGCCTGGATATTGCTGCATCGGAACATGATATTAACTGGGTTTGGGTAAAAGGACACAGTGGTGATCCGGGCAATGAAATGGCTGATCAACTCGCTAATCGTGGCATTGATGACATGCTTGAGGCAAGCTAAGCAATGCGTCAGATCGTTCTTGATACAGAAACTACCGGGCTTGAGCCGACTCAGGGGCATCGCATTATTGAAATTGGTTGCGTCGAATTAGTTGGTCGACGTCGCACCGGTAAAGATTATCACCAATATATTCAGCCTAATCGTGAGATTGATCAGGGAGCCATTGAAGTTCATGGTATTACCAATGAGTTTCTTGCAGACAAGCCGTGCTTTGAAGATATAGCCGAAGATTTCTTGAGCTATATAAAAGGTGCGGAGCTGATTATTCATAATGCGCCATTTGATGTTGGCTTTATCGACCACGAGTTCGCCAAGGTGAGTATTTCCGGCTTAGCGGGTCAGTGTCAGGTCACAGATACTCTGGTTATGGCGCGCCAGATGCATCCAGGCCAACGAAATAGCCTGGATGCATTATGTGGTCGCTATGAAATAGATAATTCCTCGCGTACTTTACATGGCGCCTTGTTAGATGCTGAGATTCTGTCCGAAGTCTATTTGGCTATGACTGGGGGGCAGGTCAGTATGTTGCTTAACGGCAGTCAGGAATTTAGCGCATTGAGTCAGGAAGAAATTCGGCGGGTTGACACAAATCGACCGTCAATAACTGTGATACAGGCCTCAGAAGAAGAAAAAAACGCACATTCTGAACGATTAGACTTTATAGAATCGGAGAGCGGCCGCTGTATATGGAGGGAATGTAAAGTAATTTAGGAAACTAACCGTGACAGCAGCCGAACGTCGCCGTGCCCAGCGCATAGCCAATCAACTTGACCACAGTAATGTTTTACTTCGTTTGCACGTAGGCGACGATGGACAGGAAATTGTCCACGCTGAAGATGTCTCCCAAAACGGTATTGGCTTACGCGCCTACAGCCGTATGCGTACTGGTACGCCGGTACAACTATCTTTCAATACGGGTGAGTGCGAAATCACCCAGTTTGGCAAAATCAAATGGTGTGCAAAAGAATCAGACCAGAGCCATTCACAAGAAGGCGGGTTTTTCCGCTTGGGCGTCAGTTTTGACGAGGCTGAGTCAGAAGCCGATACGCTTTTTTACCTTGCAGTAAAGCAACGCATTATCCGTAGCGACTAAAAATACCTAGCGACCTAGCGGTACCTCCATCAAATCAGCATTAATAAGCAAATGCGCGCCAATGCTAGCGGCGTAACCCAAAGCGATCGCCCATGTCCATTTTAAATGGCCGAAAAAGGTATAAACACCGCGCGCTTGCCCCATCAATGCCACCCCGGCAGCAGAACCAATAGATAGTAAAGAGCCGCCGACACCTGCGGTTAGTGTTACCAGTAGCCACTGACCGTGCGACATATCAGGGTTCATGGTTAACACGGCAAACATCACGGGAATGTTGTCGACAAGAGCGGAGAGAATACCAACCAACACATTGGTAGTGGTGGCACCCAGCCCATCATACATGGCTACAGAAAGGCTGGATAAATAGCCCAGTGTTGCCAAACCACCGACACATAAGATTACGCCGTAAAAGAATAACAAGGTATCCCACTCTACTCGCTTGATACTAATAAAAATGTCGAATGGGCGGTTGCGAGGTTTGTAATAGCGCTGGAGTTCTTCTTCAGATAAACCGGGACTAATTTCAATGTTCTCTTGATCCTCGCCCCATTCTTTACGTTTCAAATAATAGCCAAACAGTTGCAATACACCGAGGCCGGTCATCATGCCCAGTGCGGGGGGTAAATGAAAAATATTATGCAGAGATACTGTTAGCGCGATAGTGAGTAGGAACAACAACACCACAACTAGCCCACCATGCTTGATGTTGACCTCTTCGTTTAAGGGTGTTGGTTTGTCTTTGCTGATGGCGAAAGACATGATGACTGCAGGTACTATCCAGTTAATGATAGAAGGAATGATTAGAGCAAAGAAACCAAAGAAATCGATAATGCCTTTCTGCCACACCATCAAAGTAGTGATATCACCAAATGGGCTAAAAGCTCCGCCAGCGTTGGCAGCAACAACAATATTGACGCAGGCAATAGAAACAAAAGCAATATTGCCTGCGCCCACCGTCATTGCCACGGCGGCCATGACCAGGGCAGTGGTTAAGTTGTCGGCGATTGGAGAGATGACAAAGGCCAATACGCCAGTAATCCAAAATACAGTGCGCAGAGTAAAGCCAGAAGACACCAGCCACGCGCGAATCGCTTGAAAAACATTACGTTCTTCCATGGTGTTAATGAAGGTCATCGCCGCCCATAAAAACAGCATTAACTCAGCAAATTCGAGAATATTGTGTCTTAACTGAAAGGTCGGAGTGGTTATGTCACCAGTCTGCGCGTACGCATAAGCGACTAATATCCAGATGACGCCAGCTGCTACTAAAACCGGCTTGGATTTGCGCAGATGCAAAAATTCTTCGCTGATAACAAAGCCATAGGCTAAGACGAATACGCCGATGGCGATAAAACCGATAGTGGAAGCGGTAAAATCTTGAAGAACGGGTTCGCCGCCACCAGCAGCAAAGGCAATTGGCGAAACAATAAGTATCAGTATGGCGGCAGCGAAAAGCTGTCCCATTTTTCTAATTGGGTTCATAGCAATTATTTAAGTTATAGAAGAATAGTGGCGATTATAGCGAAAAATGCGCTCGGGTAATATCAGGTTCTATTTGTATAGTCATTGCCAGGTATCTAGCAAACCCTCAGCCTGGCTGACTCTCAGGGCGCAGATACAATGCTGAACAGCAGTAAATGTCACGAAATTGTGAAGAATTCTCGTTATTATTAAAGTCTAATAAAGGGAAGCCGACTTGCTATGGTGATTTATTTACGCAATTTTGCTCAAAAATTGTCGTTGCAATAGCTCGGAAATTGGAAAAATCGAAACTAAAAGGGGTATTTAAAATGTATCGGGGATTGTTACTTTGTCTATTTTTTGTTGTTTCTACACTTACTGTTTCTGCGTCAGCCCTTGCTGATACCATTAAAGTGATCGAAGCGGTGCCTTATCAAGATGAGAAAAAAATCCAGAGAAAGGTATTGGATGAGTGCTTTGAGCTCGGTGATAAGCTGTCTTCATTTATTGTCAAATATTCTACCAAGGCTGGAGTTAAGGTAGAGCAAGTGGCTAATTTGCCTGCACCGGAATCAGGCGAACGCGTGCTTAAAGTCGAGATGACCAATGCTATTAGTCAAGGTAATGCTTTCTTGGGACACGCAAAATTTGTTGAAGTAGAAGGCACTTTGTATGAGGGCGGCGAAAAAGTTGGATCGTTTTTTGGCCAGCGTTCTAGCGGCGGCGGTTTTTTTGGCGGCTACAAGGGCTCATGTTCAGTCTTAGGCCGTTGCGTCAAAACTTTGGGCAAAGATATCGCTACTTGGCTAAAAAACCCAAGAATAGATTCTAGAATCGGCGAATAATTAGACTTAACTGATCAATTTAAGCTTGCTGCTTAAAGGCTAAAGCAAATAATTTAATTTGTTTAAGCATTGCTGACAGCCCATTAGAACGCGTTGGTGACAGGTGTTCTGTCATACCAATATGCTCAATAAAGTGTGGTTCTATATCAAGAATAGTGTCGACACTTTGATTTGAGTAAACGCGCACTAGCAATGCAGCAAGTCCTTTGACAATGGCGGCATCACTATTGACTCGATAAGTGATGTTGCCATCTTCTTCATTGGCAAGCAACCACACTTGAGATTGGCAGCCTTTAACTAGATTTTTTTCCACCATCTCATCTTCTTCTAATTCGGGTAGATCTCGCCCAAGATCAATAATATATTTGTAACGTTCGGTCCAGTCTTCAAACAGAGTGAACTCATCGATGATTTCTTGCTGAATAGTGTTGATATCAGACATGGTAGCGTATTTGTTGATTTTCAATGCTGCATTAAAACTCTAGATTATAACTTAATAGCGCTTGATACCCCATTTGTACAGCCTGCCGTAACCAGGTAATACGACATCGCAGGTCGTTTGACCTGATTATGTTTGCTGCTGCTCTATTCTAGTGCGAAAGTAATTTAAAACGAGAAAATGTTGAAAAATAGAATGGCAGATTTTTCCTGCCTGAACATAGTGTACTGACTGGCTCAAAGGGGGTTTTAACAAATGGGTGAGTACTAAAGCCTATTAAGTCTTGAGAAAAAATAACAATAATGTACGCTGCTAATACATCGATCAGCTAAACCCCATAGTATTCAATCTGGCTTTTGTTCGTGGCGCAGTATTTACTGGCTGATTTGGTGCGTGTAGTTGTATGAAAATTTTCTGAGTAAACAGAGGTCCGTATTGAAATCGAGTAAAACCCAATTAGATCCAGAGCGTAAACGTCTGCGTGAAGAAGCGCGACGCAAAAAGAACTGGAAACGCTGGGGTCCCTATTTGCCTGAAAGACAATGGGGCACAGTGCGCGAGGACTATTCCGCTGAAAGCGATGCATGGGAGAGTTTTCCATTCGATCAGGCCGATAAACGCGCATATCGCTGGGGAGAAGACGGTTTGCTTGGTTTTTGTGATCGGCAGGGTCGCTTATGTTTTTCAGTTGCGTTATGGAATGGTAAAGATGAAATAATAAAAGAGCGTTTATACGGCCTCAATGGCAATGAAGGTAATCATGCTGAAGATGTCAAAGAGCTTTACTACTACCTGGATTCAACGCCAACGCATTCATATAATAAGGCGCTATATAAATACCCTCAAACAGCCTTCCCCTATTCACAACTTAAAAACGAAAATCAACAACGAAATCGTTTACAACCTGAGTTTGAAATAGAAGACACAGGAGTATTTGATGAAAATCGATACTTTGACGTGCAGGTTGAGTACGCAAAAGGCGGGCCGAACGATATATTGATCAGGTTAAGTATTCAAAATTGCGGGTCGGAAGCTGCTGATCTCCATGTTTTACCCAAGCTTTGGTTTCGCAATACCTGGATATGGGGGTGCGAGCATGAAGGTTGCACTTTAAAGCCAAACATCAAACGAGTATCGCCCGGTGAGCTTCGTCTAACCCATGAAACCTTAAATGAATTTATTTTTAAGGCAAAAAAATCCAGTGATGGTGTTAAGCCAAATTTTTTGTTTTGCGAGAATGAAACCAATACACAAGCCTTATATGGCAAATCTCAATATACCCCTTACGTTAAAGATGCGATTAATCGATATTTGGTCGCAGGTGATAAGAAAGCAGTAAACCCAGAGCAAAGCGGTACTATCAGCGCTGCGCATTATGCGTTACACATGGAAGCGGGTGCTCATACAACTATAGAAATGCGTTTATATAGTGCCAATGAAACACCGCGAAGCGTGTTTGGTAAAAATTACTCCAATATATTTAATGCGCGAATAAATGAGGCAGATCAGTTTTATCAACAAGTAGCCTGTCATGTTGCAGACGATGCCCATCTTGATATTCAACGCCAGGCTTATGCAGGTTTGCTTTGGACAAAACAGTTTTACCATTACTCAGTTAGAGATTGGTTAAAAGGCGATGACGCCGTTGCGCCAGCGCCAATCGAACGCTTAAAAGGGCGTAACAGTGATTGGCCGCATTTATTTAACAAAGAAGTTATCTCCATGCCTGATAAATGGGAGTATCCCTGGTATGCAGCGTGGGATCTGGCGTTTCATATGATTCCATTTGCCGATATTGACCCAGACTTTGCCAAAGAACAGCTGGTACTGCTGTTGCGTGAATGGTATATGCATCCCAATGGGCAAATGCCGGCCTATGAATGGGGTTTTGATGATGTTAATCCGCCAGTGCATGCCTGGGCTTGTTGGCAAGTCTATAAAAAAGGGCAATCAGACGGTCATGCAGATATAGGCTTTTTAGAGCGCGTATTTCACAAACTGATGTTGAATTTTACCTGGTGGGTGAATCGTAAAGACCCTGATGGCAACAATATTTTTGCTGGAGGTTTTCTCGGGCTAGATAATATTGGTTTGTTTGATCGTTCTAAACCTTTGCCAGGTGGCGGTCGGTTGATGCAGGCAGATGGTACCGCATGGATGGCTTTTTATTGTTCCAATATGTTATCAATTGCTTTAGAGCTGGCTAAATATAACTCAAATTACGAAGACGTGGCGTCGAAGTTTTTTGAGCATTTCATCAATATTGCTGACGCCATCAATCATTTTGGTGGCAGCGGTCTATGGGATAAGGATGATGGTTTTTATTACGATAAGCTGCGTAAAGCAGATGATTCGACAGATTCTATTGCTTTGAAAATACGTAGTTTGGTCGGGCTGCTGCCGCTTTGTGCGGTCGGCGTGCTGGAAGAAAATACTATTAATAGCTTGCCAGATTTTCGCAAGCGCATGGACTGGTATTTAGAAAGTCGTAAAGATATTACACAGCAAATCAGTTGCATGCATTGTGATCGTGGTAATCATCGCTATTTGTTAGCCATTCCCTCAAAAGCCAAACTAACGCAGTTATTAAAATATCTATTTGATGAAGATGAGTTCTTTTCTGATTATGGTGTGCGGTCATTGTCTCGCTTTCACGAATCGCAGCCATACCAAATGCATATTGACGGAGAGGAATATCAAGTACGTTACAACCCAGGTGAGTCGGATTCATGGTTGTTTGGTGGAAACTCTAACTGGCGTGGTCCCGTATGGTTTCCAATCAATTATCTCATTATAGGTGCCTTGGAAATTTATTTTGATTACTACGGCGATGGCTTTCGAGTTGAGTTGCCCACAGGCTCAGGCAATATGCTTAACCTTGGCGAGTGCGCAGAACATATTCGCCATCGCTTGAGTGCGCTTTTCCTCAAAGATGAAAGTGGCAAGCGCCCTTGCCACGGCGAGCGACTACATTATCGAGATGACGAGCGCTATAAAAACTTATTGTTATTTCACGAATACTTTCACAGTGAAACAGGCCAAGGTTTAGGGGCTAGCCATCAAACAGGTTGGACAGCCTTAATCGCTTCTATACTATAGGTAACGTAGGTTTGCAAAAGATCGAGTGAATTGTCAGGTACGCAAGTAATCTTATAAAGCTTTAACAGCTTCTAGTACCTCGTCCACATGGCCTTTGACTTTGACCTTGCGCCATTCTTGTCGTAGCACGCCTTTTTCATCAATGAGAAAGGTGCTGCGTTCTATGCCCATGTATTTTTTGCCATACATGTTTTTTTCTTTGATGACGTCATACTTATTACACAGTTCTTCTTCAGGGTCAGAGAGTAAATCAAAAGGGAAACATTGTTTGCTTTTAAAATTTTCGTGAGACTTTAGACTGTCGCGAGATACGCCTAAAATGACAGTATTAAGTTTTTCAAATTTCTTGATGTTGTCACGAAAATCTTGGCCTTCGGTGGTACAGCCAGGCGTGCTGTCTTTTGGATAAAAATATAGAACAACGTTTTGGCCTTTTAAGTCGTTCAATTTAATTTTTTGATCACCCGTAGCTTCAGATGTGAATTTGGGTGCGGCCTTTCCGATAGTGGGTGTGCTCATTGTTTGCTCCAAAATTAACTCAGGTTTATTTCTTTAGGGGTTCGATCACCGCATCGATATTAAATTCATCGCAAAAGCTTAAAAACTGCGCGCGTAGTTCGCTAATGCTCAGTTGCGATGGCACGCTGATAGCGATATTCATGGAAAACATCGGTGTGCCGGTGTGGGCGGCGTGGTAGCTGTCGCTGCTCAAATCTTCGATATTAATCTGGTGTCGAGAGAAGAAGTCGGCAACTTGGTAAACGATGCCAGGGTGGTCAATCGAAATGACTTCTACCATATAAGGTAGTAAGGTAGGCTGCGCATCTTTATTCTCGGTACGGGTGAGAGTGATGGTCAAATCCGCTTCACTGGCTGCGTGCTTGATTGCTGATTCTAGTTTGGCAATATGATTCCAGTTGCCTGAAGTCAACATGATGACACTGAACTCTCCACCTAAAACCATCATTCTGCTGTCAAGAATATTGCAACCGTTGTCAAAAACTACCTTAGATAATGACTGAACGATACCGGGTTTGTCGTGGCCGATTGCTGAAATAATGAGATGATTCGGTTTGGTGCTTGTTGAGTTTGGCATCGCGTGATTTTTTCTATTTTAGCGTCAATTTATCGGGGCTTGGTGTTCCAGTTGCCTATGTTACCAGTATTTGCTTGAGTAAATAGTGCTTCAACAGTAACATTAGACTCTTTTTCTGAACGAGCTCAACGATGTTTCAAGGTAGCATGGTCGCCCTAGTGACGCCTATGGCGGACGATGGCGCGGTCGATTATTTGGCTTTGCAGGCACTGGTTGAATGGCATGTGGAGGCGGGTACTGACGCCATTGTTGCAGTCGGCACTACGGGTGAATCTGCTACTCTGGACGAGCAAGAACACTGCGATGTCATTCGTCATGTTGTCAAATATGCTAATGGCAGAATTACTGTCATAGCGGGCACCGGCGCGAACTCGACAACTGAAGCTATTAATCTCAGCCGTTGCGCGCAAGACTCGGGTGCCGATGCCTGTTTGTTGGTCACGCCATACTATAATAAGCCGACACAAGAAGGCTTGTATCTGCATCATAAAAAAATCGCAGAAAAAATTTCGATACCGCAAATTTTGTACAACGTACCCGGTCGTACCGCCTGCGATATGTTGCCTGAAACCGTAGGTAGATTGGCGGAGATAGGCAATATTATAGGTATTAAGGAAGCTACCGGAGATCTCGCCCGGGTTGAGCAGATTCGCGCAGTAACAAATGAAGACTTTGCCTTATTTAGTGGCGATGATGAAACAGGTAATGCCTTTATGCTCAAAGGTGGCGACGGCGTGATTTCCGTCACCGCTAACATTGCACCAGAATCTATGGCAGCAATGTGTAAAGCAGCGCTAGCGGGTAATGTGCATGAGTCGCATAAAATTGATATGACTTTACAGGGTTTGCACAAAAATCTTTTTGTTGAGTCAAACCCTATTCCGGTGAAATACGCCTTGTACAGAATGGGCAAGATACCGGCAGGAATTCGTCTTCCCATGACACCGTTGGATAAACGTTTTCATGCCGTAGTTGACGAATCCATGCAACAAGCTGGTGTCAGTTTTTAATGCTAAAGCGATCCTTTATTTTTTTTGTCGTCTTGTTAGTGCTTGGTCCATTGAGTGCTTGTGGTGCTTTAAAAAGCGGCAAAGCAAAATACGAAAAAAGCCAAAGTGGAGAGTCACTCGAAGTGCCTGAGGGTTTAAAAGAACCGGAAGGCCAAAAGGTACTGAAAGTGCCGGAATAACGAAAATCCTCGTTAATAACTAATGATATGACCATCACTATTTTAGAAGAACTGTATTCTGGTAAAGCAAAAACACTTTATCGTACCAATGATAATGGTTTGCTTGTCATGCGGTTTCGTGATGATACCTCAGCCTTTGATGGTGAAAAAGTCGAACAACTCGACCGCAAAGGTATGGTGAATAATAAATTCAACGCCCATATCATGCAGACCTTGCAACAGGCGGGTATCGATACGCATTTTGTTGAGTTGCTGACGGATAATGACTCTATAGTCCGATCAATGGAAATGATCCCTGTCGAATGCGTGGTGCGAAATATCGCAGCAGGTAGCTTATGTCGTCGCTTAGGCGTAGAAGAAGGGTTAGAGCTATCGCCGCCTGTGTTTGAGTTTTTCCTCAAAAATGACGCCATGCATGATCCAATGATTAACGATAGCCACATCACTTCTTTCGGCTGGGCGGATGAGGCAGAGATTTCAACTATGCGTTCGCTGACGCTTAAATGTAATGAAGTACTGAGCAAACTATTTAGCGATGCTGGTTTATTGCTTGTCGACTACAAACTAGAATTTGGTCGTTACCACGGCAAAATTATATTAGGCGACGAGTTCTCGCCAGATGGTTGTCGTTTATGGGATGCACAAACGCGTAAAAAACTGGATAAAGATCGCTTTCGCCAAGGTCTCGGTGAAGTGATTGAGGGCTATGAAGAAGTCGCTCAGCGCCTGGGTATCAGTCTCTAGGCAAAACCGTATTAACCACCAGCCGTAAACGGCAGTGAATGAAAAAAATGTCCGCACCTTATTATTTACAAGGTCAAAGAGCCTTATCTGAATTTCGACGTGATCGATTACTTGCTGAGATGCAAGCGTTGAAAATGGGTGTGTCATCGCTTGACGTCTATGAATTCTATCTTGCTCAACTCAACGAAGCGCTATCAGATCAACAATCCCAACTGCTTAATATAATTCTCAGCGCTAAGACTGAGCAAATAGAACCTTTGTCGAACCAAGTGCCGCTGTATGTGGTGCCACGGGCGGGTACGATATCGCCGTGGTCAAGCAAGGCTACGGATATTTTGCATAACAGTGATTTATCCATCGTCAATCGTGTAGAGCATGGCAGACTTTATATGGTTAGCGTAAGTCAGTCATTAGATCGACAAGGTATCGAAGCGCTTATGCCGTTGCTCCATGATCGAATGACTGAGTCCGTGTATTTCGATATCAATTCTTTATCAGCTTTGTTTCAATCTGGCCAAGCCGAAGGTCTGGCTTTTATCGATGTGCTGAATGAAGGTGTCGTCGCTTTAGAAAAAGCCAATCAAGTACTAGGCCTTGCACTTAGCGAGCAGGAAATTGAGTATTTGCAGGGCGCATTCACTAAGCTTGGTCGTAACCCTAGCGATGCAGAATTGATGATGTTCTCACAAGCTAACTCAGAGCATTGTCGGCATAAGATTTTTAATGCCTCGTGGACAATAGATGGCGAACAACAACCCGATTCTTTATTCAACATGATTCGTAATACCGCAAAGTGCAGTCCAGATGGCTTGTTGTCTGCTTATAAAGACAATGCCGCGGTTGCGGCGAGTCATACTACGCAGCGCTTTTATGTCGATGGAAAAGATGGCCAGTATCGCTACCATCTAGAAGACACGCCTATGCTAATGAAGGTGGAAACGCATAACCATCCTACAGCGATATCACCTTTCCCGGGTGCGGCAACAGGTACAGGTGGTGAAATTCGAGACGAAGGCGCTACCGGTCGCGGCTCACGCACCAAAGCAGGCCTGGCCGGCTTTAATGTTTCTAACCTTAAAATTCCGGGCGCTACTCAAGAGTGGGAAGTGGATATCGGCAAACCAGAACGTATGGCTAGCGCGCTAGATATTATGATTGAAGCGCCTATTGGCGCAGCTGCTTTTGCTAATGAATTTGGTCGACCAAACCTTTGTGGCTATTTCAGAACTTATGAGCAAACGGTGAGTTTTGATTACGATTCAGAACCAAAAAAAGAATTGCGAGGTTATCATAAACCCATCATGATCGCCGGTGGCCACGGCAGTATTCGTGCTGATCATGTTAGTAAGAAAATCTTAGATAACAGTCATTACATCGTCGTCTTAGGCGGTCCTGCCATGTTAATCGGCTTGGGTGGCGGTGCAGCCTCGTCAATGGATAGTGGCGCCAGTAGTGAAGATCTCGACTTTGCCTCGGTACAGCGTGGCAACCCAGAGATGCAACGCCGCTGTCAGGAAGTGATTGATGCGTGCTGGGCGCAGGGTGATGATAACCCCATCGCGTCAATTCATGATGTTGGAGCTGGCGGTATTTCTAATGCCGTTCCAGAAATTGTTAATGATTGCGATCGTGGTGCAGACTTAAAGTTAGATAAAGTACTAAGCGCTGATGAAAGTTTGTCTCCCATGCAATTATGGAGCAATGAATCACAAGAGCGTTATGTCTTAGCTATTGCTGATAATGAGCTAGCCGACTTTGAAAGAATCTGTAAACGAGAACGTTGCCCTTTTGCAGTAATTGGAAATGCAACGGAGAAGAAAGAACTTAAACTTTACGATGGCAAATCAGATCAATTCGTCGTTAATATTCCCAGCGATTTGCTGTTTGGTAACACGCCAAAAATGCAACGAATGGGCGTACGTCGTACAGAAAAGCCTGTTGCATTAGATTTGCCAGAAGCCAGTGTGCAAGAACACCTAGACAAAGTATTACGTTTGCCATCTGTCGCAGATAAAACCTTTTTAATCACCATAGGCGACCGTAGTGTTGGCGGTTTAGTTGCGCGTGATCAAATGGTTGGGCCATGGCAAGTGCCAGTAGCGGATTGTGCGGTAAGCAGCGCAGGTTTTATTGATACTAAAGGTGAAGCCATGGCCATGGGTGAACGTTCTCCCATTGCCGTCATCGATGCGCCGGCATCTGGTCGTATGGCCTTAGCTGAATCTATTACCAATATTATTGCCGCACCAATAGAAAAAATAGGCGATATCAAGCTTTCAGCGAACTGGATGGCGGCTTGCGGTACCGAGCATGAAGATGCGGCTTTGTTTGATACGGTTAAAACTATCGGTATGGAAATATGTCCCGCCTTAGGTGTGGCTATACCGGTAGGTAAAGATTCACTGTCGATGAAAACTGTCTGGCGGTCAGAGACAGGTGATGGTTCAGCCGAACACGTTATGAGTGCCCCATTGTCGCTGATTGTGAGTGCATTCGCTCCGGTCAGCAATTGTCGAAAAGTATTAACGCCGCAATTACAGAATATTGATGAAGAAACCCTATTGCTATTGGTTGATTTAGGAAGAGGTAAAAACCGTTTAGGTGGATCAGCTTTGGCCCAAGTTTATGGTCAAGCGGGTAATGAAGTACCAGACCTGGATAAACCGGAAGATTTGAAAAATTGTTTTAATGCGATGCAAGCATTAAACGATGAGGATATCGCACTTGCTTATCATGATCGATCAGATGGTGGCTTAATTACTGCATTGCTAGAGATGATGTTCAGTGGTCACCTAGGCATCGATATTACTATCGATGGGTTAGGGGATGACTTCGTGTCGGCCTTGTTCTCAGAAGAGCTGGGTGCGGTTATCCAATTGCGAGCTAGTGATGTTGAAAAAGCGAATGCCATTTTAGCAACTCATTCACTAGATGATTGTAGCCATATTCTCGGCCGCGTTATCAAAGAAAACACATGTCTGATTAAACACGCAGATAAAATACTGATAAACCAATCACGCATTCCTCTACAACGAATATGGTCAGAGACCTCGTACCGTATGCAAACCTTGCGTGATAATCCAAGCTGTGCGAAATCAGCCTACGATTCAATTCTTAACTCACAAGACAAAGGATTGAGCACAAGTCTGACTTTTGATATTAACGATGATATTAGCGCGCCTTTTATTAATAAAACTAAACCACGTATCGCCGTGCTGCGAGAACAGGGCGTTAATGGTCATATCGAAATGGCGGCTGCGTTTGACCGCGCAGGTTTTGATGCCATAGACGTGCACATGAGCGATATCCTTGCTGGTCGCACTACATTAGGAAGCTTTCAGGGCGTAGCGGCTTGTGGCGGATTCTCTTATGGTGATGTCTTAGGTGCAGGTCGCGGTTGGGCTAGCTCAATTTTATTCAATGCCCGCGCGAAAGAGGTGTTCAGTGATTTCTTTCATCGCGATGATAGCTTTGCTTTGGGAGTTTGTAACGGCTGTCAAATGATGTCGCATTTGCGCGAACTCATTCCCGGTGCCCAGCACTGGCCAAGCTTTGAGCGTAATGATTCCGAACAGTTTGAAGCACGTTTAGTCATGGTCGAAGTCGCTGAATCCCCATCGATCTTCATGAGTGGCATGGCAGGTTCGAGATTGCCCGTGGTAGTTTCCCACGGCGAAGGCCGCGCTGAATGGGCTAACACTAACCAAGCTAAACAAGTGACAGACAACAGACTAGTTTCACTAAGTTATATTGATAATCAAGGTGATGTTACTAACACTTATCCTGCCAACCCCAATGGCTCACCACTAGGTATTACCGGGCTCACCACCAACGATGGTCGCTTTACAATTATGATGCCTCACCCAGAACGCGTATTTCGCGCTAGCCAAATGTCATGGCATCCGAGTGATTGGCAAGAAGATAGCCCATGGATGCGTATATTTAGAAACGCCAGGGTTTGGTTGGGTTAATTTAGACAAGCTTGATCAGACGATGAATTGCCCTTGCCAAAGCGGTAAGCCGTTTGCGAAATGCTGTGATCGTTTTTTAAATCAAGGGCAGTTTGCAAAAACACCCGAACAATTAATGCGCTCGCGCTTTAGCGCATTTTCGCTGGGTGGTTATGGCGAATATTTATTAGCTACCTGGTCACACTCACCTCGTTCATCCCAGGCCTGTCGAGGGGAGCATGTCGAGGGAAGTCTATCAGCGACAGACCTGTCGCAAAAAACAACAGACTGGTGCGGTTTAAAAATTATAAATAAATCGCAAAGTGGTAACCAAGGCATGGTTGAGTTTAAAGCGTTTTATCTAGATAGTAATGGTGAAATTGCCTGTCACCATGAAAAATCATTATTTGAGCGAAGCGGTGGGCACTGGTTGTATGTCAGCGGTGATGTCGTTAAAGTCATGTAGCGCAGATACAACGAAGTGAAACCCGGGGAGAGTAGTTCTTTTTTGTAAAACCCTCCGTATGCCGCTTTGCTCTATCCGGGCTACCAAAAGTACAGTTGCTATGGTGGTGTGGCGCATGCTATATGCAGTATTAAGCAGGAGATGGATGAAGATCAACGTTTAGCCAAAAAGATTAATATTATTATCAATAGACTTGACCCTTAACTCATAACTCAGGTAATGAAATCAACTATATTGGTGTTGGAGCACTGGCGGGGGTAAACGGAGTGTCAACGGCTGCTCTTTATTCTCACGTAGGGGTGTGGAATACGATTCAATTTGTTAGAAGGGGGTTCAGTTCAAATGACCTGAATCAAATAGCGCCTGCAAGGTTATTTGCGGAAACTGGGCGTAAGTTTGCTGCTGGTAGACAGTAGTGAGGAGGTTGGTTGGTAAATTGAATTTTGTTTTTACACTATTACTAATAGGTGTGGCTCTCTATTTTTTTAATACGTTATTCTCAGTTCCCGGTTGTGAGAATTTAAAACGAGTTTCAAAAAATACAGATTTAATAGACAAGTTTTGGGAGTCGATTGTACATAAATTCGAGGATAAAACAGAGTTAAAAGCACTTGATGGAGAGATTGGTCCGATCCAAGCAAGTGAAGTTGCTGATAGGTTTACTCTTGATTGGGGAAGTTTAAATATTCCTAATGAAGTTGCTACATTTGACATCATTGGCAAAAATTTCACGTATAGTGCACCAGATTTGTTTGCAGTGGATAGGATATATATAGGGCATAATTATGTTGCAAATTTAGTATTTAAACTTCATCATCGTGGTGACGGTTCTCAGGATATTTCCTCCATATCATATGATGTACGTTTGGAGTGCCGTAGTAGATGACTAGACGAATAAAAGGGGTAACAAAAAAAATAAAAGCAATAAAAGGGGTCAGACTAAACCTACCCTAGTTTGACGCACACTGTCAAAGAGGGACAATGTTCCTGAAGGAGAGTGTGGGATATGAAGAGTAAAAGACAAGTGTTCAGTTCAGAGTTTAAACGCGAAGCGGTGAAGTTATTAGAGCAAGGGGATAAGGAAATATCGCAGTTAGCACGGGAGTTGGGAGTTCGCCGTAACCAGTTATACAAGTGGAAAGCAGAGATAGATGCACATGGAGAGAAGGCATTTCCTGGCAAAGGAGGCAGGCCGAAGAAAGTAATAGATAGAGATACGGCAGTGCTGGAAGCGGAGAATAAGCGTTTACGCGAGGAGGTAGCGATTTTAAAAAAGGCAGCCATCTTCTTCGCGAGAGAGTCCGATTAAGGTATGTCTTTGTGTTGGAGCAATCGAAAGACTATAGCGTGAGCCGACTGTGTGGAGTCATGCAGGTATCGAGGAGAGGCTATTACGACTGGTTAAAGCGTCCTCAGTCGACTAGAGAGCGAGCTAACGAATTATTATTGAAAGAGATCAAGCGCGTATTTTATACGCACCGAGAAGTGTATGGAGCACCGAGGGTGCATAGGACGTTGGTTGATCAAGGTATTAGCTGTGGTTTGAATCGCGTAGCGAGGTTAATGAAACGATCGGGGTTGGTGCCCAAGACGATCAAGAAATTCCGAATCACGACAGATTCACGTAAGAGTCGTCAACCAGCGCCGAATCGTTTGGCAAGGCAATTTAGAGCCAGTGAAGCGAATGAGAAGTGGGTAGCGGATGTGACCTATATCCCGACGCGAGAAGGCTGGGTATATTTAGCGGCGGTATTGGATTTGTATTCGAGGAAGATAGTGGGCTGGTCGATGAGTAATAAGCTCACAAGTGAGTTGGCACAACAAGCGTTGAGTAACGCTATTGAATCGAGAGCGCCAAAGCAAGGTGTACTAGTACATTCAGACCGAGGCAAAGAATACTATGCAGGAGAGTATCAGCGATTACTCAAAGCGCATGGTATGGAATGCAGTATGAGCAGGCTTGGTGATTGTTATGATAACGCCGTGATGGAGAGTTTCTTTCATAGCTTGAAAGTAGAGCAAGTGCATCATGATGACTATCGAACCCGTGCGCAGGCAAGGTCAGTGATATTTGATTATATTGAGATATTTTATAACCGGCAGCGAAAGCATTCTTATTTGAACTACCAATCACCAGTAGACTTCGAGAATGCCGAGATGCTTAACTAAGTTGTGCGTAATATCGGGGTAAGACCAGACTGATCTTACCCTGATATTACGTATAAAAAAAGGGGTCAGACCCCTTTTAAAGTAGTATACTAGGCGCTATGCCTAGAAAGCCTCGATATTATCTTCCTGACGTACCGGTCCACGTTGTTCATCGTGGTCATAATCGTGATGTGGTGTTTTTTGATGATGCTGATTTTTCAGCTTACTTGTCTTGGTTGCAAGAAGCGTCTGTTGAGCAGGGTTGTGCCATACATGCTTATGTCTTGATGAACAACCATGTGCATTTTCTCCTTACCCCTTCTGATCAATATGCTATAGGACGGATGATTCAGCAAGTAAATCGTCACTTTGGGCCGTATATGCGTTATGAGTATGGTTCTACCGGCAGTCTATGGGAGGGGCGTTATAAGGCTAGCTTAGTAGACGATGAAGCGTATTTACTCACGTGTATGCGTTATATTGAGCTGAATCCTGTCAGAGCGGATATGGTTAAATCTCCTGCTCACTATCGCTGGAGTAGTTATCGTGCTAATGCTCAAGGTAAGTCTGATAGTTTGATTACTCAGCATAAGCAGTATTTATCGCTGGGTAGGACGGCGACTTCTCGGCTGCAAGCTTATAAAGGTTTATTCGCTTCGCATTTTGACCAAGGTGAGCTGGATACGATTAATCGAGCCTGGCAGACGGGTATGCCTCTAGGCAATGATAATTTTAAAGAAAAGATTGAGAAGAAGCTGAATGTAAAGCTTGGGCATGCCAAGCAGGGAAGGCCTTGTAAGATCAACTAGCTCTATCCTGTATTCACTATCTGTGTATATACTGTTGCTATATATATTATATGTATATATAATGTGTATATAGCAAATTCGGAGGCTTATTATGTCTACTGGTTCAGTTTTTGAGAATAACCGAACTCAAGCTGTGAGGTTGCCTGCAGATAGTCGTTTTCCAGATAGTGTGAAGCGCGTCAATGTGCGTGTGGTTGGAGTTGATCGTGTATTGTCGCCGGTTGATCAGACTTGGGATAGTTTCTTTCTGTCAGAGGAAACGGTTTCTGATGATTTTATGGTCGAGCGTGCTAATCAGGAGCAACAAGAGCGAGAACCTTTGTAGTGCTGAAGTACATGCTAGATACTAATATTGGTATCTATGTGATCAAGCGTAAACCTATCAGTGTTTTAGAAGTATTCAATAAATACGCTGGACTATTGTGTATCAGCTCTATCACTTTGTCTGAGCTATATCATGGTATCGAAAAGAGTGAGCGCAAAGAAGATAATTTGCGTCGCGTCGAAGATTTCACTTCGCGATTAGTGGTGCTTGAATACGGTGCCAAAGCCGCGGCGCATTATGGTGATATACGCGCTAATCTGGAGGGTAGAGGGTTGACGATTGGTGTCAATGATTTACATATATCTGGTCACGCCCGTAGTGAGGGTTTGGTGTTAGTCACCAACAATACGCGTGAATTTGAGCGAGTACCCGCATTACGCGTCGAAAACTGGATTGAAGGTCTTGAATAAGTCCGCATAGTTTTTCTTATTATTTCCTATAGAACGTTATGAACCTAGAAGATGAAATTGCGCGTCGGCGCACGTTTGCGATTATTTCGCATCCCGACGCAGGTAAAACTACCTTAACTGAAAAGCTGTTGTTGTTCGGTGGTGCCATCCAGATGGCCGGTACGGTTAAGGCGAAAAAAGCCGCGCGGCATGCAACCTCTGACTGGATGGCGCTGGAAAAAGAACGCGGTATTTCGGTCACCTCGTCGGTAATGCAGTTTCACTACGGTGACGCTATTGTCAATTTGCTTGATACGCCGGGCCATGCCGACTTCTCTGAAGATACCTATCGCACGCTAACGGCTGTTGATTCTGCTTTGATGGTGATTGACGTTGCCAAGGGCGTGGAAGAACGCACGATCAAGTTAATGGATGTCTGTCGTCTGCGTGATACGCCGATTATGACTTTTATCAATAAGTTAGATCGTGAAGGAAAAGAACCTATTGATTTGCTCGATGAGGTTGAGGAGATTCTTAAGATTCAATGCGCGCCGATTACCTGGCCTATGGGCATGGGCCAACGTTTTAAAGGTATTTATCATCTCTATGACGATGTAGTGACGATATACAAAACCGATCCTAGCACTAAGTTAGATGAACCTTTGGTCATTCAAGGACTAGATAATCCTAAGTTAGACGAGTTATTTCCTGAAGAAGCAGAAGAGCTGCGCGAAGAGTTGGAGCTTGTTCGTGGTGCAAGCAACGAGTTTGACCTGGAGGCTTATTTAAAAGGCGAGCTAAGTCCTGTGTATTTTGGTTCAGCCTTGAGTACTTTTGGTATTACTGAATTGTTAGACGGCTTTGTTAAATACGCACCGCCACCGAAAGCGCGTGCGACAGAGTCGCGTGATGTGGAACCACAGGAAAGTAAGTTCTCTGGCTTTGTTTTTAAGATTCAAGCCAATATGGATCCAGCGCATCGTGACCGTGTGGCTTTTATGCGTGTCTGTTCTGGTCAATTTGCCAAAGGCAAGAAGGTGCATCATGCACGTATGGGGCGTACTACACAAATTTCTAATGTTATGACCTTTATGGCCGGTGACCGTGGTCAGGGTGACACCGCGTTTCCGGGGGATATTGTCGGTCTACCTAATCATGGCACGATTCAGATTGGCGATACCTTTTCTGAAGGCGAAGACCTGAAATACACGGGTATACCCAATTTTGCGCCAGAGTTATTCCGCCGCGCGCGTTTGCGCGATCCTTTAAAAATGAAGGCCTTGCTGAAAGGTTTACAGCAGTTATCAGAAGAAGGCGCGACTCAGTTATTTCGACCATTGGAAAACAATGACCTGATTCTCGGTGCCGTTGGTATTCTGCAGTTTGAAGTGGTCGCTTACCGTTTGAAGAGTGAATACAACGTTGAATGCAGTTTTGAATCAGTCAATGTTGCCACCGCGCGTTGGGTCTATTGTAACGATGCCAAGAAATTTGAGGAATTTAAGCGTAAGGCACGTGATAACCTGGCCCTGGATGGCGCCGAACAGCTGACCTATATTGCGCCAACCATGGTTAACCTCAATCTAGCCCAAGAGCGGTATCCCGACGTCGAATTTTGCCATACTCGTGAGGTCTAAGCGCTAATTTGGCAACAATGACTTGTTTTTGTCATATTTTTTTCAACAATTCTTAGATTTGTAACATATTTTCGCTAAGTTTAGCCCCGCTGTGCTAAAACATTAGGCTAGGAAATCACGATGTCAACGCGAATTCTTTTGGTAGAAGACGAATCTGCAATTGCTGAAATGGTTAATTTTCACTTGCAGAAAGCAGGCTATCACTGCGATAGCGCAGCGGATACGGCTGCGGCCGACCGTTTGTTAAAGCAGTCTTTGCCAGACCTTATCCTATTGGATTGGATGTTGCCTGATGAAAGTGGCTATCAGTATGCCAAGCGTTTGCGCCGTGATCGCTATACCAAAGAAGTACCCGTCATCATGTTGACCGCGCGAACAGATGAGCGCGATAAGGTCAGTGCGCTTGAGTCTGCAGCCGATGATTATGTCACTAAGCCGTTCTCGCCAAAAGAATTGTTGGCCAGAATTAAGGCCTTGTTACGTAGAGCTTCCCCACATAGAAACGCTGAACCGATCGAATTTTGGGGTTTGACGCTTGATCCACAGGCACACCGGTTGATGTATGAAGGTGAGAACCTAAAGATTGGCCCGACAGAATTCCGTTTGTTACACTTCTTTCTCACACATACTGACCGGGCGTTTTCTCGTGAGCAGTTGTTAGATCAAGTCTGGGGACGTGATGCTTATGTTGAGGAGCGCACTGTCGATGTGCATATTCGTCGCTTACGTAAAATTCTGCAGCCTATGAATCTCCATAGCTCCATCGAGACCGTGCACGGGGTGGGTTACCGCTTTGTCGGTATGGAGAGTGCGTGAAACGCAGTTGGCGCGGTGAAATATTCCGGCTCTGCTTGTGGTTGATTGCTGGTCTTATTATTGGGTCTAACCTTGGCTATCCACTGCTTGGACTTACCGTTGGCTGCGTTATATATTGCTCCTGGTTACTCTACTCATTGCGAAGGGTTATTCGTTGGCTAGATAGAGGCGCTATTGGTCCTCCTCCTTATGTGAAAGGCATTGGTGAGCACATAGGCGTGCTGGTTTATGCCCGTCAGCGGCGTAATATCAAACGTCGTCGTCGGTTAGCAGACATGGTGTCCAGTTTTCGCGACTCTATGGCTTCGATTCCAGATGGTTTGGTGTTAATAGACCAGCAGCGCAATATCGAATGGTTTAATAATGCCGCTAAGGAGTATCTTAATCTCAATTATCCTACCGATATTGGCCAGCGTATTGATAACCTGGTTCGTCAACCGACATTCACTGACTATATTTTGGTTGCCGATCACTACAAGAGTATCGACATACATATGCCGATGAGTTCAGCGCCACATCAAGAGGTGCGTATCTTACCGTTTGGTGCTGACCAACAGTTGATCATTATCCGCGATGCCAGTCTGCTGTATCGATTACAAAAAGTGCGCAGTGATTTTGTTATTAATGCCTCGCACGAGTTACGTACGCCACTGACTGTCATGCGGGGCTATATGGAAGCGATGGATGGCGATGAAAGCATGCCTGATGACCTACGTTTTCCGATCAAAGAAGTGTCTCGGCAAGTCAATCGCATGGACAGGTTGGTGCACGATTTACTAGAGCTGGCCAGTCTAGAGCGTGATGACGCCAAGTTAACCGAGAAGCTGATAAATATGCCTTCTATGATTCAAGGTTTGATCAAGGAAGCCAAAGCGCTATCTGGTGACAGAGCCCACAAACTGCACGTGGACAGTGATGAAAACCTGGGTTTATGGGCGGATGAAAAAGCCGTGTTCAGCGCGGTTTCTAATCTTGTTTTTAATGCAGTGCATTACACGCCTGCTGGTGGTGATATTTCGGTCAGTTGGAGAATTGAAGCTGAACGGGCAGTTTTGTCAGTGGAAGATAATGGCCCCGGTATCGCCGAACATCATTTATCGCGCTTATCAGAACGGTTTTATAGAGTTGACGTCAGTCGCTCGCGAGATTCAGGTGGCACGGGCTTAGGCTTGTCTATCGTTCGCCATGTCATGATAAGTCACGGTGGTGATTTGCAGATTGAGAGTGAATTAGGTCAAGGTAGTCGTTTTAGCTGTTTTTTCCCGCTAAAAAGAGTTCGTCAGTTAGATAAACGCCTTACTGCAGATGTAGCGGTATAAGCGCTGCTTTTTTCAGCGCTATTTTTCTCCTCTAGTCAGGTTAATTCGGGTTTGAATAATGTCTTTTTAACTCCTCCTCTCGTGGGTAGTCCGGTGTAAAGCGTAAAGATTTTTGTCAATCCCTTAATTTTTCATCGTATTGACATCAAATGGACGCAAACTATCTGTTTCACTAGAAATTAGCCATTGCACAAAAAAGTAGCAATTTTTGACTTATAAATCCAAAAAAACGGTTCGAGAATGAGAATTTGGCTGTTTTTTGCAACTTTTATGTAACAAATATGACGTTTTTAATAATTTTGTCACATTTATGAAGCATTCTCTCCGCCATCAAGAAGCTTTGGTTGCAAATGCGGTTTTTTGCGCAAATTCAGACTTATTTCTTCGGAGAGATTAATGAAAAAATTGATGTTGTTGCCTGTCGTCGCAGCGGTGGCATGTGCAGTGAGTGCGCCGGTTTACTCGAAGGTCACCGTTTACGAGGACGGTGATCGTAAGGTAAAAATAGGTGGTCGTGCGCACTTGCAGTATCAACAGCGGGATCCCGACAATGGTGAAACTACGGATGATCTCGGCTTTCGTCGCTTACGTGTTGAGCTCGACGTGGATCTTACTAAGAAGTGGGCAGCTCAAATTGAGTGGGAATTTGGCGAAGGCGATGAATTGGATATCAATAGCGGTGAAAGTAATGGCGAGCTAATCGATGGTTATATTGAGTATCGTTTGGATAATGGCGGCAAAATTCGCTACGGTCATACCCGTGTTGTCCAGTTTGGTCGTTCTGATCTGACATCTTCCAACGTTCATCAACAAGTCGAACGGACATTAGCGGGAAGCACCAACTCGGGTAATCCTGCTCGTCAAACTGGTGTTGGCTTTTATAGCAAACGTGCTAAAGATACGAATTTCGTATGGGATCTTGGGGTAGCGTTTGCCGAGATTGATCCTGCAAATAACCAGATTGACTTCGATTCAGAAGTAACTTCTGAGGATGAAAACAGTGAAGGTTTATTGTTCGGTGGTCGCCTGCAATATTTTCCGCAAGGTTATTTTAAGCCAGCGCATGATAATTTCAGCGGCAAATCGCAGTGGGGCTTCGCACTGGCGGCGTTTAACTGGAGTAATGACGGCGATCAAGAAGGCGAGGATCCTGGTGATCCGGATTTGGATAACGTGACCGGCCTGGAGTTAAGTGGCGCTTACCGCGGCCATGGTTTATCAATTGATGCTCAGTACAACACGTTTACGGGTGAAGCGGTTGAAGAGGACCTTGGTAAAATTGGTGGCGCGACTATTTTTGAAGCCAATGGTGATGTTGATCTAGATATTTTTGCTATTGATGCGGGTTACCAAATCATACCTGAGAAATTGCAGTTAGCCTTAGCTTACGCCGTTCAGGACGCAGAACCGTATGAAGATGAATACACACAGACATCAATTGGCGCGACCTATTATGTCAAACGTCATAACGTCAAATTTCAAGGAACTTATCGCATAGAAGACAATGTAGACGGCATACCTGGGAATGACAGAGACTTTATTTTCATTCAAGCGCAATTTTTATACTAACTGAATTTTTCCATAATGGCTGTCATAACTTTGTCACATTTATGATGTTTGCTTATAGACAGAAATAATGTTTTTTTCAGCTTTAATTAAGACAGGAATGACTATAATGACTACGATGAATAAAAAGTTAACGCTAGTTATGGCATTGGCTGCGTCTTTAACAGCAACGGCTCATGCCGCCTCTCGAGATCATATTGAGATTGTGGGTTCTTCCACGGTATATCCGTTTGCGACAGTGGTGGCAGAAACCTTTGGTAAAAATACCGAGTTTAAGACACCGAAGATTGAATCAACAGGTTCGGGTGGTGGCTTGAAATTGTTTTGCCAAGGTGTTGGTCTTGAACATCCTGATGTCACTAATTCGTCACGTCGTATCAAGCAGTCTGAGATCGACAAGTGTGCGTCAAATGGTGTCAAAGATATCATTGAAGTCAAAGTAGGCTACGACGGTATCGCTATTGCTAATTCAAAAAAAGCGGATGTTATTGCAATTTCTCGTAAAGACATTTTTCTAGCCTTGGCGAAAGAAGTGCCTAATCCAGACGGTTCCGAAACGTTGATAGAAAACCCATACAATAATTGGAATGAAATCAACCCGGAACTGCCAGCGACTGAAATTGAAGTGCTCGGTCCACCGCCAACATCGGGTACGCGTGATGCCTTTGTTGAGCTGGCAATGGAAGGGGGCTGTAAGAAATTTGATTGGATTAAAGCCATAAAGAAGCAAGACAAAAATCAATATAAAGCGATTTGTCATAGTATTCGCGAAGATGGTGCCTATGTCGAAGCCGGTGAAAACGATAATTTGATCGTGCAAAAACTTGAAGCCAACCCAAATGCCTTTGGAATATTCGGTTACAGCTTTTTAGATCAAAACTCTGATAAGGTGCACGGTGCTAAGGTGGAAGGTGTGGAGCCAGAATTTGATTCTATTGCTGATGGCGATTACCCAATTTCTCGTTCGCTCTATTTCTACGTCAAAAAGGCTCATATTGGCGTGACACCGGGTTTGCAAGAGTATGCGGTTGAATTTATGAGCAAAAAGGCATCCGGTGAAGAAGGCTATTTATCTGATCGAGGTTTGATCCCCATGCCAACAGATGAGCATAGGCAATTTCAAACCGACGTGGCTGAGCAGAACACCTTGCCTGCGACAATTTAGTCTCAAGGCAATAGATAGTCACAAAAACGTCGAAAGTTTACGGTAGAATAGCGGCCGAATTAGGGTAACCTAGTTCGGCCGATTTTTTTCCTGGGGAACCTATGCAGTCAACCACCTTATTGCTACTACTGCTAGTGATGACCTTTGTCGCCTATCAGTTAGGTATGCGACGATCTTTGTCGATCGTTGGTGGTAAAGTAAGCCAGTTGCATTCGTTACCGTTATATCACGGCTCGTTCGTAGCTCTGGCGGCATTTATTCCTGCCTTTTTGGTGTTCTTACTTTGGCAGTTTTTCCAGGATACCGTGATCACCAATAGCGTCTTGGCTGCATTGGCGCCAGAGACAAAACAGTTTGAGCAAGTTCAGCTTAATCTTTTTATCAGTAATGTTAGAAACCTCGCCGACGGTGGCATTGTAGCCGGAGAACTGACTCCTGCACTGCAGCAGGCGGCTGATCACTATATTGAACTAGGTAATATAAGTCGGTGGTTGCTCACTGTTATTACTTTGTTACTTTCGCTCAGCGCCTTATTTTTTGCATGGCGTGCTCTTAATAAGCAAACTCGTACCAGAAACTGGGTAGAAAACGCCATTATGGTATTCCTGGTGATATGTTCAAGTATTGCCATACTGACGACTATCGGCATTGTTTTATCCGTATTATTCGAGTCAATACGGTTTTTCGGTAAAGTACCGTTTACTGATTTTATGTTTGGTTTGAACTGGAGCCCACAAACGGCACTACGCGCAGACCAGGTTGGCTCATCCGGCAGTTTTGGTGCCATTCCTTTATTTGTGGGCACTTTGCTGATTTCATTTATCGCTATGTTGGTCGCCACGCCTATTGGCTTGATGTCGGCAATTTATTTATCAGAGTACGCGTCGCCAAAAATGCGAGATATTGTCAAACCAATGTTAGAAATATTAGCCGGTATTCCAACCGTGGTTTACGGTTTTTTTGCCGCATTAACCGTGGCGCCGTTTATTCGCAATCTTGGTGAGAGTATTGGCTTAGACGTTGCTTCAGAAAGCGCATTGGCCGCTGGCTTGGTTATGGGGATAATGATTATCCCTTTTATTTCTTCTTTATCCGACGATGTGATTAGCGCCGTGCCGCAGTCTATGCGTGATGGTGCCCTGGCCTTGGGTGCAACACAATCAGAGACTATAAGCAAAGTGGTATTTCCTGCGGCACTACCAGGCGTAATAGGCGGTATTTTGCTAGGTGTGTCGCGCGCCATTGGTGAAACCATGATCGTGGTGATGGCGGCAGGCCTAGCTGCTAACCTAACTTTGAATCCCTTAGATGCGGTCACTACAGTGACGGTACAAATTGTTACTTTATTAACAGGTGATCAGGAGTTTGATAGCGCTAAAACGCTAGCTGCATTTGCCTTAGGCTTAATGTTGTTTGTTACCACTTTAGTCTTGAATGTGGTTGCCTTGTATATCGTGCGTAAGTATCGCGAAGAGATTTCGGTCTAGTTATGTCCACAGATAATCAACAACACGCAAAACGTACCATAGATATAGTTAACGCAAGCATGGCGCGCCGGCGGGCGGCAGAAAAACGTTTTCAGTTATACGGCATGATTGCGATTACCACTGCATTGGTATTTTTGGTGTTGATGTTTGGCAATATCATTTATAAAGGTCATTCTGCTTTTACTACCACCTATATCGCTCTCGACATTGATTTTGACGCTGAAACTCTAGATATTGGCGATAAGCGTGATGCGAAAAGTCTCATTGCGGCAGATTATCCGGCGCTAGTTAAAGCATCTTTACGCGCGGCTTTTCCCGATGTAAAAAAACGCAAAGCCAAACGCAAACTTTATAAAATTGCCAGTAGCGGTGCCGCGTATCAACTCGGCGATATGGTTAAAGCGGATCCTTCAATCATTGGTAGTCAGCAGCGTATTTGGCTGCCAGCCGATGATGAGATTGATATGTTGATGAAAGGTTATATTGACCGTAACTTGCCCGAAGGTGATCGTCGATTGAATGATCAACAGATCGCCTGGGTTGATGCGCTGGTCGAGCAGGGGCGTTTGGATCGGCGTTTTAATTTTGGCTTTTTCACCAATGGTGATTCACGAGATGCTGAGTTAGCCGGTATTTTTGCCGCTTTGTCTGGCTCGTTTTTTACGCTAATCGTTACCCTGGTCTTGTCATTTCCCGTCGCAGTGGCAACGGCGGTGT
Organism: uncultured Thiotrichales bacterium; assembly: GCA_964617475.1. Taxonomy (GTDB): domain Bacteria; phylum Pseudomonadota; class Gammaproteobacteria. The sequence continues at coordinate 67,122 of CAZTYM010000003.1, forward strand.
ATCTTGAAGAGTTTGCACCCAAAAATCGTTGGACTGATTTAATCGAGGTCAATATTAATAATCTCGCCGCCGTGCCATCCATTGTTTTTGGTTTGTTGGGTTTGGCAGTGTTCATTAATTTTCTTCACTTCCCACGGTCTGCGCCGCTAGTCGGTGGTTTGGTGCTGACACTAATGACTCTGCCGACGATTATTATCGCCAGCCGAGCGGCGCTAAAATCGGTGCCAAGCTCTATCCGTGATGCTGCTTTAGGTGTCGGCGCCTCAAAAATCCAGGTTATTACCAGCCATGTATTACCCTTAGCACTGCCAGGTATGTTAACGGGGACGATTATTGGCATGGCTCAGGCGCTAGGAGAAAGTGCACCGCTGCTGATGATTGGGATGGTGGCTTTTATTGTTGATATCCCCACTAGCGTGGTTGATCCGTCTACCGTATTACCTGTTCAGATATTTTTGTGGGCAGATAGTCCTGAAAGAGCGTTTGTTGAGAAGACATCAGGTGCTATTATGGTGTTATTAGCTTTTCTGGTAACCATGAACGCCACCGCAGTCGCCTTACGTCGGCGATTACAGCGACGTTGGTAAACATCCATTCAGCGGCGAGGCATGACGATAATGTTGGTGAACGATATAAATTCCGAGAAACAGGCGGATAAAGGCGCGGTAGATACAGTTATTCCAGCCGGACGCCCGTCGATTAGTCGTGATAATCGCGAAACAGTCGGTGATTACACGGTAGAAAACCCGCGCATGACTTGTCGTGACGTGAATGTCTATTACGGCGAAAAACATGCTATTCAAGACGTAAGCATTGATATCGGTCGTAATGAAGTCATCGCTATGATTGGGCCTTCGGGTTGCGGTAAATCGACTTTTTTACGTTGTTTAAATCGTATGAACGATACCATCGAGATTTGTCAGGTCAGCGGCCAAATATTGCTTGATGGCAATGATATCTATGATAAAAAAGTAGACGTAGTGCCTTTGCGTTCACAAGTAGGAATGGTGTTTCAAAAGCCAAATCCATTTCCAAAATCCATTTACGATAATGTCGCCTGGGGGCCGCGTATTCACGGTTTGGCCAGAACCAAGGCCGAGTTAGATGAAATCGTCGAGGTCTCACTTCAGCGCGCGGGTATCTGGGATGAGGTAAAAGACCGTTTAGATAAATCTGGAACAGGCTTATCAGGTGGTCAGCAACAACGTTTGTGTATTGCTAGAACCATCGCAGTGAGCCCAGAGGTTATCTTAATGGACGAACCCTGTTCTGCGCTTGATCCTATTGCTACTGCTAAAATCGAAGATCTGATCGATGAGTTACGTCAGCAATACAGTATTGTCATTGTCACTCACTCTATGCAACAGGCGGCACGGGTTTCTCAGCGTACGGCTTATTTCCATATGGGTGATTTAATTGAAGTAGGAGAGACAGCAACTATTTTTACTAATCCTAGTCACCCTTTGACCGAAGACTATATTACAGGGCGTTTTGGTTGATGTTGTGTTTTTCTATGAGGAATCTTTAACTTGTGGATAGTTACAAATTAGGTAAGCATATATCACAGCAGTTTGATCAAGAGCTTGAGGATGTGCGCAACCGCGTATTGGTTATGGGTGGTTTGGTCGAAGAATTGCTCCAAAATGCCGTTGCACAATTATTGGGTAATGAAGATCGTGCTGAGCAGATTGAAGCACAAGACGAAAAGATAAATCAGTTAGAAATTGAAATAGATGAATTTTGTAGCCAGATTTTGGCGCGCCGTCAACCGACAGCAAGAGATTTACGTTTGGTCATTGCTATAGGTAAGGCCATATCTGATTTAGAAAGAATTGGTGATGAAGCCGAAATGATTGCGCGAAAATCGGTGGAATCAAAGGTCAAAGAATCCCGTCCCTATTTTAATCTACTCAATGTGCTTGTGCAGCGTGTGCAAGGCATGTTGAGTCAGGCATTAGACGCGTTTGCGAGAATGGATGCAGAAACCGCGGTTGAAGTAGCTCGTCAAGATACTAAGATTGATGATGGGTACGCAAATTTACTGCAGTCACTAATCAGTGATATGGAAGACAGTACCAAGAAAGTACGCCGTTCTGTTGAGTTGATGTGGGTAACGCGTTCGCTTGAACGCATTGGCGATCATGCAACCAATATCTGTGAGCATGTCGTTTACGTCGTGAAAGGTAGAGATGTTCGTCACCTCTCGTTAGATGAGATGGAGCGAGAGGTCAACGCGGGTTAGCGAGTTATCGAATGGATGTCGTTAGTGATGCCAAGCGACAAGCTTTGCGTCTGCGCATGGCGGCCTTATCGATTAGCGAGGACCAAATCACCGAGCGTTTTATAAAAGGTTCAGGTAAAGGCGGGCAAAAAATCAATAAAACCGCATCGTGTGTTTATCTTATTCATCATCCCAGTAATATAGAAATTAAATGCCAACGTTCTCGTTCGCAAAGTGCTAATCGATTTTTTGCTCGACGTGAGCTATGTGACCGGTTGGAGCAGCAACAGCTAGGCAGCGTATCCCCACAGCAGCAAGCGATAGATAAAATCCGCAAGCAAAAACAGCGACGCAAGCGGCGTTCACGCACTAAAGCCTAGTGCCAGATGCACATACTCATTTTGTTTTGAGTTTGCTCGTTGTTAAATTTTTCAGCCAATGTAGACGGCTTGTTTTCAAGCGATTTTATTTGCGTATTCATACTTATGTCAAAATAGTTTCTCTTTATAAATCAATCTATTAGCAGTAAAAACCACACCCCGAAGACACTGAAACTTCGCTGAAACATTTTTGTAACAACATTGTAACAACCCAACGCTAAGATTCCCGCGCTACCCCTTCCAATATAAAAGAGTCTTACTGATATGTCTTTGTTGCGCTTATTTGCTGGGCCAGTTCTTTGTCTATTCGCTTTTTCTGCTCATGCTGGCGACGTTTTGTTTTATGTCAGCGAAAATGGTGAGCCCGCTAATACTGAATTCGCTTTCTCGATAAATGGCGAGCAAAAAGCGATCAACAAATCAGGCATCGCTTTTTTTAATTTGCCTGCCGGTAGTTACGACGTCCAGTATTTTGAGTTTGGCGAAGAAGCGGGCGAAACAAGCTTCACCTTGGCTGAAGGTAATAATGCTGAGATAATTATCGACTTAGTCGATGGTGTGCCGGAGACTGAGGTCTCTGTTTATACGCCAGGAGCAGAAGAATCACCACCGGTGGGTTTGATACTTGGCGAAGTATCTACTTTAGAGGATAGCGCTCCTCAAGGTTTGGAAGGCGCCAACGTCTCCGTTTCAGGTTCTAATGTACTGATAGTCACCGACGAGTTTGGTGGCTACGCCGTTCAGTTGGCACGCGGTGTTTATGACATCACGGTTGACCACCCTGAACATGGCTCTCGCACAGTTTCTGATGTTTACGTGATATCCGGCGTGACTAGCCAACTCAATTTAACATTCAGCCCTGAGAGCGAAGATGATCCGTTATTAGAAGAGGTGGTAACAGTAGGTCAATATCAACCTAACGATATCGCTCAAACAGAACGTTTTTCTGTAACGGTTATCGACGCCTTAAGTGCTGAGCAGATCGCGCGTTTTGGTGATTCTAATGCAGCAGCGACCTTGAAACGTGTATCCGGTGTTACAACAGATAGGGGGCAATTTGCTATTGTCAGGGGTTTGAGTGGTCGTTATGTTTCCAGTACGCTCAATGGTGTAGTGACGCCTAGTACTGATCCTACTAGAAGAGATGCGCCATTAGACTTATTTCCCTCAGGCGTTTTAAAAAGTGTATCTGTGCAAAAAGGTTTTTCACCTGATGCACCCGGAGATAGTACCGGAGGATATATTCAAATAGAGACACGTGGTCTCCCTGATGAGAGAATTCATAAAGTAGGTACTAGTCTTGGTTATAATACTGAGGCGACTTTCCAAGATGTTGAAACTTATGACGGCGGTAGTAGTGATATTTTTGGCTTCGATTCAGGTAATCGCGATATACCCAGTCTTGTTAGTCAGGTAACCCAAAACGGCAGAGTTAACCCGGTTCCTACTGATAATCCAGGTGTTCCTGGAGCTACCGATCCGGATACGATTGCTGCCGCTGGTGATTCATTGAGTGATATTTACTTGGTAGAAGAAGAGACAGGTAGGCCAGATTTTTCCTTGAGTTACACAAACGGCAACCTATACGAGTTGAATAAAATATCTTGGGGATACTATGCAGATATCTCACTTTCAAACTCAACGGAGAGGCAAGTTGATGGTATCTCTAATACATTGACTATAAATGCCAACGATGAGTTAGTAACAAGTGAAGGTGGTTCATTTGGTCGTTCAAGGTTCGAAACCGACTTGTCGGCGTATTTTGTTACAGGGTTGGAATTCGAAGACGGGAGTGAGGTTCTCAGTAAAACCTTGTTTTCCAGAGTTACGCAAGATCAAGTGCGTAACTCCTTCGGGTTAGAGACGGGTGTTAATCTATTTAGAAATAACATTGTTCTCCAGTATGTAGAACGGCAATTGATTACACAACAATTTAGTGGAACACATTTCTTTGCGACGGATGATAAGTATAAGCTTGATTGGCGAGCTTCTATCTCCAGAACAAACCGAGATGAACCTGATCGCAGAATTTATTCTTTAGAATCTGAAGAAGACGCTCTAGTGCCTGAGCTTCAGTTGAGTACATCTTCTGTACAGCGACAATTTGGTGAGTTGGTTGAAGATGCCGTTGACCTAGGGCTAGATTTCGAGTGGTCGGAAGATTGGAACGATAGTATTTTTTCTACTTTTAAGACTGGAATTTCTTACCTCAATCGTTTTAGAGAGTCTGGTATTGTTCGAATTGGTTTTCGTGATCCAGGAGGTATTCCTAGCAATATTAATCCTGAGATCGTTCTTAACGATGACAATATTGGTTTGAATAGTAATAATGAATTTGAGATTTTTAATGTAAGTCAGGCTTCTGATTTCTACGAAGCAGAATGGGATATATCTGCGCTTTATTTTTCATCAGAAACCGAATTTGGCGCGGGACTAACTTTATTAGCTGGTGCGAGGTATGAAAACTCTGAGCAGGTGCTTATCACTGCACCGCTTGGCGGTGGTTTCAATAGTTTCGAAAGAAATGTGTTAGAAGAAGATGCGTTTCTTCCTGCGCTAGCTTTAACGTGGGCTGCGAACGATACTCAACAAATTAAGTTTGGTTATAGTAAGACTGTGTCTAGACCAGATTTTACCGAGCTTTCTAACGCTCTTTACATTGATCCAATTTTTGATTTTCAGGTAAGAGGAAATCCTGATTTGGAGATATCTGATATTGATAATATAGATTTGCGGTTCGAAAACTATTTTAATGATGAGGATAGTTTGTCAATTGCATTCTTTTATAAGTATATTCAAGATCCAATAGAGCTTATCTTGCTACAAGCTTCAGGATCAGCAGCAGGAACGCGATCATTTGATAATGAAGAAACTGCGGAAGTTTTTGGCGTAGAGTTCGATTTGCAGACCACACTTTTTGAAGATGATCTATCTAGGCTTTTCTTTCAAGGTAACTTGGCTTTAATCGAATCTGAAGTTCAGTTATCTTCTGAAACAGCTGCTCAGGAAGGACAGACAAGCAGAAGGCTGCAAGGTCAGTCAGACTTTGTGCTTAACTTAATATTTGGTTGGGATGATTATAAACGTGACCAGTCTTTAACAGTGTTGCTTAATCTATCAGGTGATCGAATTTCAGAAGTGGGTCAAGGTGATCTCCCAGACATACTGCAAGAAGGCGTGCCTTTGCTTAGCCTGACCTACAAATACGATGTAAATGATAAGTTGACTTTCAAAGCAAAGGCTGACAATTTGTTAGATTCGGAGATTCGTAGAACTCAAGGTGGACAACTACAAAGTGAATTTTCAACTGGGGCCGTATTTCAGATTGGGTTTGAATACGCACTTTAGTATCCTCGTGCGTTAGTAAAATGTAAAATAAAGTAACTAACGCTATGAAGATTTTAATGAGTTAAAAGGTGATTTTTTAATGAAATCAATAATAAGACTGACAGTGTCTTGGATTCTGCTTATAGTTTGTTCTATATCGACTTTGTCTGTTTCCGCTGCAACTGTAGATGAAGTTGCTAAAGAGGGCGAAAAACGCGCTAATGCAGGTGCAGCGGCTCAGGCGACCATAGACAAACTGTCTAGTGATACACAGGATATCGTGTCTAAGTACAAGACAGAAATTAAAGTAGTTGAAGGCTTAAAGCTTTATAACGGCCTACAACAAAAACAGGTCGATAATCAAAATTCATATCTCAATGATATTAGTGAGTCAATTGGCAAGGTGGCTGTGATTGAACGCCAAATTGTACCGTTGATGGTCAGTATGATCGATTCTTTAGAAAAATTTATAGCTTTAGATGTGCCTTTCTTATTGGAGGAGCGCAATAATCGAGTAGTTGGTCTGCGAGAGACACTAGAGCGTCCTGATGTCTCTGTTGCTGAAAAATTTCGTAAAGTACTAGAAGCTTATGAAATTGAAATCGAATATGGCCGAACCATTGAAGCGAAAAATGCGAAATTAGAAGTAGGTGAAAGCGTAAGAGAAGTACAGTACTTACGTATCGGCCGTGTTTCCTATTTGTATCAAACTGCTGACGGTGAAGAAACCGGCATGTGGAATAACGAAAGTAAAGCATGGGATGTTATCCCTTCAGATGTGTACAAAAGCCAGGTAGCTAAAGGCTTACGTTTGGCACGTAAAGAGGCTGCTCCGGATTTGTTGATCGTTCCGGTGTCTGCGGCGCAAGGGGTGAACTAAAATGCGTAATGTATTGATGGCAAGCCTGGTTGTTGCGATGTTGGCCGTTGGGCAAGCTGCATTTGCGGCAGAACCTGTGTCTATGAAGGAGCTACTTGATCAAGTTAAGCAAGGTCGTGGCCAGGATGCGGCGGAAAATAAAAAGCGTATTGAGGCTTTTAAGCAAAACAAATCACAACAAAGTGCGCTACTTGAAAAAACCATAGCTTCTAGAGTAGCGGAAGAAGAACGCTCTAAGCTTCTGGAAACAACGTTTGAAGAAAATGATAAAAAGATTGCTGAAGCGGAAAAAGCGCTTGAAGACAGACTGGGTGGTTTAAAAGAACTGTTTGGTGTTTTGCAAGCTGCTGCAGGTGAGGCTAGTGGTCAATTTGAAAGTTCGTTAACACATGTTCAGTTTCCTGAACGTCCAGCATTTGCTACTGAATTAGCGCAAAAGTTGGGTACAACTAGCAAGCTTGTTTCTATTGATGAAATCGAGCAGTTTTGGTTTGAGCTGCAAAGAGAGATGGTTGAGTCAGGTAAGGTTGCTCAATTTGAAGGTAAAGTGATTACCGCTGCAGGCCAGGAGCAAGATCAAACGATTACACGTGTAGGTTTGTTTAACGCAATATCTAATGGCAATTATCTTACCTTTAACCCAGAAACAGGCAGTTTGTCTGAGTTGGCTCGTGCACCGCAAGCACGTTACGTCGCAACTATTAGTGGTGTTGAGAGCTCAACTTCGGGTGTATCTCCTTTTGGTTTGGATGTCTCTCGCGGTCAAATTCTTTCGCGTCTGGTGCGTAAAGCCACTTTGGAAGAGCGTGTCGAGCAAGGTGGAATTATCGGTTACATCATTCTAGGTCTTGGTGCCTTTGCGGTATTGGTTGCAGCGTGGAAATTGTTAACCTTGTTCTTCTCTAGCGTGGCGATGAGTGCGCAAGCACGTAAGTTAGATAAACCGGGTAAAGGTAATGCGTTAGGTAGAGTATTAAGCGTATACCATAATAATCCACAGGCTGATCTCGAAACGATGGAGCTTCGCTTAGGTGAGGCTGTGCTAAAAGAAACGCCTAAGTTTAGCCGCTTTCTCGTTTTCATAAAGATCATTGCTGTAGCTGCACCCTTGTTAGGCCTATTGGGTACAGTTACCGGTATGATTAATACCTTCCAGGCAATTACCTTGTTTGGTACCGGTGATCCACAAGTTATGGCGGGTGGTATTTCACAAGCCTTGGTTACTACTGTGCTTGGTTTGGTTGTGGCGATACCAGCAGTATTGTTGTTCTCATTAACCAGTGGCAGAGCAAAGAGATTAGGTCAGGTATTAGAAGAACAGGCAATGGGTATGGTTGCCGAGCACGCCGAAAAACGTACAGCAGCTGCCTAGAACTGTAAGCAAATGACTTCGTATTTAGAGCAACTGTTTGGTCATTACGCTGAGTACGTAGCGGTTCGAGATTTTTTCGAGCTTGGTGGAGAGGTATTAGTTGCTATAGCTGTTTTGTTGTTGGTGATGTGGCTACTTATATTTGAGCGTTTGTTCTATTTATATAGTACTCATCGGAAAAAAGTAAAAACGGCATTGGCAATCTGGGAATCTAGAGACGAACGTAAATCCTGGTATGCGCATAGAGTGAGAGAGCGATTAATTTCCGTTGTCTCTCAAGGCTTAGAGAAAAACCTAAACATTTTGATTACTTGTGTTGCCTTATGTCCCCTATTCGGTTTGATCGGTACCGTCTGGGGCATGATCGAAGTATTTGAAGTAATGGCGTTGTCAGGGTCAGGTAACGCGAGAGCAATGGCCGCTGGTGTTTCAAAAGCAACTATTCCAACAATGGCTGGAATGGTAGCCGCTCTATCAGGTATTGCTATTAGTACATTTTTACAATCCAGGGCAAAACGTGAGCGTTTGCTCTTGGGTGAACACATGACAATGGATCACTAATCGTGGTTCTTTGTATAAGGGTTTAAAAGGTAATAACTATGCGACGCATTGGTTCACGCTTTTCGGAAGCAGACGAAGAATCAGCTATTGATATCACGCCTATGTTAGACGTGGTGTTTATCATGTTGATCTTTTTTATTGTGACGGCGACTTTTGTTAAAGAATCAGGTATTGATGTTAACAAGCCGGATGCGGCGACAGCAGTTAAACAAGAAAAAGCTAATATTCTGATTGCCATAAACGCCAATAACCAGATATATATAGACCGTAGAAATGTGGATGTGCGTCGAGTGCGTCCAGTTGTAGAAAGATTGCATGCTGAAAACCCACAGGGTTCTGTAGTCATTCAAGCAGACAAAGAGTCGAAAATGGATATTTTTGTCAAAGTATGGGATGCCGCAAAAGAGGCCGGCGTCGATAATATTGCGATTGCGGCACAGCCGAAAGGTTAACAAGGTTTCATTCAGGTAAGTGTCTGTGGCTGCTCAAACCATCGATTCGCTAGGAAGCTCAAGTATACCCAAGGCATTTGTGCGGGTAGTACTTGGTTTATCCTTGGCGGCAGGGATTACCTTCTTCTTGGTTTGGGCTATGCAAGCACTGGTAGCCACAGGTGATCGTTCTATCGCAGATGATAGAGATCGTTTGGCGCTGGATTTTGTCCGCGTTGAACGCAGTGAAACCATACAGCGCAAGAAGAATAAACCGGATAAACCACCACCACCAGATAAGCCGCCACCACAGCCGCCGCAGCCGAAGTTAGATGATATCAATCCAACGGTCGATAAGATTACCGTCAGTGCTGCACCCGTGGAAACCGAAGTGAGCTTATCTAGCGGCGGGTTTTCTTTGGGGGTCGGTGAAGGTGAATTTTTGCCTTTGGCCAAGGTTTCACCTGTATATCCTCAGCGTGCATTGCGTCGCGGGCTGGAGGGTTTTTGTACTGTCCAGTATACTGTCACCGAGACTGGTGCAACTGCCGATATAATTGTGCTTGAAGATCAATGTACCAGTAAGATGTTCCACCGTGCTTCGGTCGAAGCCGCTAAAAAATTCAAATATAGACCGCGAGTTCGCGATGGTAAAGCCAGCGCTGTCCCGGGCGTGCGGAACAAGTTTACGTATAAGTTAGAGAAATAATTGAAATAGGTTGTAGTTAGCTCGAAAAGTCGAGGAAAAGACGATGGTTACAAGAAGATTGCATATTTTAATTGGTTTAGCACTAAGCGTGTTTTTGCTAGTTCACGTTGGCGTTGTCAATGCGGCTAAAGTCACCGAGACCCTAAGTCAGCCTGTGTATAAAAAATTGAAGCAAGCTGAAAATGTTTTGGATGCCAAGGCTTATGATCAGGCAATCAAAATGATGAAGGATCTTCGGAAAAAGCTGAAGCTAACGGAGTATGAAAATAGTCAATCTTGGAATCTTGAGGCTTATGCGCACTACTTAAAAGAAGATTACCAAAGCGCAATATCTTCTTACTACGAAGTGCTGAAGTATGAAAACCTTGCCGAAGCCGTGGTGCAAAGTACATTAAAAACAGTTGCCCAGCTTCATTTTATAAGAGAGGAGTATAAACCAGCTGTTAAGGCGGTGAACCGTTTGATCTCAAAAGTAGAAAGCCCAGATAGTAGTTTGTATCTTTTGCTTGGGCAGGGCTACTTCCAGCTAAAAGAATATGACAAAGCTTTGGCTCCAATGCAGAAGGTTATTAAAGATGCCAAAGCAAAAGGCCAAGTTCCAAAAGAAAATTGGTTGCTCTTGGTTCGCGCAATTCATTATGAGAAGAAAGACTACAAGAACATGGTAAGTGTGTTGAAGGAAATTATTCACCACTATCCAAAAGATGATTATCTGTATACGCTCGCTGCAGTGTATAGCGAGCTCGGTGATACTAAGAAGCAGCTTTCTTTGATGGAAGTCTTGTTTGAAAAAGGATTTCTCAGCGGTGAAAAACATGCGGTGAATTTGGCAAACCTGTATTTGCTACATAATTTGCCTTATAAGGCCGCATCTTTGTTGCAAACTGAAATGGATGCGAAGCGCGTAGAATCAACGGAACGTCACTTGCGTTTGTTATCTCAAGCCTGGTATCAAGCCCGAGAAGATGAAAAAGCCATTCCGCCCATGCAGCTTGCAGCAGAAAAAAGTGGTGATGGCGAACTTTATATTCGTTTAGCTCAGTCACACTTGAATTTAGAACAGTGGTCGCAAGCAGCGCAAGCAATTAATCTTGGCTTGGAAAAAGGTGGTGTCAAAAAGCCAAATACGGCGCAAATCATGCTAGGTACAGCGCTATTTAACATGAAAGAGCTCAGTGGCGCGCGTAAAGCATTTTCTACGGTAGCAAAGTCTGAAGCTAAGAATGATAGAAAGACAGCAAACACCTGGTTGGCTTTTCTAGACTCAGAAATTCGTCGTTCTAAAATCGAACAGCAAGATGCACCACAGTTTGAGCGTAGTCAAGAAGCGCAAGATAATATCGAAGAACTGGCAGGATAGTGATCATTTAATATTAGGTTCTATCCAACAACAAAAAACTCTATTTAAAAACCCGCACTTAGAAATAAGTGCGGGTTTTTTTGTGTCTTGTGGTTTTTCTGCAAACTGGCTTTCGAATATTTCATTTTATTTTCACAGGACTGAAACATTATTGTCATAAAAAAAAACAATAATGCCAGCCTAATGATTATTACTGTCAGTCACTCTGATAGAACATCAAACTATTAATTCTGCATTTTGATAAATAACCCAATTCTAAGGGGGATATGATGAAGTTTAATAAGGCTCTTTTGGCGTTAGCTGCTTCTAGCTTATTAGCCGCTTGCGGTGGTGGCGGTGATGGAATTGCCGGCGTTTCAGGTGGTAATAATGATGGTAACAATAACGGTGGAGATAACACAGCAACATGTGTTGATACATTTACTGAAACACCTCCTGCGTTAATCGGTGGTGTCATGCAAAGTACAATATCTGGTCGAGCATGCGAGAATGTTGTTTTGAGTTCAGGCATTCGCTATATCCTCGGTGGTAATGTGTTTATTGGTGGCGGTGACCGTATGCTAGAGGCAGGCGACATTGTTGATCCTGTAATCTTAAGCGTACTGCCTGGTGCAGATATACGGGGTATTCCTGGAACAAGTATTATCGTGACTCGCGGTTCAAGAATAGAAGCCAATGGTACTCGTGATAACCCAATTACTTTTAGTAGTGAAGATGATGGTTTTGATGGACAACAAGAATGGGGTGGAATTGTTGTTCAAGGGTTTGCACCACAAACGGCTCCAGTAAATGGTGGTGGTCTATGTAGTTCTAACGGTGCAACATGTAACGTGCAGGGAGAAGGTGGTGATTTTATAGGTTTCTATGGAGGCACTAATGGAGCAGATAATAGTGGCACGTTTCGCTATGTTCGTATAGCTGAGGGTGGTGCCCCAACGGCTGATCCAGGTAATGAGATCAACGGTTTAACACTCCAAGGCGTAGGTTATGGTACTACTGTAGAGTTTGTGCAAGTACATAATAACCGCGACGATGGTATAGAGTGGTTCGGAGGAACTGTCAATGCTAAATATCTCGTTTTAACTAACAATGACGATGATGATATTGACTTTGATGAAGGCTATATAGGTAATATTCAACACGCATTAGTAATTAAAGACCAGGTTGCAACCGACCCAGTTGGTAGTAATGACCCTCGTGGTATCGAAGCGAATAGTGACGGTACAGGTTCAGTAAGTGCTACCGAAGCATCGATTTCTAATGTCACGATTATTGGCGGTACAGCTTCTGGTGGCCAAGATGCCTTGCGCTTACGTGGTGGTGTGACAGTAAACCTATATAATTCAGTTTTAGATAACTATCAAGACTGTTTGCGCGCTGAAGATGGTGAGGCGTTTGATACTAGCGATCCTATGAATATTGTTCGTTCAGTTATCGCACCAACAGTAGTTAATTTGAACAATGTTTTGGGTGATTGCTTCAGGAACTATGTGAGTCAAAATGATACTGATGTGACTATTGGCGGAATGGAAGTTCAGGCTGTTCCTACTGAGCCAAGTGATGATGGTACAACGTTCACTAATTCTGGTGATGTAGATGGTGACGGAAACCCAATAACAGAAGAAGGTGGCGTAGTAACAGGTGCTCCTTCTGGCGGAATTACTCTTACTGCTTCTTTCGCTGCGATGGATCCAGTAGCTTCATTAGCAACGCCGGTTGCTCCTACACCAGTGGGTAGCTCTGGTTTTACTTTCGATCTTACAGATTATGCTGGTGCAGTAGATCCAGATTTGGTATTTGATCCAATGAACCCGGGTCCTGTAGATGGCACCGGTGCTGGTGTTTGGTGGGCAGTTTGGACATTACCAGGTACAGTAGATGTATCTGCGTTAAACGATAATACTGATAACTAAACTAATTTTATCTGTAATAAGAAAACGGCGGCTTTAGGGTCGCCGTTTTTTTTTCGCCTATTAAAATTGATTCACGTATTATGCGCTATTGATTATTCCTACTACCTTGTCAATGGAGGTGTCATGTGGAAGAACTCAATACACAATTTGCAATACCTGATCAATTACGATTCGATAGTGGCGATGGTGGATTAACTAAGGCAGTTATTACTAATCAATATGCCGATGCAGAAATTTATTTACAGGGCGGGCATTTAACGCACTTTCAACCAAAAGGCGCTGATCCAGTCATTTGGATGTGTAATAGCGCAATATTTAAAGAAGGTAAAGCTATTCGCGGTGGAATACCAATTTGCTGGCCCTGGTTTGGCCCGCATTCCACAGATAGTACGCTGCCGCAACATGGTTTTGCCAGAACCTCTCTATGGTCAGTAAAGTCATCCAAGTCTTTAGCAGATGGCTCAACTAGCCTATGTTTGGGGCTCTCTAGCGATGGCTCCAACCCAGTATGGCCACAACATTGTGAGCTAAGCCTGGAATTTATAGTGGGCAGAGCTTTACAACTAATACTAACCGCAAAAAATACAGGAACCGTTGATATAGAGTTAGGTGCGGCATTTCATACCTATTTTACGGTTGGTAATAGTCATAATATATGTATCTCAGGTTTGGATGAAAAAATGTATTTAGATAAACCTGATGACTATAAGAAAAAACAACAAACGGGTTTAGTCACAATTTCTGAAGAAGTAGATCGCGTCTACCTCGATACCGCAGATGATTGCATCATTCACGACCCAGCATTATCAAGAAATATTAGAGTAGGTAAGCACGGCAGTTTATCCACCATAGTCTGGAATCCCTGGGTAGAGAAAGCAACGTCAATGGCTGACTTTGATGATGATGGTTATAAAACAATGGTTTGCATAGAGTCCGCAAACGCCGCTAATGATGTCAGGGTGGTCGCACCGGGTCGGCAACATCAACTTATACAGAGCATTAGTGTCGAAAAGCTTAGTAATTCGTAACCTTAAGTTATTATTTTCTTAAATATTAACTGGTGTTTGAATTGTCGGTTGACCTTTAGTTCGTCATCCTTTAGTCCATCATATGGAGTAGCTTTATGAGAATCCCCCTTATCTTGCTAGCACTATTCGCAATACTATTTTCTAGTGTGGCCTATTCAGAAAAAACCGCCGGCAGCGTCGATGAAGCAGAACCATCCAATGTAAGCAAATACGAGATGGCAAACCTTATCTTCAGTATGGTAAAGAGTATACGTAAAGGTGATTACCAAAAATTTTACGGACTTACCTGTGCTTACCTAAGCGAGGTGATTCCCGAGCTAGATAACCTTGATAATCATAAGGATATAGCATTAGAAAAGAAATTAGCTATAAAACAACAAGTTGCATTAATGAAAGAGTATATCGACGTCGGTCAAATAGCGAATAACTGCAATCTTCCTGCGGGTTAAAGTATAAGAGTGTTGTGCATCACAGCAATGATCGTCAAGTAGAAAGAAAGCAAGCCGATATCATTTCCTAGTAAGACACCGGGGAATAATATGGAAGCGCCAGAAAAACCTCATGATGAGGAACAGCGGCTTCAGGGTCTGCGATCGCTAAACATACTTGATACACCGCCAGAGGAACGATTCGATCGCTTAACACGCATGGCCAAACGCCTGCTAAGGGTGCCTATTGCCCTGGTCAGTTTGGTCGATGAAAACCGACAGTGGTTTAAGTCCTGCCAAGGGCTAGATGTTAGCGAAACACCTCGGGACGTATCATTTTGTGGTCACACCATACTCAGTGATGAACCTCTCATCATCAATAACGCATTAGAAGATGAACGCTTTTGTGATAACCCCTTGGTTATTGATGAACCCAAAATTCGTTTTTATGCCGGCTACCCGCTTCATGTTCCTGGCTTAGGTTATATGGGTACACTCTGTGTGATTGATTATGAGCCCAGAGAATTAGATCAAGATGATATGGAGGCCTTTACAGACCTCGCGCAAACAGCACAACGAGAGATCGCATCAGTACAGTTGGCGACTCTAGATGAGCTGACAGGCATCTCAAACCGAAGAGGGTTTATCACGCTTTCTAAACAAGGTTTAAGTTTTTGTAAGCGAAATGACATTCCCGTGTCACTAGTATTTTTAGATCTGGATAAATTTAAGTATATCAACGATACCTATGGTCACGCAGAAGGCGATAAAGTTTTAGTAAACTTCGCTGCACAAATGCGAAAAACCTTTCGCAACTCAGATTTGTTTGCGAGATTAGGCGGCGATGAGTTTGTAATCTTATTTATGAAGCAGACCGAAGAACAGGCAGAACTCGCAATAGACCGTTTCCAGCAAAGTATCGATGAGCTTAACGAACTAGTAAATGAAGATTACACCGTGTCATTCTCACATGGCATTGTCGAGTTCAACCCAGAAGTACATACCTCAATAAAAGACATGTTAGATGAGTCTGACAGTCTGATGTACGAGCAGAAGAAACAAATAGCAAAAGCATCCTAAATAGCCGCTTACCTTAAACATGCAGTAGTGTTCTGTTCGCAGGCAAGGCACCGGTTGGAGCGAGAATCACAGTTCGCGATGCAGCGGTGAAATTCAGCAGCGCATGAGCGAATTTTATAGTGGTCGGCCCCCTTAAAATTCCCATCACACTGCTTAGGTATTTCGCTTATCTCAATAACACCGCGATCAATCAAATCACAATAGCTCACCACTAAGACTTGATAGCGCGCAGGCTCACGCTGCTCGGTCAACTCCATTTCCAGCAAATGCCGTTGGGTATAAACCATGCTGCGTATTAGTGACAATCGGTCGACTTCGGTGGTGGGGGTATGGGTGCAGGCGCTGAGTAATAGTAAGGCTGCTGCTAGCAGCCAGGTGTGGGTCCATTGGGTCATGATTCTTCCTTGGTAAGACCTTGTTATTGAGCTAATAATTATGTTCGCTTGTGAATATTAATATAGCATTAAATTGTTCATATGTGAACAAGCGGTTGTGTTCCCATGTGAACCATGACACTGGCCGATAAATTAGCGAAAAATCTCAGGGCTCGGAGAGGGCAGTTAACTCAGGAAGTATTCGCGCGAAAGCTAGGTATTTCGCGTGCAACACTCACTCGTCTAGAAAACGGTGCTCAAAACACAACGCTAAAGACGCTGAATCAGATTACTAAAAGTCTGCGTTGTGATGTCGGTGATCTATTTCAATAGTAGATGAATAACCTAAGTGGCAGAAGGATTAGGGGTCGTCGTAGAGAACTCAACATGGGGCAGGTCGAGCTAGCAGCTGCGATGAAAGTGGATTTCGATATTGTTATTGATCAGTCTGATATTTCAGAGATAGAACGCGACGTTCGTGGTGTTAAAGATTACGAACTTGATGCTATTGCCAGAATTTTAGATGTGAGTCCGCTTTGGTTGTTAAGAGGGGATTAATGTTCGTGGACAGTCAGGTGGATATGTCATTTTATGAGGCGTTATTTAACAATAATAATTTCTTGAAGGCTTTAGGAAGGTTAATGATGTCTTCTACAAAGCTTGAAACGAATATGAAACGTTACTTAAATACTAACGATAAAGTTAAGTATTCGAAAAAACTGGTTCTTGGTCGGTTGCTAGGTTTGCTTAGACAAAATAACATGATTGATAAGACATCGGAATATGAAATCGGTTTTCTTATAAATCAAAGAAATTACTTTACCCATAATCTACATGCGTATTTGTCAGAGCTCCCTAATGATGAGTATCGACTCAGGCAATTTATTAGCCGAGCAGGCGGGATTAGCGATGAAATGGAAATTTTCAGTAATCGATTTTTGGAAGCTATATCTAAAAGCAATTATGAGTGTCATTAATTCAATATTTCTGCATCTTAAAATCAAAACCGTTTCGCTGTGTTTTGGCGCTTGCGCGACTTATTTTTTGTATAAAAAATAGATTAGAGCAACTTCCGAAGGAAGCGGCGAAAGGTTTTATTTTTATGATCATCGACTATAAAGAACTCTCTGATCAAGCTTTGAAAGGTGTTGCCGAAGCTTATGTTGCTTCACATCTATCTGACGTGGATGATCAACTTAAATTTTCCGATTGGGTAGAAGAAGTTATAAAGAAAGTTCAAAAAGGTGAATTGTTGGTTGAGTTTTCTAAGGTCGATGAGTCGGTGACGTTGAAATCTCCGGAAGAAGTTGAGTTGGTGGGGTCTGTCCTTCGATCCTTCGACACGAGCTCAGGATGAATCACCAGGCTCAGGATGAGCCGACAAGCGTAGAGTGAATCGATAGGGTGTCCCTCGACGGGCTCGGGATGAACCGGCAGGATTAGGGTGAACCGATAGGCTGTCCTTCGACGGGCTTCCCTCGACAAAGCTCGGGATGAACGGATAGTTTTTGAGATGAAAGGATAGACACCGCTCACCCTGAGCTTGTCGAAGGGTGAGCTCGTCGAAGAATCTAGGGGTGTGCATGGAAGCACAAAGTATAAGGAAGTTAAGATATGGATTTCTGGGTATACATATTGAAATGCAGTGATGGGAGTTACTACACAGGACATACCGATAATCTTGAAAGTCGTTTATATCAACATAAGTCGAAATATTTCCCTGCCTGTTATACAGCTAAACGTTTACCGGTTGAGCTGGTGTTTAGCAAAAGTTTTGTGTCGAGAGAAGAAGCTATTACACGTGAATGACAGATTAAAGGTTGGAGTAGGAAAAAGAAAGAAGCAATGATTTGAGGTGACTGGGGTGAGGTGTCGCGGTTGGCGAGTTCCTAAATAGGCTTCCCTCGACAGGCTCGGGACGAACGGGTTAGTTTTCTCGGCCATATATAGTGCTTTTTCGGAGAGTTCATCCTTCGATCCTTCGACTGATTCAGGATGAAACCAAATCGTAAGCTCGGGATGAAGAGAGAGGCTCCCCCTCGACAAGCTCGGGGCGAACGGATTGCAATGATTGATATGAATAACTTATCACTCATCCCACTACAAGCTCGGGACGAACCGGCTAGCTTAGGGTGAGCTTGTCGAAGGGCGAGTTTGTCGAAGAATCGAGGGGTTAAAGCTTTTCTATCGTTACTAACTGCTTTTTTAAACTCGCGAGTTTGGTTTCTAAGTCTGCGAGTTTTTCTTTTTCTTTTTCAACCACTGTAACCGGGGCTTTGCCGGTAAAACCTGGGTTGGCGAGTTTTTTGTCCAAAGCTTGATAGGCTTTGTCGGTTTTTTCTATTTCTTTATTTAAGCGTTTTAGTTCGGCGTCTTTATCTATCAGCCCGGCCATGGGGATGAGGACTTTCATTTGACCGACTAATGATGTGGCGGATTCAGGAGCGTTATCACCAGCATTAAGCCAGGTAATGCTGTCTAATTTTGCCAGGCTGAGTAAAAAGGCTTCGTGTTGTTGTAGGTATTGCCGGTCTTGCTCGCTACCGTCTTGCAATAAAATACTTAGGCGTTTGCCTGGGGCGATGTTATAACCACTGCGGATTTTACGTACGCCTAAGATTAAGGTTTTAATCCAATCTACTTCACTAACCGCTTGGGTATCATTTTCTAAGCTGTCTGTTTGCGGGTAGTGTTGCAGCATGACGGTATCGCCATCGATGCTAAGTAAGGGCGCAACACGTTGCCACAGTTCTTCGGTGATGAATGGTGTGATTGGGTGCAGTAATCGTAAGATATGTTCCAGTACAGAGAGCAAGGTATAGCGTGTATGGGCCTTGCTCTCATTACTCACATCGTCAGAATTTAATACTGGTTTGGTGAGTTCTAAATACCAATCACAGTATTCATCCCAGACCATCGAATAAATATTATTAGCTGCCAGGTCAAATCGGTATTTGCCGAGTTGGTCAGTGGTGTCTGCTACGCACTGTTTTAAAACGCTTTGCATCCATTTATCGGCAACGGAGGCGTGGCTATTGTTCCTGGCGATGGTTTGGCCTTCGCAGTTCATCATGACGTAGCGAGTAGCGTTCCATAACTTATTACAGAAGTTACGGTAGCCTTCGATGCGGCCCATATCGAATTTGATATCGCGGCCGGTGGAGGCAAGGCTAGCAAACGTAAAGCGTAGAGCATCGGTACCAAAGGCGGGGATGCCATCGGCAAAGTCTTTGCGTGTGGCTTTTTCTATCTTTGGCGCCATGTCGGGTTGCATGAGGCCTTTGGTGCGTTTGCTGACTAAGTCTTCAAGCTCAATACCGTCGATCAAATCAATCGGGTCAAGTACATTACCCTTTGATTTCGACATTTTTTGGCCGTGGCTGTCGCGCACGAGGCCATGGATATAGACTTCTTTAAAGGGCACATCATCCATAAATTTCAGGCCCATCATGATCATACGGGCGACCCAGAAAAAGATGATGTCAAAGCCGGTAACTAAAACATTGCCTGGGTAAAAAGTTTTAAGGTTGTCTGTGTTCTCTGGCCAACCTTGGGTGGAAAACGGCCACAGTGCGGATGAAAACCAGGTATCGAGTACGTCTTCGTCTTGGGTCAGTGTAATGCTGTCAGCAAGTTTATGTTTATTGCGAATGTCTGCTTCGCTACGTCCGACGTAAACATTACCTTGTTCATCATACCAAGCGGGTATACGATGGCCCCACCAGATTTGGCGTGAGATACACCAATCTTGAATATTACGCATCCATTCGAAGTAGGTGTTTTTCCAATTGTCCGGCACAAAGCGAATATCACCGTCTTCTACGGCTTTAATTGCCGGTTTGGCTAATGGCCCAACTTTGACATACCATTGATCGGTGAGATATGGCTCAATCACGCTGCCTGAGCGATCACCGCGTGGCACCATCAGTTTATGAGGTTTGGTTTCTTCCAGTAAGCTTTGCTCTTCCAATAGCGCTAACACCAGTTTTCTTGCCTGATAGCGTTCAACACCATGCAGTGATTCGGGGATGTCTTTTAATAGCTCGGTATCGGTGTTTTTATCTTTGCTGTTTAAGACATGGGCGTTATCGTTAAAGATATTAATCAAGCCACCATTGAGTAGGGCGCTGATTAAAGGATTATCTTTGTGGCGTTGCCATACGTCGTAGTCATTAAAGTCATGCGCGGGAGTGATCTTAACGCAACCGCTACCAAACTCAGGATCGACGTAGTCATCGGCGATGATGGGAATTAAGCGATTGGTGATCGGTAGGCGAATATTTTTGCCGACAATGCTCTGATAACGCTCATCATCGGGATGAACGGCCACAGCCGCATCACCCAACATGGTTTCAGGGCGGGTGGTGGCAACGGTTAAGTAATCATCGCTTCCGTCTATGGGATAACGAATATGCCAGAGGTGGCCATTTTCTTCTTCGGATAAGACTTCCAGATCCGATACGGCAGTATGTAAGACCGGATCCCAGTTAACCAGGCGTTTGCCACGATAAATCAGCTTTTCTTCATAGAGTTGAACAAAGACTTCTTTGACGGCTTCGGCTAAACCATCATCCATGGTGAAGCGCTCACGTGACCAATCGAGTGATGAACCCATGCGTCGTAACTGCTGCGTAATGGCACCGCCAGACTGTTCTTTCCATTCCCAGATTTTTTCTATAAAAGCATCGCGGCCTAGGTCATGACGGCTTTTACCTTCTTGGGCTAAGCGTCTTTCCACGACCATTTGGGTGGCAATGCCAGCATGATCCGTTCCTGCCTGCCATAAGGTGTTATGACCCTGCATACGGTGATAACGGATGAGGATATCCATTAAGGTATCTTGGAAAGCATGGCCCATGTGTAAGGTGCCGGTGACATTAGGCGGCGGTATCATAATGGCATAGGCCGGTTTTTGATCGGGGCCTTCATTACTGGGGGCGAAATAGCCTTTCTCTTCCCAGGTGTGATACCAGTCGGCTTCAAGTTTTTCAGGTTGGTAGGTTTTTTCCATGGTGCTCATGTTTGTATTTGCTGCGCTGTTAGCAGCCCTATATCAATAAAAGGTTATAAAGAAATTTGGTGTGTATCAGGGGTCACGCCTTGGTCACGATAAAATCGGAAATGCTCGCGGCTGGTTTGGCGCAGGCTATCGTGGTCGGCGACGACTTCGGCGACACGTTCAAACTGATGATAAAAACCAGGGATTTGTTGACTTAAGTTGATGAGTAAACTGTAGTCTTGCGGCGCGTCACTACCAAAACCAATGACGACAGGCGACTGCGGCTCGCTGCCATTCAAACACTCATGAGGTACAAAACTACCTTGACTAAAAGTCCATAAGAGTTCATCGAGCTGTTGTGCTTCAACACTAGTATCGACATGGATGTAAATGCGATGTTTGAGCTTATAGGCTTTTTCCGCCAGGCGGCAGGTATAGCGCGTGTGGCCGCTATCTCCGCCGCCGGAGAGAATATAGAAATCAACTTTCATATAGATGAAGCTTAGTCGCGTTCGCTGCGATCAATTAAATATTGTGCTAATAAGGGAACGGGACGACCAGTGGCACCTTTATTTTGGCCACTTACCCAAGCTGTACCAGCAATATCCAAATGTGCCCAGCGCATTTTCTTGGTAAAGCGAGCGAGAAAGCAGCCGGCCGTAATGGTGCCTGCTTCGCGACCGCCAATATTTTGCATGTCAGCAAAAGGGCTATTGATTTGCTCATCATATTCTGGACCCATGGGCAGTTCCCAAATTTTATCTTCCGCTGTTTTGCTGGCACTCATTAGCTCATTCGTTAGAGAGTTATTGTTACTAACAACGGCTGATACGTGTTTGCCTAAGGCGATAAGGCAGGCGCCCGTGAGGGTGGCAATATCAATAACCGAAGCAGGTTCGAATCGTTCGGCGTAGCTTAGTGCATCACACAATATCAGTCGCCCCTCTGCATCGGTATTCAAAATCTCAATAGTTTGACCAGACATACTGGTGACAATATCACCGGGCTTGGTTGCGGTGCTGCTGGGCATATTTTCAACTGCTGGCACTATGCCGATGACATTGATAGGCAGTTTCATTTCTGCAATAGCGCTAATAGTGCCAAATACACTGGCGGCGCCACACATATCGTATTTCATTTCATCCATGGCGGCAGGGGGTTTTAGGGAAATACCGCCTGTGTCAAAAGTAACGCCTTTGCCGACAATGGCATGAGGTTTATCTTTTTTCGCCCCACCTTTGTAATTAAACACAATCATTTTGGCAGGTTCGGCGGTGCCGCTGGTTACAGACAATAGCGAGCCCATGCCAAGCCTTTTCATTTTGTCTTCGTTAAGTACTTCCAGGCTAAGATTACGATGACGTTTTGCTAGCGAAGTGGCTTCTTCTTCGAGGAAGCTGGGTGTGCAAACATTTGACGGTTGGTTGCCCAGGTTTTTAGCCAACGTGACGCCGTTGCCAATAGCCATACCATCATTCACGGCATTTTCGCCGGTAGGTAGATCTCGTCGGCTTGGCACGGTTAAGACAAGTTTTCGTAATGGACGTTTAGGTTTGTTATTACTGGTTTTATAGGTGTCAAAGCGATAACTAAGCGCGCTAATGGTTTCGACGGCGTAGCGAATTTTCCAATAGCTATCGCGACCTTTAATAGCAAGCTCAGGTAGATAGCAAATGGCTTCGGTGGCGCCACTGCTTTGTACTGCCTTGGTAGCGTGAGTCAGTATTTTTTTATACTGTCGTTCGTCTAGATCACGTTCGCGACCGCAACCGACAAGAAGCACTCGATCACATAATGTGTTTTCAATATTATGGAGTAATAAAGTTTGGCCAACATCGCCTTCGATATCGCCTCGGCGAAGTATATTAGACAAATAGCCGTTACTGGCTTCATCCAGTCTTTCTGCAGCGGCAGACAGGCGCCTTGTTTTGCTAACAGCGACGATAACGCATGCACTACGTTGTTTTTCTGGGTGACCACTTTTTACAATAAAATCCATAAATACCTACCTGTTGATGCCAAAGGTGACGTAAACCCGTTGGTTTTTCGCCAGAATAATTTTTAGCCTGCTTTGATTACTTCCTTTTTAATCAATGACCTAGCGACTTTTTTGCTAAAACATGTGAAAATATCTTGATGTCGCCAATTATTGGCTTTTTCCGCAAAAATGACAATAGACACCGATGACAATTGATCGTTACCTGCGTAAGGAAGTTTTAGCCAATTTATTTGGTGTGTTGACGGTGTTGCTGTTGATTTTTCTAGGCAATCGCTTTGTCCGTATTCTTGGCGATTCGCTTGAAGGGCAATTACCTCACGATGCTATTTTGACCATTCTCTTCTTGAAACTGGTCAGCGCATTAGTGGCGATTATTCCATTGGCGTTATACCTTGCTGTTCTGCTCGGTTTTGGGCGTTTATATCGCGATAATGAGATGACGGCCTTACATGCATCCGGGGTGAGTACCTTTCGATTGTTAAAAAGTATTTTTGGCCTGGTAATGCCTATTGCTATCGGTATTGCACTTTTATCGCTTTATCTGTCGCCATGGGCAGAGGAACAAGTAAAACGTATTCAAGATGAGGTACGTGCACGTACCGAAGTATTTGGTATTACCGCTGGCAAGTTTATTGAGGATAAACGCCGCGATGGTGTTTTATATGTAGAAAATATTGAGGAACAAGGGCAGCTTACGAATATATTTGCGCAGTGGCAAACCGAAGAGGGGCGACTAGCAACGATAACCGCAAAACAAGGTCATGTTGAAAACAATGCTCAGTATGACGCGCGTTATCTGGTGCTGGAAGAGGGTTTTCGCTACGAGGGTGAGCCAGATCAAATTGATTTTCGAATAATTCGTTTTCAGCGTCATACTATTTATATCGAACCACAGCAAATCAAGGTCAGTCATAGGCGAGAAAAAGCGCAGTCAACTTTACAGCTATTACAGTCTGATAGTGTTAAAGCAAGTGCTGAATTTCAACGACGATTGTCGATGCCCATATCGACCTTACTGCTGGCACTTCTTGCAATACCGTTGAGTAAAACTAATCCCAGGCAGGGTCGCTACTTTAAGTTATTGATCGCTATATTGGTATATGCTTTGTATAGCAATGCATTGACTGTCGCGCAGTCGTGGGTAGGTCGCGGTGTATTGCCTCCAGAGCTTGGTTTGTGGTGGGTGCATATTGTAATACTCTCGGTAATCGTTATTTGGGTAGCACGCTTAGACGGTTTTAGGTTCAGATCAAGCAAGGCGGCTTCGGTATGACAATACTAGATAGATATATTGCGCGCAGCATTGGCTGGAGTAGCCTATTTGTGACATTGATTTTGCTCACCCTGTTTATATTCGTCGACTTTATTGGTGAGTTGCGTCATGTAGGAAGAAATGATTATGGCGTGGCGCAAGCAATGATCTACGTGATTTTAACGCTGCCAGAGTTGCTTTATCAGTTATTTCCTGTCCTAGCTTTGTTAGGTACATTGGTTGGTTTAGCTTTATTGGCAAATCACGGTGAGTTGATCGCCATACGGGCAGCGGGTGTGTCAGTGTGGCGAATATTGGGCTCGGTTAGTTTGATTGGAATAGTGTTTATCGTGCTGTCTTTTGCGCTTGGCGAATGGTTAGCGCCAAAATCAGATGTCATAGCAGAACGATATAAGAAGCAGTTAACTTCAGGAAAGGTTAATTACAAAACGACCAAATCGGGATATTGGTTGCGCAATGGTAATAATTTTGTCCATGTTGAAAAAGAGAAAGCAGATGGTCGGCCCGGCGGGGTAAGAATACTCACTATCGATAGCGAAACTTTAGAGTTGAAAAAGTCATTACGCGCGTCAACCATGATACCCCTTGAACAGGGTTGGGAGCTTAGTGATGTTGATATAATTGAACTTTCAATGGCAGGAATTAGCAAACGGCATTCGCGTATTTTACCGTGGCAGTCGTTGCCAGAGCCCGCTGTTATGGAAGCGGCATCAACTCGGCCAGAAGAGTTGTCAACGCTTGAATTATGGCGTTATATCCAGTTTCTTAAAGACAATGGCAATAAAGCTTTGGCATATGAGCAGACGCTATATAGCAAGTTGATTATGCCTCTGACCATAGCGGTAATGGTGGCAATTGCGTTTCCTTTTGTTTTTGGTTCTTTACGTTCCGCTGGTATTGGCCACTATATCTTTATCGGTGCCTGTATTGGAATCGGATTCCACTTGTTCAATGAATTATTTCGTTATAGCGGTCTAGTTTATGGATTGCCTCCTCTATTGAGTGCAACAGTGCCAACGTTATTTTTCCTCCTAGTAGCAATCTACATGTTGAGGCGAGTTTTTTAATTTTATTCGCTGCTTTTTGGCTAGTCCGTCCTCAAGGTCGACCCATATGATGCCGAAATAAATACTGAACCTTCAGTGCGCATACGAGATATGGTTTCCGTCGACAAATTAGCTAATTATCCTATTTTTTCTGATTTTACCTCTGAGCAGATTGATCAGGTTTGTACTTGTGCTGAGGTAAAAACTTACTCTAAAGGCAGTGTTGTTATCGAAGAGTCATCGACTTATACAGAGTTTTTTATCATTCTCAGTGGCCGCGTCGATGTGGAAATGCAAAGTTACGGTCGGCAAGCTCTAGGTGGTGGTAAGCGTTTGGCTCTGCTGCGTAACGGTGATGTTGTCGGCGACATGGCCTTTTTGCAACAACGTAGACGCACTGCGCAGGCGACGGCTATTGATGATGTAAAAGTGCTATGTATCGCCAAAGATAGCCTGGATGAGGTGTTTGAAGCTGATCCCAAGCTTGGTTTCTTATTTATGCGCAACGTGGCGCGTATCATTTCTCAGCGACTGGTTGACCTCAATTTTATGTGGCGTGATGACGTTTAGCCGTCGTTCGCTGACACTTTACCCCCGTTTTTTTGTCAAACATCCAGTAAGACGCACCTAAACTGCTCTTAGGCGGCGTGATGCGGTATATTATCCGTTTAGTTAATCGTTTAGAGAAAGCGTATGTATTGGCTGTTTGGTCTTGTCATCGGTGTAGTGGTACTGGTTTTATTGGTGCTGACCGTCATCAATTTCAAGCGCTATGCGTGGTTGATTATTCTGCTGGTGCTGGTGTTAATTGGTGCATTAAGTCTGCTGTATTGGTCGGATCAGAGCGACGGTGCGCGTACTCCTGAGTTCTCAGATAATGATTTATCGCTGACTAATGCCAGCTTAGTACCTTCACACGGTAGTTTCTATCGCTTTGCTGTAGAGGTGGATAATCTCTCAAGCTCCAGGCAACTGGCAGCGATTGAGGTATTAATTGAGTTGCTCGATTGTAAAGACCTGGCGACGAGTGGTAGTTGCGAGGTAACGGAAAGTCAGCAAAAACTCATTAAAATGCGTTTGCTGGCAGCGAGCAATAAGCGTGTTGAAGCCTATGTTTCTTTTAAAGATATTGCCGTTGAGCGTAGTCCAGAGCAATGGCGATATGAGCTTGTACGAGGCATTGCCCAGTAAATATCGCATCGTCAGATAAGGAATTCTGCATCCGGTCTGTAAGCCAATTTCCTGCTTAAAGTTATTGACCAAACCGCCGTTAAAAGGGTTGGGAGTACTATGTCCTAAGGCCCAAAAATGGACTAGAGGCAGGAGAGGTCGATGTCAAAATTAATGAAAGCAGTTGATGAGCGTACACGTTTAGCGGGTGCTAACCGTCTGGAAGTGTTGCTTTTCAGTCTGGGTAAAGATAAAAATACTGACCGTTCTGAGGTCTATGGTATCAATGTATTTAAGGTGCGCGAAGTTATGCGTGTGCCTGATATTACTCACGCGCCTGATGTGCCCGATGCAGTAGAGGGGATGGTCAGTCTGCGTGGCAGCATGATACCCGTTATCAATCTTGCTAAGTTCTGCGATATTCAGCCTGAGACTCCACCAGAGATTCTTATTATCACTGAATACAACAAGTTCACCCAGGCAGTATTGGTACACTCAGTAGAGAGTATTTTGCGCCTCGAGTGGACACAGGTGAAAGTGCCACCTCCAATGATGGCCAACCGCATGGGCGGTTTGATTACCGCGGTAACCGAGCTCTCCGATGAGCGCATCGTCATGATTTTGGATGTAGAAAAAGTGCTGGCTGACACTGGTGACTTTGGTAACGACCCATCACTTTACGACGGTATTGAGAGAATCGATACCGAAGCAACAGTTTTATTCGCCGATGATTCAGCTGTGGCGCGAAAACAAATTGAAACCTGTTTTGACAAGGTTGGTATCAAACATATTAGCGCAAAAAATGGTAAAGAAGCCTGGATGCAATTGGACGAAATGGCTAAGCGTGCCAAGCGCAACGATAAACATGTCAGCGATTATATTGCGGCTGTGCTGACCGATGTGGAAATGCCGGAAATGGATGGTTACGTCTTGACCAAGAAAGTGAAAAATGACCCACGCTTTGAAGGTCTGCCTGTTGTTATGCATTCATCATTGTCTGCCGAGGCCAATAAGTCCATTGGTCATGCTGTAGGTGCTGATCACTATGTGCCTAAGTTTGACCCAACTGAGCTAACAACGGTTTTCCGACCATTGGTTGAAAAATGGGAAGAAGACCAAGCGAAGAAAAGAGAACAAGATAGTAGCGCTGCTTAATTGAAGTAGAGCTTATTGCCAAGCCTAATAAGGCTTGGCATTTCTCAATTTGCGAATAATGGTAATTCCATTTAGGTAATTTTTGGTATTCGCAAAAAGCTGTAAATTAAAATCTGCCTATCGGCGCCGATTATATGGAAAGTACCGCGCTAAAAGACATAGAAGTTGATGCTTCAGAGTTTTCTTCCGATCAGGAAGTAACCGACCTTCGCACTAGTCAACCTGACCCCTATGCAGGACATTTGGCTGATACTAATAAAACGCGCGACGTTGTCTCAATTGAGAACATATACAACCGCCATGGCCAACTGGTGGTTCCTAAAGATGTCAATATTGATCACGAGTGTTCAAGGCGGATCTTACAACATCGTTTGCGCAAACCCCTAGAAGAGCAGATCCAAGTTAAAGATGCGCTAAATACGCAATTGTTCTATGTTGAATATTCGCATTTTCTCGAATCGCATCGTGATATTTTTGCAGCTCAGCGGCATCTACGTTTCACCAAGGATTTAGAACGGCTTATTAAAGACTTGCATTTGCCTCCCGTAATTGCGCAGAAAATGACAGTAATGAAACTGCGTTTGCCCGATCAATTTCAAAAGGCGCTATTTAGTTCATGGTTATCTGGACTAATAGCGCGCGAGATGGAGTTAGATCAAGACGCTATTTATGCAGCGTTCCTGGCAGGGTTGACTCATGATATTGGTTTTTTACATATTTCGCCTGAAATTCTTAATAAGAAAGTTGACACAACGGTTAGCGACTGGCGTGCAATTCAGAGCCACGTAGTCATTGGTAAAATGGTGTTGACCGGTTATCATGACATTCCTGATTCCGTGCCACAGGCTGTGTTGGAACATCATGAGCGTTGTGATGGTACTGGCTATCCCGCCGCCAAAGATGACAAAGTATTATCGTCACTTGGGCAAATAGTCGCCATGGCGGATGCTATCCAAGCCTTAAGAATGGGGGCTTTTTCGAAAACAGGGCGAAACTTACGTGATGTGTTGCCTTTTTTGCGTTTGAACTCGAATACCCATTTTTACGATACTTATCGTGCTACTGTGAATATTTTACGAAAATCGGGATTAGAACCCACGCCTGTCGCACACCCTAATGGCAATTCTCATTATGTTCCGCAGTTGGTTAATAGAATCAATTATTTAAAAGAAGCTGTGGCTACGATGAAGAATATCGCGGAAGCCTTGGCAAATATCGATAGCGGTCCAAAAGGTAAGGTATCGCAGAAAAGTTTTCAACAGGTACTTAGCAGTATCCATACCTCTGGCATGGCGAGAGATGAGCTAATGGGTTGGATTGAGCTCATTGACGATAATATAGAAGAAGCGGTTTTATTAGAAATTAATGAGATTGAATTGATGCAAAATGAGTTGACTTGGCAAATTTCCAGTGTGCAACGAACATTTAACTCGTTTTTAGAACGAGAATGTCATGTTGATAGTCAGACTCAGTCATTACTACGACGTTATAACGATTCACTTAGCGAATCACTACAATTATTAAAGAAATATTAAGTTTCCCTTTCTGTACTGGCAATAAACCACAATAACTCAAGTATAAAAGTTATGGTTATTTGCTCCCAGCCTTGCGTTTAAATTGCAAGAAAGCTCTAAATCAGCGATCATACGGCTGATATAAAATTTAGAATCATTGTTATTTAAGGAGATTCCTCATGAAAGCCACGAGTTTGGTTTATACCATTGTCGTTTTGCTAATGTTGACGGCTTGTAGCGACAGCGAACACGAAGTGAATAAAGACCGTCCAATTTCTAACCTTCCTTCTACCCCATCAAGCGCATTGGAATCAATGGCGGGTAAAGCTGATAGTGCCGTTGAATCAGTGACAGAGGTTGTTGAGGAAGCCACCGATGCAACTATGGATAAAGCTGAAGAGGTTGCAGAAGCAGGCGGTGAAGTGATGGATGATGCTAAAGAAATGGCTGCTGATACTGGTGACGCCGTGATGGAAAAAGCCGAAGAAGTTGCAGAAGCAGGCGGTGATGTGATGGATAAGGCTAAAGAAATGGCTGCTGATACTGGCGATGCAGCAATGGATAAAGCTGATGACGTTGTAGCTGCTGTTGGCGGTGGTGAGACAATGGACAAGGCTAAAGAAATGGTAGCAGATGTGGAAAGTGCTGACGCCATGGACAAAGCCGAAGAAATGGTTAAGGAGGAAATGGCTGACTCAGATTTAATGGAAAAAGCAGATGGCTTGATCGCGGGCGGTGGCGATGTTGTTGACCAAGCAGAGGGTTCTGTTGCTGACCTAGTTGATGATACAGCCGCTGCTGCAGGCGTGAGCTTGGCTAGCGTTAGCATGGACGAAGGGAAGGCGCTTGCTCAAAAAAGTGGTTGTTTCGCATGCCATGCTATTGACAGAAAGATCTTAGGTCCAGCTTGGCAAGATGTATCAGCACGATATGCTGGTGACCAAGCAGCAGGCAAGGCACATTTACTGAATAAAATCGCCAAAGGTGGTAAAGGTGTTTGGGCAGACGCCGGTATTAATGCTGCAATGCCGCCATATTCACCGCGTGTAAGCGATGAAAACATCGAGAAATTGACTGATTTTATTCTCGGTCTCTAATAAATATTCCTGGTAACACCAGGTTAGTCTCGTAGCCGGATGGTGGTAACGCCGTCCGGCTTTTTATTGCCTGCAATCTAAAAAACTCCTAACGGGTGCGAATGCTTGATTAATTAAACAGTGTTTAATATTATAAGCCATAATTAAACGTTGTTTAATAAAGAGGATTACTAAAAGAGTGGCAAGACGTAGTGATCATAGTAGAGAGGAGTTAAAAGCCTTAGCTATACAATCGGTTTTTAATCTTGTCGACAGGAATGCTGATGTCAAAGTAACAGCGCGTGCTGTGACCAAAGCAATGGGTTATACCGTCGGTACGCTGTACCAGATTTTTGATAATTTAGACGCGTTGATCGCTGAAGTTAATGCTAACACGCTTGAAAGGCTTTACTCGGCGATGCGGGCAGAAGTTAAACTACGGGCTGAGAACAAAAAATCTGTTTTAATTATCGCTGAGCAATATCTTTTGTTATCAGAACAACAACCCGGTCGCTGGCGTTTACTGTCTGTTGGTATTGACGCTAGTCAATCGTATGAGTCACTTAATTATTGGGTAGAAAGTATTTTTATGCTTTTAGAAACTCAGTTGCGCCAGTTAGCACCAGCACGCACACCTGAGGAAATTGCCATAGCTGCACGCGCTTTATGGAGTTCAGTTCATGGGATATGCGCGATAAGCGGTAATACACGGCTAAAGCAGCGAGCACAGTTTGATGTCAGCGTGCTAGTAACAAGTTTAGTTAATACATATTTATCTGGTTTAGTTTTAGATACTATGCCTTTACCGCAAAGCGCAGATAATAAATAGAGGGACAAATAATGCATTGGTTAAAAATCTCTTTGCAATGGATGCTACGTCTGATTTTTCGCGTAGAAGTAAAAGGGCTGGAACACTACCATGCGGCGGGTGATCGGGTTTTAATTGTCGCTAATCATGTTTCCTTGCTAGATGGCTTACTGCTGGCGGTGTTTTTACCTGATCGGGTCAGCTTTGCTATTGATCCCCAGTGGGCGAATAAATTTAGTCTTATTCTTAAGCTGGTCAATATTTTTCCTATGGATGGTAATAATCCATTGTCGGTCAAAGCCTTGGTAAGAAATCTGCAGCAAGATAATAAAGTTGTTATTTTTCCAGAAGGGCGTATTTCCGTGACGGGTGCTTTAATGAAAATCTATCCCGGGCCTGGTTTGGTTGCCGAACGATCAGGTGCGACGATACTCCCTCTGCGTATAGATGGCGCACAGTATTCGATTGTGTCCTATATGAAAGGAAAATTTCGCCAGCGATTATTTCCTAAAATTACTTTGACTATCTGTCCGCCTACAGTAATTAAAGCGCCTGAAGGTCTTGGTAGAGCTAAAAAACGCGCTTATGGTGCTAACGCACTATATCGAGTTATGACAGACATGATGTTTGAAACATCGAACTATAAGAAAACGCTAATGCATGGCGTAATTGATGCAGCCAGCACACATGGTTGGAGCCGTGTTGTTGTTGAAGATTTGAAGCGACAGAAACTGACTTATCGTTCTCTAGTAATGCGTAGCTTTATTTTAGGTAAAAGGCTTAGTGAGTTAACAGAATCGAAAGAAGCGGTAGGTGTATTATTACCCAATGCAAACGCTAATATAGTCACAGTATTAGCACTACATGCTTACGCCAGAATACCGGCCATGTTGAATTTTAGTGCTGGCATAAATGGTGTGCTTTCCGCTTGTGAAACGGCGAATTTGAAAACAGTTCTTACCTCAAGACAATTCATTGAAGCAGCCAATTTAGCTCCATTAATCGAAGCCTTGGAAAAACATCTCACTATTCATTACCTCGAAGATCAGGCGGCGCATATTAGCACCAAAGATAAATTGCGTGGCCTATGGCAATCACGTACGGCGCGATCGACACTGAGCCAAACCGCAGGTGAGATATCGCCAGATAGCCCTGCAGTGATACTGTTTACATCGGGTTCAGAAGGTATGCCTAAAGGCGTCGTGTTATCGCATAAAAATATAAATGCCAATGCGGCGCAAATTTCCGCAAGAATCGATTTTGGCCCTGGCGATATTGTGTTTAATGCCTTACCCATGTTTCATTCCTTTGGCTTGACTGCAGGAACGTTTCTACCATTACTTTCTGGAATGAAAACCTTTCTATATCCTTCGCCCTTACATTACAAAATTATTCCTGATGGGGTATATAACACCAAAGCGACCGTGTTTTTTGGTACTAATACCTTTCTGACGGCTTATGCTAAACACGCGCATGATTATGACTTTTATAACCTGCGTTATGTTATAGCCGGTGCTGAAAAACTTCGAGATGAAACACGTGACATCTGGATGCGTCGCTTCGGTGTCAGAATATTAGAGGGCTATGGTGTAACTGAAACTAGTCCGGTGTTATGTGTGAATACGCCAATCGCTTATAAAGAAGGCAGTGTTGGGCGCTTATTCCCCAGTATTGAATACCAGCTTGAGCCTGTAGAAGGCGTTACAGATGGTGGGCGTCTGCATGTAAAAGGCCCAAATGTCATGTTGGGCTATTACTTTCACGATAAGCCTGCAGTATTGGTTTCACCCAAAACTCAATATGGGGGAGGCTGGCATGATACCGGTGATATCGTCAATATAGATGACGAAGGCTTTTTACATATTCTGGGACGAGCAAAACGTTTTGCCAAAATTGGTGGTGAAATGGTGTCTTTAGCTGCAGTGGAAGAAACTGTATATGAACTGTGGCCAGATACTGAACACGCAGTGACAGCAGTATTAGATGAGAAGAAAGGTGAGAAACTTATCTTGCTTACCACTCAGCCTAACGCTGAGCGTAGTGCTTTAGCAAATTTTTCAAGGGAACAAGGTATTGCTGAATTATCCTTACCAAAAGAAATATTTCAGGTAAAAGAAATTCCGTTACTGGGTAGTGGTAAAGTGGATTTTGCTGGTGTAAAGCAATTAGCAGAAGAACTATTAGTCTAATATGACAGATTTTCGCAAATTGCTGGTTGCTCAGTTTCTCAGTGCATTTGCTGACAACGCAATATTATGGACGGCAATTACCTGGGTATTCGCTAATGCCAACGAACAATCCTGGTATGTACCAGCACTGCAAGCCAGCTTTTTAATTGCCTTTGTTGTGCTCGCGCCCTGGGTAGGTAGTTTTGCCGATACGCATGCAAAACATAAAGTATTAGTGAATGCCAATCTTGTAAAATTATCCGGCGTTGGTTTAATGATATTTTCCATTGAGCCAATTATTGCTTACGCGGTTGTGGGTATTGGTGCCGCCATGTATAGCCCTGCGAAGTACGGCGTACTACCCGAGCTAGTTGAAGAAAAAGAGCTGGTTAAAGCAAATGGCTGGATAGAAGGGGCAACGATAGCAGCGATACTTATTGGCGGCATAGTAGGCGCGAAAATCGCCAATCAGTCTTTGTCTATGGCCTTATGGTTTATTGTCATCCTATATATTGTCTCAGCACTGATTGCTACGCGTATTGGCCCATTACAGGCAGTACATGAAAAAAAACCAGGTTTGCTAAAAGAATTTATTACCACCTGCAAAGCGCTGGCAAATATACGCAGATCAAGATTTGCGCTTATCGGTTCAGCCATATTCTGGGCGGCTGCTGCCGTGCTCCGTGTAGCATTGGTTGCCTGGGCACCATTAGTATTGGTAATTTCAGATACAGACGAGATCGCTGAGTTAACACTATTTATTTCCATAGGAATTGTCGTGGGTTCATTACTTTCCGCCAAGATATTTCGGTTAGAAGATCTGCGGCAAACACGGTTTGCGGCTTACGCTATGGGAGTATTTGTATTGATTTTTAGTCAGGTAGATACTGTGATCACTACCTGGATTATATTATTTTTAATAGGTGCTGCTGGTGGCATGTTTATTGTGCCAATAAATGCGGTCATCCAAGATATTGGTCATAAGACAGTGGGCGCTGGCGGTACCGTCGCAACGCAAAACTTTTTTAATAACTTTGCTATGCTGTTAGCTTCAATACTTTTTACAGTCAGTTCACTTGTAGGGGTTTCACCAATTATTGGTATAGTGACTATCGGTATAGTCATTTTGATTTCTACCCTGATTATTGCCAGACAAACTGGCAATAGTGCAGTAATACATTAATAAATAAACATCAGAGGATAAAACAATGGTACGCACAGTATCCACCATGTTAGAACTAGGCACACAAGCACCCGATTTTTCTTTATTAGAGCCAGCAACGGGTGTAACAAAATCGCTTACTGATTTCGCTGACGCTAAAGCTTTGCTGGTGATGTTTGTTTGTAACCATTGTCCTTATGTATTGCGCATCGAAGATGGTTTGGTGGCGTTGGGTAACGACTATAAAAATAACTCGGATGTCGCCATAGTGGCTATCAGTGCTAATGATGCGGATAACTACCCGGATGATAGTCCAGAGAAAATAGCCGAACGCGTAAAAGACAAAGGCATGGCTTATCCTTACTTGTTTGATGAAACACAAAGTGTAGCCAAAGCCTACGCCGCTGCTTGCACACCTGATTTCTTTTTATTCGATGCTGATCGTAAGCTGGTTTATCGCGGCCAGTTTGATGAAGCACGCCCTCGTAATGATGCCGAAGTCACGGGTAAAGACATGCGCGACGCGATTGAAAATATCTTGGCAAACCAATCACAAGTAGAACAACAAATACCTAGCATGGGCTGCAATATCAAATGGAAACCTGATAATGCACCGGAATATTTTACGGGTGTGAGAGCAGAAGCTTAATTAGCAAAATTATACAGAGGTCAGTATCCCTTATATTTTCTCCACAACCTCGTTCATCCTGAGCATGTCGAAGGGTGAGCATGTCGAAGGGTGAGCATGTCGAAGGGCGCGCGGGAATGACATGGATATATTTATTCGTACGAAGTATAAATCTCAATAAGATTGTCATCCTGATCATACACTACGTCTAGAAATTGTAGCCCGCTATTTTAAGGGGTGCAGTCCCACTGCTGTCCCAGATAATTAATAAGAGAAGCCTTGCGTATTAAAAGTT
>CAZTYM010000004.1:0-91629 GCA_964617475.1 uncultured Thiotrichales bacterium
TGCACGCGGGGTTGATGGGGTGGCGCGGTCGAAGAAATTGGTTCCAGGTTGGGTGTCGCGCTAGTATGTACCTTCCTAGGTATTTTGTTCGCTTACGGTTTTGTTGGGCCTTGGGCAACAACCATGGGCCATATTAATAGTGCTGAGGCGAAGTTCTTCGAGTGTATCAAGGTCTGCATCATGGCCCAGGTAAACGGCTATGCACCGCAAATTGCTATTGAGTTCGGTCGTAAGAGCTTATATTCCACAGATCGTCCAAGCTTTTCTGAACTAGAAGAGCACGTTAAAAATAAAGATAAATAAGGCATAAAGCTGAGTGCTGGCTTGCTGAGAGAGTGCGTAGATGGACGAAGCTGAACGCCCGATAATAGTCAAAAAAATCAAAAAAGGCGGCCATGGACATCATGGTGGCGCTTGGAAAGTCGCGTTTGCCGATTTCGCCACAGCGATGATGGCATTCTTTTTATTGTTATGGTTATTAGCAACGGCATCACCTGAACAAAAACAAGCTATTGCCGCATTTTTTGATGAAGCGGGTGCTATTGGTGAGGGCGGTGGCTTTAGCGACAGTATGATTGATCTGGGTGGAACCGGTGACACCAGTAAAGGCGCTATTGGCGAAGACTGGGAAGATGGTAGTGGCCAAACCGCGTCAGAGATTGCTGAAGAGGCCAAGCAAATGGAAGAGTTGCTGGAAGTTCTCAAGCAGACTATCGATAACAAAGAAGAACTCAAAGCCTTTAAAGATCAGCTTAAACTCAATGTCACACCCGAAGGCTTAAGAATACAGATTGTTGATAAAGAAAATCGACCGATGTTTCAGTCAGGGCAAGCAGTCATGCGTGATCACGCAGTGGCAATCATCAACGAGATAGCGCCCATTATTAACGATGCGGGTAACCGAATTAGTATTTCTGGTCATACCGACTCGGCGCGCTTTATTGGCAGAAAAGGCTATAGTAACTGGGAGTTATCGGCCGACCGTGCCAATGCGGCACGACGAGCTTTAATAAATGCTGGCATGAATGACAAAAAAGTCGGTCGCGTAGTGGGTCTGGCCGATTCTTCCTTATATAACCCGAATGACCCGCGTGATCCTATAAATCGTCGCATTAGCATTGTTGTTATGAATAAAGCTACAGATGAAGCAATTAGTAATCAGGAAGGTGCGGTTAAAGTCGATTCTACTGACAGCCTTGATGGCGGGTTAGAAAATCTACCAAAATCGAATCCACTTGAAGGGATCTCACAAGAGACAATTAATGGTGCAACTTCTCTCAAGGGCGATAATATCATCATTGATACGCTTGATGCTCCTGATCCTCCGCCTGAAACCAGTGACCAGCCTGCGAAGCTAGAGGTATTACCGTTATCGCAAAAGCGTCTAGAGGAAGTGGCGGGCGAGGTCAAAGAACGCGAAGTCGCAACCGCTGAGCCAGTGACTTCGTCAACGCAATCAGCTACCGGTGCGCCTATCATCAAGCTCGATTTGGATGATAGTCAACCCGCGTCAGAACCACCGCCTGCTGCTGAGCCAGAACCACAAGCACCCGCAGAGGCGGTAACGCCCGGCGCTGTGCCACTGGCTATACCTGGTTTATAGTCGCCATCGCTTGGCCTGCTCTGGGCCAGGCGTTATTATCAGCACATCTAACTTTGGGTTGAATGTTGAATAATGTCTATCGAGTCAAAAAAATGTGTGCCCTGTCAGGGTGGGATTCCAGCTATAGAAGCTGATCAGGCGCAAGCTATGCTAGATCACGTGCCTGGCTGGCGGCTTATTGATGAGTCAAGAAAACTCGAACGTGGTTTTGAGTTTAAAAACTTCGCTGATGCGATGGCATTTGCCAACGCGGTAGGCGAGGTGTCGGAAGCGGAAGATCATCATCCCGATATCACCTTTGGTTGGGGTTACTGCACGGTGGTGTTTTATACCCACAAGATTGGCGGTTTACACGAAAACGATTTCATTATGGCAGCTAAAGTCAGCGCGCTAAGTCGATAATCGCACTTGCTCTTTTTGTAACTAAGTAACGCGCGTGGCGTGAGCTGAGTATGTCCTCATTATTTGATTTTGATAAACCTTCTAGCTATGCCGTAATGGGCAATCCCATTAGTCATAGTCAATCACCGCTGATACACGCTGAATTTGCCAAACAAACCTGCGAAAAAATTGACTACACAGCAATACAAGTCGATATTGGTGGATTCGAACAGGCAGTAGGTAACTTTCATGCTAATGGCGGCGCTGGCCTAAATGTCACTGTGCCATTTAAGCAAGATGCATTCGCTTACGCGACGCAACATAGTGAACGAGCGAGCACCGCACAAGCGGCGAATACCTTGGTGCTAAAAGGCCAGGAAGTATTCGCAGACAATACCGATGGTATTGGGCTAGTGCGTGATTTAACGACAAATAAAAACATTGTGTTGACGCAAAAACGGCTACTTATTTTGGGTGCTGGCGGTGCAGTACAAGGTGTGCTGGGACCACTGTTTGAAGAGCAACCGACGAGCGTGACAATTGTAAACCGCACAGTAGATAAAGCTTTTGCTCTTAAAAAACGCTTTAGCCATTTTGGCGAAATTAAAGCTTGTAGCTATGAAGAGTTAGCACAACATCCATCATATGATGTGGTGATTAATGCCACGTCAGCCGGAATAGGCGGTGAGCTACCACCAATAAGAGCTAATATAGTGAGCAGTAACAGCGTGTGTTATGACATGTTTTATGCAGCACAAGATACTGCTTTTGTTGCATGGTCTAAGCAGCAAGGAGTTGCCGCAGCGTATGATGGATTGGGTATGTTGGTTGAACAAGCGGCAGAATCTTTTTTTCTTTGGCGAAATAAAACACCCGATACTCAGCCTGTGATTGATTTTGTCCGACAGACGATTCGCGCAGCGTGACCGAAGCTGTCATTGCCGTTAAGCAACTCAGCAAGGTCTACGGCGATGTTACCGCTGTTGATCGGCTGAGTTTCGAAGTGGAACGTGGCAGTATCACCGCCTTATTAGGTGGTAACGGTGCTGGCAAAACCACTACCTTGTCTATGCTGCTAGGCCTACTGTTACCTACTAATGGCACAATTTATCTTTTCGGCGTTGATATTGCCGAGGATAGGTATCAAGTATTACACCGACTCAACTTTTCTTCGCCCTATGTTGATTTACCACAACGCCTCACTGTCACTGAAAACCTACTTGTGTATGCGCGTCTGTATGGTGTAAGAAATCAGCAGGCACGTATTGATGAATTGCTTGATGCTTTAGACCTTAAAGCCATGCGCAAACGCCGCTACGGTACATTATCTGCCGGCCAAAAAACGCGCGTCGCGGTTGCCAAAGCCTTATTGAATAAGCCAGAACTATTATTGCTTGATGAACCTACCGCGTCGTTAGATCCAGATAGTGCTGATCGTATTCGCCAGTATTTAGTTGACTACAAAAACAAAACTAACGCGACTATATTAATGGCCTCGCATAATATGGCTGAGGTAGAACAATTATGTGATCAGGTCATGATGTTGTATCGCGGTAATATTGTAGCCAATGGTGCACCTAGCGAATTGATCGATCGTTTTCAGCGCTATTCAATGGAAGAAGTGTTTATTGATATTACTCGCGAGACCTCACGTTTTACTCGTACCGGCGAAGAGGTTGATAGCATTGAAAGCTGAGTATGCTTCTTCTTATGACGACAGTTCTGCTCGGCGTATCTATGCTATGTGTTTGCGTTATTTGTATCTGTTGCGTAGTTCCTGGCCGCGCATTATTGAATTGGCATATTGGCCGACGGTACAAATGATTTTATGGGGCTTAATTAGCCAGTTTTTTGTTGAAAACAGTAGCTGGTTAGCGCAGGCAGCAGGCGT
This sequence comes from uncultured Thiotrichales bacterium, assembly GCA_964617475.1. Lineage (GTDB taxonomy): Bacteria > Pseudomonadota > Gammaproteobacteria. The sequence continues at coordinate 3,876 of CAZTYM010000004.1, forward strand.
ATTAATTGGCGCGGTATTGTTATGGGATGTGGTGTTTCGTGGCCAACTCGGTGTCTCACTGGTATTTTTTGAAGAGTTGCACGCGCGTAACTTAGCACATTTGTTTGTTAGTCCATTACGGCCATTAGAATTAATAGGATCTTTGTTACTGATTAGTTTTATTAGAACATCTATAGGTGTTGGCGTGGCGGCCTTGCTGGCAATACCTATGTATCACTTTTCAATCTTCGAACTTGGCTTGCCCTTAATCGCCTTTTTTATGAACCTGCTTGTTATGGGTTGGGCAATGGGATTAATTGTTGCGGCCTTGGTGTTACGTTTTGGTGTCGGTGCGGAAAGCCTAGCTTGGGTAGTAGTGTTTGCTATTGCGCCTTTAAGCGGCATTTTTTATCCAATAGAGATACTACCGCAGTGGGCACAGTACTTAGCCTGGTTACTACCGGCAAGTCACGTGTTTGAGGGGTTGCGTGCGGTGATGTTTGATGGCCAGTTTCCTTTGTCATTGTTCTATACTGCCACATTGTTAAACTGTGTTTATCTGCTGGGTTCAATTGCGGTTTTTCTTTCTGTATTTGCGCTAGCGCGAAGATATGGTTTGCTAATGCGCATAGGAGAGTAAGCGTGGCGCAAGACTTTGTTCGTCGTTTTATGTTTGAAAAGCTAGCGGTGCGCGGCGAGATAGTGCGTTTAGAGCATAGCTATCAGTCAGTTCTTGAACGTCATCCTTATCCACCTGTTTTGGCTGCCTTATTGGGTACTGCTATGGCAGCAGTAAGTTTGTTGGGAACCACAATTAAGTATCAGGGTAAGCTGATATTGCAAATACAAGGCAAGGGGCCCGCCAATTTATTGGTTGTAGAATATGATAGCGAAGGTCATATTCGTGGTCTTGTAGATTGGCAACAGCAGCAGCTTTTAGATTCAGACATTCGATCTTTATTTAGCCAAGGTCATATGGCAATTACCGTTGTTCCTACTGGATCAGATAGCGCGCAAGATAAAGCCAACCGTTATCAAGGGATAGTAGAACTGGATGATGCAAGTTTGGCAGGATGTTTAGAGCATTACTTTAGACAGTCTGAACAATTGGCGACGAGTTTGTATTTGGTTGCAGACGAAAATAAAGTTGCCGGTTTTATGCTTCAGCAAATGCCATCTTCACCTTTAAACGATGATGATTGGCAAAGACTTAAGTTGCTTACCGAAACCTTAAGTGATGAAGAATTGTTCAATCTAGACGTTGAGCAGCTATTGCATCGTTTGTATGGTGAGGATGATATTCGTCTATTTGAAAGCGAGCCAGTTAATTTTCAGTGTACATGTTCGATTGAACGAATTGAAAATATGTTGCGAAGCCTGGGTAAAGCAGAAGTCGAAGATGTCTTACAAGAACAAGGTAAAATAGAAGTGGCTTGCGAATACTGTAACAAAAAATATCAGCTAGATGCGGTTGATGTCGCGCAATTGTTTACTGAGGTGGAGAGTGGGTATCACTCCACAACTCGTCATTGATATAGTGGATCTATCAGGCTGATTGTTTCAGCCTATGCAACATGGCTGTATTAGTTTTCTTAATCCACTAAATAAGTAATTACAATTTCTGTAATCAGGTCTAAACCTCAATAATAGATAGCAACAAACATTTACTTATCTCGCAGAAATATGCCGAGGAGTTGCTATGAAAAACTTGAAGTTAACCGCCACAGCAGCTGCGCTAGTCTCAGCTTTAATATTATCACTTGGTATCGCTCACGCAGATAACCTAGGTCGTTTAAATGGCTATGCAAAAGTACCAGGTAGTAATAAAACTGCCTTGCCAGTCTCTAATGCGATAGTGGTTGATAAAAGTAGCAAAAGCACCAGTCATGGTCGTTTAAGCGGTTATGCTGAAAATTCATATGATGCCGCGAGCCAGCTAGAAACGATTCCCGTATTAGCAGGTATGCATGACATAAAGCCGGTTAAAGAGAGCATTGGTTATGGTCGTTTAGACGCTTACAGCGATCATCAATCAGATGAAAGCGCTACTTATTTTCAAATCTTAGATTCGACCAATACGGCAGTTTGGTACTAATAATTTTTACCTAGGTAGTCATTTTTCAGCTCAATATAATGTTGGGCTGAAAACTCCAAGTAGTCTAGTTCCACTTGTTTTAACGGCCGTGCTTGTTTTGCTGGCGCACCTACATAAAGAAAACCACTTTCCAAAACTTTACCTGGTGACACTACACTGCCTGCTGCAACCATACAGCGTGAATGAATAATGGCACCGTCTAAAACGGTCGCGTTCATTCCAATTAAACAAAACTCTTCTATCGTACAAGCATGTAAAACCGCGCTATGACCTATGGTGACATTTTCGCCTATTAACAGTGGTTTACCGCCAGGGACAAATTGGCTATCGCAAGTAACATGTAGCACCGCACCATCTTGAACATTGGTTCCAGCACCAATAGTTATTGAATTAACATCTCCGCGAGCTACCGCCATTGGCCAAAACGAAACATCTGCACCTATGTTGACATCACCAATTATGCAGGCTGCTTCATCAATATAAGCAGTATTATCAATGCGAGGTAAAGAAGTTTTATAAGGGCGTATATTCATTAATTAATTATATCAGGCAATAAAAAAGGTGGCAGTGTTAACACTACCACCTTGGTTTGGTTTAGTAAGACAATTAACGAGTTGCGATAGTAGTTTCGTTATCGACTACTTCAGGCGTACCGTAACCGCCTAAACGGCCATATTGACCAATATTCGCATAAACACCGCTGCTTACATTATGCTCTTTGTTAATTTCGTTTCCGTAAGCAGCAATGCGACCAAACTGACCAGCATCGGCATACTGTCCTTTAGCAGCAGCTTCTACTGACCGGTTAAAGGGAACTGTATAGCCATGTAGTCGGCCGTTGTTGCTGCTAGCAACAGGAACAGTGGCACTATCGTTAGAATTACCAAAGTCATGTGCTTGCACAAAAGCAGAAGAACTAGCACCAATCAATGCAGCAATTAAAGCAATATTTTTCATCATATATCTCCAATAATTAAAATCATTACGTTATTAATTATTGGGCTGATCAATGAAAAACAGAAATTGATTATATTTAATAGTGTATTAGTGAAAGGCTATTGATGGTTTGATTGTTGTAGAAATAATAATTTAAAAAAGACGGATATAAAAAAAGCAGTGAAGCATATGCTCCACTGCTTTATGGGTTGCCGTTCAATTAACGAGCAGCAACTTTAGTGTCATCAGCAGCATCAGTGATAAGTGAGGGGCTATTGCCGTAACCACTTAAACGACCGAACTCACCTACGTTAGCGTATATGCCTTTGCTAACTTCGAACTCTTCGTTGATAGCATTACCGTAACCGCTAAGGCGACCAAATTGAGCAACATCTGCGAGCTGACCTTTGTTTTCAACAACGTCTGCTTGTTGAAATGGCACGGTGTAACCATGAAGACGACCATGGCTATCAATGCTTTCAGCTTGAACAAAAGCGGAAGAGCTAGCGCCAATCAATGCCGCAATTAAAGCAATATTTTTCATAACATATCTCCTAAAAACTAAATTAAAAACTTTACGGTTTTGATTATGGAGACGATGTCTTGATTAGTAAAATTGATTATTTTTAATATCGCTTTAGTTTGTTTCTATAGGGCTCTAATTAAAGTTATCTATTGTATTAATAGTCAATCTCAATGGGCTTTTGTTAGCGTAACGTCACGACTTCTTCTGCTGTTGTGGGATGTATCGCTACCGTATTATCGAAGTCTGCTTTTGTCGCTCCCATTTTAATGGCTACAGCAAAGCCCTGTAATAATTCATCCGAACCTTCGCCTATTGCGTGCAGGCCGACGACTTTTTCTTCATCACCTACAACTACTAATTTAATTGTGCATTTGGGTTTGTGTTCGGTAATACCATTACGTAATGGGGTAAATGTAGAAGTATAGGTTTTTACATCATCAACAAATTGTTCACGTGCTTGTGCTTCGGTTAAGCCCACGGTACCAATAGGCGGATGACTGAAGATAACAGTGGGTACAGTGTTGTAATCCAATTTGGCTCCGCTTTGACTGTTAAACAAACGATCAGCAAGTCTGCGGCCAGCAGCAATAGCAACAGGTGTTAAGGCGATACGCCCGGTCACGTCACCGACGGCATAAATATTATCGGCATCTGCATTTTGATATTCGTCTGTTTCAATAAAGCCGCGCTGGTTTGTGCTAAGCCCAGCTTTTTCTAATGCTAGCTTATCAGTAGCCGGACTGCGGCCAATTGCCCAAATTACCTGGTCTAAACTACCCAGCGTTCTGCCATCTTCTAAATATAGGTTTAATCCTTGATCAGATTGTTCTAATTTTTTCGGTGTCGCCTGAGTGACCAATTCTATACCTTGATCGTCTATCGCTTTTACTAAAGCTTCACCAATGGTGTGATCAAAATTACGAAGAGGCGCATTACGGCGCACGAGTAGTTGTACTTTGCTGCCGAGGCCTTGCAGTACGCCAGCAAGTTCAACAGCGATATAACCTGCGCCAACCACGGCAACATTTTTTGGTTGAGTTTTCAGTTCAAAAAAACCGTCGGACGTAATACCTAGCTCGGCACCTTCAATATTCGGTACGGTAGGGTAGCCGCCGGTAGCAATTAAAATATGTTCGGCTTGATAGTGATGATCGCCGACAACAACGGTATGTGCGTCTACAAACCGGGCCATGCCTTGTATAATTTCAACCTTATTATTGCCGAGGTTGGTTTCGTAAATGCCATTAAGTCTGTGTATATAGGCCTCGCGGTGTGCAACGAGTTTTGCCCAGTCAAAATCAACGGTTTGGTGAGAAAAACCGTAATCGCCAATATCATGAAAACTCTCTGCATAATTGGCTGCATACCACATGATTTTTTTTGGCACGCAGCCGCGATTAACGCAGGTGCCACCGAGGCGATTGTTTTCAATAACTGCCACTTTTGCACCGTAAGATGCAGCACGATTCGCCGATGCTATGCCACCGCTACCACCGCCGATTACCAAATAGTCATATTGATTACTCAAAGTTTTTCCCTATCTAAATAATTGAAAAGTATGATTTTAGCCATATGCTACGATAAGTTATTATCAAGTTTATGACATTATCCGGTATCAGTCGCTATGAATAACCCTTTACTTACAGAGCAACACCTGCCCCGTTTTGCGGACATTAAGCCAGAACATATTGAGCCCGCTATAGATCAGCTTCTGGCCGAGCAAAGACAGCAGATCGACGACTTGTTAAATCGTAAGCAGTCGCCAAGTTTTGACAACTTTGTGCTGGTGATGGACGCCATGTCAGAACGATTAAGCCGTATTTGGTCACCAGTTAGCCACATTAATTCCGTGCTCAATAGTAAGGAAATGCGCGAGGCTTATAATAATTGTCTGCCCAAGATCAGCAAGTTTTCCACCGAGCTAGGTCAGAATGAGAAGCTGTATCAGGCTTATAAAACTGTTGCTGAGAGCGACGAATATCAGCAGCTTGATACTGCAGCGCGCAAGATGGTGGATAATGCTTTGCGTGATTTCCGTTTATCTGGTGTTGCCTTAGAGGCAGATAAAAAAGAACGTTACAAAGAAATCAAAGCGGAATTATCACGCTTAGCATCCAAGTTTGAAGAAAATGTCCTCGACGCTACCGGAGCGTGGAAAAAAGGCATTACCAATGAAAACGAGCTGCGTGGCTTACCGGACAGCGCTAAAAGCTTAGCCAAACAAGCTGGTGAGCAGGCGGGTATGGAAGGTTGGCAATTGAGCTTAGAAATGCCGTCTTATTTTGCCGTCATGACGTATGCTGATGACAGAGCTTTACGCCGCGAAGTCTACGAAGCCTATACCACGCGTGCTTCTGAGCTCGGGCCACATGCGCGTCATTGGGATAATAAAAGTAATATGAATCAGCTGCTGGCTTTGCGTCATGAACAAGCTCAGATACTGGGTTTTGACAATTATGCTGAATATTCTCTTGCTACTAAAATGGCTGAAACGCCGGAAGAAGTGGTTGGCTTCTTAAAAGACCTCGCACAACGTTCTAAATCAGTGGCGGAAACCGAATTCGCTGAGTTAGCCGAATTCGCCAAAGAGCGTGATAATATCCATGACCTATCCGCTTGGGATGTCATGTACTACAGCGAGAAACTACGCCAAGCGCGTTATGATATTTCACAAGAAGAACTTAAACCGTATTTCCCAGTGCCTAAAGTGCTATCAGGGATGTTCGCCGTGGTTGAGCGTTTATATGGTTTGCGTATCGAAGAAAAAGCTGGTGTTGCTATCTGGCATGATGATGTGCGCTTTTTTGAAATACGTGATGAGCAAGACGACGTCCGCGGTGAGTTTTATCTCGATCTTTATGCGCGAGCACATAAACGTGGTGGTGCCTGGATGGATGAGTGTGTCACACGCCAGCGTCATAATGAGGGCGTTGATACGCCGGTAGCTTACCTAACCTGTAATTTTACTCCCCCTATTGGCAGTGATCCTTCGTTGTTAACGCATACAGAAGTAATTACTTTGTTCCACGAATTTGGCCATGGTTTGCATCATATGCTGACAAAAGTAGAGTATTCCGGTGTGGCGGGTATTCGCGGTGTTGCTTGGGATGCAGTCGAACTACCTAGTCAATTTATGGAAAACTGGTGTTGGCAGCGCGAAGCCTTGGATTTAATTTCCGGTCATTATCAAACTGGCGAATCAATACCGGATGAGTTGTATAACAAACTCAATGCCAGCAAGAATTTTCTATCTGGTATGCATATGGTCAGACAATTAGAGTTCGCTTTATTTGATTTTCGTATTCATAGCGAATATTCACCTGATGCAGGCCTAGATATTGAAAAGGTGTTATCAGAAGTGCGAGCCGAAGTCGCTGTTGTACCGACACCTTCGTTTAACCGCTTTGCGAATGGTTTTTCACATATTTTTGCAGGGGGTTATTCAGCCGGTTATTACAGCTATAAATGGGCTGAAGTTTTATCGAGTGATGCTTTTTCTAAATTCGAAGAGAACGGCATCTTCGATCGTGTTACCGGCAAACAGTTTTTAACTTCTGTTTTAGAGCAAGGCGGATCACGCGAACCTATGGAATTGTTTGTAGAATTCCGGGGCCGTAAGCCTAGCATCGACGCCTTGTTACGTCATAGCGGGTTGGCAGCTTAATGAAGATAGTCAGTTGGAATGTTAACTCGCTACGTGTCAGATTACCGCATGTCTTGGATTGGTTGGCTTCAGCCGAGCCTGATGTCTTGGCCTTACAAGAAACCAAAATGACTGACGAAGAGTTTCCTGCTGAAGCGATTCGAGAGGTAGGTTACAACGTCGTTTTCTCTGGTCAGAAAACGTATAACGGCGTCGCCATTATCAGCAAAGCAGAAGCCAGCGATTTCGTTACCGATGTACCTGACTTAGATGATCCACAACGCCGGATATTAGCAGCAACGATTGATGGCGTACGTATCATTGATTTATATGTGCCAAATGGCCAAAGTGTCGAATCAGAAAAATACCCTTATAAACTTGATTGGCTAGGCAAAGTTACTGCTTATGTTGAAGAGCAGCTCTCTAAATATAAGGAACTGGTAGTGCTAGGCGATTTTAATATCGCGCCAGAAGATAGAGATTGCTATGACCCCGAGGGTTGGGGTGAAGAAGTATTATGTTCCAAACCGGAACGCGCGGCATATCAAAAATTGATAGATTTGGGTTTGGTCGATACCTTTCGTTTGTTTGAGCAAGAAGACCGTTCATTCAGTTGGTGGGATTATCGACAAATGGCGTTTAGACGCAAACGTGGCTTGCGTATCGATTTAGTCCTGGCTAGCACTGCCTTGGCAGATAAATGTATCGAAGGTTCCATAGACATAGGACCGCGGAAATTAGAACGTCCGTCCGATCATGCACCAGCCATAGCCGTGTTTGACCGCTAAGAAAGAATGTATACTACTATCAAAAAGATCGGGGTTTTTTAATGGCCACTCAAGAAGAGATATTAGAGCAAGCAATTGCTTTAAGCCCTAAGGAAAAGGCAAAGCTTGTTGATCAATTGATAGCAACATTGGATTGCCCAGATAAAGCGCTCGATCAATTATGGCGCGAAGAAGCGGAATCTCGTTTGGCTGCTTATCAACGTGGTGAGCTTCAAACCGTTACGGTGGAAGAAGTATTATCGAAATATAAATGAAGATTGAATTCTTGCATCAAGCTCAAAAAGAGCTTGATGAGGCGATGGAATTTTATCGAAATGAACGTCAAGGCTTAGAGAAGTTATTTCTACAGGAAATGCTCAATGCTTTAGATCGTATATGTCAATTTCCGCAAGCATGGCATCCACTGTCAAGTAATACGCGTCGTTGTCAATTTAGACGGTTTCCTTATGGAATCATTTATTCAGTTGCAGAGAATGAAATAATAGTTATCGCCGTTTCTCATTTGCATAGAAAACCTAATCATTGGCGAAAAAGAGTAAATTAATTGGCAAGACTTAATAGCATCACAAGCGCTTATTCTGAGATAGTGGCGTTCACTACCAAAGATGGATCAACGATTCGCGAGCTCATGCATCCAGAGCATCATTCAGCGGAGAAGCAAAGTTTAGCCGAGGCCATTGTGCCAGTGGGTACCACTACCTTATTACATCAACACCACAAGACAGAAGAGTTTTACCATATCCTTGAAGGTGAGGGAGAAATGGTTTTGGGGGAAAAGTTATTCACGGTCAAACCTGGTGATACAGTTTGTATTAAACCGCATACACCGCATCAAATAACGGCTACTGGGGATCAAGATCTGCGTTTCTTATGCTGTTGTAGCCCCGCTTATTCGCATGAAGACACCGAACTTCTCTAATGTCTATAGTCATGCTAGAAGTCGAAGTTAGATTTTACCAATCACATGATTTAGCTTCGACGGTTGATTGTTTTGCTCAACTATTAAGCCATTATTCGCCGAAAAAAATCTTCATTAAAAGCGTGCTTAAAGAAAAAATTGATGAACAGTTCGCAGATGATCATTCTACACTTAAGCTAATCGTAGCCTTAGATCAGAAAAAAGTAATCGGTCTAGCGACAACAGCGGAGCTATTCCCGGCCATGGATGATACAACGCAGCTCTTTATAAAAGAACTATTTGTCAAAGAAAGCTATAGGCGTAGAGGCGTCGCGACTACGATGATGAAATTTATTGCTCATTATGCGCTCGAAAATGGGATGAATCGAATAGATTGGTTAGTAGATAGCGATAATGAGGCGGCGATGTCTTTTTATAGGCGATTTGCAGGTGACCCGATTAGTAATAAATCAGTATTTCGCTTGGAAAATGAAGCTTTACAGAAATTTAATTACTCGCAATGAAAATTATGAGTAAGTTTCTATAACTTAATAACTTTTGATTTCTTATGAATAAAATTTCAATTTGTTATTATCGCACCAAGATTGGTGAGCTGTTATTAGGAGAATATCAAAATAAAATTTGTCTTTTGGATTTTCGCCATCGCAAAATGCGCTCTACTGTAGATAAGCGAATCCAGCAAGGTCTGCAAGCTGAATATACTGTTGAAGAAACTCCACTTCTACAAGGTTTAAAATCCGAAATAAATGCTTATTTGGCTGCTGAAATAAGGAAATTTTCATTACCAATATTTACTGTTGGCACAGAATTTCAAAAGCGTGTTTGGCAAGTACTTCTACAAATACCCTATGGAAAAGTCATCACCTATGCTGATTTGGCGGAAAAAGTTGAAAACCAAACTGCTGTCAGGGCGGTCGCCACAGCCAACGGTGCAAATGCCATGAGTTTAATCATACCTTGTCATCGCGTCATTGGTAGTGATGGTGAATTACGTGGCTATGCGGGTGGCTTAAAGGTCAAGCAGCGATTATTAAATTTGGAGAGCCGTCAAGCAGTATTAGATATATAGTCATCTCGGTTTAGTAATCATTCACAGGTAGTATTACATAATCGGCAGTAAGTTTTATATAAATGGAATAATTATGAAATTAGACGGTTTTTCCATCGTGTTGGTAGTAGGCTTTATGTTGTCATCAACTTATGTTTTCGCCTCAGACATCAGCACATCTGTAATTCGTTTTGATGAATCGCCCTTTATTGCCGAAACGGTGTTTTGTGAAGAAGACCAAGAGTTAATTCCCGAAGATAATGACTTTGAAATTCTTAACTACGCGTTAATGAGTTCAGAGCAAGGAAATCGTTTTGTTTTAGCAAATATTAAAAATAAATCAGCTGGCCAAAGAATTCTAAGGCGCGAGCATTTAGTCGCAATCTTTGCCGATTGTTCTCAACGTCATCCTATTAATATTGAATATAAATTTGATGGTGGCGAAGTGGTGACGCGAGAGATCAACTTTGGTAATAATCGTTTTCCGATTATTAAAGTGATTTCGGAACTGGAGTAACTATTTGCTTGATTAGTTGCAGCTGGGGAAAGATTACTTGGTAACTGAAGCATGGTTTGCCCTTCGACAGGCTCCCTTCGATAAACTCAGGGCAAGCGGTGTGAGGCGGATATACAGAAAAATCCAACTTTAATATACAGAATATACAGAAAATTCAAACGTTAATATGCAAAGATCTGTACCCCAATCACCCTGAGCTTGTCGAAGGGTGATTGTCGAATGAAGATTGTAAAGTAAAATTAATGCTTTTAAATATCTATCTGGATATCTACTAGGGTATTTGACTTTATAGCGGTGATTATTCAGTTATCTTGTCTCTCTTCCTCTTCAGCCACTTTTTTTAAATTACCCATAACAACACCTAATTCTTTTTTAAACGTGCCGGCTAATAAGGCATAGTAAATATGCCTTAAGCCACCACGAAAGTTTACTTCGTGGACGAAGGTGGTGAGGCCGTTTTCGTTTTCTTCGAAATAGCGCTGTAATTTGATGGTTTGATAAAGCGGGACTTTAAGTTCCTCGATAAACGAAACCCCGTCATTGACTTCTATCAATTCAAATTTAGTTTTCGGTGCGCCTTTGGCTTTCAAGTAGCCAATGGCGCCTTCGGTGAATTCGGCGTTATCTTTCAAATAAGAGTATTGCAAAATAGTATCGAATTTTTTCCAGTTTTCGACATCGGACCAAAGCCGCCAAATTGTCTCTTTGCTAGCAGTGGTTTCTACCGCGAGTTTTAACGAGCAATTGGGTAATACTTCAACTTCATTACTGGCTATGCTCATAGTGCTCAGAGAAAGTAATGTGGCGAGCACTACAATTGTCGCTCTTAACATTTAGACCGATTCGAGAATGATGTCGTAATGCAAAACCGGGATGCCATCTATCTTCTCACCCTGATTCTTGGCAATCATTAAGGGCCGTAGATTTTCTGCTTGGCGTAGTAAAAGACGGTCGACATTATTGAGTTCTTGGTCAGGGAAATACATTTGCGTGGTAAGGTCGACATAGCCGCGTTTTGACACTTTAAAATGAATATGTGGTGGTCTTGTCCAGTCTGGTCTTGCCGGATAGGCGCCGGGAATAATCGTTTTAAAGCGAAAACTCCCGTCAGTGCCAGATTCAACTATTGCCCAACCTTCAAAGTGTGGATCCAGCGGTGCAGGGTTGGGATCAACAGGGTGTGTATAGCGGCCATGAGTATTGGCTTGCCATAAATCAACCAAGGCAGATTCGATAGGCTGGCCATCGGTATCGAGCACTCGCCCGCTGATAATTATTTGTTCGCCCTGAGCTTGCTCGCTATGACCGTCAATTTGCGTCAAATCGAAATCTTTGTCTTTTAGTGCGACGACCGGGTAAAAAGGGCCTTCAACCTCGCTAGGTGTATGTGTTATTGAAGCAGTACTATCCGTACAGGCAGTGCTTATACTAGCCAAACCGGCAATAGAGCTGGTTTTAATGAATTCGCGTCTTTTCATAGTAGGCGTATTATACGCTTAAGCCAAAGATAACAGTTTGACAATTCCATGATAAAAAATTCAGCGATATTCTTGGGGCCGCTTGGCGCAATACTGATACCGAGCTTGATCGAGATAGAAGCACATCCACAAGCGCCGTTTATGCTGGGTATTGGTTTTTGGATGGTGTTGTGGTGGATCACTGAGTGCGTGCCGCTCGCCGTTACCGCTTTGATCCCATTGATTGCATTTCCTTTTACCGGTATTGCGACAGCAAAAGAAATTGCGCCGCGCTATATGACCAGCATTATGTTTTTATTTGTTGGTGGTTTTTTAATTGCACAGGCAATGGAACGCACAGACTTACATAAGCGTATCGCTTTGGCTATATTGTCTCGTTGGCATGCGACACCTATGCAGTTAATCACTGGCTTTATCATTGCCACTGCATTTTTATCGATGTGGGTATCTAATACCGCAACGGCTATGTTGATGTTAACGATTGCCTTGGCTGTTTTATCTCGCATAGATGGCATTAATATTGGAAAAGCATCTACCACCGTATTTGCTACGACCTTATTATTACTTATTGCCTATTCTGCCAATCTAGGTGGTATGTCGACACCAGTTGGTACGGTGCCGAATTTAGTCTTTATAGAGTTAATTGCAGAACAGAATGAAGCTCTACGGCCGACGTTTTTACAATGGATGTTGGTAGGAGTACCACTAACGATTGCTGGCTTAGTGCTGCTATTTTTCTTAGCAAAGTACAAACTGCGCAACATAGCCTGGTCAGCTGGGTCTGAGCTTAATGTAGCAGAAGACTATAGCGCCTTAGGCAAAATGCGCAAAGAAGAAAAAATTGTTGCCTGGGTATTGGGTTTAGCGGCTTTAGCATGGGTAACGCGCAAAGGCATTGTGTTGGATAGCTTTACATTGCCAGGTTGGTCTTCCCTATTGCCTTATCAAGGCGTTGACGATGGTACGGTTGCTGTAGTTGCTGCGTTCACTTTATTTATTTTTCGTGGTGGTGATGGCAAGGCGATTTTAGGTAAAGAAGCGTTTTCTCGTTTGCCTTGGGGTGTACTACTATTGTTAGGGGGTGGTTTTGCCTTAGCGACAGGTGTGCAAAAATCAGGACTTTCAGCATGGATAGGTAGCAGTTTACATTTCTTTTCCGATATATCGCTGCTCTGGGTACTGATCGTCGTTGCGTTATTCATGATATTTTTAACAGAAATGACCAGTAATACCGCTATTACCCAGGTGATGTTGCCGATCTTGGCTGCCCTGGCCTTGGGCGCGAATTACGACATGATGATACTGATGCTCACAGCGACCTTTGCTGCGTCTTGCGCGTTCATGTTGCCGGTGGCGACGCCGCCTAATGCGATTGTGTTTGCTTCAGAGCGTATTCCTATGCAGAGCATGGTTAGAACGGGGCTGATACTAAACCTTTTGATGCCCTTCGTTATTGTTGCTGTGCTCTCCAGTCTAAGGACTTTACTGCCTGCTTAGCTGTGAACTTGATAGGGTGCCGGTGAGTCGAATCAGCGGTATGTTAATATAACCCTATGATTAATCAATTCTCAAATACAGAATTGCTCAGCGATATTGAGTTGGCGCGTTTTCAAAGAGACGGCTACCTCATTGTTCGTGGGATCGTTGATCCTTCAACCATTGAGCAAATGTCGGCCTATGTTGACGAGGCGTTGTCGCCATTGATGGCGCCGGTGGAGTTTGAAGTAGATGTTAAATATCCTGGCGCGCCTATAGATCGTGACGCACCAGGTGGTGCAACGCCACGGCGTTTGTTTAATGCCTATACGCGCGATAGAGTATTTCGTGATTGGGCGCGTTCACCAGCGATTACCAAGCGTGTAGGCAGATTATTAAATAGTCAACATATTGTCTTGTCGCAAAACCACCATAACTGCATTATGACCAAACATCCTGGTTATAGTAGCGCGACTTCCTGGCATCAAGATATTCGCTATTGGTCGTTCGATCAGCCACGCTTGGTTAATGCCTGGTTGGCCATTGGCGAAGAGACTGTAGAAAATGGTTGTATGTCAGTATTGCCAGGCTCGCAAAAATTAAATTTGGACCGAGGCCGGTTTGATAGTGAATTATTTTTGCGGACTGACATCGAAGAAAACCAAGAGCTTTTAGCAACACAAATACCATTGAGCTTGCAGTCTGGCGATGTATTGTTTTTTGATTGCAAAGTGTTCCATGCGGCAGGTCGTAATACGACTCAGCAAGTAAAAAAATCCTTAGTGTTTACTTATCACGATATTAATAATCATCCTATTCCCGATACACGATCTAATAATGCACCAGGCATTGCTATTCCATTAGCATAGCCCGGCGCATAGAAAAAAGAACACACTATGTCTTATACCATTACGCTACAAGGTGGCGATAAAAATTTTATTGCTAATGAAGGCGAATCATTAGTTGATGCGGCGCATAGACAGGGTATTCATTTGCCTTATAGTTGTCGTGATGGCTCATGCGGTACCTGTAAAGCCAAACTAGTTTCAGGTGAAGTCAAACATGACCATTACAGTAAACAAGCGCTCAGTGATGAAGAGCGTGAGCAAGGCCTAATTTTATGTTGCCAAGCTAGCGCATGTTCAGATGGCGAGTTAGAAGTAGACTTATCCAACCCCAACATTCAACGCCTGCCTAGTCGCGTCGATCAAATCGATCATCTGGCGCATGATGTCATGCGTTTATTTTTAAAACTGCCGGAAGGTAAAAAGCTTAATTATATTGCTGGTCAGTATATTGATATCATCATGAGTGATGGTCGTCACCGTACGTACTCAATCGCTAATGCGCCACGCGAAGACGGGATGATTGAATTGCATATTCGAAACGTTGAAGGCGGTGAATTTTCCGATTTTGTTTTTCATCACCTTGAACAAAAAACCATATTACGTATAGAAGGGCCGATGGGTGCTTTTTATCTTCGCGAAGAGTCGCAGCGGCCTATGTTGCTGATAGCAGGCGGCACCGGTTTGGCACCCATCAAAGCGATTGTAGAAGCTGCGCAGCAAAGTGGTGATAAACGAGAAATTATTTTGTATTGGGGTGTGCGTTCTAAACGTGATTTATATTTCCAGGACACCATTGAACAATGGGCGCAGCAAGCACATATAAATTATATACCGGTGTTATCTGAGCCAGATAGAGACTGGCAGGGCCGCACAGGTTTTGTCCATGAAGCGGTGTTAGCGGATATCACTAACATAGCGGCGCATGATGTTTATGCTGCTGGACCGCCGATTATGGTCAGTTCCGCGCGATCAAGCTTTTTAGCTGCGGGCTTGCCCGAGGATCAGATTTTTCATGATGCGTTTGAATGGGCCTTGGATACCCAGGCAGCAATCAAAGAAAAGTAGTTTTAATATACTAAATATTGCTTGGTAAGGACGAGTTAGTAGCGCTTTCAAGTCCTAGTTTATAAGCATTATTTGCCGCTTCTTCTTCACCAAGCTCTAGAAATACTTTGGCTTGTAATTGATAAGCTTCTGGTCCGGCACCTTGGTCAATGCCGCGTTGTAAATAATCTTTAGCTTTGCCCCACATTTGATTGGCGATCGCAAGTCTAGCTAAAGTAACAAACAGCTCGGGCGTTTCGTGTTCATCATTGAGCCACTTCTCAGCATGAACCATCTGCGTTAACACTTCAGAGCCATGTAATTGACCGTAAAGTTTTAGCAATTGGTTGTTACTGCCATTATGGCTAATATGATAATCAATGTGATGAATGGCCTCATCAGTTTTTCCGCAAGCCGCTAAATGCTGAGCATAGGTAGCGGCGAGCACGTCATCTTTTTTGAGCGCTTTCGGTAGCCGCTCCCAAGTGCTATTCAGGTGATCACCATCACGGGTAGTGCCGGCGTTAATGAGTAACTGTTTATACGCTTCTTTTTGCCAGCCATCACAATCACGTTTTTCCATAACGCGATATTTTCTTACTAGCGGTAAGATTTCAATTAAACGTTCCCAGTCTTTTAGTTCAATATAGAGGCGAGCCAGTAGTCTAATAATCAGACTATTTTTAGGTGATTGATTATGTAGGCGCTTTAAGGTGGCCAGTGCTTGTTCGTATTGGCCTTGATTGATTTGCAGTTCGGCTTGTGTGATGCCGACAGTCATATCGACACTACTGTCCATCTCGTGGGCAATTTTCAAATAACGATCACGGCGTTCATGAGCGCCTTGCTGCTGTGCCGCGCGGGCAGCAGAAATATAATTAAGTGCTGGTTTATCGCAATCGCTGACATTGCTTAGTAAAAGTTGTTCGGCGGCTTCCCATTGACCAGAATTTAAGGCGACCAGGCCTCGAACCATACAGCTATTGGCTTTATCGTGTTTGCGTTGTTCTGACCATTTACCAATTTTTTTAGGTGCTCGGCGGGTTATGCCAATAGCGCGAAATAAATAATACAAGACTATAAATAACAAAATTAGGATGACTACCAGTGAAGCCAGACTGGTTTCGATAGTGTGGTTTTGAAAGCTTAATATGACATGACCAGGGTCGTCTTTGGCAAAGATTGCTATAGCAACACCGAGCGAAAGAACAACTAAAGCGGTAATTAACAACTTCATCACTTATTCCCCGCTGTTACTTTGCTCTCGTTGCCATGTGCGTAGTGCGTCTAAAGATCCAGTGATATCAGGTAAGCTGATACTAAGATTTATAGACTCTAGTTCATTGAGTGTTTGCTTAAGTGCACTGCGTTTACTATTGTCGTCAAAATAAGTGTTCAACCATTGCTTGCTAATATCGAGACTTTGCTTGTAGGTCACTGTATCTCGCTGTATTAGCGACAACCTGGCACTTTCAAGTTTTAAGCGCAGGTTTTGATAAATCAGCGCACGTTGGTCTGGCGTCAGTAATGGGTTGCCTGCGCTGCTATCTCCTCGTTCTCTAACCTTGATTGATAGTAAATCTTTAATCGATTGCAATGCCGTATTGAGACCTTGGCGAACCGGGTTGTTGCTTGTTGTCTCTTCTTTACTATTATCGGTTGTTGTTTGTGGTGTTTCTTCAGTGCTATCAAAACCGGCGAGAGTGAGTTCATTTACACGTGTTTGTAAGCTTGCAAGCGTGAGTGCGGCGCCGGCTACATCGACGATAACAACAGATTGTAGTTGTGTTATTTCATCAGCAATTTGAGCTCGGATATCTAGCAGTGTCGGATCTCCGGTTTCTCGCAGGCGCTGATCGGCATTGCGTAAGGCGGCGATTCCACTATCGATATTTGCAGTTAGCAGCAATTGTTGGTTAGCGAGTGATAACAGATATTCAGCCTCAGCAACCAGCCAGCCAGTCTTAGGGTTGATCTTTAGTTTGCTATGTAAGGCAGTCAGTGTTTCGGCAACTTGCTCAGTGCCACTAACTGCGTTATCGACGTCGCTTTTTAAGGTGTCAAATTGCTGGTTTTGCTGGTCAATTTTTTCACCTAAATCCGTATTGACGTGGTTGAGCTCATTCATCAATTTACGAATTTCAGTTTGTGCCGACTCGCTCTGCGTGTTAATGGCGCTATTGACGGTATTTTTTAAGTTCGCTTCGCTGCTTTGTAATTGTTGCCATAACCACCAAACACCAACGCAAGCGGCGATTGCGACAATGAGGGCAAGCAGAGCAATAAAACTTCCCTTAGAAGTAGATTTTTTAACGTCACTGTCTTTATTTTTAGATTCAACATTGTTGCCAGTGTTGCCAGTGTTGCCAGTGTTGCCAGTGTTGGCAGGGTTTTTCTTTTCCGCTGCCTTGCTGGCGTTTTTTCCGTTTTCTTTGTTGTCAGTCACGCTTACTGCCTCAACTCGTTGGTACCACGTCGCCAATTTACTATTGCTGCTTTCATAGCTTCATCACCAGGCTCTAAGCTGGTGACAATATCACGGCGAAAACCTAGCTCCTCTGCCAGTTTGGCAGTGCGTTGGCTATTACAAGCCAATGCGGTAGTAAAAAGCCACGCTTTGTCGTCACATAGCGTGATCAGGTTTCGCAAGCCTTCTTGGCTGGTTACTGCAATGATATCGCAGTTTTGGTAGTCGATGACATCAACCAAACGCTGTTTGGGTAAATGCCGTTGATAAACCTCAATATAATCGACTTGTGCACCGCGATCGGTCAGTGTTTGTGCTAGTGTTTCTCGGCCACCGACACCGCGAATAATAGCTATGCGTTTATCAGCGACGCATTGTAATAACGGTAGCGCAAGTAGCGCTTCCGTGTTGAAGCCTGATTTTGGCAATATACTGACAGCAATGCCATGGGCGCGTAAGCTGGCTGCTGTTTTGTTGCCGACAGCAGCAATTTTTAAACCCTCAGATTGGTCGCTAAAACCGCACGCTAAGGCGTGTTTGACCGCATTTGCGCTAATAAAAATAGCGATGTTATAGCGACTCAAGTCTTGTAACCGCTGCTCGATCATCGCTTTGTCTGATGCGGGTGCCACTTCGATTACTGGAAAGCGGATTGCTGTACCGCCTTCCGCTTCGATCATGCGACAAAACTCTTCTGCCTGGTGAGCGGGTCGCGTCACCAGAACCGAAGTATCAACTAAGGGTGGGTGCTCAGTGCTCAGCATGCAGCTGTGCAAGAATTTCCTTGGCTCCGCGTGAAAGCAGATCATCGGCAAGCTCAACACCGAGTTTTTCAGCTTCTTCGCGTGATCCGCTGATGCTGCCACTAATGATTTCTGAGCCGTCATTACGAGCGACCAGGCCGCGCAGCGTTAGCTCGTCATCGGCAAGCGTGGCATGGCCGCCGATTGGGACCTGACAACCACCTTCTAGCCGATGGTTCATAGCGCGCTCGGCGCGTACACGTACAGCAGTATCATCGTCGTTCAGTACCGCTATCAGTTGTTCAACTTCGTTATCGTTTTGGCGACACTCAATACCGATCGCGCCCTGGCCAATGGCAGGTAAACTGATTTTGGTATCAAGATACTCAGTAATACGTTCGCCAAGCTCGAGGCGAGTTAAGCCCGCGCTGGCTAGAATAATGGCATCGTAATCGCCGTTATCGAGTTTGCCTAGCCGGGTGCCAACGTTGCCACGTAGGTCTTTGATGACTAAATCCGGTCGTTTTGCTAACAACTGTGTTTGTCGTCTAAGGCTGGATGTGCCGACACATGCGCCTTCGGGTAATTCGGCGAAGCTCTTGTAATTATTGGAAACAAAGGCATCTCTTGGGTCTTCGCGATCGAGAATAACCGGCATATGCAGGCCTTCGGGGAATTCTACTGGAACATCTTTGATGGAATGAACGGCGATATCGGCATTGCCTTCGAGCAGACCGACTTCTAATTCTTTTACAAATAATCCTTTGCCACCGACTTTAGCCAGCGGTGTATCGAGAATTTTATCACCCTGGGTGACCATGCGGACTAATTCAACTTGCAAGCCCGGATGCGCTTCGCGCAGTCTTGCGCTGACATGTTCTGCTTGCCACAAGGCTAGCGGGCTCTTGCGAGTCGCAATTTTAAGATTCTTTTTCATGTGATTTACCAAACTGGGCGTAGCCCAAATACTAAAAATTAACGCCTTTTGATTAGGCAGTCAGTGATTTTAGCATTTTGCGCACTTCGGCGAGGTGGCGGCGGCTAATCAGCAAGGCGTCTTCGCAATGTTTTAGCAAAAGATGATGGCGACCTTCGGTATGGCGCTCCATGCCTCTGACATATTTCAGTGCTACTAAGGCATTACGATGAATGCGGAAAAAGTCTCCGGCAAACTCCTGTTCCAGTCGTCGAAGTGAATCTTCGATTAAAACCTTGCCTTCACGATGGCAAACGGTAATGTATTTTTGATCAGCCTGAAAATAGACAATGTCAGACACATCGATTAGGTCAATATGGCCTGCATTTGAGGCACTGATATGGCTGCGTTGGCGAGGCGGTGTTTCGCTGCTGTTATTGAGTTTTTGCAGCTGGGCTTTGTTGAGTGACTGTGCACGTGCCAAAGCTTGTTCCAGATGCGCTGATTTAATCGGTTTTAGCAAATAGGCAGCGGCCTGAGCACTGAATGCGGCAAGTGCATGTTCATCGTAGGCAGTAGTAAAAATGATCGCGGGTGGATTTCTTAATTTGCACAGGTGTTCCGCTACCTCTAGCCCATCCATGCCAGGCATGCGAATATCAAGTAACAGAATGTCAGGATCATGCTGTTCGGTTTTAGCAATAGCTTGCTTACCGTTGTGGGCAATATCCACAACTTGATGTTCTTTTTGCTCAGCAAGCATTCGCTGCAGGCGATCACATGCTAGAGGTTCGTCGTCGACAATGATAATTTTCATGATGAATTCACGCGTTCGTACGGTAAGGACAGGCTCACCTTGAAATATTGATCATCCTGGTAGATTTGTAACTGAGCTTCACCTTCATACCAGCCGGCAAGCCGTTGTTCTGTATTCTCTAAGGCAATGCCTGAACCTTTTTTCGACTTATCACTATTATCGGGTAGTGGGTTGCTGATAGTTAATAGCAGGGTTTTTTGATCAAATTGACCTCTGATCTCGATACAGCCTCCTTGAGATCGCGGTTCGATGCCGTGGTAAACAGCATTTTCAACCAAGGGTTGAATGAGTAATGCAGGTACCAAAGCGTCGTTTGGTAATGCGTCAATATCCCAGTCTATTTCCAGTCGAGAGCCTAGCCTGAGTTGTTCAATTCTCAAATAGCGTTTCGCTAGAGTGATTTCTTGTTCCAGGCTGCGGTTATTTTCATGTTCGCTGAGGCTGTCGCGAAACAGGTCTGCAAGGTCTTCTACTACTGTTTCTGCTAGCTCAGGGTCACTGCCAGTCAAGCTGGCGATGGTATTCATACTATTAAACAAAAAATGGGGCTGGATTCGCGCCTGCAAGGCGTTTAGATTTGCTCGAGCTTCAGCTTGAATTGATAGCCGCGATTGATGTTGTACGTAAAAATAGCGTAGCGCGACTATGCTGATAATAAGTGCTATCGCGCTGTTGCGTAAAACAAAGCCAAGTTCTGAGGTCAGGTTTGCAATTGGCCACTGTGCATCGCTGAGAATCCAGTGATAGGTAACCAACGATACCAGACACGTCATACCTAAAATAATAGCCAAGCTGATAATAACGGTAGCAGCGACCTTGTGATGACCAAACCAGGGTTTACATAAACAGAGAATTGCGGTGCTACTTAAGGCGATCCACTGTACAAACAAGGAAATGAGTCCTAAATTGCTCCAGCGTTGAGTACTATTGCTTAAGGGTGCAAGCGTTAGTACAAATGCGAGTAACTCAGCGATGATGACAATAATGAGAAGCGCCCGGATTTGACAAAAATCAGGTAAAAAGCTGCTGGCATATTTCGATGCAGCGCCGTCTGTCAATGATTTGGTTTGGCTGGGCATGTAGGTTTTATTGTATGGTTGGTCTCTCTATATAGCGGCCAAAAAGACAACGTCTTTCAGAATGCCATTATAAGTCGAGTAGAATGAATTAACCGAAGTTTGCAGCAAGATTGTTATACTCCATTTCGGTATATATGAGGATAAATAGTGAGTAGTAACGATAAATTATGGGGTGGGCGTTTTAGTGAATCCACCGATGCCTTCGTCGAAGCATTTACTGCTTCCGTGTCTTTTGATCAGCGGCTTTATCGTCACGATATAGCGGGGTCACGAGCGCATGCATGTATGTTGGCAAAATCTAATATTCTGACCGACGCTGAGTGTCAACAAATTCTAGATGGACTCGATAAAGTACTCGCTGAGATTGAGAACGGTGAATTTAACTGGAGCATAGGTTTAGAAGACGTGCACATGAATATAGAGTCACGTTTGACGGCCTTAATTGGTGATGTCGGTAAAAAGCTGCATACAGGTCGTTCAAGAAATGATCAGGTGGCAACGGATATTCGTCTTTACCTTCGTGATGAAATCGATGCCATAGTTACAGAACTTAACCGTTTACAGCTGGCCTTGATCGACCTGGCCGAAGCACAAGCAGAAACCATCATGCCTGGTTTTACCCATTTACAAACAGCTCAACCGGTTACTTTTGGTCACCATATGTTAGCGTGGCAGCAGATGTTAAGTAGGGATGCAGGGCGGATGTTAGATGCGCGTAAGCGGGTAAACCAATTGCCGTTAGGTGCAGCAGCATTGGCTGGTACCAGTTATCCTATCGATCGTCATTTTGTCGCTGAACAGTTGGGCTTTGATGGCATTTGTGAAAATTCCTTAGATGCCGTTTCTGATCGGGATTTTGCTATAGAGTTTGTTGCTGCCTCTTCTTTGCTGCTAATGCATATGTCGCGCTTTTCTGAAGAATTGATTTTGTGGGCTTCCGCGCAATTTGATTTTATTGATTTGCCCGATCGTTATTGCACGGGTTCTTCCATCATGCCGCAAAAGAAAAACCCGGATGTTCCTGAGTTAGTGCGAGGCAAGACGGGTCGTGTGAATGGACATCTAGTGGGGCTGTTAACGTTAATGAAGTCACAGCCTCTTGCCTATAACAAGGATAATCAGGAAGATAAAGAACCTTTGTTTGATACCGTAGACACAATTCGCGCCTGCTTACGAGTGTATGCTGATATGATGCCGACGTTAAAAGTGAAGTCGGGAAATATGCGCGCTGCGGCGCTGAAAGGTTATGCGACGGCAACAGATTTAGCAGACTATCTTGTACGTAAAGGCATCGCTTTTAGAGACGCGCATGAGGTGGTTGGTCGCAGTGTTGCATTTGCCGTTGATCAAGGTAAAGACCTGGCCGAGCTAAGTTTGAGTGAGCTACAACAGTTTCATGCTGCTATAGACGATAGCGTATTTGATGTATTAACACTGGAAGGCTCAGTTAATGCGCGAAACCACATTGGCGGCACGGCGCCTGAAGTAGTAAGACGAGCAGCGCAACAGCAACGCAAAAATTTAGATAGTTAGATTCTAAGCGCTACCGGTTTTACTTAGGTTGTCTACTGTATGCGCGAGTAGTTCGTGCTCTGCTTTTCGTATTAGGCGTTTTGCATCATCGCCATTAGACCAAGTTGCCGTGCCAATATGTAGTTCTACTTTGTCACGGCGTTGCTCTTTTGATGCGATAGCTTCAGCTTCATCTATGTGCTGCGTTAGCTTGTCGACAAGTGTGCATGCAGCTTGGGCATCGGTTTCAGGTAATACCATGAGTAATTCACCATAACCAATACGACCGATATGGTCTGCCCAGCGTGTTTGGTCTCTCAAACTCTGAGAAATGCTTGTAATTATTTGGTCTGCCGCAGCTGGACCGAATTTTTGTGCTAGTAAGGCGATATTTCCTAGGTTAATTCTGATTACTGATAATGCATTGAGATAGCGGCGGCTACGCGCGACTAGTGGTTCGAGCAAGTGCAATAAAGCGCGGCGATTAGGCAGCCCTGTTAGCGGGTCACGCAAACTGACCTCTTCGAGTTCGTTATTGAGTTTGTCGCGCTCCTGGCGGACATGTTGTTCAGTGCTGACGTCGATGTAGTAATGAACGCAAGCAGTGACTTGAGGTAAATGCAGCGTTCGGTTGATTGCTTTTATCCAGCGAGGACGGCGGTGCTGATTAGCAGGCAGGAAGAAGCGTTTTTCAGGGTTAAATAACCAATCGAATTCGGCTGGCAAGGTCATACGGCTACGTCCGATTAGCTCATCGGCCGGTAAGCCAACATAGTCTTCAATCACATCGTTTAGCCAAATCAATTTGGCTTGGTAGTCAAGAATGACTACACCGAAAGGTGCATCCCCAAGTGCATGTTTTATAAGAGAAAACTCATCTTTCCCCATGACGCAACTCCCACAGATTCTTGTTAGCCGATGTGTGTATTAAGAGTTAACGGCAGGCTTTTAAAGTGCTTGAGAGATATTTTGTAAAGTTGACAAGCTGCAGGAAACACTGTTCTGGCCGCTATGTTTAGTATGGAATGGCATTGAGTTTGCCAGGCATTTTTTGATCTATTTTCGCCTATTTTTTGAGATTTTCTTTACTTTTTAGAGGCCCGTTCGCGCGTGAATGTTAAAGCGATAAAGCGACGATTTTTAGCACTAAACCATGATCGTATTGAACGCACACGGGACTCGTTGCGTGAGCATCAGCGTGATGTTTTAGATTTGTTGCCTTTATTCTTCCATGTCAACCACCCCTTGTTACCAGGTTTCATCTCAAAAGATGTGCCCTTTGGTATTGCCGACTATCAGCCAGGAAAAGCGGTTAAGGAAGCCGCTATACGTCTGAGTAAAGGTTTTGAATATAAGCGGCGACCTTTGATTCAGTATGGAATTACCTCAGTATTTTTAATGGGCAGTAGTGGCACGGTTGCCTATTCCGACAAAAGTGATTTCGATGTTTGGGTTTGTCACCAGCCTAGCTTAAGCAAAGCAGCATTAGCCTTGCTATCGCAAAAAGCAGAAGCGATAGAAGCATGGGCTGATAGCATCGGAATCGAAATAAATATTTACCTGATGAACCCCGAGCAATTTCGCAAAGGACAAATGAGCGATCTGTCAGGTGAAAGTAGTGGTAGTGCTCAATACCATTTATTGCTTGATGAGTTTTATCGAACCAGTTTGTTGTTAGCAGGTTGTTACCCATTGTGGTGGTTAGTGCCACCTGAGGAAGAGCATGATTACGAAGCGGTAGCGCATAAATTAAAGCATCATCGTTTCGTTAAGGAAGGCGAATGTATAGATTTCGGTGGCTTGTCATCGATTCCCTTGCAGGAATTTTTTGGTGCTTCTTTATGGCAATTATTTAAAGCAATAGACTCACCTTATAAGTCAGTATTGAAATTGTTGCTGATGGAAGTATATGCAAAAAATAACTCTGATGCCGATCTTCTTTCCAGACGTTATAAGCAAGCGGTTTATGAGGGTGCAAGTGATCTAACAAAATTAGACCCTTATGTCATGCTTTATGCCAAGCTAGAGGAATACTTACTAACGTTTGGCGGAGAAGAACGAATTGATTTACTGCGTCGTTGTTTCTATTTTAAAGTTAATTTGCGGCTTAGCTACTACGGTAGAATTCGACGATTGAACTGGCGTTGGGAATACATGGCAGAAGCAGTTAAATCATGGGGATGGGATGAGAGATATTTAAAAATTCTCGACGCGCGTAATGACTGGAAGATGCATCGTGTGATGGATGAGAGAAAAATACTCATCAATGAATTAACGCATTGTTATCGCTTTATTTCTGATTTCGTCCGTAACAATGAGGTTACATCTAGCATTAAGCAACAAGATTTAAATTTATTGGGACGTAAGTTATTTTCAACATATGAGCGCAAAGCCGGAAAAATTGAAATCATCAACCATGGCATCAGCGCTAATCTATGGGAAAGAAGATTATCATTGCACTGTAGTATCAATAAGGCTGGCACAACCATCTGGTCACTTTATGCTGGGACAGTGGATATGTCACAAGTAGCCACTGTTCTTCCGGTAAGGAGTGCGTCTACAGTCCTTGAGCTTGTCGCTTGGGCATATTTTAATAAGATTTTAGATGCTAGTTCTGGCATTAGTGTTTACTCAGGGGCAAGCGGCTTAACGATTCGAGAGCTATCAGCCATTATTGACGTAGTCCATACAACATTCTCCAGTTTTAGTCTTTCCTCCAGCAGAACCAGCGAGTATTCACAGTCTTCTCATATTGTCGATGCAATAGTTGTAGCGAATGTTGGTATAGATCCGATGACCTCGATTACAGGCGAAGGCAAACAACTGATGACCAATCAGACTAATGCACTTTGTTATAGTGGTATGCATCACAATTTGGTAAAAAGCTTGGATATGGTGGTGACAACCAGTTGGGGTGAAGTACTCACTCATCATTTTTCTGGTCAAAGTGGCGTATTGGATTGTCTGTGTGAGTATGCGCGATTAGCCGTTCCAGCAAGATATTCAGCGCTGCCTTTTAGTTGCCGTAGTTTTTCCTCAGCTCGCGGAATGATGATTGGCCTGCGAATAGAGCGCTTGTTTAAAGACGTGATCAATTGTTTTTATGCAGATAAGAAGGCGCCTAAAAGACAATATATTATTGTCATTGCAGATGATTACTATGCTTTAACTATGAAAGAAGATGTGCTCAGTTATGATCATATTGGTGATTTTAATAAACTAATTGAACATCTGGCCACGGTACATACTGAATTTGTTGAAACAATAATAGATAGGTTTAGCTTAAACGGCACACTGCTGCCACTGATTTATAAGCAAAACCGTAGTGACGAAATTCAATTGTTTTACTCCATACGCGGCGAGCAAGCCGACGTATATGTTATTGATGAGTTAGGTGCTTTATTCCATCAACGTGTCGAATGTTCCAGCAGCCAGTTTCTGTTAAGACACTTTAGTGAGCTATTTGAGGCGATTGAACAGAGGAATCTTGCTCATCGAGATGCTATGCGAAAAGCTATTGTTGTTAGCTATCATGAAATTGTTGGTGGTGGTGCTTCTTCTAGAAAATTAGTGAAAAAGCATTATATGCGCCAATCTGGTGACGACAGCGTAAAAGCTTCATTGCAAGTTATCGGTAACCGTATAGGCGATACTGATTTGCAGCTTCGAGTCTTTTGTGGTGGCAGGGAGTTTAGTACGTTGGATTCGGGTGAGAATTTATTTCAGGACGTTGCAGATCACATTGTCGCGATTCGTAAACCGAGTAAATTGTATCCAATTCATATCTCTGATCTCGATATGCCGGCGTCGGTGTTATTGGCGAAAGAAAACCTCAAGTACCCTGCAACTTCACATTACTTAGTGTACAAAAAGCAGCTTGAGCAGTCGCTTAATGACGCCTTAGCGTCGGCGCATCAACAAGCTTTACCTTCTTCTGCATAGTAAAGGTGCGGGCATTACCGTAACTAACCCTTTATACTAAGGGTTTGTCATTCATAGAGTATTCTTAATGAAGATCCTTTTTAGCGTATTGCTTGTCGCGCTGCTACTAGCGAGTTGTGGTCAAAAAGGTGCTTTGGTGCTCCCCGATAACACACAAAATGATAATGAAAATAGTGAGTATGAATAGTGGATTATTTTTCCGAGCGTGATCAAAGTCTTTATTGTGAAGACGTTGCGCTGAACCACATCGCTGAAGAGTTCGGTACACCTTGCTTTGTTTATTCGCGAGCGACTATAGAGCGCCATTGGCATGCTTTTGACCAGGCATTCTCTGATGCAGATCATTTGGTTTGCTATGCAGTAAAAGCAAATAGCAATCTTGCAATATTAAGTTTGTTAGCTAAGCTGGGTTCGGGCTTTGATATTGTCTCTGGAGGTGAGTTAGAGCGAGTTAAAGCAGCAGGTGGTGATGTCGGCAAAGTTATTTTTTCCGGGGTGGGCAAGCGTAGAGAAGAGATTGAATTTGCCCTCGAGCAGCGTATTTTTTGCATTAATGTCGAATCGCGTTCAGAACTGCAGCGTGTTCAGGATGTTGCTAAAAACATGAACGTGCAAGCCCCCGTGTCACTGCGCGTCAACCCTGACGTCGATGCTAAGACTCACCCTTACATATCCACTGGCTTAAAAGAGAACAAGTTTGGCATCGATTTTTCTGAGGCGATCGATGCTTATCGTCAAGCTAAGCAAATGAGTCATATAGATGTTCAGGGTGTAGATTGTCATATAGGTTCGCAGTTAACTGATGTCGCACCTTATGTTGATGCCATGAAACGTATGGTATCGCTAATAGAGTTGTTGGCATCGGAGGGTATTCATCTTAGCCATATCGATATTGGCGGCGGCTTAGGCGTGCGTTATCAAGATGAACAGCCGCCATTGCCGGATGACTATGCGGAGCAAATTCTTGCTGCATTACAGCCTGTTTCTGGTATGAAAGTATTACTAGAACCTGGGAGGGCGATTGTCGCCAATGCAGGGGTATTGCTGACTCGCGTCGAATATCTAAAACATAATCCACATAAAAATTTTGCTGTGGTTGATGCAGCAATGAATGACTTGATACGTCCTTCTCTGTATCAGGCTTGGCAGGACATCGTCCTGGTTAACGCTGCTGAAAGTGAAAATGCGCGTCACTATGATATTGTTGGGCCAGTATGTGAGACGGGTGATTTTCTTGGTAAGGATAGACTGCTTGCGCTCGATGAAGGTGATTTATTAGCGGTTCGCTCGTCTGGAGCTTATGGTGCGAGTATGAGTTCTAACTATAATTCTAGACCACGCGCTGCGGAAATACTAGTTGACGGTGGTCATATTCATCTTGCACAAGCAAGAGAAACCGTTGCTGATTTGATGCGTGGTGAGTCAGTGATATAGAATAATACTTTATGCAAAGTCGTGTTGGCGCCACGCTTCATACAGTATGATGGCGACAGAATTTGATAAATTGAGGCTTCTACTCTCTGCTTTCATCGGGATACGAATAACTGAGTCCATTTGTCGAGAATGCAGGACGTCTTCCGGTAAGCCACGAGTTTCAGGTCCGAAAATTAATGCATCGCCTGATTCAAACTGATAATCAGAATACGACTGCGAGCCTTTGGTTGAGCAGGCAATGAGACGCGAAGGCGAGATAGCATCAATAAATTCTTGTAGAGAGTCATATTCAGTTACCCTGGCTAGGTCGTGGTAGTCAAGACCGGCGCGGCGCACTCGTTTTTCATCAAGCTCAAAGCCTAAAGGTTTTATCAAATGTAATGTCGCCCCGCAATTGGCGCATAACCGTATAATATTGCCGGTATTGGGTGGAATTTCGGGCTCAAATAAAACAATATGAAACATCGTAATCGCGGGTAGATTGAATGACTGATAAGCGCTTAGCTTTAGAGTTTTGTGGTTTGAACTTTACCACACCACTGGTTTTACTTTCGGGTTGTGTCGGTTTTGGCGAAGAATATACGCGTGTGGAGGGTTTTTCAAACCGTGACGTCGGTGCTGTTTGCTTAAAGGGAACGACAAAAGCGCCTCGTTTGGGCAACCCACCACACCGTGTCTATGAAACCGATATGGGCATGCTCAATGCCATCGGTTTACAAAACCCCGGTACTCAATATGTGGTTGAAGATATTTTACCTAAGTTAGACTTCGAAGAAACTCGATTTATCGCCAACGTCTCCGGTTCAACTCTGGAAGAATACGCCGAGGTGACGCGCTTATTTGATGATTCTCCTATTGATGCCATAGAAATTAATATTTCCTGTCCTAATGTCAAAGCCGGCGGCGTTGCTTTCGGTAACGATCCGGATATGTCGGCCCGCGTGGTCGAAGCCTGTCGTGCGCAGACCAATAAGCCTATCATTACCAAATTATCACCGAATCAGACCGATATCGCCGAAAACGCGCGACGTTGTATCGAGGCGGGTACCGATGGCTTTGCAGTGATTAATACACTCATGGGGATGGCGATCGATGCGGAAAAAAGAAAAACAATAATCGGAAATAATCAGGGCGGCCTGTCTGGGCCGGCTATTAAACCTATTGCTTTGTTAAAGGTGCATCAGGTTTATCAAGTATGCAAAGCACATGGTATTCCCATTATTGGTCAGGGTGGTGTAGTCAGTGCGACTGATGCAATCGAATTTCTCATTGCAGGCGCATCGGCTGTTGGCGTTGGCACGGCGCTGTTCTATGATCCACTAGCGTGTAGCAAAATCAATGAAGGGATTGTTGATTATTTACAGCGCCATAGAATGGACTCAATTAATGAGTTGGTTGGGTCGTTGGTATTGAATTAAGTCAGGGTTAATTTGACCTGGCTAAAATTATTGTTATAAATCTCGCCTAAATTCAACTGGCGACAATTGAAAAAAACGGATCATCAGGAAGTGTGTCTGTGAATAAGAGCAAAGCACTCACTAGTCTCTTTGTCTTGTTTGTACTTGTAGCAAGTGCGGGGTGCTCAGAAATAGATTCCAGAAATATAAGAACAGCTGGAATCAATGCTGATATGGAAGCGGGAGTGGATGGTAGTTCAAGGACAGAGGTAGAAGTTAGACTTACTACGGATTCTACGTTGTTCGCCGATCAAATCGACTTGTCTCGGGGAGACAGATTGTTTGCGACGATCAATGGTGTCACCCAGAGATTAGGTCGTAGCGGATCTCGTTATAGAACCACTTTTAATTTCGATGCTGGTGGTATGGTGTTGATTGTCGAGCTTGATCGAGATAATGATCGCAATGCGCGAGATTCACGAATTACCATTCCCGACGCTTTCGATATTTTAATGCCTGCTGCTAATACCGTTTTTGAGGCCGCTGAAGAAGTCACGGTTGTTTGGGATCCGCCTGCAAACGGTAATACTATTGAGTTGATATATAGCGGCCAGTGCATGAATATGCAATCGAATGAGTCCGAAGGATTTTTCAGGTCATTTAACATTTCTGATAGTGGCATGCATAGTGTTGTCGTTGAGAATTTACTCAACTCATCTGATCAAAGGCAAAATTTTGATCCGATGATGGCCTGCCCAACAACGGTAACATTGCGTAGAAGATCGACAGGAACAATCGATCGTGAATTTGATGGTGGTCGCTTTAGAGCACTACAAGAACGAGAATTGGTATTTATTATTAATCCTTGAGTCGTCGGCCAGGCATCACGGTAACAAAATCATACTTTCGTTATAAAAAAATAATTTCCCTATCAAACATTACTCACTGAGATAGTGAGAAAATGTACCTACTAGCAGTTCAGTTTCAATGAGAAATGTGTGAGGCATAGCTTGCTCGCCCGCTATATAAAGGCATTTTTACTTTTCGTAAACTGAGGCAGTGCGAAAGAGCTAGCCTAGTTTATTTAATATATAGGAAAATAACGAGTTTTAACCGGCTCTTTGGTCAGAGTATTTACTTAAAGCTCTGACTTTTGAGATTGCGTGGCCCTCATTTGCCGATGTCTAGGGTCACGCATTTTAATTTACATTCCGACCCGCGACGTAGCCGGATGACCAGGCCCACTGAAAGTTAAACCCTCCTAGATGGCCAGTTACATCAACGACCTCGCCAATGAAATACAAACCACGATGTTTATTGCTCTCCATTGTCTTTGATGATAAATGATGAGTATCAACCCCGCCTAGTGTGACTTCCGCTGTTCGGTAACCTTCTGTTCCTGAGGGTGAAATTTGCCAGCACTCGATTTTTTCAGCGATCGATTTCAATTTGCTATTCTTCCAATCGGATAATGCAGTTTCCCTAAGCTCTAACCACCATAAATTTTCTAACTGAATAACCAACGCTTTGGGTAAGAGGGTGCTTAATTGTGTTCTCAGTAAAGACTTTGGGTGAGCTTGTTTTGAGCCGAGCAGTTTTTCTTCTACATTGGTATTGGGTAGTAAATTTAAGTTAACGGGCTCGGATAATTGCCAATAGCTAGATGCTTGTAGGATGGCTGGTCCGCTCAAACCGCGGTGAGTAAAAAGTATGGCTTCTTTAAAGCTCGTGTTATTGACGGAAACGTTGGCATCGATCGACAGTCCTGATAATGTTGAAAAAATCGATAAATAGGGATCACCGAAAGTAAGCGGAACCAAAGCAGCACGAGGGGGAATCACGGGGATCGAAAATTGTCGGGCGATTTGATAGCCATAGTCAGAGCCGCCCAGTTTAGGGATGCTCAGTCCGCCACTAGCGATGACGAGTGAGTTACAAGAGTAAGTACCTGTATCGCTTATGACGGCATAACCAGTCTCTGTTTTCCTTGTTTGCTCGATTTGGCTGTGTGTTTTTATTTCTACCTTAGCCTCATTGCACTCGTGCAACAACATATTAAGAATATCTTTTGAGGATTGATCACAAAATAATTGACCGTGGGTTTTTTCATGGTAGGCAATATGATGTTTCTCAACTAACTGGATAAAATCCCATTGGTTATATTGACTAAGAGCAGATTTACAAAAGTGTGGGTTAGTGCTGATAAAATTAGTAGGCTCGGTAAACAGGTTGGTAAAGTTACATCTGCCGCCGCCGGACATAAGAATTTTCTTGCCGACTTTGTTCGAGCGCTCTATTAGTAGCACTTTTTTGCCACGCTGTGCGGCAGTAAACGCGCACATCAATCCTGCGGCACCAGCGCCTATAATAATGACATCGTAGTGGATCATTGAGTGAACTGTATGAATTAGTCGTTTAAGTCTTTGATTATGTAGTGAACTATAACCATGTTTTGGCCAAATAAATTTGCTAGCATAAACAAATTACATTGCCACAATAGCTGGGTACACTTTTTTGAGACGTATTCCATTCATATTCTTTCTCATATTCACTTTGTCCGCCTGTGGTGGTAGCGACAGTACTTCACAGATTGAGAGTGAGCAGCCTTCACCTATTACCGTTACGCTACAGCAGGTATTTTCTGGCCTAGATTTTGAGCAATTACTAGGCCTGGTGCAAATACCAGGTGATGATAGTAAATGGTATGCAGTTGAACGAACAGGTCGTATTTGGGAGTTTGACAATAATGATTCGGTAACTCAACGGAGATTATTTCTTGACCTGAGTAATGTGGTTAATGCCGATGCGCAAGAAGCCGGTTTACTAGGGTTCGCATTTCACCCCAATTATCTCACTAATGGCGAGGCGTTTGTTTCATTTGTCCGCGGTAGTTCAGAGCTTACATCCACACTTTCTCGATTTCGAACGTTGAATAATGGTCAGACTCTGGACGTATCAACAGAAGAAGTGATTTTAACTATTGCACAGCCTTTCGCCAATCATAATGGAGGCCATGTTGTATTCGGTCTAGATGGGTTGCTTTATATGTCATTTGGTGATGGTGGTAGTGCTAATGACCCCCTAAATAATGCACAGGACAAAACAAATCTTCATGGATCGATTATTCGCATTGATGTCGATAATGGTACGCCATATCAAATACCATCGACTAACCCGTTTTCAATGAATGCATTATGTACGCAAGGAGTAGGCGTAGTTGCATGTCCTGAAATATTTGCTTATGGCCTAAGAAATACCTGGCGCTTTAATTTTGATATAAGCGATGCTCGTATCTGGGGAGCCGATGTCGGTCAGAGTCTATATGAAGAAGTAAATATTATTGAGCAGGGAAATAATTATGGTTGGCGTATAAGAGAGGGTGCGCGCTGCAATGCAGTGGTAAATAGTCAATGTGACCTCATGGGCTTGGTTGACCCTGTTTGGGAATATGGTCGTAGTCTTGGTCGGTCAGTCACTGGTGGCTATGTTTACCGCGGTGAGAATATAGCCAGTTTGCAGGCTACTTACGTGTTTGGTGATTTCGTCTCAGGAATGATATGGGGTTTTCCTATAGAGGCAACACAGGATGCGTTTCCATTGATAGATTCAAACGTCTTGATATCATCATTTGCGCAAGCCAATAATGGCGAACTATTTGTGTTAGATCTTGGTGGTGATATTTTTCAGATTGTTGCTGAAAACTAATAGTCACTCTTTTTTAGAGTATAGATAGAGATTAATCTTCGCTTAGTGGAATTAAATATATAAGAAACTATTAGTAGTTAGTTAAACGGGTGTAATTACGGAAATTAACAATGAAAATCACATTAGAAACGGAACCACATTTGCTTAGCATATTAGCCGAGCTGAAAAATTTGGAAATTGGCTTGCACTTTCCTAATCAAGGTAAGAGTAACAATGAACTAGATGACATGATGCTAGCGTCTTTTTGGGAGGTCGGTGCATCAGGCGGATGTTATGACAAAGAGTTTGTTTTGGCTTGTCTAGCTGAGCGCGCCAAGGAGCAGCCTAAAGTCGAGTTTAGTGATTTTTTCTGTAGTCAGATTGAGGGTGAAAGTTATTTATTGGCATATACTCAAAAAGAGCCTAAGCGCATTACACGACGCAGCGCGATTTGGCAACGAACTGACAACGGCTGGAAAAACCACTATCACCAGGGAACAGTGGTTGTCTAATAGAAAGTCATTATGCGCCGATGGTTGAAGCTAGCTGCCCAACCTAGGGTGGTACAAAACGCAGCTAAAGTGGCATTACTTGTAGGCTCTATATTAGCCTTGATCAATCATGGCAGCGCGATATGGCAGCTATCACTGAGCCCGATAGCAATGCTACAAATCGTGGCGACGTATTTCGTGCCTTATTGCGTAGCAACTTATTCTTCCGTCTCGATGCTACAAAGCCAGGCACTTAAAGAGAAAGATTCAACTCCTTAATTTTACGCGTTAGAGTGTTGCGGCCCCAGCCTAACAACTGCGCGGCAATTTGCCGTTTGCCACCGGTATGTCTTAGCGCAGTTTCTATCATAATACGCTCAAACTCAGGTGTGGCTTCCGAAAGTATTTGGCGTTCGCCTTGCGAGAGCTTCAATTCCGCCCATCGACGAAGTACTTGTTGCCAGTCTTGATCGTTGCCACCGGCTGACTCTATCTCAGTATCTTTTTTCAGTTCTTGAGGCAGGTCTTCAACACGAATATGCTGGCCTGGAGTCATCACTGTAAGCCAGCGACAGGTATTTTCAAGCTGACGCACGTTACCGCGCCAGTCAAGCCGTGATAAAAGTTCGCGTGCGTCCTTCTCCAATACTTTGCTTTCGACTTCTAATTCACGAGCAGCATTTTTTAGGAAAAA
Source organism: uncultured Thiotrichales bacterium (assembly GCA_964617475.1). Lineage (GTDB taxonomy): Bacteria > Pseudomonadota > Gammaproteobacteria. The sequence continues at coordinate 38,349 of CAZTYM010000004.1, forward strand.
ATCAAGCAAAAGCGGTATGTCTTCACGGCGTTCTCTTAGAGCTGGAATATGAACACGAATGACGTTGAGGCGGTGAAACAAGTCTTCACGAAAATGGCCATCGTTGACCAGGTTTTCTAGGTTCTGATGGGTTGCTGCGATAATGCGTACGTCTACTTTAATCGGAGTATGGCCGCCAACACGGTAAAACACACCATCCGCCAGTACTCTTAATAATCTCGTTTGTAACTCCGCAGGCATATCACCAATTTCATCGAGAAATAAAGTACCGCCATCAGCTTGTTCAAAACGACCTTTGCGCTGGGTGTTGGCACCAGTGAAGGCGCCACGCTCATGGCCAAATAATTCTGATTCGAGCAAGTCTCGTGGAATAGCAGCCATGTTGAGTGCAATAAAGTCGCCACTGGCACGTGGGCTGTGTCGATGCAGTGCAGCAGCGACTAACTCCTTCCCGGTACCGGTTTCTCCGTTAATCAGTACGGTCACATTCGAACGTGATAAGCGACCGATAGCGCGAAAGACTTCTTGCATGGCGGGTGCTTCGCCAATGATTTCGCTAGGGCGGTTTGTTTCAGCTTTTAGTTTTAACGGCTTCGAGAGGTTTTGCTGTTGCTCGACAGCATGTTGTACCAGCTCAATGGCATCATCAACATCAAAGGGTTTGGGTAAATATTCAAACGCACCCCCCTGGTAGGCTGATACAGCGCTGTCTAAATCAGAATGTGCAGTCATAATAATAACAGGCAGTTCTGGGTGGCTGGTATGGATACCTTCAAGCAGTTCCAGGCCATTGATACCCGGCATACGAATATCTGCGAAAATCGCGTCTGGTGTTTGCTGTGAAAGCTTGTCCATCACACCGTTAGCATTCTCAAAAGTCGTCACGCCCATTTGCGCGCGTGTCAGTGCTTTTTCTAGCACCCAGCGGATCGACCTATCATCGTCGATTACCCATATATTATTCGTCACTATTCATCTCCATTAGGGTTCGCCAACGGTAAAACGATGCTAAAAACGGTATTGCCTGGTTCGCTCTCGCATTCAATAACACCGCCATGCTGGTGCAGTAAGGATTGAGCAATGGCTAGCCCTAAACCGCTGCCATTAGCACGCATACTTACCATTGGATAAAATATTTTTTCTATCATTTCTTCAGGAATACCTGGGCCGGTATCGCGAATTTCCAGTCTCAGAGCCAAATTATGGCGTTGTCCGCCAATGTTGATATAACGCTCTGCGCGAGTACGTAAGGTAATAGTGCCAACACCGTTTAACGCTTGAGCAGCATTACGCGTAATATTAAGCACAACCTGAACTAACTGATCTGCGTCGGCATTCAGCAGCGGTATGCTGGGGTCATAATCGCGTTTTAGCACTAAGGTGTCTTCAGCTTCTGCCAACACCAGTGTACGCACATGCTCTAACACCTGGTGAATATTGATTTCTTCATTGTGAGGCAGGGTGTTGGGCCCAAGCATTTTATTCAACAGATTTTGTAAGCGATCAGCCTCGCTGATAATAACGTCGGTATATTCCTTGAGGCTGATATCAGGTAATTCGGCTTCAAGTAACTGCGCCGCACCGCGCAGTCCGCCCAAAGGGTTTTTTATTTCGTGCGCAAGACCGCGAACCACTTCGCGTGATATTTCGTATTGCGACAAACGCTGCTCTTCACGAGTGATATGCACGTGATTATCGATATCCTTCATTTCCAACAATAAACATTGTTCATCTACCGACTGACCAAATGGTGTCACTGTATAGTCCACAGTGATTTCTCGTGAACCGTTAACAGGTAAGCTGATTTGATACTCTGTAAACATATGTCCCTTATCCAAGGCACCCTCGAGTTTTTCGACCAATTCAGCAGCGCGCGGCATAAGCTTGCTAAGCAACACGCCCTCGGCCTGCTTGCGGCTCATTGCCAACAGGTTTTCCCCCGCTGGGTTGATAAACATGAGTCTTAGCTCGCTATCAAACGCCAATACCGTTGTACTGAGGTTGTCTAAAATCGGCCAAGGCAAGTTCAGCGCGGTCTCTGATCTGGGCATGTCAGAACTAGTGCAATTTGGGAACCAACTTATCTCGCTTTGCCGTTGTTTTTCGAGATTGGGCTTATTTCGCTTTATACTCAAAATAAATACTTAAATGTTTTTTTAAATCAATGACTTAAAAATCTTTGGCTGTGAGGACTTTATTCCGTAAATGAATGGCTGAATAGCCAAGCATAGCAATTTATGCACAATAATAGTGCATTATTGAGTTCGGGTAAAAATATTTGCCCAAAAATGGGAGTGGGGCGGAGCGACCTTATGATTTGCTTACGGTGCAGCGAATGGCGAATTGTTATTCGGGTTTGCCGGTGCTAATACAGAAGAGCGTTTAACATGAAGGGTAACGCTGTTATCGGAAAGTTGAATGATATCACCGCTCTTATTAACGACAACGGCCTTGATGCTATGGCTACCACGATGAATATCATTGAGTGAAATTCGATTGCTAGAGGTGACATAGTCCAACTGAGTGCCATCAACTAATGCAGTTAAGCGATGCCCGGCTTTTACGCGCAAAACTGGGTCTAACTGCACTTGCACCGTGGTATTACCGGCTTCTCCAGTTTGCAAGGTAGAATCGTTGGCTGGGCTCACTATAGTAAAAAGCTTGTAGCGGCCACCGACATCTTCCTCTTCTTCTTCCGCCAAGTTAGCGCCGGGTTTGCTTTCCTTTTTTAAGCCTGCTTCTTCGGGGTTATAGATGGTAATCGGCTTAAGCTTGATTTCTTTGGCCCCTTTCACAGGCTGATCGGTAAACTCAACTGAGCCATCAGGGCCAACAGTTTGGTAGATGGTATCTGCTAGTGCTACTGAGCAGGCTAGCAATAATATGAGTTTGATGGATAAAAATAGTCTCATAAATCAAAGATTACGCGAGTGTTTCGCCAGTCTCAAGGAGAGAATTCACAATTTACAAAAGCTTTAGGCATAAAAAAACCCGCCTGGTTCAACCGGGCGGGTTTGAGGTCGAGCAATTAAACGATTAAACGCTGTAATACATATCGTATTCGATTGGGTGGGTAGTCATACGCATACGTGTGACTTCTTCCATCTTCAACTCAATGTAACCATCAATCGCGTCATCAGTGAATACACCGCCAGCAGTCAAGAAGCCACGGTCGGCATCAAGAGCGTCAAGCGCTTGATCCAATGAATGACAAACTGTTGGAATTTCGGCTTCTTCCTCTGGTGGTAGGTCATAAAGGTCTTTAGATGCTGCTTCGCCTGGATGGATCTTGTTCTTAATACCATCGATACCGGCCATTAACATGGCTGAGAACGCCAAGTATGGGTTAGCAGTTGAATCAGGGAAACGTAGCTCAATACGACGTGCTTTAGGGTTAGAGACATAAGGCACACGAATCGATGCAGAACGGTTTTTAGCGGAGTAAGCCAATAGTACGGGTGCTTCGAAACCTGGCACCAAGCGCTTGTAACTGTTGGTTGAAGCGTTAGCAAAAGCATTAATGGCACGAGCGTGTTTGATCAAACCACCAATGTAGTAAAGCGCGTTGTCTGACAAACCGGCATATTTGTTACCGCTAAAAATGTTTTTACCAGCTTTAGCAATAGATTGGTGAACGTGCATACCACTACCGTTATCACCAACTAGAGGCTTCGGCATAAAGGTCGCTGTTTTGCCATAGCTGTGAGCAACGTTGTGTACAACATATTTAAGCATTTGTACTTCGTCAGCTTTTTGTACCAAAGTGTTAAACGCAACACCAATCTCACACTGACCCGCTGTTGCCACTTCGTGGTGATGTACTTCCGTTTTAAGGCCCATTTCTTCCAGGCATAAGCACATGGCTGAACGTAGGTCTTGTAAAGAATCGACTGGAGGAACTGGGAAATAACCGCCTTTAACACCAGGACGGTGACCGAGGTTACCGCCTTCAAAAACTTTCTCTGATGACCAAAAAGCTTCTTCAGAACCGACTTTATAGAAAGCGCCGCTCATGTCGGCGCCCCAACGAACGTCGTCGAGCACAAAGAATTCGTTTTCAGGGCCGAAATAAGCAGTATCACCAATCTTAGTAGACTTAAGATAGCCTTGCGCACGAGCAGCGATTGAACGTGGGTCACGCTCATATCCTTGCATGGTGGCGGGCTCGATGATGTCACAGCGCAGGTTTACGGTGATTTCATCCATAAACGGGTCGACAACAGCAGTAGAAGTATCTGGCATCAAGATCATGTCTGATTCGTTGATACCCTTCCAACCAGCGATTGAAGAGCCATCGAACATTTTGCCTTCTTTAAAGAAGCCAGCATCGATTTCGTGAGCAGGCACAGAAACGTGTTGCTCTTTACCGATGGTATCAGTGAAACGTAGGTCTACGAATTGGGCGTTGCTATCTTTAATCAGCTTTTGCACTTTAGTTGCGGACATGTCTCCTCCAGAGTGGACATTTATGTTTATTGAAAGCCTGCCGTGCCAGCACGGCAGATGCTACTTTTCCAGCAGAGTGAATGGCTAAAAGCATTTACTATGCCACGGATATAACTCTTTACTAATCAATAGCTTAGTTCATTTTTTGGCTAGAGCAAGTACCCATAATTGCACAATATTAGTGCAAAGAAATTTTAATGCACTAAAATAATGCACCCTAAGCTAATACGAGGGATTAGTTCGCGTCTGGGCAGAGCTCTATCTCAGCTCCACGGTGAGCGAGACGCTTTGCGAATCATAGCGATTTTAGACGAGCGGCTCTAGTGTTTTTCGCCAGAAGTAGACTTAACGCAGTTAATGCAGTGATGATGGCTGTTGCAGGTCGATAATGACGCTGTCCGGGTCATCAAAATATTGATGTAGTGCGGCTTTGGCGGATTCGCTATTGTGGGCTTGTTTAAGGTCATAAGCACTGAGTGGATCAGGCAATACTGCTTCGTTATGGTTAATTAAGCGTATGGCCATCAATACGTCCATAGCTTTGATAAAGCTCTGTGCCAAGGTTAAAAATAAAGGATGGTCGTCTGTATCAAGATGATTAGCTGCTTCGCCATAAGCCGATTGGCCCAAGCCAATATAATAATCAGTGTTTACTGCAAGTGCTTGCGTTCGGCCTGGAAATAAGCCAGATAATAACAAACAGGTGTCGCCAACATCACGAAGCCCCCGTGGCCGTTTTTGGCCTTCCGCGCTCATTGCCTGAAGGTAATTGGGTGCCACCGCCTGGCATAAAGATTCTGCGCGGTGAGTAAAGCGCATCAGTAACATCACTAAGTAATGCTCTAGCATCTCACTGAGGTGCTGGTGCGAGCGAGTCTGCGCTTCATTGAGCAGACTATGCCACTGTGCCTCAGTGCTTAGTGGTTGGAACATCTTGTTCATAGGCACAACCTCTATCTTAAGCTAACGGCAGTTTGCAGGGAAATCTTGATGCCCTCTGGCATAGCGCCAAGCAAAAAACATGACATCGACGACATGAAAGTGCTCTGAGCCGCTATAATGCGCGCTGTTTTAAGCCGTTCTGTAGTCATGACAAGCCTCGAAAAACCGAATAACTCAAGCCCGTCTGCATCATTTCAGGGCATGATTCTCACGCTGCAAAACTATTGGGCCGAAAAGGGCTGTGTTTTGTTGCAACCCTATGATTTGGAAATGGGCGCGGGTACCTTTCATTCCGCTACTTTTTTGCGTGCCATAGGCCCAGAGCCTTGGGCAGCGGCTTATGTGCAGCCTTGTCGCCGCCCCACCGATGGCCGCTATGGTGAAAACCCCAATCGCATGCAGCACTATTATCAGTTTCAGGTTGTCATCAAGCCGTCACCCTTAGATATACAAGAGCTGTATTTGGAATCATTGCGTGTACTAGGCGTCGATCCGCTTGAGCATGACGTGCGTTTTGTCGAAGACGATTGGGAGTCACCCACCTTAGGTGCCTGGGGCTTAGGTTGGGAAGTCTGGTTAGACGGTATGGAAGTCAGTCAGTTTACCTACTTCCAGCAAGTCGGTGGCTTAGATTGTAAGCCCGTTACCGGAGAAATTACCTATGGCTTAGAACGCATTGCCATGTACCTGCAAGGCGTGGAAAGTGTTTACGATCTTACCTGGTGTGAAGATGGGCCAGCGGGCCGTGTTAGCTATGGCGATGTATTTCACCAAAACGAAGTGGAAATGTCTGCTTATAACTTTGAGCACGCAGACGTTGAAAGCTTGTTTAAAAACTTTGACCAATGCGAGGCTGACAGCCAACGCTTGGTAGAAAAAGACTTGCCATTACCTGCTTATGAAATGGTGTTAAAAGCATCGCACTACTTTAATTTGCTCGATGCACGCGGTGCGATCAGTGTGACAGAAAGGGCGCGTTTTATAGGTCGCGTTCGTAATCTGGCGCGTGCTGTGGCCAGTGCTTATTACGAACGAAGAGAAGCTTTGGGTTTTCCCATGTGTGAAACGCCAAATAAAGCAGGAGATCAATCATGAGTCAACATGATGATTTGTTGTTTGAAATAGGTACCGAAGAATTGCCGCCTATGGCGTTGTCACGTTTGGCAAAGGCATTGGCCGACGGGGTGAAAAATGGTTTGGAACAAGCCAAACTCAATTTTGATGAGATCAGTTGGTATGCCTCGCCAAGGCGTTTAGCGTTTATCGTTTCACAATTAGAAAGCGAACAACCGGATGTTGATAGCGAACGCCGTGGTCCTGCGGTTGCCGCGGCTTTCGATGAAGACGGTAATCCTACTCGCGCTGTGCAAGGTTTTGCTAAATCTTGCGGTGTGGAAGTCGAGGCGCTAGAAAAAATAGAAACCGATAAAGGTGCGTGGTTGGTACATCGCAGTGTAGTGAAAGGTAAGCCGTTAGTAGAATTATTGCCTGATATTCTTAATCAGTCGATTGCTAAGTTACCTATACCGAAACGCATGCGCTGGGGAAATTTAGATGAGAGCTTTGTTCGGCCGGTACATTGGTTGGTATTACTCTATGGTGATCAGGTTTTACCGTTTGAGCATTTCGGCCAAAGCACGAGTAATCAAAGTCGTGGCCATCGTTTTCATTATCCGCAGGCGGTCACCATCAATAAGCCTAGCGACTATCTGCCTGCCTTAGAAAAAGCGTTTGTATTAGCGGATTTTGATATGCGCAAACAACGTGTGGTAGCGGCCATAGATTCGGCTGCCGAGCAAGCTGGTGGTAAAGCGGTAATCGATGATGAACTATTAGAGCTGGTGGTGAGTATTGTTGAGTGGCCGTCACCCATCCTGGGTCGTTTTGACGAAGCCTATCTTCAAGTGCCAGAGCCGGTCATTGTTTCGGCATTAAAAGGTCATCAAAAATGTTTTCATGTAAAAGATGGTGAAAAATTACTGCCGTATTTTATCAGCGTTAGTAATGTTGATAGTAGCAACCCACAAGTCGTAGCCTCAGGCAATGAGCGCGTAGTAAAAGCCAGATTGGATGATGCTGCTTTCTTCTTCAAAAAGGATTTAGAGGCACCATTAGCTAACTTAGTCGATGGTTTAAAAAATGTAGTGTTCCAAAATAAATTAGGGTCAGTCTACGATAAAGTGCAGCGTATTAATACCTTGGCTGGCCACATAGCAAGTAATCAGCGGTTCAGTGAGGATGTGGTTGCTGATGTAGAAACTGCAGCCAGTCTCTGCAAAGCAGATTTACAAAGCGCCATGGTTTTTGAATTTCCAGAGCTGCAAGGTGAAATGGGCTATCAGTATGCGCAGCGCGAACCCAATCAGCTCAGCGATAAAGTTGCACTAGCTTTAAAAGAATATTACTTCCCAAGGTTTGCCGGTGATAATTTGCCATCAAGCGAAGTATCGCAAAGTTTGGCCTTGGCTGATCGTATCGATTCCATTGCGGCCTTATTTTCTATTGGTCAAATTCCAACAGGTGAACGGGATCCTTTTGCCTTGCGTCGTGCTGCGCTGGGTGTAATACGCATTTTAGTTGAGAAAGCAGTCGCGCTAGATTTAGATCAGCTATTTCAAACGGTGCTTCAACAGCTGGCCAGCGATGCGGATGTAGATGTAGATGTAGATATTGAAAAGACCATGGCAGAAATTAATAGTTTTGTCCGTGGTCGCTTGCGTGGTTACTACTTAGATCAAGGTATCAGCCACGATACTTTTGATGCGGTAGATAGGGTTACTACTCTAAAACCTAGCGATATCGATCAACGCATTAAAGCCATTAATATATTCAGAGAGCGACCAGAGGCTGCGAGTTTGGCGGCAGCGAATAAACGTATTGCCAATATTCTCAAGAAAAACGACATAGATTCGGAGCACGCATTGACTATAGAGACGGCTTTGTTTGAATCTGGTGCGGAGAAATCATTAGGCATAGCGTTGGCTAACATTAGAGATGAGTTGGAGCCTCTATTTACCGAAGGCAACTACTCGGCAGTATTGTCAAAGCTGTCGACATTAAAAGATGATGTTGATGCCTTCTTTGATCAAGTTATGGTGATGTGCGATGATGAAAAAGTACGTAATAATCGCATTGCCTTATTGTCGCAGTTAAGAAATTTGTTTTTACGCGTTGCGGATATTTCATGCTTACAGTTATAAAGGGTTTGTAGCCTATGAAGCTGGTTATTCTTGATCGTGATGGAGTGATTAATCACGAGTCAGATCGGTTTATAAAATCGCCAGTTGAATGGGAACCTATTCCTGGCAGTATTGCCGCTATCGCGCGTTTGAACCGCGCTGGTTATAAAATAGTAGTGGCAACTAATCAATCGGGCATTGCCCGGGGTTTGTTTGATATCACCATGCTTGGCCGCATCCACGAAAAAATGCAGCGCCACGTTAGTGATGCTGGTGGCAGTATTGAGGCAATCTTTTTTTGTCCACATGGTCCCGCAGACCAATGTCAGTGTCGTAAACCCAAGCCAGGCTTATTTCATGATATTGCTGAGCGAATGCATATATCACTAGAAGGCGTGCCGGCAATTGGTGATTCCTTGCGAGATTTGCAGGCGTCAGCCGCCGCTGGTGCGGCACCGATACTTGTTAAAACTGGACGCGGTGAACAAACCATAGAAAGTGCTGAGGAAATAGCAGGTATACCTGTCTATGATGATTTGGCCAATGCCGCTGATGCTATCATCGATGGTAGTTTCGCTGCTAGTAGCGCATAACTAGATTTAACCTTATTCGATGATTTGGATTCGTTCACTGCTGTATTCAATTTTTTCTACTATCACAATTATCATTTTTGGTGTGGCATGTTTATTTACCTTCCCACTGCCGTTTAAATATCGCTATGGTTTTATACGCCAATGGTCACGTATCAACCTATGGTGGTTAAGGGTTTGTTGTGGCTTAAAATACCGTGTCATTGGCAAAAAAAATATTCCCGAGAGTAATGGGATTATTTTTTGTAAACACCAATCCACCTGGGAAACCTTGGCACTACAAAGCATATTTCCACCACAAATATGGGTGATGAAAAAAGAATTATTAAAAGTGCCTTTTTTTGGTTGGGGTTTAGCCTTGCTTGAACCCATAGCCATTGACCGCGATGCAGGCAGAAAAGCACTTAAACAACTTTGCGACCAAGGCAAACAACGCCTAGACAACGGTCGTTGGGTAGTGATTTTTCCAGAAGGTACACGCATGGCACCAGGTGAGAAAGGTCAATATCAAATCGGTGGTGCCATGTTAGCCTCAAGTTCTGGATATCCTGTAGTACCCATGGCACATAATGCTGGCTATTTTTGGCCGCGCCGACAATTTTTAAAACACCCTGGCACAATAGAAGTGCGCATCGGTAAAGCTATAGATACAAAAGGTTTATCTGCACGGGACATTAATAAACTTGCCGAGCAGCACATTGAAGCAATGATGGCTGAAATTGGCGAGCCGGAATTACATTAGGAGACTTTAATGGCTATAGCGGATAAATCTGTAGTGGGAATTCACTACTTATTAAAAAGTGAGCAGGGTGAGCTACTCGACGGTTCAGACGAAGGTGAACCACTGTTATATCTACATGGTTTTAATAACATCGTGTCTGGTTTAGAAGAAGCGCTTACCGGTAAAGAAGTCGGTGATCAAATCAACGTCGTTGTGCCACCAGAAAAAGCCTACGGGGAGATAAAACAAGAAATGATGGGCAAGGTTCCTTTGAGTGCGTTTGAAGGCATGGGTGAACTAAAACCCGGTATGCGTTTTGATGCTGAAGGTGAAGAAGGTCGCCGTATCATGGTTGAGATAGAAGAGATCGGTGAAGAAGAAGTTACCGTTAATGGTAATCATCCTTTGGCTGGTGAAACTTTACACTTTGATGTCACAATAGATTCAATCCGCGAAGCAACACAAAAAGAACTGGATCATGGGCATGTACATAAGACTGGATGATGTGGGCATAGCCATTAGTGTTTAAGGGGTCAGTTTGTAGCCTGGATGAAGCCAAAGTGGAATCCAGGTATATGAAATATAATAGGTATTCTAGAATAAAAACTAACATAAGTAGGATGTATGGATGCATCGTTTTTCGCCTTCATGGCGACCGACTTTTTTCTTGGAAAAAGTCGGCAAAACCGCTTTCTCCCGATCAGCCGTACCTACGGGGATACTCTCGATGATTTTCTTAGAATGAATTAGATTATGGTTAGACTAGATGACATAGAAGAGAATGAGTTTGATACCGTAGAAGATTTTTTCGAATTTATATCCCAACACTTGGTAACCAGAGATTGTAACTATGGCTTTCGTGGGGTTTCGAGCGAAGCCTATAGGCTTGAGCCAACTTTTACGCGTTATCTTAGGGAAGTTGAACAAGCTCATTATAAGGTTCGACATGGAAACTATAGGGAATCAGTTTTAAGACTTTTGTATCATACTTTTAAAAAGAATATTGTCGTAAATAATGATATTGCGCCCGAAAATTTAGATAAAACAGATTTATGGCAGTATGGGCAGCACTTTGGGTTACCTACACCCTATCTCGATTGGTCGTATTCTCCTTACATTGCTTTGTTTTTCGCTATAAGGAACAAGGTCGATGACAACAGGCGTAGATGCGTTTGGTCTATAAACCTAGATTTAGTTGATCTGCTAAATACTGCTATAGTTGAGGAGGTTAGACCTAGAAAACAAGAATTCATCTTGTCGGAAGAAACGCTCAATAACCAGTTTCCAATATTAGAAATAGTAAGTGAGTTGAATGAATACAATAAAAGAATAGCTTTTCAGCAAGGTTTTTTCGCCAAGCAACACTACTATGCTTCACTGGAGATTTGGTTGGCGAGGATAGTAGAGCAATTGCATTATCCTCTTTCAGGTTCACCTGTATTGAAGAAATTCACGTTTGGTTGTGAAGAAACCTCAAGGTTTAATGTGTTGGATAAATTGAGTTTAATGAATATTAATCATAGAACACTGTTTCCTGATATATATGGGTCCGTTTATGATGCAATAGATTCTACTTTGAGAAGCTATGGGGCTCCGTTTAGGGCCGAATGATATTTTGAAAATAAGATTATACGATTTAAGGGGTGCAGACCCGTTTTCTTGGGCGAAAACGATGTGCTGACCCCTTAAATATAGTTATGTTATCTATACTCAAACTCCTTCTCCCTGCTCTGCTACCTTCCTGGCGTTTTTTTGATGTTATCGCGCCATCGCCGAGAATTCATTACACATTTATAGAAAATAAAGATGATACTCCGAGTGAATGGGTTGAGTTTCGGCCGCGTCCTGCTCGTTTGTCTTTTCCTGTCATGCTTAAGCGGATGATGTGGAACCCTGAATGGAATGAGTCTTTGTTTATGGTCAGTTGTGCTGAGCGAATTATGGAAGCACCAACTCAGCATAGTGAAGATGAAATTCTAAAACGTATTATTAATGATTTAGAGCCCAGTGATCTGAATGCTTCGGGTTATATTCAATTTCGTTTGATGGTTATCGAGCGTGTTGAGGGAGAGTTAGAACAACAATTGGTTTTTGAGTCTAGAATCGAGCCGTTGCAGCAATGGCTGCGAGTGAGTAATCAGTGAGCCTTGATGACGCCATTAGGCTAACCGAAGTATTGCTGGGTTTTGCGTTTATTTTACAAAGTATTGAACACTTAAAAACATTTGCCAATGAACGTTGGTTGTTTGGTGTTCGGCTTGTTTTTTCCGCTTGCCTGATTGCAGATGTTTATAGTCAATGGGTGTTGTTGGGTTTATTTGTTCTCGCCTTGTTTATTCTTCAACGTTTTCAGGGACCTTATAATGGCGGTGCTGACCGCATGGGTTTATTGGTTCTGGTGTGCCTAACTTTGTCGCATTTTGCGCCTACATTGTATTGGCAGGAAATAGCCTTTGGTTATTTGGCGCTGCAGTTGGTGCTGTCTTATTTTATTTCCGGTTGGGTAAAGATTGTAAATCCAGACTGGCGTAAGGGTCGTGCTTTGCGGGATGTATTTCAGTATTCAGCCTATCCTGTGAGTGAATCACTACGTAATTTTGCTAACTCACCAAAGCTATTATTAGTGATGTCGTGGGCAGTGATTTTATTTGAATTATTATTCCCGCTAAGTGTGTTTTCACAAGTAAGTTTGATTATGGCGTTAGTGATTGCGGCGACATTCCATTTTGCCAATGCTTGTATTTTTGGTTTAAACCGTTTTTTCTGGATTTGGCTGGCTGCCTATCCGTCTATTATTTGGCTACAGCAAAGAGTGTTTGTTTAGGGTGACAGTAAAATGAGAATTTGGATGCTAATCTTTATTTTACTTGCTTTAGGTAGCTGCGATAATAACGGTTCTGATGGCTCTATAGAGATAGAATTATTGACTAAAAACCAGAATGGTCAAGCGGTTAATGAGTTTGCTCTCGGAGAGAATATCAGTTTTGAATTAACACTAAGGAACAAAACCAAAAATGATTATGTAATGAACTTCGCGGATGGAGGGCAGTTTGGTTTTCACGTGTTAAATGATGCGAGGTCTCATGTCTGGTTATGGGGGGCAGATATCAATGTCATAGCTGCGTTTACGCAAATCATTGTGCGTCCAGATGATTTGGTCCAAAAAACTATTGTTTGGGACCAGATGTTGAGCAATGGTGAAAATATACCACCGGGTAGGTATATAGTTGAGGGGGCTTTCAAAGATCAATCACCTAAGATGGAAGCTAGTTTTATAATTAAATAATGTTAAGTTTATTTGCCGGAATTTTTCGGGTTCGGTATAAACCGCATCAGTTTTTGCAGTAAGGGCATATCCACATCAAGATCGCTTGCTAATTGATTGACGTCTTCTTCGCTAATCGGTGTAGGAGGTTGTTTTGATAAAAATAAAATGATATTTCTGTCTTCAGGCACATCTAACAAAGCCATCGTATCGAAGTGTGGATAGACGGCCTGTAAAATTTTGAGTAGTTCCGTACCATCGTTCATAATGAGATTAATAGCAGCAATACCGTCATCGGATAACGCGTTTGCCAAATTCTGATAGAAGGAGCTATTGATCAAGCAATCGGGCGTGCCATCCTGACCAAAAATGTCACAATAAATTGTATCGTATAGTTCACGGTTGTGAGCCAGATAGACTTCGGCGTCATTGCAAATCACGTCATATTCTTCGTGATTAATATGGAAGTATTCTCGACATACTTTGATCACCAATGGGCTGAGTTCGATAGAGCGTATTGATGTTTCTGGCCGTTTTTTCTTAAAAAACCGTTCCATCGCTCCGCCGCCTAGGCCAAGACTTAGTATTTTGGTTGGTGATGTCTGGAACATGAAAGTCGCCAGCAGCGTTTTTGAATAGGGAAGAATCAGTAGTTCGGGTTCATTTATAAGCATTGCGGATTGAATAGCCAGGCTATTAAAGTGAAACCAGCGAATGCCATTTATTTCACGTACTTCGATGTATTCACCGTCCTGTTCAAGCGTATCGAGTAATTCGCCACTTTTTAAATTGAAGTTTGAAAGGTCAATTGTTGTCATCGAAGTTCAGCCTGGTTTTCCCGGGTCGCTATACCTTTCTAATAAGGCAAATTTCGTCAAGATCGGGCGTCTGTGTTAGTATCGCAGCCCTTTTGCCTCTATTCTCATAGAATTCTCTGTTACGAGATTAACATGTTTTATCACTATTTAGCCGGACAAGGCAGCCCGAAAAACGACATATTGTCAGGTCTTACCGTGGCGTTAGCGCTCGTTCCCGAAGCGGTAGCGTTTGCCTTTGTCGCCGGTGTTGAGCCTTTGGTGGGTCTCTATGCGGCGTTTTTGGTTGGTTTAATCACCGGTTTGTTCGGTGGCCGTCCAGGCATGATCTCTGGTGCTACGGGTTCAATGGCGGTAGTCATGGTTGCCTTGGTAGCACAGCATGGTCTGGAATATTTGTTGGCGGCAGTTGTGTTAACTGGGATTATCCAAATAGTCATCGGTTTGCTCAAACTAGGAAAGTTGATTCGAATCGTGCCGCATCCGGTGATGCTAGGCTTTGTAAATGGCTTGGCCATTGTGATCTTTTTGGCACAGTTAAAGACGTTCCAGATCGATGGTGATTGGATTGAAGGTCAGGCACTATGGATTATGTTGGGGCTGGTTGCTTTAACGATGGCCATCATCTATTTCTTACCTAAGCTAACTAATGCTATCCCCTCATCGTTGGCGGCTATTATTACCGTATCGCTAATTGTAATTGTGGTTGGTTTAGATAGCCGCACCGTTGGTGATTTAGCGTCAATAAAAGGCGATTTACCCAGCTTTCATATTCCCATGGTCGAACTAAGTTGGGAAACATTTAAAATAATCTTGCCCTACGCGATAGTGCTGGCATTAATTGGCCTAATAGAATCATTGTTAACGCTAACCGTGATCGATGAAATGACCGACACGCGCGGTCGCGGTAATGTCGAATGCGTGGCGCAAGGTGGCGCTAACTTAGTTACCGGCTTTTTTGGTGGCATGGGCGGTTGCGCCATGATTGGTCAAAGCATGATCAATATCGAATCTGGCGGTAGAGGGCGCTTATCATCAATCAGTGCTGCGTTATTCTTGCTTGCCTTTATACTGTTCGCCTCAGGCTTAATCGAACAGATTCCACTTGCCGCCTTAACCGGCGTGATGTTTATGGTGGTCATCGGTACGTTTGAGTGGTCGAGTTTCCGAATCTTAGGAAAAATTCCCAAATCAGATGCTTTTGTATTAATACTGGTATCCGGTGTTACCGTGTTTACCGATCTAGCTGTGGCGGTAATCGTTGGTGTGATCGTCTCTGCGTTGGTATTTGCTTGGGAGCACGCCAAACATATTGGCGTAAAAAGCTATATCGACGAAAAGGGTTCCAAAGTCTATGAGTTAAGTGGTCCTCTGTTTTTCGCTTCAGTGAAAAATTTTCAAGATTTATTTAATCCTAAAGATGACCCAGAAGATGTGATCATCGAGTTTCAAAACTCAAGGGTAGTCGATCATTCAGCAATTGAATCTATAGATACCTTAGCAGAGCGCTACTTAAAACTGGACAAACGTCTGCATTTACGTCATCTCAGTCCAGAGTGCAGGTTGCTATTGAAAAAGGCGGGTGATCTGGTGGAAGTCAATTATTTAGAAGATCCTAAATACCATGTAGCAGATAATGAACTAAACTAGTTTCAAAACTACTGCGCTTGTTGATGCTGCGTTAAAAATAATCTCAAAATACTCATTTACTAACGTGTAAACTCCGTTTCCTCGATTATTTTTGCCTTGTCTCAACTGCGCTCGTAACGTTTTGAATACAGACCTAATGTTAGCGATAAAACGATCCGATAACTGCTTTAACATTGGTTGAGCGAAAGGAGGTGCTCATGAATTCGAATAATCCGTTTGCCAGTTTGCCTTTTGTAGCTTGTCTCTTTCTCATCGCTATGATTGGCTTGCATTTGTTGCAAGCGTTAGGCTAATTCTAAAGATCGCGCTGGCTGAGGTAGTCCAGAATCTCTTCTATCGAGGCGAGATCGCCTTTTTTATTGTATTTTTCCATGCGTTCCAGTTCAGAGTAAATAAATTCTTCGCGGTTGCCATATAAGGTACCTTGAGAATGCGAGACGTTTTCTTGCCATGATAAAGCGTGCCCGGGCTGGCTATAGACTTTTAACTCTGGGTATTGCCTTAAAGCAGCGGTCACTACTGTTGAGAAAGCACGTAACTGATGGAAGGGCGCTGAAACGATTAATAACCGAGCGATATTATTTTTCTTAGCATAACGTATGATTTCAAAGGCTTCGATGTAAGTATTAATCATATCGAAGTGATGAATATCGATGCCTTTGATTTTGTCTTCTGGCACGCCGCGTTTATCTAATATGTCGAGCCATTTATCGATACCAATATACCCAGATTTTGGTCCGCTATCCGCAATCCAAAGTTGCTGAATAGTGTCAGTTTCAAGAAGCGCTATACCTTTATCAATAACAGAATCTTGGTTACCTTCCGTCATCGCATAAAGGTAGGCGGCCTGACAAGGCGGATAAGGGTCAGAGAAAACTTTAAACAATAGTTCTGGAATGAGTTTATGCATCGCAATAGTCTGTTTGCCATTCGTCATTTTGTAAGCTTAACTCTTCTTTAAAGCGCGAACCTGGGTTGTCAATCCAGCTAATTAAATCTTTATAGACATTCTCGGCTTGCAAATCTCGGCTAAGCATGTGGTAGCCTTGAGAATAGAGTACAAAGCGCCAGTTATTATCTACTTTTTTTGCATTGGCTAGTAATCGGCAAGTTGGTTTTTTAGTGATAAGTTCATCTTTGTCGCCATAGAGAATTAGACCTTTGGTGGAGATACGTTTTGCGGCTTGCAGAGCTTTATCCATTAAGTTGTTTAATCCGTGTAAGGTGTCAATGCGAGTGCCTTTTATCACCAATGGGTCTTTCGAGAGCGCGCGTAGCATATCGTAGTTATCAGTAACAACACGTTCAAAGCCTTTGCCCGTTGGTTTCCAGCCGGGAGCAATGCGCACCGTTAGCCATAATGCGAGCCGCTGGTACCAGGGTTGGGTATGCCTTGCCCAGACAGCGGGCGCTAAGGCAGCGATGCCTTCTACATGTGGCAGTGCGTGTTCTGCAAATGTCGTGAGGACAACGGCGCCACCCATGCTCTCACCAATGACATACAGTGGTAGATTTGGATATTGTTGTTTTACCAGTTTCGTTAGTGTTGCCAGGTCATGTTGCAATTCATTGTTGCGTGGCCATAGCCCTCGGTGTTCTGTTTCACCAAAACCACGTTGATCGTAACGAATACAATGGATCTGTCGCTCAGACAAATAATCACATAATGGTGTGAACGCATTGCGGTAATCATTAAAGCCATGTAGCGCAATAATGACCGCTTTAGGCTGATTTGCTTTGTGTTGGTTGAGTGTTAAACGGTAGCCGTCTGACATAACGGCGCTATGTTCGCTAAGGTAAGGGGTTTGTTGTGTCTTTGAAATTGGTTGGTACTGCGGAGCGCTACATGCAGATGCGAGCAATACACTTAAAAAAAGAGCTAACGAAATAAGGAATTGTTTTTTCATGCCTAGAGAGTTTTATCGTTAGCTTATGGCAGTTTAAGTGGTACAGGAATACAGTCTCGCAAATTCTTCCAGGCTCAGTGTCTCGGCTCGTCTGCCAGGATCAATTTCAGCGTTTTCGAAAATATTTATATCCAACCATTCTTTGAGGTTATTACGAAGGGTTTTACGTTTTTGCATAAATGCGGCTTTGACAAATTGATGAAATTTATTCTTATCTTCGAGATCTACAGGTAAAGTTTGGTGCGGGCGTAAACGAATAATTGATGATTCTACTTTAGGTGGTGGTGTAAAAGCGGAGGGTGCAATGTTGAAAAGCAATTCGACCTGATAGTGTAATTGCAGCCACACTGATAGTTGACCATACGATTTTTCACCGGGTTGTGCGGCAAGACGCTGTGCGACTTCTTTTTGCACCATAAAGCACATCTCGGCGATGACATCATAAAACTCTATTAAATAAAAGAATAAAGGCGTTGAAATGTTATAAGGCAGGTTGCCGATTAAATATATCGGTGTTTGCTTTGAACCGAGCTGATTAAAATCAAACTTCAACACATCACTCTCATGGATGCGTAGTTTCAGGCCTTGCGTTTGTTTATCTTGCCACCACGCTATCAGATCACGATCAATTTCTATGACATCGATGTTTGCACCGTAATCTAATAAAGGTAGTGTCAAAGCACCGCGTCCAGGGCCTATCTCAACCAGGTCAGAATTTTCAGTCGGATTGATAGCGGAGACGATAGCGTGGATAACACTGTCATCGCTTAAAAAGTGTTGGCCAAATCGCTTGCGTGGAATATGTTTATCAGGCATCGCTAATGAGTTCGGCGGCGACGTTGATCGCAGCTTGTAAGCTGCCACTATCGGCTTGGCCACTTCCAGCGAGATCAAGCGCAGTGCCATGATCAACAGAGGTACGAATAATGGGTAAACCTAACGTGATGTTGACTGCTTCACCAAAGGCATGATGTTTTAGCACGGGCAAGCCTTGGTCATGATACATGGCGACAATGACATCAAATTGCATCATATAGCCGGGTGTGAAAATGGTGTCAGCGGGTAATGGGCCAACAATATTAAACCCGCTTTGCTGTAGTTGCCTGATTACCGGCGTGATAACCGCAATTTCCTCGGTGCCTAAGTGGCCGCCTTCGCCAGCATGTGGATTCAGCCCGCAGACGCCGATTTTTGGCGAATCAATTTTAAAATGGTTTTGCAAATCTTGTTGAACAATGCGCAGTGTTTGCTCTAAGCGGTCTGTGCTGATCGCGTTACTCACCTTGGAGAGAGGTAAGTGCGTAGTGACTAATGCGACTCGTAAATCGTTACCTGCGAGCATCATAACGGGCAATGCAGCTTTAGTTCTCTCTGCTAAATACTCGGTATGCCCCTGAAAGGCCGTACCAGCGTCATTAATGATGCCTTTGTGTATCGGGCCTGTCACTAACGCTTGATAGTGATTATTAAGGCAGCCATCAACCGCTTGATCTAGGCATGCCAATACATAGCCAGCATTAACCGTATTTAACTGCCCTGCTTTGACTGGCTCATTTGAGGATACGTGGTGCACGCGAATAACATTGGCTGTATGTGCTGTAGCGCTTGCAGATGTGTCTACGTGCTGAAATGTCAGTTGTTGGCTTAGGCCAAGCGCCGTTGCCCTGGCGCGAAGCATATCGATATCTGCTATAAAAATAAGTTCATGAGCAAAATTGTTTTTAGCAATGTCTAAACAAATATCGGGGCCAATACCCGCAGGCTCGCCAGGTGTAATAGCAATACGTTTTATTGTATTCACGGTGAAGTGAGAGAAAGAACTGCTAAGACCTTTTACTTAGATGCGTACTTCAACGTAGGCATCATCACGTAATCGGCGGAGTTCGGTTCTTCTTTCCTCGCCGATACGCTGTTCGAGCAACGCTTGACGCGCTTCGTTTCGTTTTACATTTTCGGTTGCATCGAAGTCACGCCGTTCCATGACTTCGATAATATGCCAGCCGAAACGACTTTCTACGGGTTGACTGATTTCGCCGGCTTGCAAGGTATTCATCGCGCTTTCAAATGGCGCTACCGTTTGACCTGGGCTGATCCAGCCTAGATTACCGCCTTCTTTACCTGAGCCTAAGTCATCAGAGTGTTCTTTTGCCATCTCGGCAAAGTCACCGCCTTCGATAATATCCTCCCGCATTTCATCAGCTAGCGCTTTTGCTTCATCACTGCTGCGATCCGTGGTCGCGACAAGTATATGACGCGCTTTTGTTTGTTGGACAATTTTTGTATCGCCATCACGGGTATCAAGTAGCTTGACGATGTGAAAGCCACTAGTACTTTTAATAACCTCACTTATCTCGCCTTTGTCCAATACAGGTATCACATTGGTAAAAAGCGTTGGTAGCTCGTTTGCATTACGCCAACCAAGATTACCACCATCGAGTGCACGTGAATCATTAGACTCGGCTACGGCAATTTCGGCAAAATTCTCGCCATCATTCAGGCGTACTACAATGTTCTCTGCTTTACCGCGCGCAGCACTGACTTCTTCACCGCTGGCATTCTCAGGTACCGCAATAAGGATATGTCCGATTTCATATTCTATATTGACATTGCCTTGAGTTCTTTGGGTTTCAAGAAATGCCGATATATCTGCTTCACTGATGTTCACTCGGCGGTCAATCTGACGCTGATAGAAACGATTCAGGGTAACTTCATCACGGATATTTTCGCGAAAAGTTTCGAAACTGACGCCGTCACGAACCAATACTTGACGAAATTGTGCCAGCGTTAAGTTACTCTCAGCAGCGATATTCTTCAAAGTGCGATTAAGCGTTTCGTCATCTACAGCGATATTAGCGCGACGAGCAGTTTGCAGTTGTATCTTGCGATTTATCAGGCGCTCTAATACCTGCTTTGCCAGCACATCTCGTGGTGGTGCTTGCGTGTTGCGTCGGCTAAGTTCACTGGCAATACGTTTTACCTCGGCGTCTAATTCTGTGTGAGTAATAATGTCATCGTTAACCACGGCGGCAATACCGTCGAGTTCGATATCACCTTCTTCTGCGAAGCCAGGTGAATGTAAGCTAGCCAGGCTTAGGCTAAATAGCAGAGCGCTAAAGCTAAGTTTGGAAAAAACAGATTGTGTCATAGTAAAAACTCTTATCTTCGAAAGCCAAGAATACCATTTTCCAGTAGAGCATCGATGGGGCTACCAAGGCTAGTTAGCCCCTTAAGCTCAACTTGTGCCAGCCAGGCGCGGTTAGTCCTGCCGTCGGTGAGATCGTCATCGTTGACAAATTCACGGTAAACCACGGACAGTCGCCAGCAACATTGCTCGTATTCCAGGCCAAAAAATGATTCTAATGTTTGATCTTCTTCGATGGAATAGTTCCAGCGCCCAACAGTGCGCCAGCGCTGGCTAAGTGGCCAGAAAAATGATAAGTCAGCCTGTTCAATGTTCTGCGTGCGTCGCGACCGATAAGATAAATTCAGCCCGCGATCATCTTTCGGTGAGTAGCGCAGGCTGGCAACGGTGAGCACCGAATTTTCATTGTCTGGGTCCCATTGCCACTCACCGCTGAAGCTGAATTGATCACTAGGATTAATACTTAGGCGGGAGACGAAATCTGAGCTGTTTCTGGTATCTGGTCCAGCGTTTCCTGCTTGTACGCGGCGGTCGCGAAAATGACGAATTTGGCCGATGGCGATTTGCGCCAGTTCTCGACCGTCACGATCATCGAGCAAGCGAGAGGTCAGCGCGATACTGACCTGATTAGCGTCGCCAATGCGGTCTGCGCCTGAGAAGCGGTTATCTCTAAATAATTGGCCAAAGTTAAAGTCGTTAGCGCCGGTATCAAACAACGGAATGTCGCTTTGATCTCGAAAAGGTACATATAGGTAAAATAGCCTCGGCTCCAGTGTATGAACATATTCTCCCTGGTTAAGCGAAAACGCTTTATCAAAGAATAATCCGCCATCTAGACTGCTGATGGGTACGGTTCTGGATTGGTTGGCATCCACCCCATCGGCCTGGTCGTCAAGTCGGTATTGGGTATGTTGAAGCTTGAATCTGGGTTCAAAAAAGCCCCAACTACGTTCAAAGCGTCGGTTTAATGTTGGTTGCAGATCAAAGCGCTGGCCGGTAACACTATTGTCTCGATCAAACTGTACCCATTCGCTACGCAGTCGCTGGTTAATATCAAACCAAGGCCTGAATCGCGGCGAGTTGTAAAGGATTTGCGGTAAGCGTTTAAAAGGGCCAACACTGGCGTCCAAGACCTGGAAATCTTGGACTCGTGTGAGCAAAGTACCGGCCTTGCCTGAGTAACTAAGATCTGCTTTACGCTCGAGATTGGCAATGGAAGCAACAGCTAAACTATTACCCAGATCCTCGAAATATTCAGAGTCAGAAACTTCTGAAAATAGCAGCTCGCCACGCCAGTTGCTGGAAAAATTGGAATTATGTTTTAGGCGCAATAAATTTCTATCGTCTTCAAATACACTGTCATCTGGTAGGTATTCCGCTTCGATTACACCATTATGATTTTTGCTTAAATAGCGAAACTCATTTTGTAGTTGCACACCGCGTCTTTCGATAAATCTTGGTGCAATTGTGGCGTCGTAATTAGGCGCAAGATTGAGATAATAAGGTAGTCGAAATTCGAAGCCAGATTCATCAGAACTACCAAAGCTGGGCGCTAAAAACCCTGATTTTCGCTTATCAGTGATAGGGAAATTGAGATAAGGTGTATATAACACAGGTATTTTCTGAATACGTAATACGGCATGGTAGGCTTCGCCTAGATTTTTGGCGCGATTAAGCTTGATGCGTGGTGCAGTTAGTGACCAGCTGTTATCGCCTTCATCACACGTGGTATAGGCACCGCTAACCAAACGAATTTTATTTCGCCCCTCAAGTATTACTTTGCCTGCGCTGGCGCGGGCATGTTGTAGAGGAAAGCGTACATCAGCTTTATCGATATCGCCTTCAAAGGTTTCAACATTAATGTCGGCTTTGTCACCGAGTAAAGTGAAATCCTTCTCCCGATAAGTAATATTACCCTCTGCCTGAACGCGGTCTTGAGAGCGCGTATAGCGTGCTCTGTCCGTGATTAAAAGCTGGCTACCCCGCTTGATATTGACATTACCGACAAACTCCATCGTTTCCTGCTGAATACTTTCGCCAGAGTCAGCAGTAATTTCCAGTGGCGCTAGTGCATCGTTGGTTGCTACAGAGTTGTCCAGAGAGAGTTGTGGAAGCGAGAGTGATTCGTCAATTGCACGGCATAAGGCGGCGCTATTGGCATTGTTTATTGGCATGATCAGCAAAAACACAAAGATCGGCCAATAAAATGCGAATAAATTGTTAAATTTATAATTTTGCACGTAACGTATTGTAACGGTTGGCCAGGTATTATGCCGATTTGCTGGAGAGATTCCTTATAAATGACATAAAATGAACCACCAATGAAACTTATAGACTAATGCATCGTGGCCGCACGCAAGATCTCCTCATTTTTCACTTTATTGCTCATCGTTGTTGTTGCGTTCGTTGCTTATTATTTGATCGAAACCAAGCCAGAGCCACAGGCTGCTATCGAAGTACGTCAACCAGTCAGTGTCACAGTTGTACCTGTTCAAAAGCGCGATATTCTACCTACTAAAACCGTCAGTGGCCGCTTACAAGCAGCGAAAAAGTTGGGTTTGCATTTTGAGGTCAGTGGCAGAGTAGCATCACGTTGGGTTGAGCCGGGGCAGCGCATAGCTTCGGGCGAGCCTTTGTTGGCACTAGAAAAGGGCGACTACCAAGATAGTGTGATTGATGCTAAAGCGCAGCTGGAACAAGAGCAGTCTGCGGTTGAACGGGATAAGCGTCTACTTGAAATTGCAAGTCGAAATACAGAATTGCAAGTAGCTGAAGTCAGTCGTCTTGAGCGTTTATCAAGTAATTCATTAGCAGCGCAATCACTGCTTGACGAAGCTCGTAAGTTATTGCTGCAATTGCGATCAGAGCAAGAAAGTTTAAGTTTTAGTGTCAATAGTGCGAAATCACGTATTGCCCTGCGTCAATCAGCATTACGCCGAGCACAGCGTAGCCTTGATCGCACCCGCCTTACTGCTCCGTTTAACAGTGTCATCAACAGCGTAGCTGTAGATGTAGGTGACTATATGACAAGCGCAGAGGTGGCTATCGAATTATTTGAGCAAGATAAGTTCGACTTGTCTGTAGAAATTGATGGTGAAACTGCGCGTTCATTGCAGCTCGATCAATCTGTGCCGGTTAATATCAATGGTTCAAGTCAAATCGGTACAGTGGTCGCTTTGCAAAGCGATCCAGATAGTGAAACGTTTACGCATGCCTTGCGTGTCCGCATACAAGGTGATGACTTATTGCCAGGGATGATTGCCAGTACCGAGCTACCTTTGCGTGCTCTGAACGAAGCGCTGGTTGTGCCAGTTACCGCCATTTTGCAAGAAGACGGTAGTGCTTATCTCTTCAAAGTGGTCAATGATAATTTGCAGCGCGTTTCTGTTACTGCTGGTCTGCGTGATGCCGATGATCAAGTAGTCACGGGTGATATTGTAGCTGGCGATCTCATTGTTAGTCGCGATGTAGCTGCGCTTAGCGATGGCCAGACAATAGTTGTATTTCCCTAAGCTATGTTTCTTGTCCGCTTTGCGATAAATAACCCGCTAATCACTAATCTGTTTTTATTATTGGTGATTACCATTGGAGTGATGTCCTGGCAGGCTATGCCGGAAGAGCTGTTCCCTGAAATTGTTACAGATAATGTATCTATTAGCACAATTTATGAAGGCGCTTCGCCTGAGGAAGTCGAGCGACAGATTACCCTACCAATCGAAGAAGAATTTGATGGCTTGGCAGATATTGATGTCATTCGCTCAACCAGTATCGAAGGTAGCTCTGAGATTATTATTGAGCTGAAACCGGACTCTGACATCGAAGAATTCATGCGTGATAGCCAAACCGTGCTTGATCGTATAACAGAATTACCCGATGAGGCAGAAGAGCCCGAGCTGAGAAGATTCAAGCAACGTTTTCCCGTAATAAGCGTGGCCTTGTTTGGCGAAGTTAGCCGCAGCTATTTGATTGAGCTAGCTGATGATGTCAAACGACGCTTGCTGAGTATTGATGATGTTTCAAGTGCCAACGTTAGTGGCCATCGAGACTGGGAGCTTTGGGTTATTGTTGACCCAGAGAAATTAGCCAGCTCCAAGACATCGCTATCGCAAGTCATCTCCGCGCTAAGAGATAATTTGCGTGATTTGCCTGGCGGCTCTATCGAAGCAAGAGAAGGTGATATTTTACTAAGAGGTAAGGGCATTAACCCGGATCCTGATAGTGTTTCACGTCTGGTCATTGCTGCTAATGAAAATGGCGGTAATCTTGAGTTAGGACAATTAGCAGATATTGAAAGGCGTCTCGAAGAAAAAACAACATTAGGCCGATTCAATGGCCAGCCTTCGGTCAATATTACTGTGACGAAAACTTCAGAGGGTTCATCTACCGATATTGCATATGACGTAAAAGAGCTAGTCAAAGAACTGAGTACGGAGTTGCCAGATAATATTAGCGTAGCCGCATTTAGTGACTTATCAGTTTATATTGAAACCCGTTTAAATACGGTCAAATCTTCGGGCATCGTTGGTTTAGCCCTGGTCTTATTGTCTCTATATTTGTTTTTAAATTTCCGCGTTGCCTTGATTACCGCCTTTGGTATCCCGGTTTCATTTTTGTTCGCGGTAATATTAATGAATTACTCCGGCCAAAGTATCAACATGGTATCGATGTTTGCGTTCTTATTGGCTTTGGGAATGATTGTTGATGATGCCATTATTGTCACAGAGAACATTTATCGCCATATGGAAATGGGTAAGTCACCGAGAGACGCAGCTTTAATCGGTGCAAGAGAAGTATTTTGGCCAGTGATCGCTGCAACTACTACCAGTGTGGCAGCGTTTTTACCTATGTTTGCGATAGGTGGAACGATGGGGCAATTTATTCAAGTTATTCCAATTGTCGTTAGCGCATGTTTGATTGGCTCCTTGCTGGAAGCATTTGCTGTTTTGCCCTCGCATGCGAGACAGTTTTTACGCGTTAAGCAGAGAAAAGAAGGGAAGCGTAATTATTGGTCTTTATTGTTAGAACATTATGTCAAAGTTTTACGCTGGTGTGTCTTTAACCGTTATTTTGTCGCTGTAGCAACTGTTGGCGTATTAGTGGTTGTGGGCATATTTGCTTTTACTCGCATGCCTTATATTATGTTTGGAAAACTAGACACAGGACAATTCTTTGTCAATATAGAAGCGCCAAATACTTACAGTCTGGAAGATACAACTGAACTAGCCAAGCGAGTAGAAAAAGCGATATTAGGCGTTGTAGAAGAGCGTGAACTTAATAGCATGCTGACAAATGTTGGTGTCAGTTTCATAGATTTTTCGGTATTTAAATTTGGCAATAACTATATTCAGTATATTGTTGATCTTAATAAACGAAAGCCAGAGGGTTTTATCGAAACCTGGGTTTCACCATTAATTAGTTTCAAGTTTGATAATGAGGGAACTAGAGAGCGTACGACAACTACAGTATCAAATGCTATACGGGAGTGTTTAGAAACAGAACCAGGTATTCGTCGAGTTTCCATTGTTAGTACACAAGCAGGTCCGGCCGGAGCAGACATCGAAGTGGGTATTGCCAGCGAAACTGTTGAAGGCCTTCGAGGCGTCAGTGTCGAGCTTCGGGATTATTTGCGCCAGCTTCAAGGTGTTAAAGACGTTAATCAGGATTTTGAGCCTGGCAAACTTGAGTATCAATACAGTCTCAATGAACGTGGTCGGCAACTGGGCTTAACACAAGTACAGTTGGCAGAAGCGGTACGTAGCGGTTTTCAAGGTTTAGAGGTAACCGAAGTTACTGTTGGCGATAAGCGTATGCCGGTAAGAGTCATTTATCCAGAGTCAGTGCGCACCCATGCCGAAGATTTAGCATCGCTACGTATAGTTTTGCCGGGTGGTAAATCCGTATTTTTAGGTCAGGTTGCTGATATTGAAATTGGCCGTGGTTTTAATCAGGTTAAGCGACGCGACTTGAGACGGCTGGCGACAGTCACAGCCGAAGTCGATACCGACGTGACGACACCGCTGGATGTTACAGCGCTTATAGATAAAGAGTTTGCAACAAGGTCAGACTTGCCTGAGTTTGAGCTTTTTTATCTCGGCGAAAAGCGCGAGGCTAATCGCTCTGTGGAAGACATGCTGGATGCTTTGGTAATTGCATTGATCATTATCTTTTTTATTCTTGCGGCATTATTTAAGTCTTTGCTTGATCCGTTTGTGGTAATTGTTGCGATTCCTTTTGGGTTGATCGGTGTGGTGATAGGTCATTTTGCGCTTGGTTTTCAGTTGCAATTTCTTTCACTTATCGGATTTTTGGCTTTATCTGGCATTGTGGTTAATGATTCATTGATTCTGATTGACTTTGCTAAGAAGCGCAGACAGGAAGGAATTGAGCGTATAGCAGCGGTAATAGAATCGGGTAGAGTGAGAACACGGCCAATCTTACTTACTAGTATTACGACTTTTCTCGGCGTCTCACCGTTAATCTTTTTTGCGACAGGGCAAACGAAGATTTTGTCACCGATGGCAGTGAGTTTAGGTTTTGGACTGTTGTTTGCTACAGTTTTAATCTTGCTGGTCTTGCCTTGCTTTTATTTGATAGCTGACGAT
The DNA here is from genome assembly GCA_964617475.1 of uncultured Thiotrichales bacterium. Lineage (GTDB taxonomy): Bacteria > Pseudomonadota > Gammaproteobacteria. Next base: position 65,608 of record CAZTYM010000004.1, read on the forward strand.
ATGCGTAGTGCGGTGTTTCGTTTATTTGGCTATAAAGTTTCTCCTGCAAAAGCGTAATGATGATGGATCAAGAAGATCGATTTGTTCGCTTGAGTCAATGGTTGCGAGAAGACCTCGGTATCGTATTTTCCAAGTTAGTGCCGGCGTCGTCAGATGCAAGTTTTCGTCGTTACTTCCGCTTAATGACGAACGATGGCCCTTATGTCGTGATGGATGCGCCACCAGGTCGAGAAGATAGTCGGCCTTTTATTGAGATTGCCAAAACACTAAAGCGTTATGGTCTACATGTTCCAGAAGTGTTTGCAAGCGATCTTGATAATGGTTTTTTGCTTTTGACGGACATGGGTGAAACAGACTACCTATCTATGCTCAATAGTGACAACGCTGATCGTATGTATAAATCAGCGATTGATAGTTTGATCACAATGCAAAGCGCTGGCAGTTCGCAAGGTTTAATATTGCCGAAATATGACCAGGATTTATTGTTGTCAGAGATGGCTTTATTTCGTGATTGGTTATTGCAAAAACATTTGGCTGTTCATTTAACTGACAGTGAGTCTCGTGACTTAGAAATTACGTTTAATTTGTTAATAAAAAATGCACTTGAGCAGCCACAAGTGTTAGTGCATCGCGATTATCACTCTCGTAATTTAATGTTAAGTGAAGAAAGTGGCCCGGGGATATTAGATTTTCAAGATGCCCTTATCGGGCCAATTAGCTACGATCTCGTGTCGCTATTGCGCGATTGCTATATAAGCTGGCCACAGAATCGGCAGGAAGATTGGGTTGAGTATTACTGTCAGAATGCGGTTGAACAACAATTGATAGCTGAAAATGAAATTATACGTTTTATAAAATGGTTTAATTTAATGGGCGTGCAACGGCATCTTAAAGCATCGGGAATATTTGCTCGCCTTTATCACCGAGATGGAAAGTCAGGTTATTTGAACGATATTCCGCGAACCTTAACTTATATTACAGTCGTTGCCGATCAGTACCCTGAGCTGAAACCTTTAAGTGATCTGCTTGAGCGGCGAGTATTGCCTAGATTGGCTGCTTAAGTAAATTGCTCAGTAGGCCTTATTTATATCTAAGGCGAATGCCGTACTGATAAGACATAAACACTTCATAAGGGTCGATAGTTGGTGGGAAAAATACACCACTGATTTTTGCGCCATGAATGCTGGCACCGTGCATATCACTTTCACTAAAATCTACACCACGTAAGTCTGCTTGGCGGAAATAGCTGTTGGTAAAATCCAGACCTTTGGCGTCCATCCCTTGCAGGTCTACATTGCGAAAATCACAGTGCGTCAAATCGGGAATTTCGCCTTCAGCTTTGCGTTTGTTAAATGCTTCCATATTGCCTTCGCGAAGAAGACGATACATTTCATCTTGTTTGATTTCGGGTGCTTTGGTCATGATTGCCTCATTGAACTCTTAAATATAAGTTCAATGTCGGCACTGGTGGCCCAAAGTTAAGGGTTTTCAGCCTATGCGCGTAGACTAATGTAAGCGTTCAAAGCGAAAGTGAGAATAAGAGTTTGTGGTGTCAACCATTTGGGTTAGGCGAACATGCAAGATTTTATCCCCAGTATTGATGAAGATCCTTGAATCAATATCATAAACCGCCGCCGGCGTGATGATGGAGGTTGGGTGCTCAGCAGGGTCTAAACCAGGAACAATGAGAGAGCGGTAGTATTCTCCACCTTCACCAACACCGACTAAACCTCGACATGCGACCGGCAGCGCATCAGCTGCTATGCGTTTGATGCCAACGTAAACGGTGCCATCACTAATGATCCGTAACCAGGTTAAGCTGCCCACTTCCCATACGTCTTCAGCACCTGGAACCGGGGTACGAAAACCAACGATATCGCCTACATGCAGCGTAATATCCATGTCTGGCTCGCATGCCAGATCAATGCCGCCCGTGCTTTCGGTACCTTGTTTACCTAAGGAAATTGTATATTCGGGTGGACTATTTTTAGACATGCGATCGTCAATATAGTGCTCTGCTCGAGCGCTAGTGGAGTATACTTTTTTCCAAATATCATTAGGGTCGGCCTCAGAGTCGAAATGCGAAGTGCGCTGCTGGGAATATTTTTGTGGATTACCATGGCTTTGCTTGTTCTCAAGTTCCCACAACTGACTTTTTTCTGAGGGAAGGAGCACCATATCATCTGCTTGTTGATCCGACTCAGAGCCTTTGAGAATATTTGCTTCGTTCTGCTCAGGTCGAAATTCTGTTTCACCGCTAATAAGTTGGTGGCAATGTCGTAAGCCAAACAATACCTCTGCATTGACGTCGGTGGCATTACGCGGTGACAGTCGCTCAGAGCGTGCGCCCCAGGCACGAGTAGCTCGCCTGAGCATACCCTGTTCAATTCGATCGCTAATCGTCGCCTTATTATGGCTAAACTGAGATATTAGGTTTTCCATGTGATCAAGGAGCTTGTTGACATTGATAAGGCGTGCAGCTACTGGTGAGTTGGCATTTGATGCTAGTGAAGAATAGCGGGGTGGCGCGGCCGCAGCTAAATCAACAACGAATTTTCCGGTTTTACCCGGCTCATAAGCGACATTAATGAGTCTTGCGTAGCATGATAGACCAGCAAGTAGTTTATATAGTTTAGCCACCTCTCCTTGCATTAAGTGATAAGGATTGGTCAGCGCCAGCAATAAAATGCGTTGATAACTCTCGGTAATAGTAGGGGGTTCGTGTTCTGCAGCAATATCAATTTCAACTGTTTCAATATTTCTCGATTCTGCCAGGGCGTAAAGTTGATTTAATTCTCCCCAAACCGCGTTGGGTTGTTCAGCGTAAATCAAATAGTGATCCAGCACGATCAAGCAGAGATAATGAATCGCCTTGTACAGGGCATTTTCAGTAAGTTTTTCGTAGCCACTAATAGTTACCGGAACGCGTAGCTGGTCGACTGAAATAATTTTGAAGCCATCCGCCATATTGATTAATAATTTGCGCTGATCCTCCGCTGTTTCGGCCATTTTTGCTAATAAAGGTAAACGGGCGTTTAAGTAAGGCTTTTTAATGATACTAGTGAGCTCAGCCACTATAGGGTGGAGTTTCATTAGCAATTGGTAGCGAATTTCTGGTTTGATAGGTATGCGATTCATTCTTCCTAGCATTGTGCTAAGTTGAATAATGGACTCACGTTGGTTTGCCAGCGGCAGAGTATCAAGCCACTTAATGAGTTTTTTTTGCGTATCAGGCACTGAGCCGACGAAATCGGGGTTTTGCTTTGGAATACGTAATCGAATCGCGGCCAATGAAAAAAACTCCTTTATGATCAGTTTTTTGAAACTCGATGGCAGCAGTTAAGTCAGTTAGTTGCTGCAGTAGGCTATTATATAGCGAGAAACCAAATTGTGGATAACCGAAGTTTAGTGAAGACCACCTATATGCCATCAATTCTAGTCAGTATCTGTACTTTGCTGCTTATTTCCATCACTGTAGCGACAGCCGATGGCCCACCGCCTGCGCCCGTAGTAGTGGCGAAAGCCAAACAGGAAGTTATCGCACCTACTCGTTGGGTGTTTGGCAGCGTATTCAGTCGAAATCAGGCCAATATTGCAGCAGAGGTGACAGGTAGACTATTAAATGTTGCTGAAGTCGGTGAAGCGGTAAAAAAGGGTGACGTGCTAGCGCAAATAGACGCGAGTGTGACGCGTCTTCAATTTGAAGAGTTAAACGCACAGATCAAAAGTGAAAAAGCACGGCTGACGTTTCTCGATAGCGAAGTAGAGCGTTTACAACGGTTGGCAGCAACCAATCACGCGGCTAAAACTCAACTTGAACAAACCCAATCGGATCGTGATGCTACCCAGGGTTCATTAGCTGCGGCTCGTTCTCGTCTCGCGCAAGCACAAGACAGAGTGCAACGTAGCGAGATTAAAGCACCTTTTTCAGGTACGGTGGCGCAGCGATTAATGGAAGTGGGTGAGTGGGCAAGTAGCGGTGATGCCATAGTAGAGTTGATTGATATCAGTAATTTAGAGATTCGAGCACGTATTCCTTTACCTTCTATGGCGTTTATTAACAGTGAATCTGTGCTCCGTGCGACTTCGGCCAACAGTGAAGTGCAGGCAAGTTATCGCTCATTAGTACCAGTCGGTGACACAGCATCAAGACTCGCTGACCTTAGACTAAGCTTTAGTAATACAAATTGGCGACCTGGTCAGTCGGTTCGTGTCGCAGTACCTGTGGGTGAGGCCAGACCAGTATTAGTTGTGCCCCGCGATGCGCTAGTACTTCGATCAGATGCCACTCGTGTTTATCGAGTCAACGCGGAAGGTGTGGCCGAAGCAGTGGAGGTCGTCTTAGGAGATGCTGAAGGCGACTGGATAGAAGTGAGTGGTGAGATCGAGATTGGTGATCAAATCATTACTCGTGGCGCTGAACGTTTAAGACCTGGCCAAACAGTCAGGATCATTGATCAGAGCTAGTATGGGCTTACTACGACTTGCCTTATCTAATCCAGTCGCTGTTGCTGTTGCTGTTCTATTGGCACTGTTGTTCGGCGCTATTAGTCTATCCCGCTTGCCGGTTCAGCTGACGCCTGAAATAGAACGCCCGGAGATTGCTATTACTACAAGCTGGCGTTCGGCAGCTCCGCAAGAAGTCGAATCAGAGATTATTGAACCACAAGAAGATGCGCTGAGAGGCGTGCCGGGTGCGGTAGAGATGTTGGCGCAAGCAAGAAACGGTAGCGGAACTATTACGCTCACCTTCGAACCGGGTACAGATCTCGAGCGTGGTTTGATTGAAGTAATCAACCGATTAAATCGAGTGCCCAGTTATCCCACAGATGCTGATGAACCCATTATTTCAACTGGTGGCGGCAATGGTCGCGCTATTGCGTGGTTCATTATAAAACCTAACGATGGCAATAACCGCGACATAGCCAGTTATGAAGATTTCCTTAAAGAAGTGGTACAAAGTCGGTTCGAGCGAGTACCTGGCGTTGCGCTTTCCGAAGTGCGCGGCGGGCGTTCGCGTGAAGTGCGTATAACTTTCGATCCTTACCGAGCAGCAGCCTTAGATGTACAACTGCCTGAGATTCTTAGCTTGGTTGGTGCTGATGATATAACAGGTGGTTTCACCGATGTCGGCCGGCGTCGCTATACCTTACGTTTTGATGGCGCCTATCAGGTAGAAGACCTGGGTGAGTTGATCATTGATTGGCGCGAAGGCAGCCCGGTTTTATTAGCAGACGTTGCAGATATCGAGCTTAGCCTGGTTGATCGTGAAGGCTTTGTTATTCAAAACGGCCAACCGGCGATGGCGGTGAATGCGTACCGGGAAACTGGAGTCAATGTTATTCAAGTCATGCAGGGATTACAAAAAGCCATGCGTGAATTGGAGGAGGGACCACTAAAGCGGGCAAATCTGTCTATTGAACAAGTTTACGATGAAACAATTTATATCGATCGATCGCTTGAGCTGGTAGCAAGCAATTTAGGTATAGGTGTCTTGTTAGCAGTAGGGGTGTTATGGTGGTTTTTACGCCGTTTTCGCGCCACATTAATTGTTGCTGTTGCGATCCCGGTATCGATATTTGCCACTTTTATCATTCTCGATTCGAGTGGCCGTACAATAAATGTTATTTCTTTAGCAGGTATTGCCTTTGCTGTGGGTATGGTTCTCGATGCCGCCATAGTGGTATTAGAGAATATTGTTCGTTTACGCGAGCAAGGCCTCGAATCAATGAAAGCTGCAAAGCGTGGGACCAGTCAGGTATGGGGCGCTTTGCTGGCATCTACTGCAACAACGGTTGCTATCTTTTTGCCGGTAGTTTTCTTAAAAGACGAAGCAGGGCAGTTATTTGCGGATTTAGCGCTAACTATTGCTATTGCCGTCATTTTTTCACTTATTATTGCTCTGCTCGTGTTGCCGACAGCAGCGGTGAAGTGGTTGCGAAAAGGACAAATGAAAGACCCACATCACCACTGGTGGAACGGTATGTCTAATTTTGTTATGTGGTTGACCAATAGGCCGCTGAGCCGTTTCTTCTGGATTTTATTGCTACTCACGGTACCGCTTTATATTGCTTATGAATTGAAGCCAGATGCTGATTATTTGCCGACAGGCAATCGTAACCTGGTTTTTATGTTTGTAAACCCACCGCCTGGTCAGAGTATCGACGTAGCGGAATTCGAAATGGGCGGTGCGATTGTTGATACGCTTGCACCACATTTGTCAGGTGAGTCCAGCCCCAAAATGAAGAATTATTTTTTTGTGGTGACAGCGAATGGTGCCTTTTTGGGTGGTAGAACAATTGACCCAGACAAAACACGTGAATTGTTGCCAATATTGAATGGGGTAGCGCGTAGTCTTCCAGATACTATTGGTGTCGCATTTCAGTCCTCTTTATTTGCGGGTAGTGGCACTGGCCACAGTATTGATGTCAATATACAAGGTCGCGACCTGGAGCAAATATTGGCCGCTGCGCGTAAGGCGTTTGTAGAAATTCCGCGATTAATCCCCGGTTCCAGTGTTCGCCCTTTTCCTGGCCTGGCTCTGGATGATCCTGAGTTACGATTATTACCCCGTGAGCAACGTATTGCCGAAGTAGGTTGGAATCGTCAAACCATGGGCTCGGTAGTTCGTACCATGGGTGATGGTTTGCTAGTGGGCGATTATTTTAACGGTGAAGAAACCCTGGATATTATTTTACGCGCCACACCTTGGGCAGTGCCAGAAGATTTGATGGGCTATCCATTGGCAACGCCTAATGCGGGTGTATTGCCATTAGGAGAAATGGTAACGATGCAGCGCACTGCCGGCCCAAATGAGTTAAGACGCCTTGATAGGCGCCGTACAGTAACCCTACAGGTGCGGCCACCGGAAGAAGTATCAATTGAAGTAGCGCTAGACAAACTCAAAACTGAATTTGAGCCAGCCATTTTGGCAGAGCTACCACTGGATGCCAGCATCAGTTACACCGGGAGTGCTAATAAACTAGAAGCCGCATTAAGCTCTATGTTAGGCGCCTTTGCTTTGGCCATTGCGATTTTATATTTGTTGATGAGTGCGTTATTTCGTTCGTTTAAAGATAGTTTGTTGGTTTTGTTGGTGATTCCTTTGGCAACCGTCGGCGGTGTGATAGCGTTAGAGATTATGAACATCTATATTCATCAAGCAATGGATTTGTTGACCATGATTGGTTTCGTCATTTTGCTTGGCTTAGTAATCAATAATGCAATCTTACTGGTTCATCAAACGCGTGCCGCTGAACGTGAAGGGTTGTCACGTCGTGACGCGGTAAATAATGCAGTGCATTTGCGCTTACGCCCCATAATGATGACCACATTAACCAGTATTTTTGGCATGTTGCCATTATTACTGATTCCTGGCGCGGGTAGTGAGCTCTATCGTGGCTTGGCGGGAGTTATTGTTGGCGGTATGGCGGTGAGTACGATATTTACGCTTATTCTACTACCGAGTTTGTTACGTATCGGCGAGAAGCATCATCCAGGAGTGAACGCCGTGCCAGTAGAGGTATCGTGATTTTTTTTTCATACAGGAGTTTGCAGTGTTGAAAATCTTATTTTTCATTTTTGGTCTGTGTTTATCGGTGAGCGTAAATGCTGCAGATGGATTAATTTCAATAAAAAGTAATTTTGATGTTGAACAAACGGCAGACAAGTTAGAAGAAGTTTTGCTTGATAAAGGTATGACGGTTTTTACCCGCGTTAAGCATTCTCAGGCAGCATGGAAAATTAATAAAAAACTGCGCCCGACAGAATTAGTGATATTTGGTAATCCTAAGATCGGGACGTTATTGATGCAATGTCAGCAGACAGTGGCGATCGATTTGCCTCAAAAAGCCTTAGTGTCAGAAGACGAAAATGGTGATATTTGGTTAAGTTACAACGACCCTGATTATTTAACCGAACGCCATGATATTAAAGACTGTGCTGAGGTGTCGGAAAAAATTAAAAAAGCGTTGGCAAATTTTGCAACCGCGGCCACCCAATAATTTCATAAAATGCGATTGGCATTTATTACAGGTGTCTCTCGAGGCTTAGGTTTTGCTCTAGCGAAAAGCTTGCTTGCACTTGATTATCAGGTGATCGGAATTGGTAGAAGTAGTCATACTGAGTTAGACCAAAACATTCAATATCAATTTATAGCATGTGATCTTAGCAGCAAAAATATTTGTAGTGATATAGGGCGACAGCTGGAAAAACAAGCAAATATAGAATTACAACAATTAATATTAATCAATAATGCGGCAACCGCCGCACCTGTTGGCGTAATGGGGGATATGTCTGACGATGAGATAATTTTGTCGCTCCAGCTTAATCTAACTAGTGCGATCCAGTTTGCAAACTTATTTTGTCGATGTTTTTCTGCGGTGTCCTGCGATAAACGTATTGTCAATATTTCATCAGGTGCAGCGTTTACAGCAATTCCAGGCAGTGGTGTTTACTGTATCGCTAAGGCGGGGCTGGAGATGCTGACAAAGAGTATTGCTGTAGAAACTGATCACCACGGCGTCACCGCTATGTCTATTCAGCCTGGTGTGATTGATACTGATATGCAGACCTGGCTGCGACAACAGGACGCTAAAGCATTACCTAGTGTTGACATGTATCAGGGTTTTCATGACCAGCAGCAGCTCATATCGGCGGGCATAGTGGCTGAGAATATTATTCAATCAGCATTACTGGCGCCAGCAAGAAATGGCGAAAGTTTTAGCCACGATGGCCAGTAAAAGAGCTTGTTTGTCTTCAGGTTTTATTGTAAATATTATTTCTATTCCTAAGCATTTAGAAAAATAAATCACTCTGTTCTATGTAAATGAGAGGCGAGGCGATCCATAACCGCGAATAAAACACCTGCAACAACAAAAGCGATAAATATAATTACTTTCCATTTGATCTCTTGTTCATCGTAGTTTTTTAAATTGATAAATATTTTTAGTAATTCAATAGATGAGATGGCAACAATAGATCCAATTACTTTCATTTTTAAAGCCGAAAAATCGACTTTCCCCATCCAAGCAGGCTTATCTTCGCGGTCTATAGTGTCAAATTTAGATACGAAGCTTTCGTAACTACTAAAAACAATAATAAATATAAGACTGGCAATCAGTGTTAGATCAACCATGCTGAGGACACCGAGAACTAATTCAATTTCGCTAAGTGAATTGATGTCAATAATTAAATGTTTAAGTTCACCAATAAATTTAACTAGCAGTAATATAGCGGAGATGACGAGCCCAACAAGAAATGGTACAAGTAACCAGCGGCTAATGAATAATGATTTCTCAAGCGTATTTTCAGCGTTTTTCATGATTTAAATGGAATGTATAAAATGTTCAGCATAACACAGCCCCACTTTGGCAAAGCTTTTTAGTAGATGGCTGACTTATAAAATCATAAGGAGAGTAGAGTTTAGAGCTAATTGTCCCATGCGATATCACAATAGATGTCTAATTCTCCACCGCCATTCGATACGTAATTTAATGACGGAGGGATTTATGGTTGTGCCTTTGAGGTATAGTTTGGTAACACAATCTTATCTAAGCTTTAATCGCCATCTTCTACGATGGAATAGACACTAAACTATGAGTAAATTCCAGGTATTTATTCTCATCTCGCTTGGTGCGCTTTGGGGTGCATCTTTCCTCTTTATGAGAATTGCAGCACCAGAGATAGGCCCCGTTTGGTTGATTGAATTTCGGGTATTACTGGCTGGATTGATACTTTTGCCATGGATGTTAAAGCAAAATTATTTTTTAAATATGAAGGAAAATATTGGTGGCTTAATTATAGTAGGGGCATTAAATAGTGCCTTGCCTTTTGTCCTTATTGCTTATATTACACTTGCCCATTCAGCAGGAACGACATCAATACTTAATGCCATTGTGCCTATTGTTGGCGTGGTATTTTCTTATCTGTTTGTGAAAGAAAAGTTATCTCACTCACAATTGTTGGGTGTAGCAATAGGGTTTTTCGGAGTGGTTTTGCTGATGTTATGGCAACAGGAAGCAGTGATTTCGCCTTCGCCATATGCAGTGTTTAGTGCCGTCTTAGCATCTTTGTCTTATGTTGCAGCAGCGCACTATACTAAGCACTATATGGCTAATATGCCTTCCTTGGTTTTTGTCAGTGGTACTCAATTAGCAGCAGCTTGCTTACTATTACCGCTATTACCATTTTTTATTCCAGCGGATTTGCCAAGTATTGAGGGGATTATTTCCATAGTAGGTTTGGCGGTATTATCAACCTCGCTGGCATTTATTTTGTATTTCAAACTGATACATGAAGTGGGTCCTACCAAAACATTAATGGTGACTTATCTCATACCGTTTTTTGGAATGTTGTGGGGTACAATATTTTTAAATGAAGTCATCACGCTTAATCAAGTTGTTTGCGCCTTGTTAATATTGCTAGGAGTCGCACTGTCTATTGGGTCTCTAAAGTTCTTTCGTATCCAACGTCATGACACTTCAATCAAATAAAGAATTCGATAATCAGCATATTTGGCACCCTTACAGTGCAATGCATTCTGGTTTGCCTATTTATTATGTTGATTCTGCACAAGGTGTGAGAATCAAACTTAAGGATGGTCGTGAGCTTATCGATGGTATGTCATCATGGTGGTGTGTCATTCATGGATACAACCACCCTGCAATGAATGCCGCCTTAAATCAGCAGCTAGAAAAAATGGCGCATGTCATGTTCGGTGGTTTGACCCATGACCCAGCCATTGAGCTGGCGCAGTTGCTTGTTGATATCACACCTAAACCTTTGCAAACAGTTTTTTATTCTGATTCAGGTTCCGTTGCGGTGGAAGTGGCTATGAAAATGGCGATACAGTATTGGCATGCCAAAGGGCAGGCAAACAGAAAAGCCTTTGTGTCGCTAAGACGTGATTACCATGGCGATACCATTGGTGCTATGTCGGTATCTGATCCCGAAACGGGTATGCATAGCGTATTTGATCAACTTATTAATAAAAATATCTTTGTTGATCAACCTCGATGTCGTTTTGGCGAGGCATGCCAAGAGGAAGAGTTGGCATCAGTTAAACTGGCGTTATCGCAAGACAATGTCGCTGCAGTGGTAGTAGAGCCTATCGTGCAAGCGGCGGGAGCGATGTGGTTCTATTCTGCTGAGTATTTAATGCGACTAAGAGCACTTTGTGATGAATATGATGTTTTGCTCATCGCAGATGAGATAGCGACTGGTTTCGGTCGTACAGGTGAGATGTTCGCATGTAATCATGCCAGTATTACGCCAGATATTATGTGCTTGGGTAAAACCTTAACGGGCGGTTATTTAAGCTTGGCTGCTACGATGGCGACGAATCATGTTGCGGAAACCATAGATAGTGGCGAGCCCGGCGTGTTTATGCATGGTCCAACTTTTATGGCAAACCCCTTAGCCTGCACGGCGGCGTTAACAAGTATACGTTTGCTGCTTGATTCACCGTGGCAAGAGAATATCTCTCGTATTGAAAAAGCGTTGAGGCATGGCTTAGCGCCCTGTCGTAATATAAGTAATGTTTTCGATGTTCGCGTTCTAGGTGCCATTGGTGTGGTTGAGTTGGAGCGGGTTGTTGATATGAAGTCGATCACCGAAGCATTTGTTGATCGAGGCGTATGGCTCAGGCCTTTTGGGCGATTGGTCTACCTAATGCCGCCTTATAACATTAAGGAACCTGATTTAGATAAATTGACCGCTGCAATAGTTGAAGTTGTCACAAATTTATCAGCCTGAGCTTAATTCTTATTCTTAAGGCAAAAGTCTTGAAGTGAAGAGGTGAATCCTGCACTGGCTGGTTTGCACTAGCTTTATTACACTAGTCTTATTCGGTGTTCTTTTTAACGGTTTTTGTTACCACAGGTTTTCATCTATTGGCCGATACTTTAAAGAACTTGTCTTAATGCTTAGTGTGAAGTCTTTTATGAATATCGCTGTAAATCGAATTATTGATCAAGTTGGCGAGGTCCTGCTGGGGAAAGAGCAACAGGTCAAGCTGGCTCTAGCTTGCCTTCTCGCACGTGGCCATTTATTAATCGAAGACTTGCCAGGCATGGGTAAAACCACTTTGGCACATTGTCTTGCTGCAGTCATGGGCCTGAGATATGACCGTGTTCAGTTTACAAGTGACCTCTTGCCTGCTGATATTTTAGGTGTTTCGATTTTTGATAAAAATAGCTCCAGCTTTCAGTTTCATCCAGGGCCAGTTTTTACGCAGGTGTTGTTGGCTGATGAAATTAACCGCAGTACACCTAAGACACAAAGTGCCTTGCTCGAAGCAATGGAAGAATACCAGGTGACTATTGAAGGGGAGACACGTGAATTACCAAAGCCTTTTTTTGTCATTGCTACGCAAAACCCGATGTCTCAGTCAGGAACTTTCCCTCTACCGGAATCACAGCTTGATCGCTTTTTGATGCGAATTAGCCTGGGTTATCCCAGTGAGTCATCCGAAATGGCTTTATATAAAGGGGTCGATCCTCGTTCGAAAATACATAATATGAAACCCGTTATTAGTTTGGAACAATTGACTTATCTACAGGAAGAAGTGAATAAAGTGAGAGCAACTGATCAGCTGCTCGATTATTTGCAACGTTTAGTCAATCTGACAAGAATGGATGAAAAATTTAGCCATGGTTTGTCACCTCGAGGCGCTTTAGCTTGGTTACGCGCATCAAAAGCGTGGGCGTTAATTCAGCAACGTGACTATGTGGTTCCCGATGATATCCAGGCGGTAATGCCAGCCGTAGTGGGGCACCGTATCAACTCTTCTGAACACGGTCAGCTTGATAATAGCCAAGGTCTTGATTACTTAATTCAAAACGTGGATGTCTTAGGCCAGGCAGGTTAATGAATGGCTTTGGTCATATTGCTAGTGAGCAAGCCTATAAAGCTTGGATCGCTCGCTTGGCAGCATGGTGGCAACAACGTTTTTTTCGCTGGTTAGATCATAAAATACCAAAATCCGATAGTTATCGCTTAGGTTTAAAAAATCTCTATATATTTCCCACGCGTACAGGTTTTGTCTTTTTACTCTTTATTATTGTCTTATGGATGTTGGGGAGTAATTACCAAAACAACCTGATTCTTATCATATGCTATTTAATGATTAGTGTCTTTATCATATGTATCTACCATACGCATGCCAACTTATCTGGAATGTGCGTTAAGGCAGTGTCAGCTAAACCTGTTTTTGCTGGAGAGTATGCGACGTTTCCAGTCATTTTATCCAGCAGTCTTAAAGGTGGAAATCATGGTCTTACTGCGCGCTGGCAGAAAGGTGAATCGGTAGCTATTGAGCTGGTGAATGGCAGTATAGAACAGGTGTTGGTCACGGCTAAAACTATAGAGAGAGGTCGTTATCAACCTGGACGCTTGCTTATTGAAACTGTATTTCCGCTAGGCATTATGCGTTGTTGGTGCTGGTTGAATTTTGAGATCGATGCCTTGGTTTATCCTACGCCAAAAGCCATATCAGAGCCTCAGGTGACAAGTGGCCAGCAAGAAGGCGCAGAAGCAAAGCAAATCACACTCAGTGGTGATGATTTTTTTGGTTTGCGCAGCTATCAGGCAGGCGACTCGCTAAAACAGGTGGCATGGAAACATTTTGCTAAAGAAAAGGGTTTGTATAGTAAAAATTATCAACAAGCATTGGCTAGCGAAAAAATACTGAGCTGGGAGTCATTACGTTACTTACCAGTTGAAGAACGGATAAGTGCCTTATGTTACTTATGTCTTTATTATTCTCAGCAGGAAATTCCTTTTGGCTTAGAATTGCCTGGTCACAAGCTGCCTGTCTCGAGCAGCAAGAGTCATACTGAGAAAGTGCTAAGTTTGCTTGCTTTGTTACCTAAAACGATAAGTTAACTATATGCATGCTCTACAAGCCGACAAGAGATGGATAAAGCGTGAAAGCCTAACCTGGATACTATTGGCTCAAGCATTAGCGGTTTTACCAGTGTTATTTCACTTGCCCATTTGGTTGGGAATCGTTTGGTTATTAGCTCTGGTATGGCGAATACAAATATATCGAGAACGCCTGCCGTTTCCTTCGACCTTTACAAAAGCAGTCGCTGCGGGTGTGATTATCACTGCTCTTATCTTATCGTCGGCAGGTAAGTTGAGTATGGAGCTGCTGATAGGGTTATTTTTTTCAACCTATGTTTTAAAGCTGCTCGAGTTTCGAAAAAAGCGTGACGGTGTTCTATTAATTTTTCTAGGTTTCTTTGCAGTAGCGACACAATTCATTTTTATGCAAACCATGTTGGCAGCATTATACGGTTTTATATGTTGTTTAGTTTTGCTTGCGGCATGGAGGGTATTAAATTTTGAGAACTCTAAGAGCACGGCAACTATTGTATCGAAGCTAGCCGATGGTGGTCGGTTGTTGCTGCATGCACTTCCCATAATGCTATTCTTATTTATCATAATGCCAAGAGTTGAACCATTGTGGTCTTTGCCATCGCTAAGTAGTGCTGCCAAGACTGGTTTTAGCGACACGATGTCGCCAGGTGACGTCAGTCGGTTAGTGGCTTCAGCAGCGACAGCTTTTCGTGTTGAATTCGATGGCCAAGCACCAGAAAAAGAGTCTCTCTATTGGCGAGGCTTGGTCCTTGATTATTTTAATGGTCGTAGTTGGCGTGTGTATCCAAGGCCAGAGCTGCGGGCGCAAAATTTAAAACCGTCTACTGGTGAAGATAGTATTGATTATACCGTTACTTTAGAGCCGCATGGACAACGATGGTTGTTTACGTTGAATACACCGGTTAGTGCGCAAATGAGTAATAGTGATGTGAAGTTTGATCGCCGGCTATTTGTAACAGCGGGTAAGCCAGTTAACCAACGTGTTCAATATCATGTTCAGTCAGAAATATCAGATACACACGGCCCTAAAGATAAACTGGATCAAAAAACCTTAGGTGAAAATCTTGCGCTACCGGCAGGTTTAAACCCAAGGACACAAGAGCATGTAAAGCAATGGTTACAGCAAGGTTTAACACCGCAGCAGATTGTGCAACAAGCACTAAAGATGTATAGCGATAAATTCTCCTATACCCTGGAGCCATCTCCGCTGGGTCGACATAGTATTGATGAATTCTTGTTTGAAACCCAGAAAGGTTTTTGTGAACATTTTTCGAGTAGTTTTGTATTTATGCTGCGAGCCGCAGGAGTTCCTGCGCGGGTTGTGGTTGGATATCTTGGAGGTAGTAAAAGCCCTGTTCAAGACTACTATATTGTTAAACAGTCCGATGCTCATGCCTGGGCAGAAGTCTGGCTGCAAGGAATAGGGTGGCAACGTATTGATCCTACCGCTTCGGTGGCACCAGAGCGTGTTGAGACCGGAATCTCACAGGCGTTAAGTGAGTTAGATTTAGAGCGAGTTGGTTCTAACTCGCTTGATGAATTTCCTATTGCGCGGTTTTTCCGACAACATATTGATGCGATTGGTTATGCCTGGAACAAATGGGTATTGGCTTATGATAATAAATCGCAGCAGAGCCTGTTTGAGAAGCTTCTGGGTGGAACAGAAATATGGCGAATTGCAATGTTATTTGTAGTAGCAAGCTTAAGCATCGCACTATGTTTTTATCTATATTTTATTTTAAGTAATAGAGATAAACCTGTTGCAAAGGAAATACGTATCCTTAAACAGTTTTATAAAAAAGCAAAAAGGATGGGACTAGAGCCAGTTAGAGGAGAAACAGTATCAAGATTTGTAAAACGTCTGGCAGAAAAATACCCTGATTATGCAGCTTCAGCAGCTATAGTGGCTGATCTGTTTGAGCGTATTAGTTATGGCGGCGAAATTCAAGAATTAGAAAGCTTCAAAAGTAGTGTTCGTCACTTTCCATATAATCAAAGTCTGCAAAGTTAAACATTGTTTGCCAGCTATATAGACGCTGTTATTGTTTAAACTCATGGTCAAGTTAATTAAATGTGGACGCTATGCTGATTTTGATCAAGCAAGATAGACTTTTGGCCCCAGTTTTTTGCATTAAACTTGCTCTATGTTTTTCAACTGTTCTTTCACTTAAACCTAACTCTTCGGCAATTCCCTTATTCGATAAATCGTTGGTCAAGTAAGTTAATACTTCTTTCTCGCGCTTGGTGAGGCTGCTGACTAATTCTTTTGCTTCATCAATAGGAATAAATGACTGTAGTACATTATTCAGACCATACTTCAATGCTAGCTCAATGAGTTCGATTAAGTTGTTACGATTAATAGGTTTCTCTATAAAATCGAAACAGCCAGACTTTATCGATTGAACAGCCATCTTTATGCTGGCATTTTCCGTCATTAGGATGGTAGGAAGCATACATTTTTTGCGTCTTAAATCTTTAAAGACGTCAAGACCGTTTTGAGAACCATCAAGCAGCAGATCCATGAGCAATACACCTTGCTTGGTTTCAAAAATACTACTTCTGAAGAGTTGTTTTGCACTACTGAAAGCGTAGACGGCATATTCTTCGCTGGGAATCATTGTTGTAATTGAATCCAGCATGTCGATATTGTTATCGACTACAAAAACTACTTTATCGGGGTGCATCTGCAAAAATCCTACACGGGTAACCTATATATCCCTGCAGCCACCGTTGTTTTTATCCACGCGCTTGACGATACAATCAACTAATTAAGGTGAGCCGATATTATACATACTGTTGATTATGTATCTACAAAATTTATAAGGCAGAGCGGTTCTTATTGTTAAACTTATTGGGTCAATTCATTAATAGTAATTATTAGTGGCTTACAAAAGCCACTAGCGAAGGATTCAAGCCTTGAAATTTGCATTATGATCTTTGGGTTATAAATTTTTCGCTTAAATCTGCTGAGCTGATAACTATCTTAAATTAGATAGGAAAGCCACCATAAGTATGCAAATAAAGCGACTTGGCATAAGTTGTATCTATGTTTAATACTAAAGTAGTTTCCTACACCACATAAAGTTGACTAGAAATAGTCTAAAAAATACTAGCAGCGTGATAAGATCTTAGTAAATGTCAATTAGGGTTTGTACTCAGTCCTAAAGACGATAAATTAGTGATTGCGGCATTGTAATTAACTAAAGCGACCTGGCTATTAAGCTGAGCGATAATGCCTCTGACTTGGGCATCAGCAGTGGTTTCTTCCCTAATATTAACAACAAAAAAATCACTTGCGCCATTTTCAAATCGTACCCGTTCGGCTTGCTCCATAGTACGAGATTGTTCTAGTTCAGTTTGTGCTATTTCGGCGAGTTCTAGTGCTGCCTTGCGTTCTATTACGATATTCCTTATTTCCAACTCCAATTGTTGTTGTGTTTGTAATTGGTCGAGTTCAAGCGCGCGTAACTTAGCTCGAGCAGTACTAAGCTTACCGCGTGCCTCACGTTGTTCCAAGGGTACAGAAAACTGAAAACCAATGATGGTATCGGTAGAGTCTCTGGATTCGCCACCTTCAGCGATAGCACCGAAATCGTGAGATAGCTCAGCAGATAAATCGAGTTTTGGCTTTAAGTTATTTTTTCTAAGGGTAATCTCATTTTCAGTTCGCTCAATCGAGGTACGTAACAATTTAAGTTCTGGTCGATTTGATAAGGCATCTGAATACTTCTTTGATCCGACACTACTAGTTTGATTATGGTTTGAAGTGAATAATATTTCTTCTCCAGGCAATTGTCTTATATCAGGTGTAATCATCTCACCTGTGGCGCCGCGATAGTAAAAAGCAAGCTGATTGCTAGCGGATAAAAAGTCTCTATTAGCCTCAATAACAAGGCGTTGGCGTCGAGTAATGTTTTGCTGGTTTTCAACAATAAAAATAGGTGCTCTAGCGCCGGTACGAACTTGTTCTTCCAGGCCTTTGGCTCTATCTTCCGCAATACTTAAAAGGTTCTCATAAACCTTAAGTTGGTGGCCATAAGCCACCCATTGCCAGTAGGCAATACTTGCCCTGGTTTGAACGCCAATTTGAGTTAATAGTATTTCTAGCTCACTTTGCTCTACAGCAAATTTTGCATCTCCAACATTAAATCTTCTTTGATCAATTGCTTTGTCACGAAGTAGAGAAAATAAGGCGCCAACCTTGACTTCACCGCCTGTATTAGTGAAGTTGATATCTTCATAGATGGGGAATGATCCTTCGGATATTCGATAGCCGCCGTATACTGTAGCGCCGTAATTTCTTAAATTTCGTCTGACATCTGTATTGATAATGCGGCCATCCCAAAAACCAGTAGCTCGGCTATAACCATCGCTTGAAAAAACAACATCAAATGCCCCTTGTGATTCGGTGAGTCTTCCAAGAGCTTGCTGGCGATTTTCTAGACTTTTGATAATAGCCGGAAAATGCTCAGATGATGACGACAATACTTCATCGATAGAGAGAGTAATATTATCGCTCGCCTTACTCAGGACTGGTGACAGTAAAATCAGACAAAATAGTAATAATCGCAACATTTCTTAATAAACATTTGCCTGGTTAGTCGTAGGCTCCGATGTGGCGGTGAAGTCTGGAGGAAAGCTATTCAGTTGACGCCATAATTCATAACCTACAGATACCTGACCAAGTAAAATCCAACCGTGTACTTTTGCACCAAAGCGAATGAACTGTGATTCTGGCCATGGGTGCGGATCTGATTTATCTTCGACAACTAAAACACGAAACCTACCTTGGGCGTCAGCTGAAGGTTCGACAGCGATAACTTCACCACCAAACGTACCTACGGCTACAGATGGCCAGCCGCTAAATTGAACTGCTGGCCAGCCCTCGAACTGGATTCGCACTTTATTTCCTGGATTAACCAAAGCAATGTCTCGACCGTTAATAAACATTTCGATAGCACGCTCGACATCTTTAGGAATAAAGGTGGCAATAGGGTCACCAGCACTGACAAAAGTAGAAGAGTCACCTGAGTTGACTCTTAGAATAATACCGTCTCTTGGTGCCGTAACGATCTGAGCAGATTGGCGAGAAAGGCTAACATCAATGCGGTTTAATTCAGCAGCTGCCTCAGCTGTACTAGAACGCAATTGTTCTACCCGAATCTTTGCTTGTTCGAGCTCGCGTCTTGATGCCAACCCTTTTTCAAAAAGTTCCTGAGTACGCTTTAAGTCCAGCCCGGCTGTTTTTTCAGCGTTTTTAGCAGCATCAAATTTAGCAGTGATTTGAAGTTTTTCTGCATTCAATCTGTCAAGGAGTAAAGGGTCATTGTCGACAATTTTGATGACGGGATCGCCTTTTTTAATTGGGCTGCCATCTCTTACATACCATTCTTGAATTCGGCCAGAAACCAAAGCATTAATTTCATGTAGCCTATCGTTAGGGTTGAGCGCGGTGACTGTGCCAAAACCTGATGTAGTTTGAATCCAGGGTACATAGTAGAGAAAACAGCCCACAATGATTGTACCCAAAATTAACATTACCGCTATTGCGCGGGTAGCACGAGGTATTTTGATAGCATTTAATGCGGAAAAATATTGTGCCTGATCTTCTCTAAATGGCATCGCTAGCTTCCTCATTAAATATTTTAAGGGTTTGCGCGTGTTGTTGCTTTATTTCGTAAAACCGACGGTAATTATCAACGATATATTGCTTCTCATAATCGACATACATATACGAGTCGAAGTTTAGATCATGGTGTCGGTTAGTAAAATATATAATTGTGGTGTTGGGGTTCGTTTTGCGCAGGAAGCTAATCGCTTTCTTAATATAGAGTTCATCAACCAGATCAAATAAAGGCCCTAAAATGAGTATCCGTGGCTTAGCCAAAATACCTCCAGCTAATTTTAGCTGCATCAATTCAGTGGTTGACATCGGCCAACCAGTCGCAGATAGTTGACTATCTAGGCCGTTTTCCAGTTCTGCAATAACAGGTTCTAATCCAGTTATATTAATAGCCTCTAGTACACCTTCCGCGCCATCAGCGCTAAGCTGTAAAAACTCCCTCATAGTAGTTTCAAAAATGGTTGCTCTATCTAGGACAATGATCTCCTGGCGTAGAACATGAGACTCTGTTTCTTGAATATCAGCTCCACCAAAGGCTACAAAACCACTTTGCGGGTCCGTATGTCTTTGCATTATATTGGTCAAAAGATGTGAAACGCTATTGTTAACTGTTGCAGCCATTACGGTCGAAGCGCTAGGTATTTCGAAATTAAATTTAACACTACGGTTTCTAGCCGTTCCTTCGACATTTTTCATCAGTAGGTCATAGTTTTCACGTTCATATTCAGAAATCGCAGTGGCTTCTTCTTGCTCAACATCGTTAAATAGCGATAGTTCTTCAATAGAAGCGCATAAGTCATAAAAATAAATCAGGTAGCTACCAATTTGCGAAATGCCAAAAAAAGTAGTGGTCAAAATCAATTCTGCTGCTACCAGCTGGCCAAGAGTAAGTTCGCCAATAATGACTAGCCAACCACCAAGGCCTAATAGTGCTGCGCTGGCAAAGGCGTAAAGGAATAAGAGGCTCAGCGTTTGTGAAAAATGTTTTCTAAAATAGGTTTTATGATCTTTTAGGTATGTCTCTGTCATAGCGTTTGAGCGTTGTAGTGCGTAACGAACATGTCGCTCTGATTTAAAAAAGCCATTGGAATTACCAAGGTCTTCAATCCATTGCGCACCGCGATGTTTGCTATATGATAATCGGATAGCTGAGTTTACAGCGCTTTCTCCCCATATTGCCCAGATTAGCCATAGGAGAAAAAGAAATATTATGGTAAACGCGAGCAAAAATGGATGGTAAAAAGAAACCAGTGCAAAACCAACACCGGCCTGCAAAATAATGGTGAATCCGCCGATTAATAACAGTGGTACATTTTTTGTGACAATAATAATGTCGAAATAACGGTTAAAAAGGGATATTTTTTTCTCATCCGAAAAAAACGGATTTTTGGCATAAATTGATTTAACCGTGATTTCCGAGACTAGGCGAGAGTAAAACCGGCGAGCAAACAACTCCATAAGGTGTACACGCAGCGCGTTTAAGAGTCCATAGATCGCTAACAATACAAATAAAGTGACGGATAATACAATCAGTGGCGTAGTCAAGCCGGTATTGGCGATAGTGTTGATTAACATCTGTACCGAAATCGGGGTGGCTAGTGATAAAAAACTAATGCTGATGCCGTAAATAATGGCTAGATTGATATAACCTCTTTCACCGCTTAGTACTTGCCAAAACAAGGCCATAACTTTGTTGAAAGATATATTGTGGTTGCTGTGGCCCATCGCCTATATTCCCGGTTAAGTGTGTAGCACTGCTGCTAACTTTAGTTTTTGTATACGATTTTGAGTCGTATATTGTCGATAAGGTTCGCTATGCGGCCATTGAAAGAATCTACCATTATGATAATGGCGAGTCTATGTGGAATTCAATAGTCATAGTGATAAAAATTTTCATTGGTAAAGTTACATATAGAGCTAAATTGGCCTCAGGTTAATGGTCTGTATGGTAGTGACGCATAGGTGAATCAATTTAGTGTAAAAGTAGAGTATTTTTGGTCTGGCTAGCGAGTTAATAGAGCCTAAGTTTGCAAAGCTGAACCGATAATTACACGATTCAACCTAATCCTTCTAACTTTTAGAGAACAGATAATATAGTCGATAAACTGAGTTTATTATTTGTCTTTCGGCGCATTGAAGCCTAAGTTTAATCAATTATGTATGAAGTCGTATTTTACTGACCAATTAGAGGGATTAATAGCAACCTAGGATGAGACTGGCTTATTACTTTACAAAGATTTAACAATTAATTAATTTTCTAAATTTTCTCTAATAAAAGTTAGTCAATTTTTTTCCTCAAAGATCGAACTAAACTCCCTAGACGACAGAAAAATATATATAGTGACTACCGCTGTTAGTTTTGAACATCAGGTTCATCGTGACCCTTGCACAAACGATAATTCCATATGTGTACACCAATAAGTATGGCGGCACCGATTAATGTAAAAACTGTTTCACCCATATCACCTAATAAGGTTTCGGCAATAGTGACAGCTACTACCAGAAACGTGACGCCGAGCGTACCTAATATAAACAACGGAAATCTTCTGTGTTTTCTGCATCCGAAAAGAAGAGCAATCAAACTTGTAGGAATAACTAAAACCAACATCCAAATGTGAAATATTTCTCCACCTAAGCCCAAAATGGTGAAACCAGGTAACAAAGTGATAATAAAGGGAAATGCCAGACAATGAGCTGCACAAATTGTTGATAAGCCTATGGCAAACTTATCGGCCGTTTTTGAATTAACCATTATGCGTGAAATCTAGAAAAAAGCCTAAACTACAGTTTTCTATTGATTGAACTTACCGCGAGGCAACGTTTGAAAAATAGCATGTCTACGTTTAACAATATAACACACATGATCAAGTTTTAATTGATACTACAATTAAAATTGTTCGACTTCATAATTATTTCTCATGACCTCTGCTACAGGCATTGTTTTGCTATTTGTCAAAAATAGTTGCCTAGTCCTATCTAGGAGCTGTGTGGCCATTAAGCTCAATTCATGACTAGAACAATGTGCCTACGAAGCACTATTCGAAGCGACTTTAACGGGGCTATCCAAACCATCTTCAACAAAATGGAATTATTAATTTTACGCTATACGAAGAGATGGCGGTGTTGTTCGTCAGAGAAGTCATTGAGCTTCTCAAGAAAAGTTGCTTGATTGCTATTCAATAAAGTCTAAAGTCATTAATAGGCGTTGGTCGTTTGCGGCAACTTCTGGTGAGCGATGGACTAAACCGCCATTCTCATTGCCATCCCAAGCTTCGCCTTTGAGTAAGGCAATGTCACCATTGCCCAATTGTTGAATAGCATTACAATTTAGGTAGATACCAGATTGTTCATCGGGCAAACCATTATTGCCTCGGCCAAGCTTGCTGCGGTCAACTGAATCATCGGGCAACCACTGAGTGGCAACGCCGCTGTAAGTTGTAATCAAGCGACAAGGTACTCTATCGACATGAAAGCGTGGACACATAGCTCGGTCCAATGTACGTAAGCGTAAGCCAACGTGTTTTATATCAAACAAGTCACAAAACATATCGACTAATTGAGTAATATCTTTGCAAAGCTCATCGGAGCTTTCATTATTGATGCCCATTGCATCTTTAACACCACTAAATACATTATCTGGTGTTGCAGTCATTGCTATTTGAACATCAGTATTAAAGTTTAAATAGCCTTCAATAAACTGCGTTAATGATGGTGATAATTGTCTACGCCAAACGGCAATATTGGTGTTCTCCTTATAAATGTCTGTCAACACAGCCGGCGTATTGCCTTCAGCCGCTATGCGTAATCTTGCAGCTCGCTTTTTTTCACTACGGATAGGTGAAACTGCGCTCACTAATGTTCTCTCCAGGCTGGGAATGGATCATCCAATGTTAGCCAATATTCCTTGCCTTTTAGTACTTCCTCTTCGCTCAATAAGCAGTCATCAAGCTCTTTTGTTATAGTCG
Source organism: uncultured Thiotrichales bacterium (assembly GCA_964617475.1). Classification (GTDB taxonomy): domain Bacteria; phylum Pseudomonadota; class Gammaproteobacteria. The sequence continues at coordinate 89,077 of CAZTYM010000004.1, forward strand.
CTCGGTCTAAACCTTGGCCGATGAATACAAGTTCCTGACGCATATCACCAAAAGGTTCTTCCCAGTTTTCTTTAATAGTTGCTATGGTTTCTTCGTCAGTAGGCCAATGTTTATCGGGAACAGCCTTCCAAAACATACCTGCGAAACCATAACGAGCGATTCCACCTGCCTGGCTCCATTGGCCAGCAAATTCAGGACGAGTCGCTAACCAAAAATAGCCTTTAGAGCGTAATAGTTTGCCGTGTGATTTCGTGTTATGCAGAAACTCGTGAAATTTTTTCGGATGAAAAGGTCGGCGTGCAACATAACTAAAACTGCCTATGCCGTATTCTTCAGTTTCTGGCACATGCTCGCCACGCATTTCTGCTAGCCAGCCTGGTGAACGTTGTGCTTCTTCAAAATCGAATAGGCCAGTATTTAAAACTGCATCAATCTCAACTTTTCCTTCCTGAATCGGAATGATTTTAGCGCGAGTATTGAGCGTTTTTAAAATAGCATGCAGTCTTTCGACATCTTCAGATTTTGCGATATCAGTTTTGCTGATTAGAATTACGTCGGCAAATTCAACTTGGTCAACTAGTAAGTCGGCGACGGTACGTTCGTCCTCCTCGCCAAGAGATTCGCCTTTTTCCTTAAGGTATTGGGCTTCATCATAGTCTTTTAAAAAATTGACTGCATCGACTACGGTAACCATGGTGTCTAATTTCGCTACGTCAGATAACGATACGCCTTCCTCATCAGCGAACGTAAAAGTCTCAGCGACGGGTAGTGGCTCTGAAATACCGGTGGACTCAATCACCAGATAATCAAAACGACCATCTTTGGCGAGCTTGTTTACCTCAAGCAACAAATCTTCGCGTAGCGTGCAGCAAATGCAGCCATTGCTCATCTCCACTAGTTTTTCTTCGCTTCGGTTGAGTGACACCTCGTTTTGGACGATGGCGGAATCGATATTGATCTCGCTCATATCATTCACAATTACCGCGACCTTCTTGCCTTCGCGGTTATTGAGAATATGGCTTAAGACAGTAGTTTTCCCGGCACCAAGAAAGCCAGAAAGTACAGAAACAGGAAGTCTATCTTGTTGATTCATAATGGATATTTGCTCTCAATATTAAATGTTGAGCTGGTCGAAATATGAGCTGGTCGAAATATGGACTTATCGAAATATGAAAACGTCACAGCAGTGGCTATTTAACGAATGTTATAACATAACATCCTAAATGGTGAAAGCCTGTATAGGTGTAAATCACGCAGTTTGTATAGAGCTCAAAGTTAAACCGCGAGTCTCTAAGCATGGATAAAAGCTAGCAATGTAAAAATATAAAATAGTTAAGATTCTTGGTGAATTTTTAAAATGTTTACTCTTAAAACACTCAGAGAGGTTTTACAAAATTCCATTAGCGAGTCTGGGCTGCATAAGAAAATTTCCCTATCTAATAACTTATCGATTACTTCTAAGTTGGATTCTTGTCATCGTCTTTGTTTCATATTTAGATGAGGTTGCAAAAACTCCTAAGTTTGTTCTGTAAATACCCCTGAGTTGGTGCAGTCTCAACGTAGAGAATTAAGCGGCATTTAGGTGCTCGATTCGATCTCATGCAGGTAGCCAGGCTTACTATCAACTACCCTCGCTACGCACTACCCATTTTCTATCATAGTAGTCAATACAAAGATTTTGTTGTAGCCATCACCGGAAATGACATTCTCCATCCAGGCAATTGCTGTCGTAAAATGCCGCCACGCCAGCAACCATTGTTGCTAGTATGAATTCTTCGAGCTCTGGTTCGTTGCGGTAATCGGTGCCATGCGTGGTCTTATAGCTAGACCCATCCGGCTTGTAATAGACGATGTACGATACACGCTTATCACATTTAGACGCGTAGTTGTGAACCCAGCAGTAGCTATAGCTCTCTATACGCGGCAAATATTGCTGCATGTGTTTAACACGGTCTGCGTAGGTTTGCGAAGAATCGGCGCTAGCTGGGTTAATGAAACCCCCAATACTCCCAGTAATAAAAATAAGTGCTACGTACATGTATGGCCAATTCAGTTGTCTCATGCCGTTGATTTCTCCAATGTTTTTACCGATACCCTTATGCAGCTCGACTTCGCTATTTTCTCCAACAAGCGAGATTGTATGCATATCCCTACCAGCCCTATGGTCGTGATACGCCGCATAATTATCTTTAGACGCTAAAATACGAAAGAATTCAACTACACAGCCCGAATATTCTTTTTCTGTGATAAATATGTTCGGTGTGCCAATATCAATGCGCTGTCTATCCCAACATTTCGGTAACACCCGTTGCGATGGGTAATAGTGATCCGCGCAATTTCTTTTACAGTCGTGGTGGGTCCATTAGGGTGAAACCAGCGTTTTCAAAGCATCGCTTTGCGCGCAGTCAAATGTCTAACATTTGTAAAGTTGGGCCGGAATAGTCTTTCTGAGGTTCAGTGCTTTTCCCATTTTTTTATAGGAAAAAGTGGTGGGCCCAGTAGGACTCGAACCTACGACCAAGGGATTATGAGTCCCCTGCTCTAACCAACTGA
>CAZTYM010000005.1:0-84240 GCA_964617475.1 uncultured Thiotrichales bacterium
TAGCGGCCCAATGGATGCAATTAAGAAGCTTATAGGCTAGTACCAGGCTTTTGTTTTATATTATTTCTTTATATAATCAGTACCTTACGATGATTTTTTAGTTTTATAGTCCGCACAAAGCTTTTTCAAACAGAAATTTCAGATCTAAAACTCCCGCCGAGGCATAAATCTCGATCCCGTACCTGTGATCAGCATCACAATCTCGGCTAAAGGAAATTTTTGTCGGGTCGAAAGAGCATGAGAGTGAGCCGGACGGAGATTTTCCATGACAGGGCGTATTTTTAGTTTAGTCGCGATTTTACTATTGGTTGGTTGCGCTACCACGCAGCCAATTGAGAACAGTGCCGATTGGCCAGAAAACTTGCCTTCTTATTCTTTCTATTTCGATGAATATAATAAAGATATCGAAAATAAAAATGTCCAAAGCCTCGATGATTATCTAAAGTGGGTGGTAAGTTTCTATAACGGAACCGAGTTTTACTCAAATGGCTGGCAGCAGACTTCAAAAGAAGCCATAGAGAGTATAGAGGATCTCAAAGAGCGGCAACTTGCGGCGCAAAAATTACGGTCGGCTGGGCAAAAAATCTCTGCCGAGTGGGCTAAATCAAACAAAGTTCGTCTAATAACTACTCGCCATGTTTCTATCTGGGGTATGTCCTTAGAAGAAGCCATAGCTCAAGGACAGGCTTTGTCATATATCGATAATGTACAGCGCGATATTGATGCTGTATTAGCAGGGCGTATCGAGCCGAAAGATATCACAAACTATCGCTATTTTGCTGAGAGCGAAGACTTCTTTTTTTGATAAGTCTTTAAAAGCGGTGCGGATCCCGTTGGTTACGTCGTAACATTTTTCACTCTTATCCATCTGCATGATAAACACTAAGCAGCCGTAATTATTATGCACGCAGCGAGTAGATATCTATTCATTACTTTGGTTACGCTTGTATTGCGTCGATTTCCAAAGGCTACTATTAACTTCGCGCTCTGTGTTTTATCGAATGGACGATCTATTATCGTAAATAATATTCATAATATATATTACATATAAATTATAATTCATTGATTTATATGAATATTTGTTCGTGTCAGAGAAAAATGTTATAATCCTGCCTGTACGCACGTTATCGCAAACAGCTCGATGTATTAAAGGTGTTTGCAGAGCACTATATAGATCCTCAGCTTTAAATAGCTTAAATTAAGCCCTCGTTGGGACGGGGCAGAAAATCCTCAAGTTTTAGCAAGTATTTGACGCTTGTTGAGCTGCTAGACCATAAAGATTGCGCTATAACAATCCGGCCTAAATAGCCGGTAATAAACGTGGAGAGTGGGAATAATGAATGCTATGTCTAATGCATCACGGCTTTTGACACCAGAGGTATCTGCTCTACCACCGAAGTTTAAAGTCTTTACTAACCGTCAGCTAGATAATATTCCACAGTTTTGCGAATTACCAGAAGACGTAAAGTTTGGTGTCAGGGTGGCAGCCAGCGTATTCCCTTTCCGGGTAAGCCAGTACGTTATTGATGAGCTAATCGATTGGTCCAGCTGGTCATCAGACCCAATTTTTAGGCTACTTTTTCCGCAGCAGGATATGTTGAGTGAAGAGCATTTTGATGCGGTGGCGCAAGCATTAAAAGCAGGTGATAAAGAACAACTTGGTAATGTTGTTGATGACGTGCGCGCAACGCTTAACCCTCATCCAGCCGGTCAGATGGAATTAAATGTTCCCCAGCTCGATGGCGAAGTGGTCGAAGGTATTCAACATAAGTATCGCGAGACAGTTTTGTTTTTCCCTAAGCAAGGGCAAACTTGTCATAGTTACTGTACCTTTTGTTTTCGTTGGGCTCAGTTTATTGGTGATACCAGTTTGCAGTTTGCTAGCCGTGAGGCCAGCCAATTGGTCAGTTACTTAGAAGCACATAAAGAAGTTAGTGATGTGCTATTTACAGGTGGCGACCCATTGGTAATGAAAACCAAGAACTTAGCTGCGTACATCGATGCGATATTAAGCTCAAAACATTTAGATCATATCCGTACTATTCGCATTGGTAGTAAGGCTTTAACTTTCTGGCCACACCGCTTTGTTACGGATAATGATGCGGATGACTTATTGAGACTATTTGAGAGAGTTATTGCATCAGGTCGTCATTTAACCTTAATGGCGCACTATAATCATTGGAAAGAACTTGATACCGACATTGCTCACCAAGCGATTGCACGTGTACGTTCTACGGGTGCTAATATTCGGAGCCAAGGACCTCTATTACAGGGTATTAATGATAATGCCGATGACTGGGCACGTTTATGGCGTGATCAGGTTAATTTAGGTATTACACCTTACTATATGTTTGTAGAGCGTGACACCGGCGCGCGCCATTATTTCGAAGTGCCGTTAGTCAAAGCATGGCAAATCTATCGTGATGCTATGCAACAGGTGTCGGGTATCTGCCGTACCGCGCGTGGCCCATCAATGAGTGCCAAACCCGGTAAGGTAGAAATACAAGGTGTTACCGAAGTTAATGGTGAGAAGGTTTTGGCTCTACGCTTTATTCAGGGTCGTGATCCTGATTGGGTGCAACGCCCATTCTTTGCTAAGTACGATGAAAGTGCTACTTGGTTTGATGATTTAAAGCCTGCTTTTGGCGAAGACAAATTCTTTTTTGAATAGGTTATATAGACTTTATTGCTAGAACTTGTTTTTCAAAGTTTTTGCGTTTAATCAATTGCTCAGTTGTATATTTCCCGTTTCTTGGCGTTAGAGAGATATATTTATCTAATAGCAATTTTGCTCTATTAGCTTTGTAAGAACGTAGATACGGCAGTATTTGTTCTATTAACGATAGTGCCTGCCGATTGTATATCGCGTAAGTAAAGCTAGCAGTATGGTGATTTTTTTCTGTTCTTTTACGTGTGATTTTACCTACGCCAATTGTATTCAAACAAAAGTCCAGTAGTTGTTTTTCTGTATTAGCTATAGTAATGGCTAACTGACGATTCTCGTTTTTGTGCTTTCTTGTAAGCGTTATAGTACCTTCGCCATCTATAAGTCCAGCCAGATAAGCGGCATCGCTAGCCGATAAAATGTTTACATCCACATAATTAAATCCATTGGCACATGCTTATTTGGTGGAGGCGGCGGGACAGCTGTTCCTGAATTTTCATCCAGGGCTGGACTATTCCTTCACCTACAGCATTCGCCATAGGGGAGAGCGTATTGTGGATCAAGATCCACCCTAGTACTCCATCACCTTTTTGCCAAAGGTTTTAGGAGTCTATAAGTCTCTAGCCGGCTTACTGATTTCTCATTCACCGGACGGCGTTGGCATAGTGTCTTTACACCTTAGCGTTCACCGTATGAGCTCTCTTTTCCTTTAGGGATCACTCCCTAAGGCGACCATTTCTAATCGAACCCGCGTCCGCAAGTCCTCTGCCATTGGCTCTACATGCTTATCCCACTCTATTAATTTAGCTGTTGACTACCCGAGGGGCAGGGAAGATCAACAGTGAGTTCGGAATTAGGGTTTTAACCAATCAGGCCCAAACAACCGTCATGGCGAGCTTGTGTTCAATGACATCTGAAATGAGCAAGCTCTCTGCGCGCACAAGCACGACACAGTCAGATGTCCAGCTGGATTAAGCAGCTAGAGCGTAATTTTCGTCGTTTGCAATTACTTGCTAGCAGAATGGATTTACGAGGAAATCTGCACCCTCGGCATGCACCGCCGGTTTCGCAACCCACGTCGAAGCCATGTCGCCCCCGTTAGTTGTGAGCCTACGTGCTATCTATAATTATGGTGATTTTTATTAAAAATACAAGGATTTATTTTTAATATTTAAGACGTTTTCTATTACTAAAAAGCGGTTTTATTTGCTAGGTGTGAGCCGTTCACTTAAGGTTTAGCATTCTATGATAATGTGCATAAAAAGTTGGTGATGACTATGGTTGCTTGGATGAAAATATTGTTTTGCGGAATAAGTGTTCTTATTGTGCAAGTAGTTTCAGCTGAGTCTGGAGATGAGCATCACCATCATGAGGCTCATGTCCATGGCCAAGCCGAGATGTACTTGGTGTTTGAAGGTAAAGAGTTGCTGATTGAACTTATCACCCCTGCAGCGAATGTCTTCGGTTTTGAGCATGAGCCAAATACCGAAGATCAGCTTAAAGTGGTAGATGACGCGTTAATCAAACTAAATGCCGCTGATCATATTATTAAATTTCAAGGTGGAGATTGTGTGGTTGAATCTGTAGAGGTGGTATCAGGTTTTGATCATGAACATCATGATCATGAGGCATCACATTACGATGTTAAGGTTGCATATTCTTTCAATTGCGAGCAACCCGATTCTCTAGAAAAAATAGAATTCCGTTTGTTTGATTACTTTGATAGTGTTGAGGCTATCAGGCTAAGCTGGGTAGTTAAGTCTAAACAAGGTAGTCAGTCGTTAAGTAAGAAGAGTAAGTACTTTGAATTAGAGGGTTAACTTAGTTTTATTCTTCGTAAGCAAAAATATTATCCACCGCCATGGAATAGGCAGAAGTACCCAGGTCAAGAGCAGTGATATCGGTGGTGAGTGTGCCTTCTAGCCAAAATGGATCATAGAGAGATTCAATCCGTAGGCCTTGCGGAAAGGTACCATGAATAATTTGATTAGGTGGCGGCGGTGGAACGTGAATACAAGCGCCAAAATAGGGGACAAGGAAAAAGCTGGTAACGTTTTGATCTTCAGAAAATTCCAGTGGCACAATAAAGCCAGGTATTTTTACTTTCTTATTATTATATTCCGGTTTGATATTCGTGGAGATTAGCGCTTGTTGGTAGCGGCTATCACCTGCCTTTTCGATTGTATTATGAATTTCGTTGCTGATAATGTCTTCCAACGAACCATCCGGAATATTTTCGAGTTCTTCAGGCGGGTTAAGCAAGGCATCTAGGTCATCTTTAGGGATAAGGTCATCCCAGTTTACGAGATCATATTTGGTTTTGTCAGCTTGAACGGCAGAAAAAAATAAGCCCACTGTCACTAGGATTACGGTGAATAACAATATAGCCTTGCGTGAATCTATTAAGTTCATAATTTTGGCTCGAATATTTAGATATATAGCGTATCAAGTTGCCTGCTAGAATAGAAGCAATATACTGGTTTCATTTGATTTAAAAATGAACAAAAAGTTTTTATGAATAACGCATTTAGTATGGCGATATGCGGTGACAATATTGACAGTTGAATTATCAAATTTGATTTTTTCGTATACAGGTCGAATGCAGGATGCGGTACTCGATATTGACCAGTGGTATGTTGATTGTGGCCAGCACGTGTTTTTGTATGGGCCTTCTGGTTCCGGAAAATCTACATTATTGAATATTTTGGCCGGTATACTTAAACCGCAACGAGGTAGGGTCAATTTATTGGGCGAGGATTTGGCGGCACTATCGTCGCGAAAGCGAGACCAATTTCGCGCCCAACATATAGGCGTGATATTCCAGCAATTCAATCTAGTGCCTTACCTCAGTGTTTTAGAAAATATTTTGCTCGCCGCGCATTTTGCCAATAAACCTACAATCGATGTTAGGCAACGAGCCATAACGCTTTTGCGGCTACTAAATTTATCAGATGATTTGTTAGGCCAACGAGCAGATACGTTAAGTGTTGGGCAACAGCAGCGTGTTGCTATTGTTCGGGCATTAATCAATCAGCCAGAAATTCTTATAGCCGATGAGCCCACTTCTGCGTTAGATAGTGATACCCGAGATCAATTTATACAGTTGTTACTAGATTGTGTTACTGAATCAGGAACAACGTTGATATTTGTTAGTCATGACAAATCATTAATGTCACATTTTAATCAGACGCTTAATTTACGCGAACTTAATCAATCCAATTTTTGTAATGCTGCTTAAAGTTGCCAGGAAAAGTCTATCTAATCGTAAGACTACCGCGATACTGACAATACTTTCAATTGCAGTAAGCGTATTTGTATTGGTTGGGGTTGAGCATATTCGTCAAGAAGCAAAGAACAGTTTTAATAAAACGGTTTCTGGTGTTGATCTCATTGTCGGTGCGCGTAGCGGTCAACTTAATTTATTGCTCTATTCCGTGTTTCGTATAGGGAATGCGACCAACAATATATCTTGGCAAAGTTACCAGGAGTTGGCAAAGCACCGGTCGGTAGAGTGGACTATTCCATTATCTTTAGGTGATTCTCATCGTGGCTATAGGGTATTGGGCACGAATCAAGATTATTTTCATTATTTCAAGTATGGGCAGAAAAAGTCTTTGAGTTTTTCTCAAGGAGATAAATTTGAGTCGGTCTATGACGCGGTGCTTGGTGCGGAGGTAGCAAAAAAGTTAGGTTATCAGATTGGTCAGCAAGTAGTGTTAGCACATGGTGCCGGCAGTACAAGCTTTAGCAATCACGATGATAAGCCATTTACCGTGGTAGGCATTCTTATGCCGACAGGTACACCTGTTGATCAGACTGTACATGTCAGTCTCGAAGGTATCGAGGCGATTCATATTGGTTGGCAAAATGGGGTAAAGATTCTTAGCACAAAGAAACCTTCTGAACCAATAGCTAAACATGAGCTGACACCTAAAGCTATTACCGCTTTTATGGTCGGTTTAAAATCAAAGATCGCAACCTTTCAAATTCAACGCCAGGTGAATCAGTATCGGAAAGAAGCCTTAATGGCAATATTGCCGGGCGTGGCATTATCTGAGTTATGGCAGTTAATGAGAGCGATTGAAAGAATATTGCTGCTCATATCTATATTGGTTTTATTCGCTTCTTTACTAGGTATGAGCACAATGTTATTGGCGTCGATGAGAGAGCGTCAGAGGGAACTTGCAGTGGTACGCGCTGTAGGCGCGCATCCCTCATTTCTGTTTTTACTTATTCAGATAGAGGCTATTCTTCTATGTCTAGCCGGGGTTGTTCTTGGCTTAGTTAGCTTAAGCATAGCGCTTGCGGTATTCCAAAATACTTTTAGCGAGCAATATGGATTATTTATTAGCGCCAATTTTTACACGGCCAAGGTATTTGCGTTGATCGGCATTATACTTGGCGCCACAGTATTACTAAGTTTGATTCCCGGTATTAATGCTTATCGTTCTTCACTTAATGCAGGTTTGGTCGTTAAGAATTAATACTAAGGCTTGTAAAACTTTAAATGTTAAGTATTGGGATTATGTTGAACGTGACTATTTTAAAACTGAAAATAGTTTTACGATTATCAATTCTTACAAAGTTGAAATAGCCAGGTAACTAGAAAGTGTAGCTAAATCCTACAGAAAGTACTGGATAAAGTTCAAAATCATCTAAATCTTCTTGTAACTCGGCTTCTTCTCTGTCAATTTCGTCTAGCAAAACTTGGTTGTTTGATAAGGTGCCGCCAAATGATTCGAGTTCCGCTTCTGGCTCGCCTTGAAAAGCTACACCAATATCGGCAACAAAGCTAAAGCCTTTTTTCTTTACACGCCCCCAGCCAATACCAAAATAGGGCGCAAAAGAGTCAAAAGTGATGTCACCACGTACCTGGCCTACTTGTGCTGCGGTGAATACTTGGTCACCAATTTCAACGTCATTGTTTCCAATATCACTTTCAGCTCGTATGCGGTTGTCATTGATTAATCCACCTGCGGTGAATCTAAATGTGTTATTAAATGGATGCCAGTCTAGTAATAGGCTAAAGCTGCTAAGTTCTAGCTCAACATCGTAGTCAATTCCGTCCACTACCGTAGTGGATTCTGCTTCGCCTTCAGTGTCAATATTAGCGCCGTTATATTCTAATCGTAAACTAAAGTCTTCACTTAAAGATTGAGAAAAATGCAGCTTTGCACCTAAGGTACCAATGCCTAGACCCACGGCAGTTTCCGCGTAACTTGCTTGAGAGAATAGTAAGAATAATGCAGTAGCCGCTAAAATTTTTTTCATTGGCGTTGTTAAACTCCTGAAGTAGGCAGAAAAACGCTGTTATTCGCCAGTGTTGTTGGTTTACACACTGCGAGTGCGTCATCAAATTATCGGGATCAGGATGAGCTACTTTAGCTACGCAGGTTCGGCAAGAAAAGAAATGTGAAATCGGTAGCATAAAAAAGCTACTAGTAACTCACTTTGCCATATGAATAACGCGCGAATATGGAGGGCCAGATTGTTAACGATTTTCCTTGAGCAGTCTTTGTTTGTCGCGTTGCCAGTCACGTTCCCGTTCGCTAGCTCGCTTATCATGTTGCTTCTTACCTTTGGCGAGGCCAATTTCCAGTTTGGCACGACCGTGCTTCCAATACAGAGCCGTAGGTACCAGGGTGTAGCCTTTGCGCTCGACTGAACCTATGAGATGGTTAATTTCTTTTCTATGCAAGAGTAATTTGCGGGTACGGCTTGGGTCGGGTTTTACGTGCGTTGATGCACTCTGCAGAGCCGATATATGGCCATTAAACCAAAAGGCTTCAGCGTCTTTAATGACCACGTAACTTTCTGCCATTTGCACCCGTCCGGCGCGCAAACTTTTTACTTCCCAGCCTTGAAGCGCCAAACCTGCTTCTATACGTTCTTGAATAAAAAAATCGTGTCGCGCTTTTTTATTCAGGGCGATAGTGTTTTCGCCAGCCTTTTTCTTATTTTTTGCCATCGGTAAATTATACAGCGTTAATTTGACTATGGCTTGCAAATCCTTGTATTTGATAGGAAAATCCAACACAATAAGAAGAGTACAAAGTCGTCGATAAATTGTTGACGTCCTTTTTTGCGCAAGATACCTCTATGGCACAAACTCGCACTTCTTTACACGGTCAATGGACTTCACGTTGGGCTTTCATTTTAGCCGCAACAGGTTCTGCTGTGGGTTTGGGCAATATTTGGAAGTTTCCTTATGTAACCGGTGAAAATGGTGGTGGCGCGTTTGTTCTAGTCTATTTGATCTGCATATTTCTTATGGGTGTGCCGGTATTGATGGCTGAGGTTATGTTAGGTCGCCGAGGTCGGCGTAATCCCGTTGATACTATGCGTCACCTGGCCGAAGAGACAGGCCACACCCGGCTATGGCGTTTTTTGGGTTGGATGGGTGTCGCTGCTGGCTTTTTAATTCTTTCCTACTATAGTGTGATTGCCGGTTGGGCCATTAGCTACGTGTTCACGACTGGCAGTGGCACATTCACAGGTGCAGATGCGGATTTTGTCGGTGGACATTTTTCTGCGTTAACTGCGTCTCCATTTACCCTGATATTTTGGCACACCGTGTTTATGGTGCTGACGATGTTGGTGGTGGCCAGAGGGGTAGAGGGTGGTATAGAAAAAGCCGTTAGGTTTTTAATCCCCGCGCTCTTCTTATTGATTATCATTATGGTCATCTATGCTTCGACCACAGATGGTTTTACGCAAGGTTTACGCTTTTTGTTTGAACCGGATTTTTCGAAGATTACTACCGAAGGCGTACTCAAAGCGATGGGCCAGGCCTTCTTCACTTTAAGTATCGGTATGGGTGCTATCATGGTTTATGGTGCCTATCTGCCTAAGGAAACATCGATAACCCAAGCCTCGATCAGTATTGCTATTGCCGATACTACCGTCGCCATACTTGCGGGTATCGCAATATTCCCAATCGTATTTGCTAATGGTCTAGAAGCGGGTTCTGGCCCAGGTTTGATATTTGTTACTTTGCCTCTGGCATTTGGCAATATGCCTTTCGGTACCTTGTTTGGCACCTTATTCTTTGTTTTGCTGGTGTTTGCAGCTTGGAGTTCTTCTATCAGTTTGATTGAGCCAGCGGTCGCATGGTTAATTGAAAATAAAGGTTTTTCGCGGATCAAGGCGAGTATCGCCCTAGGCGCGCTGACATGGCTGATAGGGATTGGTACAGTCTTGTCGTTTAATGAATGGTCAGGCATGAAGGTGTTTGGTAAAACCTTTTTCGATGTCTTGGATTATTTGACGTCGAATATCATGTTGCCATTGGGCGGTGTGTTAATGGCAATATTTGCGGGTTGGTTGATGAAAAAACAGGCATCTCATGATGAGTTAGCTATTGGTGAAACGGCTTATCAAGTTTGGCGTTTCTTAGTGCGTTTTGTCACGCCCGTTGCCGTTAGCCTGGTGTTTTTGAACGCTGTTGGATTATTCGGTTAGATAATAGTGGTTAAAATTAATCGTAGTGCCTTGGTGCCTTATAGCGCTGAGGATATGTTCGCCTTGGTGGATGATATTGATTCTTATAAAGAGTTTTTGCCTTGGTGCTCAGATAGTCATGTAATTAACCGCAATAAAAATCGAGTAAAAGGTGAAATAGAACTACGTAAAGGTGCCGTACATAAGTCATTTGTTACCCAAAATACGAATGAGCAAGGGCAAAGCATTACTATGGAGCTAGTTGAAGGGCCGTTCAAGCATTTAGAAGGACTATGGTTGTTTCATGCTTTGCGTGATGATGCGAGCAAGGTAGTATTAGAGCTTGAATACGAATTCTCCAATGCCTTGCTGAAAATGACGGTTGGGCCAGTGTTTCAACAAGTAGCAGACAAATTGGTAGATGCCTTTTGCCAGCGTGCAAATGAAGTTTATGGCCAGTCATCATCATGACAACTGAAATGATCGACATTGAGGTGGCTTACGCTAAGCCTGAAGAACAAGTGATTTTAAAGCAAAGTGTGGCTGCTGATGCAACGGTAGAGCAGGCATTAACAGAATCGGGTTTGTTGGATCGTTTTCCTGAAATAGATTTATCTATAAATAAAGTTGGGGTTTTCGGTAAGTTGTGTAAGTTAAACGCTAATTTGCGGCCTGGTGATCGTATAGAAGTTTATCGTGCCTTAATCGCAGATCCAAAAGAAGCGCGGCGTAAGCGTGCCAAGGAAGATAAGACAAGCGCCTAGCGTCATGCTCAAGATTCGATTGGTTCTTGATCCGAATCTTCGGCCGTTCTTTCAGAAAGGGTAGTTTCAATATCAATTAGAAATTCGTCTTCAAAAAACAAAGTGAGCTGGTAAAGATCTGGGGTTTTATTCGCGGCTTTGAAATAATAGACGTAATCCCAACGATCTGGTCGAAAAGGATCTTGTAACAACGGTGTACCTAGAATATCAACTACTTGCCGACGTAGCATACCAATTTTAAGTTGCTCTAGCTGTTTTTCTTCAATCACATTGCCTTGTTGAATATCAATTTTATGGATTGAACAGGCTGCTAGCACTAGGGTTAGCACCAAAATAAACGAGATACGAGAAAATATTAACATTGCCAGGAAAGATGGTTTAATTGATTGGGCGAATAAAGTAACATGCACACTTAGCTAAGCGACGTAATTCTACCGTAAGTTTGGTACAGACAACAATCTTTCGAGAAAAACGTATACACATGGGACATGTTCATAGATGGGTTCTTCTGAATTAAAAAACGCCGGTTTAAAAGCGACCTTACCACGTATCAAGATACTGGAAATCTTGCAAAGAAACCGTGATGGCCATATGCGTGCAGACGATGTTCACCTAGCGTTACGAGAAGAAGGTGAGGATGTTGGCTTAGCAACGGTTTATCGCGTTTTGACTCAATTTGAAGACGCTGGTTTGGTGATGCGTCATCATTTTGAAGGTGGTCATGCTGTATTCGAGCTAAATGAAGGCCATCACCATGACCATTTGGTCTGCATCAAAAGCGGTAAAGTCATCGAATTTACCGACCCCGTTATAGAAGAACGCCAAAAAGCCATTGCCAAAGAACATGGCTTTAAAATGACCGATCACACGCTTGTGATCTACGGTGTTTCTCCTGAATTCCAGGAAAAAGACGAGTAAACTACGCGCCTCGGGAGATTAAATCTCGTGCATTCTTTCTGGCACTATCAGTAATTTCACTGCCGGCGAGCATGCGGGCGACTTCTTCTAAGCGGGTATTTTCGTCAAGAAGTGCGACTGTAGTATTAGTCATCTTATTAGCAATAAATTTTTCTACTTTTAAATGTTGATGCCCAAGTGCTGCCACTTGCGGTGAGTGGGTAACGCAGAGCACTTGCCGATTATCACCAACTTGGCGCAGTGTTTGGCCAATAACCTCTGCTATGCTACCGCCAACACCAACATCGACTTCATCGAAAATATAGGTGCCGATTCTATTGCGGCTGGCGTTAATGACTTGAATAGCCAAACTAATACGGGACAGTTCACCACCAGACGCTACTTTGGTCATTGGCATGATTGCCTGGCCGGGGTTGGCGCTTACTTTAAATTCGACTCGCTCAAGACCACTGGCACCAAATTGCTGTTCTTCAAGCTGGTTTAATGCAATTTCAAATACGCCCTCCGGCATACCCAGTTTTTGCATATTCGTTGTAATCGCACTAGCCAGTTTTTTAGCGCCTGTTTGTCGTTTTTTACCGATTTTTTTAGCCAGTGTCAGGTAATCAGCTTTAGCGCTAGCGATGTCTTGCTCTAGCGTGCCGAGCGTCGCGGTTTGGTTTTCTAATGCTTGTACTTTATTACTGATGGTGTTGCGTAATTCAATGAGTCGATCAGGTGCTATATGATGTTTGCGTGCTAGACCGTGAAGTGCGCTAATGCGTGTTTCGACTTGCTGTAATTTTTCAGGATCGTCTTCTAAATTATCTAAGTAATGTCGTAGCTCACCACTGGCTTCTTGTAATTGTATGCTCGCGGTTTCAAAACATGAGAGTGAGTTTTTAAGTAATTCATCAAGCTCTACGGCAGTATTGAGTTGAGCGGTAATACTGTCTAATTCTCTAACCGCTTCGCTATCGATAAAGGCCATGGCGCTTCCACAGGTATTACGTAGTTCACCAGAGTTAGCGAGTTGTTTTAAATCTGCATCGAGTAGGTCCCATTCATTTTCTTGTAGGTTTGCGTTGTTGAGTTCTTCTAGTTGGTAATGGAGTAGCTCTAACTGTGAGTCTCTCTCTTGAGAGGAAGTAGTGAGCGCGATAAGTTGCTCTTCAAGTATCTGCCAGGCGCGATATTTTGTTACCAGTTCTTTTAGTAACGAACTATTATCTACATAAGCATCTAACAACTCACGTTGTACCGAGCCATGCATTATGGATTGATGAGCATGTTGCCCATGAATGTCTATTAGCCTTTCGCCAAGTTCTTTTAGCCACTGAACGGTCACAGGGTGGCTGTTGATATATGCCCGCGAGCGACCATCAGGGTTTATGGTGCGGCGAATATGACACTGACCGTCTTCGTCTAGTTCTTTATCAGCTAACCAATTATTGACGTCTTCATCACCATCTATGTCAAATTCAAGGGTTACTTCCGCACGTTTGGCGCCAGGTCTCACCAGGCTAGCGTTAGCACGATCACCTAAGGCTAGACCTATAGCATCAAGAAGAATGGATTTTCCTGCGCCGGTTTCTCCGGTGATGGTAATCATTCCCCTAGATAGAGAGAGGTCTAAAGCTTCGACTAAAACGAAGTTACGAATAAAAAGCTGAGTGATCATGCCGTTTTTGAGTGCTTATCTATAAGGTGTTGTGCCCCAACCGAGTTTTTCACGCAGCGTATGGAAGTAATCGTGCTGTTCTGGGTGAATTAAACGAGTTCGTTTTTCACTTTTCTCAATGATTACTTTATCGCCAGTGCGTGCTTCAAGGATGCTCTGGCCATCACAGCTGATTCTGACGTCGTCAGAATTGGTGTCAGTAATAATGATCTCAATACGGCTATCGTCATTGATAATGATCGGCCTATGGCTCAATGTATGCGGACAAATAGGCACCAGTAGAAAGGCATTAAGTGATGGCTGGACGATGGGGCCACCTCCTGATAGGGCATAGGCTGTTGAACCTGTCGGGGTTGAAACAATTAAGCCATCCGAGCGCTCGGTGCTGACAAAGGCGCCGTCGATAAAAGTTTCTAGCTCTACCATGCGTGATGAATCCCATTTATGCACAACGATATCGTTGAGTGCATGAATTTCCGAGATCATCTGGTTTTGCCGCATTACACAGCATTTTAATAATGTGCGTTCATCGAGTACGTAACGTCCGTCTAGCACTTCATCTAAGCGCTCCAACATGCTGTCGCGAGTGATATCGGCGAGGAAACCCAGACGGCCCATATGTACGCCAAGTAATGGAGTATTGGTATCGTTGAGTGAACGTGCCGCGCTGAGTAGGGTGCCATCACCACCGACGACAACGGCTAAATCACAGCCTTGGGTGAAATTGATCCATTCAATCACTGAGTTGCTGTTTTCTAGTAGCTCTGCTGTTTTTGGCTCCACAAGAACACGGTTTGCGCGTTTAGCAAAATATTGGCATAGCGTATTTAATACCTTCACTACTTTAGGGTCGGTTTTTTTAGCTATTAAGCCTATATTTTGAAAGGGTTGAGTCATTATTATGTCCGGCTATTTACTCTACGTAGTGTAACGATTTTGACTATAGAATGCGTATTATCACAATGCTTGACGGCTAAGAACCTGATTGCTACTTTCATAATTGATATTCATTATCGTAATATTAGCTAGCAGGCCGTTCATACGGTGATCAACGACTTAGTATAGATTGTATTATGGCAGGGGAATTAAGCGAAAGAGCAAACGCGTTATTGCGTACCTTGGTTGAGTCTTATATTAAAGATGGTCAGCCGGTTGGCTCGCGCGCTTTGGCCAGAGGCTCTGGTCTTAAATTGAGCCCAGCGACGGTTCGTAACGTCATGGTTGACCTTGAAGAAGCTGGCTTGGTCATTTCACCGCATACCTCGGCAGGTCGTATCCCCACCTCTAAAGGCTATCGCTTATTTGTTGACTCAATTGTTTCTGCCGAACCCATGTCTATTGAAAACGTGGCGGTAGAAACACTAAAGCGAGAACTGGAAACTAAGCAACCCGTCAATGATCTGATGACTTCGGCGTCGTCGATATTATCTGGTATCACCAGTATGGCGAGCGTGGTCATGGTGCCAAAAGAAAACTTAAAAAGCTTAAAGCATGTTGAGTTCATGGCCTTAGGTGAAGACAGGGTGCTGGTGATATTTGTCACCAATGATGACGAGGTGAGGAATCACGTTGTTCAAACCGCGCGGCAGTTTTCACCTGCCGAATTGCAGTATATTAGTAATTACCTGACACAGACCTATGCAGGGCAGGAATTGCCTACTATCCGTGATCGTGTTATGTCGGAGATGCGTGAAGCGCGAAATGACATGGACAAGTTGATGCGCGAAGCCGTTAGTATGGCCGATCAGGTTTTGAATGCCACCAGCCAGGATAACAGCGAAGATTACGTGATTTCCGGCCAAACTAATCTCATGGACTATGCTGAGCTTTCTAATGTTGACAAGCTCAGGGAGTTGTTTGAAGCCTTTAATCGCAAACGCGATATTCTGCATGTGCTTGACCAATGTCTGCATAGTCCCGGTGTGCAAATTTTTATCGGCGAAGAGTCCGGCTATCATCCCTTCGATGATATGAGTTTAGTCACTTCTACCTATGAGGCTAACGGCCAGGTGCTTGGTGTGCTCGGTGTGATCGGGCCTACCCGCATGGCCTATGATCGCGTCATTCCTGTTGTGGATATTACCGCGAAATTGCTCGGTTCAGCCTTGAAACAGCGTTGATCACCCTTATATTGTTCGCCAAATAATAGCGGTGCCGGGGTTACGCTTGGCGCTAACATAATCTAATTCATATAGTGTAGGAGTATTGCGATGGCGTCTGTGCATGGCGATCAGGAATCTGATTTGGAAGTCGAGAACGAGGAAACCAGCAAGAACGAAGACTTAGAGGAAGTTCTTGAGCAAATGTCTGAGGCCGAAGTGGATGACCTAGAGGATGCAGATGTACTCAACGCCGCAGAAGAGCGTATTAAGGAGTTGACCGATAGTTTGCTACGAGCCAAGGCTGAGACTGAAAATGTCCGTCGTCGTGCCGAGCGTGATGTTGCCAATGCTCACAAGTTTGGGCTTGAGAGGTTTGCTAATCAACTGTTACCGGTAAAAGATAGCCTAGAGTTAGGTATTACTGCTGCTGACCAGGAAAACGCTTCTACTGAAAGCGTTAAAGAAGGTATGGATTTGACCTTGAAAATGCTGGCTGATGTGATGGAAAAGGCCAATATCGTTGAGCTGAACCCCGTGGGTGAAAAATTCGACCCAGAAAAACACCAGGCTATGCAAATGCAGGAGACCGATGAAGCTGAGCCTAATACCGTGATTGTGGTGCATCAAAAGGGTTATACGCTGAACGATAGGCTGATTCGCCCCGCAATGGTGGTAGTGGCCAAAGCCAAGTCATAAGGCGCTGAATAATTTCAACAATTTCCTTGAATTAGAGAGACTTAACCTTATATAGGTAGACATTAGACGCTCTTGGGCGAGCGCAGAGTCATACGGAGACAACTATGGGTAAAATTATTGGTATTGATTTGGGTACAACTAACTCTTGTGTCGCGGTAGTCGAAGGAACCGCGCCAAAGGTTATTGAGAACGCTGAGGGTGATCGTACAACGCCATCTATCGTAGCTTTTGCTGATGATAATGAAGTGCTTGTCGGTCAATCTGCCAAGCGCCAAGCAGTAACCAACCCACAAAATACCCTATTTGCCATTAAACGTTTGATCGGTCGTAAATTTACCGATGACGTTGTTCAACGCGATATCAAAATGGCGCCTTATAAAATCGTTGCTGCTGATAACGGTGATGCTTGGGTGGAAGCGAATGGTAAAAAAATGGCACCACCTGAGGTCTCTGCACGTGTTTTAATGAAAATGAAAAAAACAGCTGAAGAATATCTTGGCGAAGATGTGACAGAAGCAGTCATTACCGTACCTGCCTATTTTAACGATTCACAACGTCAGGCAACCAAGGATGCTGGTAAAATTGCAGGCCTTGATGTCAAACGTATTATCAACGAGCCAACGGCTGCTGCCCTTGCTTATGGTTTAGATAAGAAGCGTGGTGATAGCAAGTTAGCGGTATTCGACTTAGGTGGCGGTACCTTTGACGTATCGATTATCGAAATTGCGGAAGTCGATGGCGAGCACCAGTTCGAAGTGTTATCAACTAACGGTGACACCTTCCTCGGAGGTGAAGATTTTGACTTACGTTTGATTGATTATCTGGCTGATGAATTTAAAAAAGACAGTGGTATCGATATCCATAATGATCCACTCGCTTTACAACGTCTTAAGGACGCGGCTGAAAAGGCTAAGATTGAATTATCTTCAAGCCAGCAAACAGACGTAAACTTACCTTATATTACTGCTGATGCAACGGGTCCCAAGCACTTAAACGTGAAAGTCACTCGCGCCAAACTAGAATCATTAGTTGAAGATTTAGTTGAGCGTACCATTGAGCCATGTCGTATAGCGTTGAAAGATGCGGGTTTAAGCGCATCGGATATTGATGATGTGATCTTGGTCGGTGGTCAAACACGTATGCCTAAGGTGCAAGAATCGGTAGAAAACTTCTTCAGTAAAGAGCCGCGTCGCGACGTTAACCCTGATGAGGCAGTGGCTATCGGTGCAGCGATTCAAGGTGGTGTCTTAGGTGGTGATGTTAAAGACGTATTGCTGTTAGACGTTACGCCATTGTCTTTGGGTATTGAAACCATGGGCGGCGTGATGACTAAACTGATCGATAAAAATACCACTATCCCAACCAACGCGTCTCAAGTGTTTTCGACCGCTGATGATAATCAGACAGCGGTAACCGTACACGTGCTACAAGGTGAGCGAGAAGTCGCTTCAGCGAATAAATCACTGGGTCGTTTTGACTTGGCTGATATTCCACCAGCACCACGTGGTATGCCACAAATTGAAGTGTCATTTGATATCGACGCTAACGGTATTTTGAATGTCTCAGCAAAAGATAAAGCTACCGGCAAAGAACAATCTATTGTGATCAAAGCATCAAGTGGTCTTTCCGATGAAGAAATCGACAAGATGGTGCAAGATGCCGAAGCACACGCTGAAGACGATAAGAAATTCCAGGAACTGGTTGCTGCGCGTAATACAGCAGATACTATGATTCACGCGGTGACCAAATCAATGGAAGATCTTGGTGACAAGCTTGAAGCGGATGAGAAGACTAAGATTGAAGCAGCTATTGATGCGCTTAAGGAATCGATTAAAGGCGATGATCTAGACGATATTAACGCGAAGACTAAAGATCTCACCGATGCATCAGGCAAGATGGCGGAGCGTGCTTATGCTGAACAACAAGCCAAAGCGGGTGAGGCTGGTGCCGATGCTGCGGGCGATGCAGCGGATTCCGCCAGTGAAGCTGGTGACGATAATGTCGTCGATGCTGACTTTGAAGAAGTCGACGATAAGAAATAAAGTATTGATAAATACAATTAGTTGAGTGAGGCGCTGAGTTAATGTCAAAGCGGGATTACTATGACGTGCTCGGCGTCGAGCGTAATGCGAGTGAAGCAGAGTTAAAAAAGGCCTATCGCCGTTTGGCGATGAAGTATCATCCTGATCGTAATCAAGGTGATGCCGAGACCGAAGAAAAGTTTAAGGAAGCCAAAGAAGCTTACGAAGTTCTTAATGATGAGCAAAAACGCGCGGCTTATGATCAGTTTGGCCATGCCGGTTTAGGCGGTGCAGCTGGTAGTGGAGCTGGTGCGGGCAGTTTCAGCGACATTTTTGAAGATGTATTTGGCGATATCTTTGGTGGTGGTCGAGGTGGCGGTAGAGGCCATGGTGGTGCTAACCGCGGTGCGGATCTTCGTTATGATTTGGAGCTCTCGCTCGAGGATGCCGTTGCCGGCACGACGGTAAAAATCCGTGTTCCTACCCGCGTAAAATGTAAAACCTGTAATGGTTCCGGTGCTAAGCCGGGTTCTAAACCAGTGACATGTGAAACCTGTGGCGGTCATGGCCAAGTTCGCGTTCAGCAAGGCTTCTTTTCTATTCAACAAACTTGTCCAACCTGCCGTGGTAAAGGTACCGTCATTAGTGATCCTTGCGATACCTGCCATGGTTCAGGCCGTGTGCAAGAAAATAAAACCTTATCAGTTAAAATTCCACCTGGTGTTGATACAGGTGATCGGATTCGCTTAAGTGGTGAGGGTGAAGCTGGAGAAGCAGGTGGCCCAAGCGGTGATTTATATGTGCAAGTACGTGTAAAGCCACATGTTTTGTTTACGCGTGACAATGCAGATCTGATATGCGAAGTGCCTATTGATATATTTACGGCGTCACTAGGTGGTGAACTGGAAATTCCTACTCTAAACGGCCGCGTTAGATTAAAAGTGCCGGCTGAAACTCAGAGCGGTAAGGTATTTCGTTTGCGTGGCAAAGGTGCGCGCACGGTGCATAGCGATGGTGTTGGAGACTTGCTATGTCATGTTAGTGTCGAGACGCCAGTCAATCTTAATGCTGATCAAAAGGCCTTGATGGAATCGTTACGTCAAACTATGTCAGAGAGTAATCAAGAGCATAGCCCTAAATCAAAATCATGGCTGGACAGCGTTAAGAAATTGTTTGATGATATTCGTTTCTCATAATCTGAGACGGAATAAAAAGAATGACTAATGTTGCAATAGCTGGCGCCGGTGGCAGAATGGGTCGACGCTTAATCGAAGCTTGTGCCCAATATCCAGACCTCACCTTATCTGCTGCTGTTGAATATACCAACCATGCGACTATAGGTAGTGACGCTAGTGTTGTTGCCGGCTTGCAACCGTCAGGTATAAAAATCAAAGATGATATGGCTGGTGCCACTCGTGTCAGTGATGTTTTAATCGATTTTACTTTGCCTAATGTTACCGAGACTAATATTAAATTATGTCGCCGACACCATTGTAAAATGGTCATTGGTACAACGGGTTTAAGCGATGAACAGCATGACATGATTCGCGAAGCCTCGGAAGATATCGCTATTGTTTTTGCACCGAATATGAGTATTGGTGTCAATATTTGTTTTCGATTATTGGAAATTGCTTCAAAAGTATTAGGTGATAGTTCAGATATTGAAATTATAGAAGCGCATCATCGTAATAAAATTGATGCGCCTTCTGGTACCGCTCTGCGTATGGGAGAGATTGTTGCTTCTGCTCTAGACCGGGATCTAAAAGAATGCGCTGTCTATGGCCGCGAAGGCCAGACCGGCGTGCGAGATCCTAAAACCATTGGTTTTGAAACCATACGCGCGGGCGACATAGTTGGTGAACATACTGTTATGTTCGCTTCAGAGGGTGAGCGCGTAGAAATTACACACAAAGCCTCTAGCCGAATGACTTTCGCCAGTGGCGCTGCGCGGGCGGCAAGCTGGTTAGCTCAACACGATACCGGCCTGTTTGATATGCAAGACGTCTTAGGGCTACGAGACTTATAGGATCAATACTGATGACTGACGATTATGTTCCGATTAATTGCAGTCTTCACGATTATATCGAAATAGCTTGCCTTAAACGCTATTTCTTACGGCTTGAGTTATCAAATGGCTCCAGCATAAACGCCACCGCGTATTCCACCGAAACCCATGAAGATAAAACCGAATGGCTGGTTTTGATGGACGGCGGTATAAAGCATACTGTGCGTCTTGATAAAATTTCCGCTTTGACACCACTGACCGAAGGTGCGGATTTTGGTCGCATCGTTTTACGTGATTAAGGGTGAAAACAATATTCTGATTTTACATAGACAGTAGGGGGGCGCTTAGCGTAAAATTCCCTCTCAACCACGCAGGTGCTAAACCTGACGTTCTAGCAGTCGGGAGGCCTAAACCCTCCCGTTTTTTGTGTCTAACGTATTTTTGGGGAATTGGTGACTAATAAGGCCATACTTGCGCTCGAAGACGGTACCGTCTTTACAGGTGAGTCCATCGGGGCAACAGGTCATACGGTAGGGGAAGTTGTTTTCAATACTGCTATGACAGGCTATCAGGAAATTCTTACCGATCCTTCATACTTCAATCAACTAGTCACGCTGACTTATCCACATATTGGCAATACCGGCGTTAACGCTGAAGATGCCGAGTCTTCCAGAGTTTATGCTTCTGCATTAATCGTTCGCGATGTGCCATCAACACATAGTTGCTGGCGGCAAGAGGGTGACCTGCGTAGTTATTTACGCCACGCTAATGTAGTCGCTATCGC
Source organism: uncultured Thiotrichales bacterium (assembly GCA_964617475.1). GTDB lineage: Bacteria > Pseudomonadota > Gammaproteobacteria. The sequence continues at coordinate 21,056 of CAZTYM010000005.1, forward strand.
TGGCATAGATACGCGCAAGCTTACTCGTATACTACGTAGCAAAGGTGCCCAAGGCGCATGCTTATTGGCAGGCGCTGATTTAGACCATGACGCAGCTATTACAAAAGCGCGTGAGTTCCCGGGTCTGAAGGGTATGGATCTAGCGCAAAAAGTTACCGCTTCAGAGGAATATCATTGGAATGACACGGTTTGGCGTTTAGACGGTTCGCACAAAGACCACAAGCCTAGAAAACAGTATCGCGTCGCTGCATACGACTATGGCGTTAAACAAAACATTTTGCGTTTATTGGTTGACCGCGGTTGTCAGGTGACGGTGTATCCGGCAAAAACACCGGCTAGCAAATTGATCGCGAGCAAACCAGATGGGGTGTTTTTATCAAATGGCCCGGGTGACCCCGAACCTTGCGATTACGCCATCAACAATATCCAAGCTATTTTAGAAACAGATTTGCCAGTCTTTGGTATTTGTTTGGGGCATCAATTATTAGCCTTGGCTAGCGGTGCTAAGACTGAAAAAATGAAGTTTGGCCATCATGGTGCCAACCATCCAGTGCAAGATCTTGTCTCGGGACAAGTATTGATCACCAGCCAAAACCATGGCTTCGCCGTGGCAGAAGACAATTTACCTGATCATCTTGAAGTCACTCACCGTTCATTGTTTGACGGCAGTGTACAAGGTATTAAACGAACTGATAAATCCGCGTTTAGTTTTCAAGGCCACCCGGAAGCGAGCCCAGGGCCGCATGATGTTCAGCCTTTATTTGATCAGTTTGTAGAAATGATGAAGGCCTAGTATGCCTAAAAGACAAGACATAAAAAGCATACTGATCATTGGCGCCGGCCCCATTGTTATTGGTCAGGCGTGCGAGTTTGATTATTCTGGTGCGCAAGCGTGCAAGGCACTAAAAGAAGAAGGCTATCGCGTTATCTTAGTCAATTCTAATCCAGCGACCATCATGACCGATCCGGTGATGGCAGATGCTACTTATATTGAGCCAGTCGATTGGCGAGTTGTTGCCAAAATTATTGAAAAAGAAAAGCCTGATGCAGTTTTGCCCACTATGGGTGGTCAGACCGCGCTTAATTGCGCTCTGGATCTTGCTAGCAACGGTGTCTTGGATAAATTTGATGTTGAATTAATTGGCGCGAAAGAAGACGCCATTGATAAAGCAGAAGACCGGGATCGCTTCCGCATGGCGATGGATGCCATTGGCCTAAGCGTACCGCAATCTTACATTGCGCATAGTATGGAAGAAGTCTTGCAAGCGCATGGTGATATCGGTTTCCCAACAATTATCCGGCCTTCATTTACTCTCGGCGGCAGCGGTGGCGGTGTTGCCTATAACCGCGAAGAACTGGTTGAAATTTGTGAACGCGGTTTTGATTTATCACCGACTAATGAATTATTAATTGAAGAGTCCATCATTGGATGGAAAGAATTTGAAATGGAAGTAGTTCGTGATAGCAAAGATAACTGCATCATTATCTGTTCCATTGAAAACCTTGATCCTATGGGTGTGCATACCGGCGACTCAATTACTGTAGCACCTGCGCAAACCCTAACAGATAAAGAATACCAATTGTTACGCAATGCTTCGATTGCTGTACTGCGTGAAATCGGTGTCGATACGGGTGGCTCAAATGTTCAATTCGCTATTAATCCAAAAGACGGTCGCCTAGTTGTCATTGAGATGAATCCGCGTGTATCGCGCTCCTCAGCTTTGGCCTCTAAGGCAACGGGTTTTCCTATTGCCAAAATTGCGGCGAAATTGGCCGTAGGTTACACGCTCGACGAATTGAAAAATGATATTACTGGCGGTTTAACACCGGCTTCATTTGAGCCAACTATTGATTACGTTGTTACCAAGTTACCACGCTTTACCTTTGAGAAATTTCCACAGGCAGACGACAATCTCAGTACGCAAATGAAATCGGTCGGTGAGGTCATGGCTATGGGCCGGACCTTTCAGGAGTCATTTCAAAAGGCTTTACGCGGTTTAGAGATTGGTGTTTGTGGCCTGGATGAACATTTCGACCACGAGCTAGCGGATCTCAATGATCAAATTCGTGCTTATTTGCGCGTAGCGAGGCCAAAACGCATTTGGGTGGTTGCTGACGCTTTGCGTGCGGGGATGGGCGTCAATGAATTACACGCGATTACGAATATTGATCCTTGGTTTTTGGGTCAGATAGAAGAAATTGTAAATACTGAGAAACAAGTTTCTGGTCAAAATCTCGATGATATTGATGCGAATCTCATGCTATCGCTTAAACGCCAGGGGTTTTCTGATAAGCGATTAGCTAAATTGTTAAGCGTTGAAGAAGAGCGAGTACGTTCTCATCGTCATCGTTTAGATATACGTCCCGTGTTTAAACGTGTGGATTCCTGTGCGGCAGAATTTGAAACTAACACGGCATATCTTTATTCGACTTATGAAGATGCTTGCGAAGCAGCACCTATTGATCAGCCTAAGGTGGTGATTTTAGGCGGTGGCCCTAACCGTATCGGGCAAGGTATCGAGTTTGATTATTGTTGCGTGCATGCGTCACTAGCCTTGCGCGAAGCGGGTTACGAAACGATTATGGTTAATTGTAATCCTGAAACAGTTTCAACTGATTATGATACGTCGGATCGTTTGTATTTTGAGCCGCTGACTTTGGAAGACGTGCTTGAAGTAATTCATGTCGAAAAACCTAAGGGCGTGATTGTTCAATATGGTGGTCAAACTCCATTGAATCTTGCCCGAGCCCTAGCCGATGCCGGTGCGCCTATCATGGGTACTTCGCCAGATGCTATCGATAGAGCGGAAGACAGAGAGCATTTCCAACATATCGTTAATGAGCTTGGTTTGTTGCAACCGCCGAATGCGACGGCGACTAATGAGCAGCAAGCAATTGAGCTAGCTGATGGTATCGGCTTTCCATTAGTAGTTAGGCCTTCTTATGTGTTAGGCGGTCGCGCCATGGAGATTGTTCACGACACGACTGATTTAGAACGTTATATGCGTGAGGCAGTCAAAGTTTCCAACGATGCGCCGGTATTGCTAGATCGTTTTCTTGATGACGCGATAGAAGTGGATGTTGATGCGGTTAGTGATGGTCAACACGTTACAATCGGTGGCATTATGCAGCATATCGAACAAGCCGGTGTGCATTCGGGTGATTCTGCTTGTTCTTTGCCACCGTATAGTTTAAGTACTGATATTCAAGTAGAAATTAAACGTCAAATGCGTGAACTTGCAGGAGCATTGGGTGTTGTTGGTTTGATGAATGCTCAGTTCGCAGTAAAAGGTGATAAGGTTTATCTCATCGAAGTAAATCCACGTGCGTCAAGGACAGCGCCGTTTGTATCAAAAGTAATAGGTTATTCTTTGGCAAAAATTGGTGCTTTGTGTATGGCGGGTAAGACTTTGGCTGAACTTGCTTGTGAGCAAGATATTGACGTGTCTTATTTCGCCGTGAAAGAAGCCGTGTTTCCTTTTTCAAAGTTCTTAGGAGTTGATCCATTACTTGGTCCTGAAATGAAGTCTACCGGCGAAGTCATGGGGGTCGGTCGCAGTTTTGCTGAGGCGTTTGCGAAATCACAAATGGCCGCAGGTAGCTTCTTAGAGCCTGGTGGTCGTGCATTTATTAGCGTAAGAGACGCCGATAAACAAGCCGCTGTTGATATTGGCAGAGACCTTTCAGCCTTAGGTTGTGATTTGGTTGCAACAGGCGGCACTGCAAGAGTATTAGAAGCAGCAGGTTTAACGGTGGAAACAGTGTTAAAAGTAACAGAAGGGCGGCCCCATGTGGTTGATATGATTAAGAATGGTGATATCGCATTTATTGTTAATACTACAGAGGGCAAACAAGCCATTGCCGACTCGTACTCAATACGCCGCGAAGCCTTGCAACATAAGATTGCTTATACCACTACCATAGCTGGAGCACGCGCCAGCTGTATGGCGATGGCAAAGGGTTATAATTACGACGTCTATGCTTTGCAGGCATTACACACCGAATTGAATTAAGGTTTTAAACCAATAAACAGGCTCTAAAATGCAAAAAGAACCCGTGACATTAAAAGGCGCTGAGCGTTTACGTGAGGAATTAACACAATTAAAAAGTGTTGATAGACCGCGTATTATCGAAGCTATTGCGACAGCGCGTGAGCATGGTGATTTAAAAGAAAATGCAGAATATCATGCGGCTAAAGAACAGCAGGGTTTTCTTGAAGGGCGTATTCGTGAGATCGAGGGGCGCTTAAGTAATGCACAGATTATCGATGTCGCCGCGCTCAATCCTGGTGATAAAGTCGTGTTTGGTGGCAAAGTTGTATTGATCAATACAGATAGCGACGAAGAAGTGACTTATCAAATTGTTGGTGACTTAGAAGCGGATATTAGTCAGGGTCTGTTATCGATTAATTCCCCCGTTGCTCGGGCTTTAATCGGTAAAGAAGTGGGTGATATTGCCACGGTAAATGCGCCTGGCGGAGAAATAGAATACGAGATTGATTCTGTTACTTATGATGACTAAGCATGTTAACTAAACTCAATATTGGCGAGCGGGTTATTCTCACCTTTTGGGTGGGTTCGACCTGGGCAATTGGTTATATTGCTGCGCCTGTATTGTTTAGTTTTCTTGCTGATGATAGACAACTCGCGGGTAGTATAGCTGGTGAAATGTTACGCGCTGTACTGAGTATTGGCTTGGTTTGTGGTGCTATCTTAATGATTACTACAGCGATGAGTGGTTTGAGCAAGGCGGTAAGATCATGGCGTTGGTGGATTATTATTGTGATGCTGCTAATCACCATAGTCAGCTTATTTATCATTCACCCAATGATTGCTGATATTAAGTCACAAAAAGATATCATGGATGCAGCACTATATAAGTCTCAGTTCGGTAAACTTCATGGCTTATCTTCTGGTCTTTACCTAGTGCTGAGTCTGCTTGGCTTAGCCTTGGTCGTCTTCGGCTTGCGGCGACCCTCTGCCGACACACTTTGAGTACAAATAATCAATGCGCAAAACAAGCTTATGGATAAGTTTTTTAGGTTTTGCGCTTCTCATCACCGCTATATTTCATTATTTCGAAGGTAAACCTTTCAACCTGCAATACTTCGGGGCAGGAATTATTTTTGTGATCATCGGAATCTTGATCGCAAGGCGTTCTTAATAATAAAATAAAGACATAAAATATTTTATTAATTCATAAAATAAGCTTTACAAAAAAATAAATAAGAGTAGGATTAATTTTGAATAAGAAGAATAGTCTTGAATAGATTTCAAGCATTATGTGAATTGTTAGGCGTTAGGGAGTTAATGCTATGGGAATATCAATCGCATCACGATCAAGTAAACATATTTTAATAAATACCTTTTTTGTTAGTAATTTTTCTTCATTATCTCCGCCTGGTTTTCCACGAGCGTGACACAAGCATGCTCTAGGCATGCTCCTGAGTAGTTGGTTCTAATTTATTAGCAATTTAGTTGCTAGCGTGCTGTCGCCTGCGAGTTACCACTAGTTAGAAAAGGGATTCATGATGATTAAAAAAAATTCTTATTGCGTATTCTTGGTGTTATTGATGTTTCCTATCTGCGCTTTATCAGCGCAGAGTATTCCTGGCTTGATTGAAGCTGAGTCTTATAACTCAGGTGGTCAGGAAGTAGGCTATTTCGATAGGTCGCCTGGTAATCTTGGAAGTCACCCTGATTTTAGTGATGATATCGATATTAGTGGCATTGTCGGAGGTCTTACTTATATCTCATCAGTACAAAAAAATGAGTGGGCTAAATATGATTTGGATATTGAAACTGCGGGAACCTACACAATAGAAGTGAGACAAGGGCAAGGCGGTACGGGCACACCGACAAATCTACTTCTGCGTTTTGATGGTGAAGATGGCGATTTTGCAGTGCTCCCACTTGATTTTACTGGTGGGTTTAATAGCTTCCAGACTAAGAGCTATCCAGGTGTTGTTCTGCCAAACGGTGAAAAAACGTTACGTGTTTTTTTTGATAGGGCAGGTACTCATGTTGACTGGCTGCGCTTTACACTGACGCAAGCGGCAACTAACAATGCGCCAATAATCGCTGATCCTGGAACCCAAGTAAATAGTGAGGGTGACAGTTCAATTAATTTACCAATTAGCGTTAGTGACCCAGACGGTGATGATTTTACAGTAACTGTGGTTTCAAGTTCTTTACCCCCAGGTATTGCGTTTGACGATAGCGCGATGATCTTTATTGGCAACCCTACTGTAGCTGGTAGTTACAACGTTACGATTACGGCAGACGATGGTCGCGAAAATGGTTTTGTCACTACCCAGTTCCAATGGAATATTAACCCAGCTAATACCCCATTACCGGTATTAGCTGTATCCGCAACTGAGGATGATGGGAATATTCCTGAAAATACGCTAGATGGAAATTTTTCTACGCGATGGTCCGCCTTCGGAGAGGGCCAATATATTCAGTATGAACTGGATAACACATATAACGTATCGGGTGTAGCGATTGCATGGCACAGAGGAGATGTGCGTACTGCAGATTTTGATATTGAGGTCTCCACGGATGGTCAATTGTGGATAGATGTATTATCTAATCAAACAAGCACCCTGGGTACCTTAGCGTTACAAAATTCAGTATTTAGTGCTACAGAAGCAAGCTTCGTGAGAATAGTGGGTTTTGGTAATTCAGTTAATGACTGGAATTCGATACTTGAAGTCGAAATTTATGGTGCTGCAATTCTGAATAGTCAACCTGTCATTAATGATCCGGGAAATCAAACAAATTTAGTTGGGGATAGCGTAAGTCTTTCTATAACTGCGGATGATGCGGATGGAGATAGTTTGGACTTCAGTGCAACAGGTCTACCAGGTCAGCTCAGTATAGATAGTGACTCGGGACTTATATCGGGCACATTGACCGCGCCAGCAGGTAATTATGATGTAACAGTGACTGTAAGCGACGGTAACGGTGGCTCAGCAAGTATAGACTTCCAGTGGGTAGTGAATGCTCTACCCGTACCTACTGAGTCTATCCGTTTAGAAGCTGAGGACTGGGATGCATTTTTCAAGTCGGATGGAACCACTCCTGAGGTACGAGATCGAGATGGTGGTCAAACAGTTAATAGTATTGACCGTAATGATTGGTTGGCGTTTAACATCGATGTTCCTGCGTCAGGTGATTACACCGTGATCATGCGTTACACCCGTGGCAGCAGTAATCCTGAGCAACTTCGGTTTGAAGTAGATGGTGTTGACGTAACAGGTTTTGTTGATGTTTCACCCACGCCTACCTGGGGAGATTGGGAGACACATGAAATTGTGACTTTGTCTTTAGCGGCAGGTGCCCAAGAGTTAAAGATAATATATGATGGAGGGATTAATACAAATTGGTTTGAATTAGTGATGGGTGATAGCTCTGGCTCATCGAATACGCCACCGACTATTAATAGTAATCCAGGAAGGCAAATAAACTCAGTCGGGGATAGTGTAAATCTTTCCATAACTGCAGATGATGCGGATGGGGATCAACTGATCTTCAGTGCAGACGGTTTACCGGACCAGCTTAGTATTGATAACGGCTCAGGGCTTATATCAGGCATATTGACGGCGTCAGCGGGTACCTACGACGTAGAAGTAACTGTTAGTGACGGTAATGGAGAAACCGATAAAGTCGATTTTATATGGGAGTTGACTGATGATGGAGTTATCGTTGAAGAGAATTATTTATTATCAGCTGATCTTGCGAGTCTTGTTAAAAACGAACCGTTTGAAAATATAGGTATTCTTCAAACATTGTTTGGATTAAGCAGTAGTAGTGGTATTAGCGCAACTGCTGACAAGCTAGATAGAGTCCGAATAACATCTATAAATTCAAACAATCAACAAGATAATTCGAGTAATGATCTATGGATAGAACAAAAAATTATTGCTGATGAGTCAGGTTTAGAGAGCGGTAGTCAATGGTTTGTTCCAGTTCCAGATGGTCCATACGAAGAGCTCTATTATAGCTATGACATAGCGATTCCCGACGGACATATCTGGAGAAGAAGTGGTAAGTTTCCAGGGCTTAAGATGGGCAATGGAACACTGACTGGTGGTACTAACCTAAGCGATGGTTACAAACCGGGTGTACATTTTCGGTCGACATTTGGTGACGACTGGCGTGCTCTTGGTAATCATGATGGAAATAATAGAGGACAGTTTACGGCTTTTTATCAGAATAGTTTTGGTACCGATACAGGAGCATTTGGGCATTATGTAAAATATGTCGGAAGGCTTGGGGAATATGGATTTGGCTACCATGAAAACGGCGAGGCTAATAGTACACCAGTTAATAGTGCGATTATTTTAAGCCCAGGTAGTCGCTGGCGTTACCAGGTATATATTAAGCTTAATACTCGTGAGAGTTCCCCTTATGCTCAGGACGGTGTAGCCGATGGCATAATTAAGTCTTGGATACAGGATATAACTGATGTTAATAATCCTGGCCCAGTCCATATAAATGAAGGTACAGGATGGAAGTTCCATGAGTTAAACCCTCAACTAAGTGGTTACGATGGAATTACGGTTGAAATTCGAACTCGCACTGATTCATTGCCTGGTTCTGTTTCAAGCTTATCTAGGAATCAAGAAGTCAGATTTGACAATGGTGCTACTGCAACAATTGTGGAAGTTGAAATAGATGAGAGTGGTGATTTTACATATGTTAATTTGACTCTAAAGGATCATCAAGGCTCATTACCAAGAGAGAATGATGAGGTAAGGAATTCAAGTAATCAATTTATAGGCGAATTGAATAAAGATGCATTTGATCATAGTCCAGTAAAATCTGGTCTTAATGACTTTTTCTGGAGTACTTTCTACGGCGGGAGAGGTTCAGATTATGAGGTATCAACAGATCAGTTTTTATATTTCAAAAATATACATGTGAATGATGAGCCAATATGGTATGACAATTAATGCTAAAAATTGAACGCTGAGCTGGCGTATGACCTAAACCTTTAAGATAAAATGTCGCTACTGCAAAAGAGGGATTTTTTAACTATAAAATAGCGACGACTAGGTAACTAGGAGGAAGGGATTATGTCTGCGCCAGCGAGCAATGTCACGTCATTGGATTCTAAGCCTCTGAGCCCTGAAGCTGAGTCTTTTAAGCAGTGCTTGGTCAAAAGTTTACTCTACAACGTTGGTAAAGATGGCCATATTGCGACGGAGCGAGATTGGTTGCATAGCCTGGCTTTTGAGGTGCGAAACCGCCTTACTGAGCATTGGATGGCAACGATGCAAAGTTATTACGCCGAAGACACCAAGCGGGTTTACTATCTTTCTCTCGAATTTCTTATTGGTCGATCTCTGACTAACGCGCTACTTTCTCTTGATTTATATGAGCCTTGTCGTGAAGCATTGGCTTCAATGGATATGGATCTCGAGGAGATCTGTGATCTGGAATACGACGCTGCTTTGGGTAATGGTGGTTTGGGCCGCTTGGCCGCCTGCTTTCTTGATTCGATGGCTAGTCTGCAAATACCTGGTTATGGCTACGGTATTCGCTATGACTATGGCATGTTTCGGCAAGAAATTCGCCATGGCAAGCAAGTTGAGCACCCTGATAATTGGTTACGTTATGGCAACCCGTGGGAATTTGGCCGTCCTGAATCGATATACAGAGTGAAGTTCTACGGTCAAAGTACACAATATATGGATGAGAATGGCGATATCCGTTATCAATGGATGGGTACGGAAGATGTTATCGCGATGGCTTATGACACGCCCGTGCCGGGTTATGCTAACAACACGGTAAACAATATGCGTCTATGGGCAGCCAAAGCCAGCCGTGATTTTAATTTGCAGTACTTTAACGAGGGTGATTATATTAAGGCAGTCGAAGACAAGACCTTGTCAGAAAACTTGTCTAAGGTGCTTTATCCTGACGATTCGACAGATAGCGGGCGAGAGTTACGGCTACAGCAACAGTATTTTTTTGTTAGCGCATCATTGCAAGATATTCTTAGAAGATACAATAAGTTACATGATTCATTTGATAAACTGCCTGATAAAGTAGCGATACAATTAAACGACACCCACCCATCAATTTCAGTCGCTGAGCTAATGCGTATTCTCATGGATGTGCATCTTTACGATTGGGAGCGCGCCTGGAAAATAACCCAACAGACATTTTCTTACACTAACCACACTTTATTGCCTGAAGCCTTAGAAACGTGGCCGGTGGAATTATTTGAGCGGGTGTTGCCGCGTCATCTTCAAATTATTTATGAGATTAACCACCATTTCCTCAAGCAGGTAATGTATTGGCGACCAGGAGATAGTGGTGTGCTGAGTCGTTTATCGATTATTGACGAAGATAACGGTCGCAGAGTGCGTATGGCGCATCTTGCTATTGTCGGTAGTCACAAGGTCAATGGCGTCGCTGCACTGCATTCTGATTTAATGCAAAAAACCATTTTTGCTGATTTTCATGCCTTCTATGCTGATAAGTTTACCAATGTGACCAATGGCGTCACGCCACGACGTTGGCTGAATCAAGCCAATCCCAAACTCAGTCACGCCATTACATCGCGTATTGGTGATAGCTGGAAAAGCTCACTGGAAGACTTATCTCAGCTGGTGCAATATGCTAAAGATCAAGATTTTCAGAACGAAGTTATGGCGATTAAATTGGCTAATAAAAAGCGTTTGGTTGAATTAGTTGCCAAACGTGTTGGGGTAAACCTTGACCCAAATGCCATGTTTGATATTCACGTTAAACGTATTCACGAATACAAACGTCAGTTGCTGAACGTGTTGCATGTGATAACACGTTATAACGAGATTAAAGATCAACCTAATATCGAGCGTGTGCCTCGAGCTGTGATTTTTGCCGGTAAAGCGGCACCTGGTTATTATTTAGCAAAGCAGGTGATTCGCTTGATTAATGATGTGGCCGAGATTATCAATCATGATCCCGTTATTGGCGATAAACTCAAAGTTGCGTTTATGCCTAACTATGATGTATCCAGCGCACAAACCATTATCCCAGCGGCAGATTTATCGGAACAAATTTCCATGGCCGGTACGGAGGCATCTGGTACAGGCAATATGAAATTGTCACTCAATGGTGCTTTGACTATAGGTACGCTAGATGGTGCTAATATCGAAATACGTGAACAGGTAGGTGAACATAACTTCTTTATTTTTGGTCTCGACGCCGATGGTATTGGTGCGTTAAAAACTCAAGGCTATAACCCTTGGGACTATTACAACAGCAATGAAGCCTTGCGCCGCGCTTTAGACATGATACGTAATGGTTTCTTTTGTCCAGATGAAACGAATCGTTATCAATCTATACTTAATGCACTGACCAGCGAAGGTGACCAATATTGCTTGCTGGCCGACTACGATTCTTATATCGATTGCCAACGACAAGTCGATCATTTATATGCCAGACCTAGAGAATGGGCAGAAATGTCTATTTTAAATATTGCTAATATGGGTAAGTTTTCAAGCGACCGAACGATTGCAGAATACGCTAAAAATATTTGGGACGTTAACCCGGTTTCTCACTAGTTTTACGTTTTTTCTTGCTTGGTTTAGATTTGCTGGAACGTGCATTACGCTTTGGTTTGGGCTTAGGTTTGCGTCGCTGCTTCGAAGGTGCGGCGCGGCCGTCTTCTGACACGCGTTTGATTTCTAATTGTTGACCACAAACCCAGGTTTTCTTTAATGCCATAAATATTTCTTTCGGCATTTCACTGGGTAGATCAATCAAACTATGCTTATCAAAGATTTGCAGGCGGCCAATATATTTGCTGTCTATTCCCGCTTCATTGGCGATGGCACCAATCACGTTAGAAGGTTTCACTTTGTGTTCATGGCCAACTTCTAAACGGAAACGTTCCATATCGTCGTCGATGTCATGGCGTTTGTCCCGATGAAGTTTTCGGGAATTGGTTTTAGTGCGTTGCTTACGATTTTCTTTTTCAAATGATTCTTGGCTGCGAGCAGGGCGCGAGGCTTCTTTTTTCAACAAGAGTGATTTGCTGCCTTGGGCAATCTTAGCGAGCGCTGCGGCAATTTCTATTGCTGGGATATTATGCTCATGTTGATACTGTTCGACTATTTGTTGGAACAAACCGAGCTCTTCGTTTCCTAAAGTATCTGAAATTTGTTGCTTGAAGTTGGCAATACGTTTGTTATTAATCACCTCAGTTGAAGGCAGTTCCATAATTTCCATGGACTTTTTAGTGGCGCGCTCGATAGTTTTAAGCATGCGTTTTTCACGAGGTGCAACAAACAAAATCGCTTCGCCCGTGCGACCAGCACGACCGGTACGACCAATGCGATGCACATAGGCCTCTGTATCGTAAGGAATGTCATAGTTGATAACGTGTGAGACACGTGCGACGTCAATACCACGCGCCGCGACATCGGTAGCGATAATGATATCGAGCTTGCCATCTTTAAGTTGGCCAATGGTTCTTTCGCGTTGTTTTTGTACAATATCGCCATTGAGTTCGGCAGCGGCATAACCGCGTGCACGCAGTTTATCGGCCAATTCAACGGTAGCGGTTTTGGTGCGCACGAAAATAATAATGGCGTCGAAACTTTCTACTTCGAGAATACGAGTTAATGCATCTAACTTATGTAATCCACTGACCGTCCAATAGCGTTGGCGAATAGACTCTGCTGTGGTGGTTTTTACCTTGATGGTGATTTCTTCTGGATCGTTAAGATGTTTTTGCGCAATTTTACGAATAGGTTTTGGCATGGTTGCGGAGAACAGACAGATCTGACGTTCTTCTGGTGTTTGTTCCAGTATCCATTCCACTTCCTCAACAAAGCCCATGCGTAGCATTTCATCGGCTTCGTCTAACACTAAGGTTTTTAATCCACCCAATTTAAGTGTGCCCCGACGCATATGGTCGGTAACACGGCCAGGCGTACCGACCACTATATGAACACCGCGCTTAAGCGCGCGAATCTGCACGTTATAGTCTTGTCCTCCGTAAATAGGAGCGACATGAAAGCCCTTGATATGGCTGGCATAACGTTGAAAGGCCTCGGCAACTTGAATAGCTAATTCGCGTGTTGGCGCTAATACCAAGACTTGTGTTTCTTTGCGGCGCGTATCAATATTCGATAGCAGTGGTAGGGCAAAGGCGGCAGTTTTACCGGTTCCGGTTTGTGCTTGGCCGATGACATCGCGTCCATCCAGAACATGGGGAATCATACTGGCTTGGATAGGGGAAGGTTTTTCGTAGCCAATCTCGCCGAGAGCGGTGAGTACGTCCTCGCTTAAACCGAGTTCGTTAAAGTTGATAGTGTCAGTAGGTTCAGTTGCCATGCTTATGCCTTAAAAAGTATGAAGTCGTCGCGAAAATATTTAGCGACGATTAGTGATATGATTAGTGGTATAACAAGCCGTTAAGCTTTCGGTAATTGGATGCTCGGTGTTTTGTTCGGGCGGTAGTAAATAAATACGCGGCCGATATGTTTGACTTGATCGCAAGCAACACGCTGTGCAATTTCATCATCAATATCACGGCGGGTATGTCTATCGCCGCAATTGATTTTGACTTTGATTAATTCGTGCGTGTTAAGCGCCAAGTCAATTTCGTTTATCACGTTATCGGTGAGCCCGGCATTACCTAGCGTGACAACAGGTTTTAAATTATGCGCTATACCATTTAAATGGCGGCGCTGTTTTCCAGTTAACATTAAGTGTGAATACTCCAAACAGTGATCCGAATCAAAAAGAGGCTGAGCAAAACGCTGCTCTAGCAACTAAAATAGAAAACGGCAAAAAAGCCTATTTCTCAGTCGCTGCAAGCCCATTTAACGGTGTTAAATTAGAGATTGCTCTAATTATCGTTGTAGCAATAGTGCTGTGGTTCGTTGTCGAACGGCTTTATCCTCACCGTATCGAAGCTTTTCTATTGCTTGGAGCCTTTAGCTTACTGGCGGCGGGGTGGATCATCATGCGCGCTCGGCGCGTTTTGAAGCGAGTAGCTGAGCAACAAGCTTCGAGATGATCTGATGCTGAAAGCAGGTATTCTATATTAAATCAGTAAGTTAGGCCAGTAGATGGGTAAAGATGGCAATCAAAAACGTTGGCTCGCTCGCCAGGAAAACGACGAATACGTCAAACGTGCACAAAAAGAAGGTTTTCGCTCACGCGCAATCTATAAGCTGGAAGAGTTGCAAGCTAAAGACAAGGTGTTTATACCTGGCAAGTTGGTAGTAGATTTAGGTGCTGCCCCAGGTAGCTGGTCGCAGTTAGCGGCAAAATGGTGCCAACATAAGGCCGACATAGTGGCATTGGATATCCTGACGATGGACAGCTTGCCCGATGTGCAGTTTATCCAGGGCGATTTTACCGAAGAATCCGTGTTTCAGCGTTTATTAGAGGTGATCGGCGATAGCCAAGTGGGGCTTGTGCTTTCCGATATGGCCCCCAATATTAGCGGTATAAGCTCGGTGGATCAGCCAAAATCGATGTATTTGGCAGAATTAGCGTTGGATTTGGCACGACAGGTGCTTTGTAAGAATGGGAATTTTGTCGCCAAGCTGTTCCATGGCGAAGGTTTTGACGACTACGTACGTGATGCTCGGTCAAGTTTTGTCAGCGTTAGGGTGCGTAAGCCAAAAGCATCGCGATCAGAATCTCGTGAGGTTTATTTGGTGGCCAAAGGTTTTAAAGGAACTACTGGCTAAACAATGGTCTATAAAGGTTGTGGCCTCGATAGGCCAAATTTATTAGGGATAGCGAACTTAAAACATTGAGTTAACAGGGTGAGTTTGCATACACTTACGGTTAATAAGCAAATATATAGGTGCTGATTTGAGCGATATGGCGAAAAATATAATTCTTTGGGTGGTCATTGCCGTTGTGTTGATGTCTGTCTTTAACAACTTTGGCCCCCCACAGGCTCCATCGCAGCAATTAACGTATTCCGAATTTCTCAGCGATGTGCGCAAGGGCAATGTTAGCAGGGTCGTAATCGAAGGCCGTACCATTCAAGGCGAGCGTTCTGGTGGTGATAAATTCATCACTTACAGCCCTGGTGATGACGGTTTGGTCGCTGACTTGATTAATAACGGCGTTGAAATCAGTGCACGCCCACGCGAGCAACAAAGCTTGCTTATGCAAATTTTTATTTCTTGGTTCCCAATGCTGCTTTTGATCGGTGTTTGGATTTTCTTTATGCGTCAGATGCAAGGTGGTGGCGGTGGCCGCGGTGCTATGTCATTTGGTCGCAGTAAAGCCCGTCTCTTGGGTGAAGATCAAATTAAGGTCACCTTTAATGACGTAGCAGGTGTTGAAGAGGCCAAAGAAGAAGTTGGCGAGTTAGTTGAATTCTTACGTGCGCCGGCTAAATTCCAAAAACTCGGTGGTAAGATTCCACGCGGTGTCTTGATGGTCGGTTCACCGGGTACGGGTAAAACTTTGCTTGCTAAAGCGATTGCTGGTGAAGCTAAGGTGCCGTTTTTCAGTATTTCTGGTTCTGATTTTGTTGAAATGTTTGTTGGTGTCGGTGCATCACGCGTTCGTGACATGTTTGAGCAAGCAAAGAAACAATCACCGTGCATTATCTTCATTGACGAGATTGATGCGGTAGGTCGTCAGCGTGGTGCTGGTCTTGGCGGTGGTCATGACGAGCGCGAACAAACACTAAACCAGTTATTGGTTGAAATGGATGGTTTTGAAGGCAGTGAAGGCGTTATTGTTATCGCTGCAACTAACCGTCCTGATGTATTGGACCCAGCTTTGTTACGTCCTGGACGTTTCGATCGTCAGGTTGTGGTGCCTCTACCAGATGTGCGTGGTCGCGAGCAGATATTGAAAGTGCATATGCGCAAAGTACCGCTTGGCGATAATGTCAAAGCCAGCATCATTGCTCGTGGTACACCTGGTTTCTCTGGCGCAGACTTGGCTAACCTTGTTAACGAGGCAGCTTTGTTTGCCGCGCGTGCCAATATGCGCGAAGTCGAAATGGAACATTTCGAAAAAGCCAAAGATAAGATTATGATGGGTGCTGAACGTCGCTCAATGGTCATGAGTGAGGATGAAAAGAAACTCACTGCTTATCATGAATCAGGTCATGCTATCGTTGGCTGGTTAGTGCCTTCGCATGATCCTATTCATAAAGTGACGATTATTCCTCGTGGCCGTGCTTTAGGTGTGACGATGTTTCTTCCGGAAGAAGATCGTTATAGTTATAGTCGCGAGCGTTTAGAAAGCCAAATCTCTTCGATGTTTGGTGGCCGTATTGCGGAAGAAATCATTTTTGGTTCTGAAGCGGTAACCACTGGTGCGTCTAACGATATTCAGCGCACTACAGAAATTGCTCGTAATATGGTTACTAAATGGGGTTTGTCAGAAAAACTTGGGCCTTTGACTTATAGTGAAGAAGAAGGCGAGGTTTTCTTAGGTCATTCAGTTTCCCAACACAAAACAGTGTCTGATGAAACAACTCGTTTAATCGACGAAGAAGTACGCGCAATTATTGATCGTAATTACGAGCGTGCTGAAAAAATCCTTACTGATAACCTCGAAAAGCTTCATATGATGGCCGATGCATTGATTAAATATGAAACAATCGATAGTGAGCAGGTGGATGACATTATGAACGGCAAAGAGCCGCGTCCACCAAAAGATTGGGATCAAACCGAGCCACCTTCTTCAGGTAATGTAGCTGAGGATGAAGCTAAAGATGGCTCTAGCCCTGATTCACCAATTGGCGGACCTGCTAGCACACATTAATCATACTGATTGATCTTGAAGATCAATCTCACCACTCCCCAAGTGATGGGGATACTCAATGTGACCCCCGACTCCTTTTCGGACGGGGGTCTTTTTGTTGATCTACACCAAGCTTTAGCGCAAGCAACCAAGATGGTGGCCGATGGCGCTACCATTATTGATGTCGGTGGCGAATCTACTCGACCTGGCGCAACGTCTGTTTCTGTCGGCGAAGAAATTCAGCGTGTCGTACCTGTTATCGAACTCATTACTGATAAATTGGACGTAATGGTTTCGATAGATACCAATAAGTCAAAAGTCATGCGTGCGGCCTTGGCCGCAGGTGCTTCTATGATTAATGACGTTCGCGCTTTACGTAACGATGGGTGTATCGATGTTGCACTAGAATACGATGTGCCTATTTGTTTGATGCATGCGCAAGGCGAGCCACAAACTATGCAGCAAGATCCACAGTATGAGAATGTTGTAGATGATGTTTACGCTTTTTTATCCGAGCGAATAGAATTCTGTTTAAATGCCGGTATTAAGCAAGATAGGTTAGTGCTAGATCCTGGTTTTGGTTTTGGCAAGACTTTGCAGCATAATTTAGCGCTCGCAGATGAACTGGATAAATTCATGTCTTTAGGGTGTCCATTATTAGTTGGCGTATCGCGTAAATCCATGTTTGCGAAAATATTGGATAAGAAAGTGGATGATCGTTTATTTGGTTCTCTAGCGATGACAGCATTGCTGCTTGATAGAGGCGCCGCTATTATTCGCACACACGATGTAGCAGAAACGATGGATGTAGTGAAAGTCGTGCAGGCGATTCATCATCGTAATGACGGCGAATAATAATGAATAAAAACACGACAAGAAAATATTTCGGAACAGATGGTATCCGCGGTAAAGTGGGTCAATTCCCAATAACGCCAGAGTTTGTCTTAAAACTAGGATGGGCAGCTGGTAGGGTGCTATGCCAGGGGCACGAGGGCCGGCGTAAGGTGCTAATTGGCAAAGATACTCGTGTTTCGGGTTATATGTTTGAGTCTTCTTTACAGGCTGGTTTGTCTGCTGCGGGTGTCGATATTTTGCTTACCGGCCCAATGCCAACGCCGGCAGTTGCTTATCTAACCCATACCTTACATGCGCAGGCAGGTATTGTGATCAGCGCTTCCCACAATCCGTATGACGATAATGGCATTAAATTTTTCTCCAGCGATGGAACTAAGCTGGATGACGCCATTGAATTAGCGATAGAAGCAGAGATGGACAAGCCGCTAGAGACGGTAGAATCCGCCATGCTTGGAAAGGCTCAGCGTGTTACGGACGCTGAAGGCCGATATATTGAATATTGTAAAAGCACGACCCCACGTAATCTAGATTTGGCAGGAATGAAAATAGTGGTGGACTGCGCTAACGGTGCCACTTATCACGTTGCGGGTAATGTTATTAGAGAGCTTGGCGCAGAGGTGATAGAAATTGCCGCTGATCCGGATGGTTTCAATATTAATGACGGCTGTGGCGCATTGCATCCGCAAGCTCTGGCGAAGGCTGTGGTAGCTGAAGGTGCAGATTTGGGTATTGCCTTAGACGGCGATGGTGACCGAGTAATGATGGTGGATGATCTCGGCAATATCCTAGATGGTGATGACATTTTATACGTGATTGCGCGCTATCGTTTGCTTGGCAAAGGGCTGGGCCATGAAAAAGCGGTTGTGGGTACCTTAATGAGCAATCTTGGCTTTGAACAGGCACTAGCTAAGTATGACGTAGGCTTGTCTCGTGCGGCGGTAGGAGACCGTTATGTGCTTGAATTGATGAAGCAAAAGGGGTTGCTGATAGGTGGCGAAACATCGGGTCATATTATTTGCCTGGATCGCAGCTCGACTGGTGATGGCATTGTTGCTGCGCTGCAAGTCTTAGCAGCTCTGTCGAAGCTCTCCCGCAGCTTGCGCGATATCACGTCGGAAGTCACCAAATACCCTCAAACCATGATTAACGTTAAAGCAGACCCGAGTATCGTTGAGTCCAAGACAACTCAGCGGGCAGTAGAAGTTGCCGAGGCCGAGCTTGATGGAAAAGGTCGGGTATTGCTTAGGCCTTCTGGCACAGAACCCGTCGTTCGCGTTATGGTTGAAGGCGACGACGAGAATCAAGTAGAACGACTAGCCAAGCAAATTGCTGATACCCTGGAAACCGGCGCGTAGAGTATCAGTTAGTCACTAACTACTGATTTTTCTTGTTTTTTTGATCAAATAATAAACATTCTAAATTGATTTATTGTGCCTGTGTCGCTAAGATGCACGGCTCTTTGAGCTTTGGAGCGCAGCACAATGCGGCAGCCTTTTGTAGCAGGTAATTGGAAAATGAACGGGACACGCGCAAGCGCACGCGAACTCGTTGCCAGCATAAAAGAGGGAGAGAGCACGATTACTAATGCTCAAGTCGCCGTTTGCCCAAGTAATGTATACCTTGCGGATGTTGAAGAATTATTAAAAGGCACATCGATTAGCCTGGGTGCGCAAAATTTAGCCGACGAAGAGCCTGGTGCGTTTACCGGTGAGGTTGCTGCACAAATGCTCAACGACTTTGGCTGCAAATACGTCATAGTTGGCCACTCTGAACGACGTGCACTATACGGTGAAACGGATGAAATCGTGGCAAACAAGGTTGCTAAGGCCATTAGTCACGGATTAGTCCCCATTTTTTGTTTGGGCGAGCTGTTAGAAGAGCGCCAGCAAAATGAGACCGAAACTGTGGTTGCAAAGCAACTAGATGCTATACTCGCGCTCGAACCGGGCGCGGGAGCATTGCGCAATGCTGTCATCGCTTATGAGCCAGTATGGGCGATTGGTACGGGAATGACCGCCACGCCAGATCAAGCGCAAGCAGTTCATCACTTTATCCGCGATAGAATTGCGGCTCAGAGTGCCGATATCGCGGCGAGCGTACAGATATTATATGGTGGTAGTGTGAAGCCTGATAACGCTGCAGAATTGTTTTCCCAGCCCGATATTGATGGTGGCCTAATCGGCGGCGCTTCCCTAGACGCGGCATCTTTCCTGGATATCTGTCGCGCTACAGATTAATAAACTAAAAATATGCAAACAGTTCTTCTACTTATTCACGTTCTCATCGCTATTGCGCTTGTCGCACTGGTATTGTTGCAGCATGGCAAAGGCGCTGATGCAGGTGCTGCTTTTGGTAGTGGGGCTTCACAAACCGTTTTTGGTAGCCAGGGATCAGGGTCCTTTTTGACTCGAGTCACAGCGATATTGGCCACTGTGTTTTTTGTCACCTCACTTATGCTGGCGTATTTATCTACTGAGCAAACAACCAGATCCGGTAGTGTTACCGATTTTAGCATTGAAAGTAGTGAGATTAACGATGTACCAGATGCTGTCGTTAACCCAGATATTGAGGAATCTGATGCCTTGCAAGCACCTTCAGACGTGCCTGTGATACCTGATGAATCTCCGACGAACGTCGAGGAAGGCGTAAACTAGTTGAAGTAGAGTGATCGCCGCCGCCCTACGTTATTTATTGGGAGACAGTGGTCCTTTTTGCCGATGTGGTGGAATTGGTAGACACGCTGTCTTGAGGGGGCAGTGGCGCAAGCCGTGCCGGTTCGACTCCGGCCATCGGCACCATGAATAGGCTATTGCTTATGTATGATAAAAAGAGAATTTTAGAGCGTGTTGACAGGAGGGCGGCAGCAGCCGTAGACTCCGTCGATGCTTGATAACTACCTGCCGATTTTGGTGTTTATCGTTATGGGTATCGTGTTTGGCGTTGCCCCTCTCGTGGCCGGTTTTGTTCTGGGTCCGCGACGTCCTGATCAGAAAAAAAACTCTCCTTACGAATGTGGTTTTGAAGCCTTCGAAGATTCGCGCATGAAATTTGATGTGCGTTATTATCTCGTTGCTATTCTTTTTATTATCTTTGATCTGGAGATTGCTTTTTTATTTCCCTGGGCTGTAGTACTAGATCAAATTGGCTGGTTTGGTTTTATCGCGATGATGGTATTTTTAACCATTCTCGTCGTTGGTTTCGTTTATGAATGGAAAAAAGGGGCGCTGCAATGGGAATAGAAGGCGTTCTTGAGAAAAGTGTCGTTACCACTACAGCAGATAAGGTTATTAATTGGGCAAGAACGGGTTCGCTTTGGCCAATGACCTTTGGTCTAGCATGCTGCGCGGTAGAGATGATGCATGCGGGTGCTGCGCGCTATGACCTGGATAGATTCGGTGTTGTGTTTCGTCCTAGTCCACGTCAGTCAGATGTCATGATTGTAGCCGGTACACTAGTAAATAAAATGGCGCCAGCGTTACGTAAAGTTTATGACCAAATGGCGGAGCCACGTTGGGTTATTTCTATGGGTTCATGTGCTAACGGTGGTGGTTATTACCACTATTCATATGCTGTTGTGCGTGGCTGTGACCGAATAGTCCCCGTTGATATTTACGTGCCGGGTTGTCCGCCAACCGCGGAAGCATTGTTATTCGGCATTATTCAGTTACAAAATAAAATAAAACGTACGAATACCATCGCGCGTTAATGCAGGTAGTCTTAGATGACGGTACAGGAGCAAGCGCTAGTAAAGCGTCTTGAAGAGGATTTTGCACAAGCTGTGGAAAGCGTGACGATAGGGTTCGACGCTGAAGTCACTGCTGTGGTACGCGCGCCTGAGCTAAAGGCTTTGTGCATCAGTTTACGTGATTCCGAAGAAAATTCGTTTGAGCAATTAACTGATCTTTGTGCGGTAGATTATCTAGAATATGCTGAGCAAGAATGTGATCCCGCGAAACGTTTTGCAGTCGTCTACCATTTGTTATCCGTTAGGCATAATCAACGTTTACGCTTAAAAGTCTATGTTGGTGGCGAGCAACCAGCGGTTGATTCAGTTGTTGATGTGTGGCGTTGCGCTGATTGGTTCGAGCGCGAAGCCTATGATTTATTTGGTATCTTGTTTTATGGTCATCCAGACCTGCGTCGTTTGTTGACTGACTATGGTTTTATCGGCCATCCATTTAGAAAAGATTTCCCAATCTCCGGCCACGTTGAAATGCGTTACGACCCTGAGAAGCAACGTGTTATCTATGAACCAGTGAGTATTGAGCCGCGCGTTTTAGTGCCGCGTAAGATTCGCGAAGACAATCGTTATTTAGATAAGGGTGATGAGGTTAATAATGGCTGAGATTCGTAATTTCACCATGAACTTTGGACCACAGCATCCTTCTGCTCATGGCGTGTTGCGCCTTGTCTTAGAGATGGATGGCGAAACAATCGAACGCGCCGATCCACATATTGGTTTGTTACACCGTGGTACGGAGAAACTTGCCGAAACAAAGCCGTTTAACCAGAGCATTGGTTATATGGATAGGCTCGATTACGTGTCGATGATGTGTAACGAACATGGTTATGTTTTAGCAATAGAAAAAATGCTTGGCGTAGAAGTGCCAGAGCGTGCACAGTACATTCGTGTCATGTTCGATGAGATTACTCGTATCTTGAACCACTGTTTGTGGTTAGGTGCTCATGCTCTCGATATTGGTGCGATGACCGTATTCTTATATTGCTTCCGTGAACGTGAAGATTTAATGGACATATACGAAGCGGTATCAGGCGCACGTTTGCATGCAACGTATTATCGCCCAGGTGGTGTTTACCGCGATCTACCTGAACGTATGCCACAGTATGAAGCGTCAAAGTGGCATAGTGAGCGTGAGGTTAAAAAGAAAAACGAAGACCGTCAGGGATCAGTATTGGATTTTCTTTGGCAATTTACCGAACGCTTCCCTGGATATGTAGATGAATATGAAACACTATTAACAGATAACCGTATTTGGAAACAGCGTACGGTTAATATCGGTGTAGTATCCCCTGAACGTGCTTTACAACTTGGTTTTACAGGCGCAATGTTGCGTGGCTCCGGTATCGAGTGGGATCTTCGCAAAAAACAACCTTATGAAGTATATGACAAACTGGATTTTGACATCCCCGTTGGTGTTAATGGCGATTGTTATGATCGTTACTTGGTTAGGGTAGAGGAAATGCGTCAGTCTAACCGCATCATTCGTCAGTGTATCGAATGGTTACGCGCCAACCCAGGGCCAGTAATGGTCGCCGACCATAAGGTCACACCACCACAGCGTGAAGATATGAAAGGTGATATGGAGTCATTAATCCATCACTTTTTATTATTTACTGAAGGTTATCATGTGCCAGAAGGCGAAGCCTATGCTGCAGTTGAACATCCTAAAGGTGAGTTCGGTGTCTATTTAGTTTCTGATGGTGCTAATAAACCTTATCGATTAAAAGTAAGAGCGCCTGGTTTCGCACATATCGCCTCGTTAGATGAAATGACTAAAGGTCATATGCTTGCCGATGTAGTATCCATTATCGGCACACAGGACATAGTATTTGGCGAGGTGGATCGCTAATGGCAGAAGCACCATCAATATTTTCTACAGAATCAATTGCTGAAATTGATATGTGGATTGAGCGCTTTCCGGTCGAACAGCGCCGTTCCGCTGTGATTCCCGCTTTGCATATTGTTCAACGTGCAAACGGCGGTTGGTTAACAACAGAATTAATGGATGCAGTGGCAGATTATTTAGAAATGCCACGTATCGCGGTTTATGAAGTTGGCACGTTTTATAGCATGTTTGTTCATGAACCTACGGGTAGACACAAAATAAATGTCTGTACCAATGTCTCTTGTATGTTGTGCGGTTCAGATGAAATTGTTGCTCACCTTAAGAGACGCTTGGGTGTTGGTTTAGGTGAAACCACGCCAGACAATAAATTTACTTTGCGCGAAGTTGAATGTTTAGCTGCATGTGGCGGTGCACCGATGATGCAAGTCGATCGTGCATATTATGAAAATCTAACACCTGAAAAGATCGATGAGATCTTGGATGGTTTAGATTAGGGGTAGGGCTATGGCGAACGAAGTCTGCTTTCGAAATCTGCATTTACCTAATTCATGGAAATTAGATACCTATGTTGGTGCTCAGGGTTATGACGCCTGGAAGAAAATTCTGCAAGAAAAAACACCGGCAGATGAAATTATTTCTGAGTTAAAAACATCTAGCTTGCGCGGCCGTGGTGGTGCAGGCTTTCCTACAGGTCTTAAGTGGAGTTTTATGCCACGCGACGCAGAAGGACAAAAATACATAGTCTGTAATTCTGATGAAGGTGAGCCTGGTACATTTAAAGACCGAGATATCTTGCGCTACGATCCACACTCACTTATAGAAGGTATGGCTATAGCAGGTTATTGCATTGGTGCGACTGCCGGTTATAACTATATTCGTGGCGAGTTTGACGAACCCATTGAGCGTTTTGAAGATGCGATTAAAGAGGCCTACGCCGCGGGCCTGTTAGGCAAAAACATCATGGGTTCGGGGATTGATTTTGATCTTTATACTCACATTGGCGCGGGTGCTTATATTTGTGGTGAAGAAACCGCCTTGCTTGAGTCACTTGAAGGTAAAAAAGGTCAGCCACGCTTTAAACCACCTTTCCCAGCTGGTTTCGGTCTTTATGGTAGACCAACTACAATTAATAACACTGAAACCTTAGCCTCTGTGCCCACTATTTTACGTAACGGCGGCCAATGGTTCCTAGATATAGGCAAACCCAATAACGGTGGTCCGAAAATATTCTCTGTATCCGGGCATGTTAATAAGCCTGGTAACTATGAAGTGCCATTAGGGACACCATTTGCTGAGTTATTGAAAATGGCTGGCGGCATGAAAAACGGGGCTACGCTAAAAGCCGTGATTCCTGGAGGCTCTTCGGTTCCAGTATTGCCTGGTGAGATCATGATGGATGTAGATATGGATTATGATTCCATAGCTCAGGCCGGTTCTATGCTTGGAGCGGGCTCAGTCATCGTAATGGATGACTCTACATGTATGGTTAAAGTATTGGAGCGTATTTCACACTTCTATTACGAAGAATCATGTGGTCAATGTACTCCTTGCAGAGAAGGTACTGGTTGGCTAACTCGTATGGTACACCGTATTGAACATGGCAAAGGCACATATGAAGACATCGATAAACTGGAAGATGTTGCTGCAAAAATAGAAGGTCGCACAATCTGTGCTCTAGGTGATGCCGCTGCCATGCCAGTTGCAAGTTTTGTTAAACATTTTCGCGAAGAGTTTGCCTACCACGTTGAACATAAGCGTTGTATGGTCGGACCGAGCGTGCATTAGTCGAGCGTTTATTATGGTAACGATTGAGATAGACGGTCAAAAATTAGAAGCAGAAACGGGTCAGCTTCTAATCGAAGTTGCAGATAAAGCCGGTATTCATATTCCGCGTTTTTGCTACCACGAAAAACTTTCTATCGCGGCTAACTGCAGAATGTGTTTAGTCGATGTAGAAAAAGCGCCTAAACCTTTGCCTGCGTGCGCAACCCCAGTGATGGATGGTATGACAGTGCATACCAGATCACCCAAGGCACTAGCTGCACAACGCGGCACTATGGAATTTCTGCTTATTAATCACCCATTAGATTGTCCAATATGTGACCAGGGTGGTGAGTGTGATCTTCAAGATACAGCCATGGGCTACGGTGGTGATTCATCAGATTACGCAGATAAAAAGCGTGTTGTGAAAGATAAAAACCTGGGTCCATTGATCAATACCGATATGACTCGCTGCATTCACTGTACGCGTTGTGTGCGTTTTGGTCAGGAGATTGCCGGTGTAATGGAGCTTGGTGCGACGGGTCGCGGTGAGCATATGGAAATTGGTACATACATAGAAGAAAGCGTTGATTCCGAGTTATCCGGCAATGTTATCGATCTTTGTCCTGTTGGCGCGCTAACGTCTAAACCCTTTAGATACACATCAAGACCTTGGGAACTGACCTCAAGTGATGCAATTGCACCGCATGATTGTCTAGGTTCAAATATCGTTATACATAGTCGCTTTAATGAAATTAAGCGTGCTTTACCCAAGGATAACGAAGGTGTTAACGAATGTTGGATCTCTGATCGAGACCGTTTTTCATACGAAGGCTTGAATGAAGGTAGATTATTGCAACCAATGATCAAGCAGCGTGGTGAATGGCGCGAAGTTGATTGGGAAACCGCATTGACTAAAATAGCAGAAGGATTAAATGCGATCGTAGAACAACGAGGTGCAAATCAAATTGGTGCCCTGGTGTCGCCTTCATCTACTGTCGAAGAAGCCTTTTTAACACAGAAATTATTGCGCGGCTTAGGTTCCGGTAATATTGATCATCGCCTAAGACATCTGGATTTTAGCGCTGATGATATTGCTCCGATTTATCCCTCATTAGGCTTAGCAATAAAAGACCTGGAAAACCTCGATGCATTGTTATTGGTTGGGTCGAATATTCGAAAAGAACAACCTATTGCTGGTCACCGTTTGCGCAAAGCCAGTAATAAAGGTGCAAAAATTTCTGTACTCAACGGTATGGATTTTGAGTTTACGTTTAATGTAAGTAATTCGATTATCGTTTCTCCTTCACACTACGTGCATGAATTAGCAGGCATTGCTAAGGCTCTGCTGGATTCCGGTGCTAATGGTCCTGAGGGCATCGCGAATCTTGTTAGTGATATTAAGCCAAGCGATACACACAAAAACGTAGCAAAACAATTACAAGATGGCAGTCAATCTGCGGTGATACTCGGAACACAAGCTTTACATTGTGTTGATGCAAGTACCATAAGCGCCCTTGCTACTGCTATTGCACAAATGAGTAACAGTTCATTTGGTGGATTAACAGAAGGTGCAAATGCGGCTGGCGCGTGGCTTGCTGGTGCGGTTCCGCATCGAATAGCGGGTGGTAATAAAGCATCCAGAGTGGGTTACAACGCTCAAGAGATGTTAGCTCGTGGATTACAGGCATATCTTCTTCTCGGTGTTGAACCAGATTTTGATGTTGTTAACACACTACCTGCTATTAAAGCACTATCTGACGCAGACTTGACTATCATGATGAGCGCTTATGTCAGCGATACGATGCTGGCGTATGCCGATGTGTTATTGCCTATAGGACCATTTTCCGAAACGTCAGGTACTTATGTTAATGCTGAGGGTCGTTGGCAAAGCTTTAGTGGTGCTGTTCCTTCTCAAGGTGAAGCGCGACCAGCTTGGAAAGTATTACGAGTGCTGGGTAATTTATGTAATGTAGATGGTTTTGATTACACAAGTTCAGAGGAAGTTCGTGATGAGGTTAAGCAACTGTGTCCAGAGAACGGCGATCTTAAAGGTGGTTGGCGTTGCCCGGCAGAGCTTCATAAGGTTAATGGCGATATTAGTACATTGACGATGGTACCTCTTTATGCGGTAGACGCCACAGTACGTCGAGCTAAGGCTTTGCAAGAGACTGTTGACGCAAATACTTCAAAAGGTGTGGAAATAAATAGTCAGAGCGCTGAAAAATTTGGTTTGAAAGGTGCGGAACATGTTCATCTTCGCGCAGATGATGAAGAGTTTTATTTGCCATTGAAAATTAACGATAAAGTTGCTGACAACTGTGTTTATGTTCCTTCTGCGGTTTCTACGACTTCTACTTTTAACTTTAGTCCTAGAACTGTCAGCATCCAACGTTAAGCTCGAGAGTAAACAGATTTAATGCAAATAGTGATAGACATTTGGAATTGGTTACCTGAACTAATTCAAATTTTATTAAAAATTGTCGTGATTGTTGTACCAATCATGCTGTCTGTCGCGTATTTGACTTTGGCTGAACGTAAAGTCATCGGTTATATCCAGGTTCGTATTGGACCCAACCGTGTCGGGCCAAGAGGATTTCTACAACCTATAGCCGATGGTCTGAAGTTGGCGTTAAAAGAAATTATTATTCCAACCAATGCGAATAGGTTCTTATTTGTTTTAGCGCCGCTTATTGTGTTGGCGCCTGCATTGGCCGCATGGGCGGTTATACCGTTTGATGAAGGTTGGGTGCTTGCCGATATCGATGCTGGTCTGTTGTATATCTTGGCTATGACCTCACTGGGAGTATATGGTGTCATCATCGCAGGTTGGGCATCTAACTCAAAATATGCATTCTTAGGTGCTCTGCGTAGTTCAGCACAGGTAGTTTCATATGAAATAGCAATGGGATTTGCACTGGTTGTCGTATTGATGGCGGCAGGTAGTTTGAATCTGCAAGATATCGTGTTACGCCAAGAGGGCAGTGCGTTGCATTGGTTTGCGATACCGTTGTTTCCGATGTTTGTTGTTTACTTCATTTCGGGTGTAGCAGAAACCAACCGCGCACCGTTCGACGTCGCCGAAGGTGAGTCTGAAATTGTTGCGGGTTTTCATGTTGAATACGCAGGGATGACCTTCGCTCTATTCTTCCTGGCTGAATACGCCAATATGATTTTGATTGCGGCTTTGACCGCGATTATGTTTTTAGGTGGCTGGTTGTCGCCTTTCCAGGGTATTCCAATATTAGATGATCTTACAAGCTGGGTGCCGGGCATAGTATGGCTCTTGGCTAAGATGGGATTTTTCTTGTTTTTCTTTTTGTGGTTTAGAGCGACCTTTCCACGTTATCGTTATGACCAGATTATGCGCCTAGGTTGGAAAGTATTTATCCCCATTACAATCGTATGGATTGTTGTAACTGGATTACTGGTTTTAGGTGAAGTTGGCCCTTGGTTCGCTAAGGCTTAAGCGTAGAGATACAGTTGAGTTAGTGTTATGAGTAATCTCGGACATTATTTTAAAACTTTCATGTTGGTGGAGTTGCTCCGTGGTATGAAATTGACGGGTAAGTATTTTTTTAAAAAGAAAATTACTGTCCAGTACCCTGAAGAAAAAACACCACAATCAAACCGATTTCGTGGTTTGCACGCATTACGTCGTTATCCTAACGGTGAAGAGCGCTGCATTGCTTGCAAGTTATGTGAAGCGGTTTGCCCTGCGCTAGCGATTACTATTGAGTCAGAAGAACGCGAAGATAAAACACGTCGTACCACACGCTACGATATTGATTTGTTTAAATGTATTTTTTGTGGCTTTTGTGAAGAGGCCTGTCCGGTAGACTCAATCGTCGAAACAAGAGAATTTGAGTATCACTTCGAAAACCGTGGTGAGCAAATTATGACTAAAGAAAAGTTGTTGGCAATTGGTGATAAGTACGAAAGTCAAATTGCTGCAGATAGAGCACAGGACGCGGCGTTTAGGTAAAGAAATAGTCTTTACGGTTTATTAATTAAATAATTAATACAGAGAAAAAATAGAGCATGGCCATAGAGCCCTTATTATTTTACTTTTTTGCTGTCATTCTGGTAGCAGCATCAGTAGCAGTGATTACAGTGCCCAACTCGGTACATGCCGTGTTGTTTCTCGTATTAGCGTTTTTCACTAGCGCAGGTTTGTGGTTATTACTCGAAGCTGAGTTTTTAGCTATTACCTTGGTGCTGGTCTATGTCGGTGCCGTGATGGTGCTGTTCTTATTCGTGGTGATGATGCTCGATATCAATTTTGAACCGACAAGAGAAGGCTTTATTAAAACCCTGCCTGTCGGAATTATTGTTGCATTGATTATGGTTGTCGAGATCATATTGGTCGTTGGTCCTTACTTTGGACTTGATACCTATAGTGCACCTATTCCACACGATGCTGATTATAGTAATACCAAAGAGCTGGGTTCAGTACTCTATACGGTTTATTTATATCCATTTGAGTTGGCTGCGGCTATTTTGTTGCTCGCTATTGTGGCTGCGATTATGTTGACCTTACGCCGCCGACCAAGCAGTAAGTACCAGGAGATTGATGAGCAGGTTAAAGCGCGTAAAGCTGATCGTTTACGCGTGGTTAAAATGCCTGCTGAAGGTAAGGCTAATGGAGGTGATGCATGATTTCGCTGTCACACTTCCTGGTGTTAGGCGGGATACTATTTTGCTTAAGCGTTGCCGGTATTTTCCTTAATCGCAAAAATGTCATTATTCTTTTAATGTCGATCGAGCTGATGTTATTGGCCGTTAATATGAACTTTGTTGCGTTCTCACATTTTCACGGTGATACTGCTGGACAAATCTTTGTTTTCTTTATATTGACCGTTGCCGCTGCCGAAGCAGCAATTGGTCTGGCCATTTTGATCACTCTGTTTCGTAACCGCCGAACGATTAACGTTGGTGAGTTAAGAGAGCTGCAGAAATAGGTAGGGGATAGGAGAATGGAAAACGTATATCTTATTCTTGCCTTAGCACCTTTATTTGGCGCGATTGTGGCGGGCTTATTCGGCAAAAAAATTGGTCGCGCTGGCGCACATTGGGTCACCATTATTGGTGTCGCTATTTCATTTGTCTTATCTCTTGTCGTTTTTAATCATATTGTTTTAAACGAAGCGGGTACTTATAACGCCACCGTTTATCAGTGGTTGTTGAGCGATGGTATTAATTTCGAAGTCGGCTTCCTTATCGATGAGTTAACTGCCACCATGTTGATTGTGGTGACCTTCGTCTCGCTAATGGTGCATATTTATACCATTGGTTATATGCATGATGACCCGGGTTACCAGCGTTTCTTTAGCTACATCTCATTGTTTACCTTCTCAATGTTGATGTTGGTAATGGCAAACAACTTCATGCAGTTATTTTTCGGCTGGGAAGCGGTTGGTCTGGTTTCTTATCTCTTGATCGGTTTTTGGTATAAACGACCAACAGCGATCTATGCAAACTTAAAAGCGTTCTTGGTTAACCGTGTTGGTGACTTTGGTTTCCTACTAGGAATTGCTGTCATATTAATGTACTTCGGTTCCTTAGATTATGCTGAAGTGTTTGCTGGCGCAGAAGGCCATGCCAATACCACTATAGAAATCTTTCCTGGCGCAGAATGGTCATTAATGACGGTAGCATGTTTGTTGTTGTTTGTTGGTGCCATGGGTAAATCTGCACAAGTTCCATTGCATGTTTGGTTGCCAGATTCAATGGAAGGTCCTACACCGATTTCAGCATTGATCCATGCCGCAACTATGGTAACCGCGGGTATCTTTATGGTGGCGCGCATGTCGCCATTGTTTGAATGGTCTGAAACTGCCTTAAGTGTAGTCCTTGTTATTGGTGCAATTACTGCTCTGTTTATGGCGTTCCTTGGGCTGATTCAAAACGATATTAAGCGTGTTGTTGCTTATTCAACGTTGTCACAACTGGGTTATATGACGGTCGCTCTAGGTGTATCAGCTTACTCTGCGGCGATATTCCATTTGATGACTCATGCGTTCTTTAAGGCGTTATTGTTCTTGGCAGCGGGTTCGGTGATTATTGCCATGCATCATGAACAAGATATGCGCAAAATGGGTGGTCTTAAAAAGTATATGCCGATTACTTATTGGACAGCGTTAATCGGCTCACTCGCATTAATGGGTATTCCTCCATTTGCTGGCTTCTTCTCAAAAGACTCTATTATTGAAGCCGTTGGTTTTTCAACGATCGCGGGTTCTGGTTTCGCCTACTTTGCCGTGGTGGCTGGTGTGTTTGTTACCGCATTTTATAGCATGCGTTTGTTGTTCTTAACTTTCCATGGCCAGCCACGTATGGATGAGCATACTGAGCATCATCTTAAAGAGAGTCCTAGAGTGGTCACCGTACCGTTGATATTGTTAGCAATACCTTCTGTACTGGCAGGATGGATGTTCTTATCTGCGATGCCGTTTGGTGATTACTTTGGTAATTCTATAGTTGTCTTTGAGCAACATGATAATTTGGCTAAAGCCGCTGAATTACATGGCGGCAATCCATGGAGTTTCTTGACGCATGGTGTGGTTACTCTGCCATTTTGGTTGGTGATTGCTGCTATCGCTTTAGCATGGCTGTTTTATATTAAGCAGCCAGAATTGCCAGGCAAAATTAAGCAGAGTTTTGCTGCTATACATAAAGTACTTGATGATGCTTACGGCATTGATCGTCTTTACTATGCGGTGTTTGCCAAAGGTAGTCAGTTATTAGGTAAAGGTCTTTGGTCTGTCGGTGATGCCAAAATTATTGATGGCGGTATGGTAAACGGTACGGCGAATAGCATAGGACGCATAGCAGGTGTGATGCGCCATATACAATCTGGGGCTTTATATCATTATGCAATCGCGATGATATTAGGGCTGATCGTATTAATCGGTTGGTTTGTCATAGTAAAAGGGTGATGATCGAATCTAATTATGTTTTCTAATCTACCCTTACTGAGTTTGGTCATTTGGCTGCCTATTATCGGCGGTATAGTCGTATTGCTATTTAGCAATAGGGAGCCTAGTTTGCAGCGTGTCTGGGCGCTCGCTTTTTCTGCAGTGACCTTTTTGGTTTCCATTCCGCTTTATACTGGTTTCGATAACAGCACTTTCCAAATGCAGTTTGTCGAAACTCATGCCTGGATACCATCATTTAACGTCAATTACGCATTAGGCGTTGATGGCTTTTCAATGCCGCTCATTCTTTTGACCACTTTCTTTACCGTTATTGTGGTTATTGCTGGCTGGGAAGTCATTCAAAAACACGTCGCGCAGTACATGGCCGCGTTTTTGATCATGGCTGGCTTGATGAATGGTGTGTTTGCCGCATTGGATTCAGTACTTTTCTATGTGTTCTGGGAAGCCATGCTCATACCGATGTTTATTGTTATCGGCGTTTGGGGTGGACCAAGACGTGTTTATGCAGCGATTAAGTTTTTCTTGTATACCTTCTTGGGCTCAGTGCTTTTATTGATCTCTATTTTATATCTCTATTTTCAATCAGGCAGTTTTGCGATTCTTGATTTTCATTCGCAACAGCTCGACATGACGCCTCAGATATTAATGTTCTTTGCATTCTTATTGGCGTTTGCGGTGAAGGTTCCAATGTGGCCAGTGCATACTTGGTTGCCGGATGCTCACGTTGAAGCACCAACAGGTGGTTCAGTGATTTTGGCCGCGATTATGTTGAAGTTGGGTGCATATGGTTTTATCCGCTTTTTGCTTCCTATTGTGCCCGATGCAGCCGCCTATTTAGACTGGTTGGTGATAGCGTTATCGCTGATTGCCATCGTTTACATCGCGTTAGTTGCGTTGGTCCAGGAAGATATGAAAAAGCTGATTGCTTATTCATCAATCGCCCATATGGGTTTCGTTACGCTAGGGTTGTTTGTAGTATTTTCGATATTTAGACAGACCGGTGACGTATCAGGTGCTGCTCTAGGTGTAGAAGGTGCCATGGTGCAAATGATCTCACACGGTTTTATTTCGGGCGCTTTATTTCTTTGCGTTGGTGTGATGTACGATCGTATGCATTCTAGAAAAATTAGTGACTACGGTGGTGTGATTAACACGATGCCGATGTTCGCGGGTTTTATGGTTTTATTTGCTTTAGCCAATACAGGATTACCAGGTACATCAGGTTTTGTTGGCGAGTTCATGGTGATTCTAAGCTCATTCCAGGTGAACTTTTGGATCGCGTTCTTCGCCGCTTTAACACTAATCTTCGGTGCGGCTTATACCTTATGGATGGTCAAGCGCGTTATTTTTGGTGATATCGCTAATGATAATGTCGCGCAGTTAACAGATGTTAATAGACGAGAGTTTTGGATGTTAGCAGTATTGGCGGTAGCCGTAATCTTGCTCGGTGTATGGCCAGCACCATTGGTTGATGTGATGCATAGCTCTGTTGATCATTTCCTTAATCACGTTGTAACGTCGAAGCTCTAGGTTAGGTTAAATGACAGAATTTATTACACCAGATTTTCAACCAGCCATAGCAGAAATTTTTCTGTTAACTATGGCTTGTGTTGTCTTATTGGTTGACGTCTATTTGCCGGCTGAAAAGCGTGGAATTACCTATATCCTTAGTCAGCTTACACTATTAATCGCTGCGTACTTAACACTTACTTTGCCTTTTGGTGAAACTCAGGTCACGTTTGATGGCAGTTTCGTCAACGATTCTATGGCTATAGTGTTAAAAGTATTCGTCTTCCTGGTGTCGTTTTTAGCCTTCTTGTATTCACGCCAGTATTTGGCTGATAGACAGCTTTACCGCGGCGAGTACTACGTAATGGGGCTATTCGCTGTGTTAGGTATGTCTGTGCTGATATCCGCGCATAGTTATTTGACTGTTTATCTCGGCTTAGAGCTCTTATCTTTGTCACTTTACGCCATGGTGGCATTTAACCGTGATTCCAGCGCGTCTGCAGAAGCTGCAATGAAGTACTTTGTGTTAGGTGCTATTGCATCGGGTATGCTGCTTTATGGTATGTCCATGATTTACGGTGTCACCGGTACTATTAATATTGCTGATGTTGCCAGCCATATTGGGTCGATGGAAGAGAGTAGTATCGTATTAACTTTTGGTGTTGTGTTCTTAATTGTTGGTATCGCCTTTAAGCTTGGTGCCGTACCATTTCATATGTGGATACCCGATGTTTATCAGGGTGCACCAACTTCAGTAACACTATTTATTGGTAGTGCTCCAAAGATTGCAGCTTTTGCCATGATGATGCGTTTATTAGTCGACAGCGCTGAAGGGCTACACGTTCATTGGCAAGACATGCTAGTGATATTAGCGGCTCTGTCTATCATTATTGGTAACGTAGTTGCTATCGCGCAAACCAATATCAAACGCATGTTGGGTTATTCAACTATCGCGCATGTTGGTTTCTTGATCTTAGGTATTTTGGCGGGTACAGATGAAGGTTATGCTGCTTCAATGTTCTATGCCATCGTCTATGCTATTACCACCGCAGCCGGTTTCGGTATGGTGATCTTACTAAGCCGAGCCGGTTACGAAGCAGAAAATATTGCTGACTTCAAAGGCCTTAATAAACGTAGCCCCTGGTTTGCTTTCATGGTATTAATGATCATGATGTCTATGGCCGGTGTTCCTCCATTCGTTGGCTTCTGGGCCAAATTATCAGTTCTACAAGCGGCTGTTAATGTAGAGTTAGTTTGGTTAGCTGTGCTTGCAGTATTGCTCTCTGTGGTAGGTGCCTTCTACTACTTGCGTATTGTTAAGTACACCTATTTTGATGACGCCGATGAAGATGTTCCTGCCATCACTGCGCCAATGGATATGAAGATTGCACTAAGTGCAAATACTTTACTGATTATTGCCTTAGGTGTTTACCCAAGTGCTTTGATGGCGTTGTGTCTAGCCTCAATCACTGCTTAGATAAAATTAGAGCTACTACGTTTTTATATTCAGTTTGCTCGTTAGGGTTTTAGTATTATAAACAACGCTGCCAAGGTCTATGCGTATTCTCCTAAGTAACGATGATGGCTACCTTGCTCCCGGCCTGAGTGCCCTATATAAAGCCTTATCTTCCTTAGCCGACTGTGATGTGGTTGCACCAGATCGTAATCGTAGCGGTGCGAGTAATTCACTCACACTATTGCATCCATTAAGAACTAAGCAACACGATAATGGTTTTATCAGTGTTGATGGTACACCGACAGACTGTGTGCATTTGGCCATCACTGGTTTACTTGATAACGAGCCGGATATGGTTATTGCGGGTATCAATGCCGGTGCTAATCTTGGCGATGATGTGGTTTACTCGGGTACCGTGGCAGCTGCAATGGAAGGCCGATTCCTTGGGCTTCCATCAATAGCCGTATCTTTAGCTGGACAAGAAATGAAGCACTACGAAACTGCTGTAAAAGCCGTAGAAATACTTGTAGCTAAACTTCAGCAACAGGCTTTACCAGAGAATTCATTGCTTAATGTAAACGTGCCAGATATTCCCTGGCAGGATATTAAAGGGTTTCAAAGCACGCGTTTAGGTTACCGACATAAGGCAGAGCCTGTCATAAAGTCCACTGATCCACGTGGCGCTGCGAT
Source organism: uncultured Thiotrichales bacterium (assembly GCA_964617475.1). Lineage (GTDB taxonomy): Bacteria > Pseudomonadota > Gammaproteobacteria. The sequence goes on from CAZTYM010000005.1 coordinate 56,589, forward strand.
ATATTGGGTGGGTGCTGTTGGTGATGCCGCTGATTGCGGTGAGTGCACCGATTTTTACGCGGTTGAAAATGGCTATATTTCGGTAACACCACTACAAGTTGATTTAACCCGACATAAGCAATTGGATGAACTTGAACAATGGTTATCTCAAGACACTAAAGAAAGCTGATATGCGCAGTCATCACATCGGTATAGGCATGACGTCTAAGCGCACTCGAGATCGCTTAGTCGATCGTTTGAAAAGCGAGGGCATTCAAAATTCTGAAGTACTGGAAGTGATAGCACAGCTGCCACGCCATATATTTGTAGAAGAAGCGCTGGCTAGCCGTGCCTATGAAGACACCGCCTTACCAATAGGTCATGGCCAGACAATTTCTCAGCCCTATATCGTTGCTCGTATGACAGAAATTGCCATTAGTCACGGCGCATGTAGCTCTGTTCTAGAAATAGGCACAGGTTGTGGCTATCAAACTGCAGTTTTGTCGCATTTTTTCGATAAGGTATACAGTTTAGAACGTATTTCTGCACTACTAGATGGGGCGAGAAAGCGATTCGCCGAATTGTCATTGAGAAATATTCGTGCACGTTTTACCGATGGTGGAGAAGGCTGGTCTCGTTATGCGCCGTTTGACGCCATAATAGTTACCGCCGCGCCGGAGGAAATACCAGAAGATTTGCTCAGTCAGCTTTCAATAGGCGGGCGTTTAATTGTTCCAGTAGGTAAAGATAACAGGCAGATTTTAGCGCGAGTAGATCGTGAGAGTGAAACGCGCTACGTTCGAGAAGATATAGAGAAAGTCAGTTTTGTACCTATGTTGGGCGGAGTTAAATAGTGAAAATCTTTGCAGGTCTCTACGAACAAGCAATAAAGTGGGCACGTCATCCCAAAGCACCTTGGTATCTTGGTGGCTTAAGTTTTGCCGAATCATCATTTTTTCCGATACCACCTGAAGTCATGCTTGGACCAATGGTTTTAGCAAAACGGGATAAAGCCTGGTGGTTTGCGACTATCACTACAGTTACGTCGGTTCTCGGCGGTATTGCCGGTTATTTAATTGGGTTATTTGCATTCGAGTTAGTCGAACCTTATATCGCGCAATGGGGATACAGCGAAAAATTTGAATTGGCTGAAAGATGGTTTGAAGAGTGGGGAGTTTGGGTGGTGTTTATAGCCGGGTTTTCACCTATACCCTATAAGCTCTTTACAATTAGTGCCGGTGCACTCTCGATGAGCTTTTTGCCTTTTGTTATTGCCTCAATAATTGGACGAGGTGCTCGGTTTTTCTTGGTCGCGGGTTTGATAAAATTAGGTGGTGAGAAAATGGAGAGTGTAATAAAGAATAATGTTGACTTACTAGGTTGGATTACTATTGTTGCTGCTATCGGCGCTTATCTTTTACTTAAGTAATTCGTTTCTAGCTTTGTAAAGTTACAAATTTGGGCCATACTAAATATTATTGATATGTGATTCTTATGTATAACTCTGTGTAGGCTAAAAGAATCTATAGAATGAATTTTATTTTATAAGAATTTAGAGAAAAGAGAGTCATGCTAATCGGCAATCGAAATCGAAAGGGTCACTTTTTCTCATTTGTTATTTTAGTTGTGCATTTCTTGCTTCTGATCTCTTGCGCATTAACGCCTGAACAGAAAAATTTTCATGTGGTTCGAGAGGGCGATACGTTATATGCCATAAGTTGGCGTTATGGCTATGATTTTAAGGATGTAGCCAGGTGGAACGATTTATCTCCTCCTTACGTGATTAACAAAGGTCAGTTAATCCGTATTCGACCACCTACGCCTATTGAATCGAACGGCAATAGTATTCAGCGCTCTGCACCTGTAGTTGATAATCACAGACAAAATAAACAGATCGCAGCAAAACCTGTAACGAAACCGAAAAAGCCGGTGTTGGTTAAAAAACCAGCGTCGAAGTCTAAACCTGTTACGAAAGCCAAACCTCAGATACCTGCAAAAACAAAACAGGCGACGAAGTTTGGTTGGCCCTTAAAGGGCAAAGTCGTTTCTGGGTTTTCCGGGGGTAATCAGGGTATAGATATCGCAGCTTCAGCAGGACAATATGTTTTTGCTTCTGCAGGCGGTAAGGTGGTTTACAGTGGTGAAGGATTACGGCAACTAGGCAAGCTAGTCATTATCAAGCACGATTCTCGCTTTTTAAGTGCTTATGGCTTCAATAGTCGTCTCTTAGTTGAAGAAGGTGAGACGGTTGCAGCAGGACAGAAAATCGCCCAGGTAGGTAAAAATAATCAGGGTCAACACGTTTTACATTTTGAAATTCGTCGTGATGGCAACCCAATCAACCCTATAATATACTTAAAATAATCGCTTTAATTTATTGTAAATTAAATAAAAATAAGTGCTGATACGTCACGCAGCTCAGCCATTAGGATATTGTATGTGCGACAAGCCGCACCGGAGTCCATCACTTCAATACCTATACCTAAACCCAGTAATTTTTCACGTATACCGGGTTTTGGCCACTGTAATTTGGAGCCTGTGCCAAGCAGCAGTATTTCTGGTTTGTTATCGATAATCGTATCGAAATCTTCTAATTCCAGGTTTTCGAACTGGGAGGGTGCCCAATTTTTAACAAGTTGTCTCGGGGCAAGGTAAAAGCTAGAACTTAGCAGCTCTAGCGCTACTGGCTGATCGCCAAAGCGAGGGTCATGCACCAGTTTAACGTTTTCGGCCAAATCCTCTGGCGGTGTTACAATAACCTCATGAGCTGTGTAGGCGCGAATTACGTAATTTTGAGTTGTGGTTTCTAGTGTAAACTGCATGCTATCACCGTTATAGTCTAAGCCGCATTGTGACGGTTTCATAACTCGTGGTGCAAGCCATTAGGCCGTGTTATGTATTGTTGCCCAAAGTATTTGCTATAAGCTACTAAAAAAATTAGACTTTTCACTTTTTTCGAGGCGAAAAATTCCATTGTTTCAGGATTTCCCGCGCATTAAGCGCTTACCCCCTTACGTCTTTAATATTGTTAACGAGCTTAAGGCTGTGGCCCGAGCGCGCGGCGAGGATATTATCGATTTTGGTATGGGGAACCCTGATCAGCCAACACCACAGCACATAGTTGACAAGTTAACAGAAGCGGCACAGCGGGGTGATACGCACCGTTATTCTTTATCGCGTGGTATACCACGTTTACGTCGGGCAATTTGTCGTTGGTATAAACAAAAATACGATGTTGACATCGACCAAGAAAAAAATGCCATAGTGACCATTGGCTCCAAGGAAGGATTAGCCCATTTGGCCATGGCAATGGTAGGGCCGGGTGATGCGATCCTAGTGCCTAACCCTGCTTATCCCATCCACCCTTATGGTTTTGTTATCGCTGGTGCGGATATTCGCCATGTGCCTCTAACCGAAGGAGTCGATTTCTTTGCCGAGCTTGAAAAAGCGATAAAAGATTCTTGGCCCAAGCCCAAGGCCTTAGTTTTAAACTTCCCAGGCAATCCGACAGCGCAGTGTGTTGACTTAGAGTTTTTTGAAAAGGTTGTCGCCATTGCTAAGGAGCACGAGATTTGGGTGATTCATGATCTGGCTTATGCCGATATTGTGTTTGATGGGTATAAAGCACCGTCGATTCTCGAAGTGCCTGGCGCGATTGATGTCGCTGTTGAATTTTATTCCTTATCGAAAAGCTATAATATGCCCGGCTGGCGGGTTGGCTTCATGTGCGGTAATGAGGTATTAGTCGCCGCTTTGGCGCGTATGAAGTCTTATTTAGACTATGGCATGTTTACGCCGATTCAGGTAGCGGCTATTACAGCGCTTGAAGGCCCACAAGAATGCGTGGCAGATATTCGTGATATGTACAAAAGCCGGCGTGATGTCTTATGTCAGAGTTTAAATACTATTGGTTGGCAGGTAACACCTCCTAAAGCCACGATGTTTGTATGGGCACCGATACCAAAACCCTATAAAGAAATGGGCTCCTTAGAGTTTTCTAAGAAATTGTTAGCTGATGCAAAGGTAGCGGTTTCTCCTGGCGTTGGTTTTGGTTCTTATGGTGATGACCACGTGCGTTTTGGTTTGATTGAAAACGAGCACCGTACACGGCAAGCCATACGCGGTATTAAAGAAATGTTTCGTCGTGATGGCTTAATAGATGTTTATGCCCATCCCAATGAAGGAGAGCAAGCAGTTGAATCCTGTTAAGGTTGGAATTTTAGGTCTCGGCACCGTTGGTGGTGGAACCATTAATGTTTTATCTCGCAATGCTGAAGAGATAGCACGCCGTGCCGGTCGTGAAATAAAAATCGTCGCTGCCGCAGCGAAAGAAGTAAAAGGTTGTTCGACTGACGGTTTTACCGTAACCGATGACGCCTTTGAAGTGGTTAATAATCCTGATGTTGAGATTATTGTCGAACTCATTGGCGGCTATAACCCAGCAAAAGAGTTGGTATTAACGGCTATCCGCAATGGCAAGCATGTCGTGACGGCTAACAAAGCTTTAATTGCCATGCATGGTAACGAGCTGTTTACTGAGGCACAAAAACATGGGGTCACCATTGCTTTTGAAGCGGCCGTTGCCGGTGGTATCCCAATTATTAAAGCCATACGCGAAGGTTTGGCAGGGAATTCGATTTTCTGGGTGGCGGGTATTATTAACGGTACCGGAAACTTTATTCTGACCGAGATGCGTGATAAAGGCCGCGACTTTGCTGATGTCTTGGCTGAAGCACAGGCTTTGGGCTATGCCGAGGCCGATCCAACCTTTGATGTCGAAGGCATTGATGCTGCACATAAGCTGACGATTTTAGCGTCGATCGCTTTTGGTATTCCTTTACAGTTTGATAAGACTTTTACAGAAGGGATTCGAAACATCACCACAGAAGATGTGCAGTATGCAGAGGAATTGGGTTATCGCATCAAACATCTTGGTGTGGCAAGGCGCAGTGAAAAAGGTATCGAACTGCGTGTGCACCCAACCATGATTCCCGAACGTCGTTTAATCGCCAATGTTGATGGCGTGATGAATGCCGTATTAGTGATGGCTGATGCAGTTGGCCCTACCTTATATTATGGTGCCGGCGCTGGTTCTGATGCGACGGCTTCTGCGGTGGTGGCCGATTTAGTCGATGTTGTGCGTGCCTTAACCACTGACCCAGAAAACAGAGTGCCACACCTAGCGTTTCAGGCTGATAGTTTAGCGGATATTCCAGTGCTTACGCCAGATGAATATGAAACCGCTTATTATTTACGTATGCACGCGGTGGATGAGCCGGGTGTGCTTGCGGATGTTACGCGCTTATTAGGTGAGCAAGGAATTAGTATTGAAGCGATTTTACAAAAAGGTGCGGCTGATGATGCGCAACGTGTGCCGATTGTACTGCTGACACAAAAAGTACAAGAAGCAAAAATGAATGCCGCGCTAGCAGCAATTTCAGAGTTATCGACCGTTGAAAATGAAATTGCGCGTATTCGCGTCGAATCATTAGGCTAAGTACTATTTACTATTCTAACTAATATTATTCTGAGAGATAACCATGCCATTTCGTGACCGTTATACAGGTTTAATTGATCGATATCGCGATCGCTTACCTGTACATGATGACACTCGTGTGATCAGCTTGGGTGAGGGCAATACACCACTGATTCGCCTGCATAATATCCCCAAGGTGTTGGGAAAAGATGTAGATATTTATGTTAAATACGAAGGTTTAAATCCAACCGGTTCGTTTAAAGATCGTGGTATGACCATGGCGGTGACCAAGGCGGTGGAAGAAGGCAGTAAAGCGATTATTTGCGCCTCTACGGGTAATACCTCTGCGGCAGCGGCAGCCTATGCGGCACGTGCAGGGATTACGGCTTTTGTATTGATCCCAGAAGGTAAGATTGCCTTAGGTAAGTTAGCGCAGGCGATGATGCATGGCGCTGTCGTGATCCAGATTAAAGGTAATTTTGACGATGGCATGCGTTTGGTAAAAGAAGTGGCGGAGACGGCACCCGTAAACATTGTTAATTCGGTTAATCCGTATCGTTTACAAGGGCAGAAAACCGCAGCGTTTGAAATCATTGAAGAGCTTGGTCGGGCACCGGATTATCACTGTTTGCCTGTTGGTAATGCCGGAAATATTACGGCGCATTGGATCGGCTATTGCGAGTCATCTTCCGCTTCAGGTGAGCATGTCACTGAGGCGTGTACTTATTGCGGTGGTGGAAACTGTAAATACGCCGGTGGCCCGATTGTCGGTAATCGACCTGTGATGGTGGGTTACCAAGCGGCTGGTTCCGCGCCGTTCATGCGCGGTGATATGGTCAATGATCCCGAGACGGTGGCGACAGCGATTCGTATCGGTCATCCACAATCATGGAATCAAGCGTGGAAGGTAAAAGAAGAGTCACAAGGCTGGTTTGATGAATGTAGTGATGAAACGATTCTTGCGGCGCAAAAGCTCTTAACTGAAAAAGAAGGGGTGTTTTGTGAGCCGGCATCGGCGACTTCATTAGCGGGCGCCATAGAAGATATCCAATCCGGTAAGATTAAAGAAGGCAGTACCATTGTTTGTACGCTAACAGGTCACGGATTAAAAGACCCCGATACGGCGATAAAACAAGGCCAGTCGACATTCGTCACAGTTGAGGCTAATTTAAAATCTGTTGAAGATGCAATACTTTCAAATATGAATTAAGCGTGGTTTCTAATAATATCTCCAATCGTTTTTCGCAAAAGTTCTATATTTTCATTGATTTCTTTTTGATCGCGTTTGTTTAATATTGATTGTTCAAGTCGGTTAGCGGCTTCTGTCAGTGAAGGCCAATTGCAGTAACAGCTAGCACTATGAATTTTATGACCGAGTTCATAAACCTTTTCAAGATTGTTATCGTTACTGTAATTTGTTAGCAGCTCTAAGTCCTCAGGAAGTTCCTTTAAAAGCATTTCGCTTAGATCGTCTTTTAGCTCTGATAATTCGTCTGTGTTACTTTCTGCACCATCAGAACTGAATTTGCACCATTTTTGTAGTTGATATCGCAAGTCGTTAATGATGATGGGTTTAACCAAGCGGTCATTAAACCCTATAGCCAATAACTTCTTCAGATTAAAACTGATAGCATCAGCAGTTAAAGCGACAATGGGTGTTTCCTTGTTTGGTGAATGATTCCTTATCGCTTTTGTTGCCTCGATTCCGTCTACCTCCGGCATGTGAATGTCCATAAATACGATGTCAAAGCGCCGTTGTGATGCCTTTTGGATTGCTTCGTTGCCATTCTTGGCTTCAACATAGTTGTAGCCTAATCGATTTAAAAAACCAGATAAGAGGCGCAGATTGACGTCATGATCATCAACAATAAGCGCCTGTTTTTTAGTTAGCTGAAGTGAATTATTCGGATTAAGTTTTTCAAATTGTTGCGTGCTTGTAGCGCTAGCTATTAATGATTTGATTAAATTGTTTTCACGAACAGGTCGGTTAATGACGATATCAACGCCACTATTTTTATACTTGTTTAATACAGGTTTTTCAATTTCCGGAGTTAAAAAACAACGGATTGAGATATTAGAGTTTTCAATGAGCCTAAGTAGCGCATTTTCATCATAGGTTATGTCTCTAGGTAGGGAAACGATTATGATATCAAAATGCTTGAAATCTTCAGTAGCTTTATCTTCGAAAATATCAGAAAAATTATAAGTTTCTACCCGCTTTGCGCCAGCTCGATTTAACATATGATTAACTGCAAGTCGAGCGACATTATGATTATCAAAAATCAGCACAGATTGATTTTGTAATGGCTTCTCTATATTTGTTTTGCTTATGCTGTTTTTATTCGCTTGCACATTGATATGACAGTGAAAGCTTGTTCCTTCATTAACCTTGCTTTCAACTTCAATATGACCACCCATAGATTCAATAAGTTTATGAGTGATGCTCAGTCCCAGGCCTGTTCCCCCAGAGCGCCGCTGGTGATTATTTTGTGCAGTATTATAAGCAGTAAATAGTTTGCTCAGATCGTCCTCTTCTATACCGATACCATTATCCTCGACTTTGAAGCCTAAAAATATATTACTGTCATCATGACCTTCATCCATGACTCTTAGTACGACGGTGCCGTTTTGAGTAAACTTCAAAGCATTGTGAATGAGATTTAAGACGATTTGTTTTATGCGTAGAGGGTCAGCATGTATGGTATCGGGAACGTCGTTATAAACCAGCAGTATAAGTTCATTACCATTATCCTCAGCCTGAGGGGCGAGAAGTTGAATAACATCTTCCAGGCAGTTACGTAAATTAAAGTCTTCAGGGTTAAAGCTTAGCTTGCCTGCTTCAATGCGTGACAAATCAAGAATATCGTTAATAATGCTTACCAGATGTTCACCAGATTTTTTTATGGTTGAAATATATTCTGCTTGCTGTTTGTCGAGATCAGTTTCTTTTAAGATATCAGCAAAACCAATAACAGCATTCATTGGTGTACGAATTTCATGGCTAATGTTCGCCAGAAACTCTGATTTTGCCTGATTAGCCTCGTGTTCTTTTTGTCGAGCACTTTCCAGTGCTGTATTTTGCTTCTCAACGGTTTTTAGAGTAGTACGTAACTCTGAAGTAGCATGTTCAACCTCGTCTTGAAGCGATTCTTGAGAAGATCTTATAGTGCTCGCCATAGAAATAAAACCAGTCTGTAGTGTTTTTAGTTCGCCACTGGTGTCGCTTTCCAGAGATACATCCAGGTTGCCTTTTTCAATTCGCTTCACCGCTTCACTGAGTTCGACAATCGGGTTAGTGATTGCTCGGCCAATTAACAAACCGATCGCAATGGTTAGAACCACTGCCAATAAGGTTGCGGCGATGCTTTTGACTAATGCATCTTGTTTTGCTTGTTCAATTGAGTAAGTGCTGATAGTGAGTTCGACGTCGCCGATATTATTTTTTTCTAATATGGGGTCAGATTGTATAAGTAGTTCAAGGTCATCACTTTCTATACTCCTGCTTGGACTGAGAAGAATAGGTTGGGAAAAAGTGAGCTTGGCAGCACGCAAGTAACTTTGTTGGTCATCTCCATTTTTAGTGCTATCTAAATTATTATCTTTAGGTTGTTGAGCGTGCGCGCTCATGAACTGATTTTTTGTAGAAATGGTAACGGCTAATACATCTTCCTCAAGTAGTGTTGAAAGCGCGAGCTGATCGAGAAGCTCCTGATTGCCCGACACTATGGCTACTTCGCTTGCTCTTGAAAGATTGTGCGCGATTGTGTCTGCGCGCATAGTCAGGGAAGTATCAAGTGTTCGAAACTGATTAGAAATTTCGGTATACGATAGCCAAATCGCAATAATACTGACTGGTAGTACAGCCAGAATGACCACTTTGCTTTTTATCCCTAAATTGTTCACTTTCTTACTTGCTTGTGTTGAGTGGTTGGCACCTAAAATTAATTTTATAACAGAATTACCAGAGAGTACGCTAATTTGCTGATTTTGTTGGGCAAAATAGTTGTATTTAAGCTAAAATTTAGCCATGAATTACCCCACTATCGAAGACTTCGTTGGCAACACTCCTTTGGTACGTTTGCAACGCCTAGCCCCTAATAATAGCAATACAATTTTGCTGAAACTTGAAGGTAATAATCCCGCCGGTTCAGTAAAGGATAGACCTGCGATGAGTATGATTAGTCGTGCCGAGCAGCGCGGCGATATCGTGCCTGGAGATACTCTAATCGAGCCGACTAGTGGCAATACTGGAATTGCTTTGGCAATGGCAGCTGCTGTTAAAGGCTACAGAATGATTCTTGTTATGCCGGAACACATGAGTCTGGAAAGACGTAGTGTGATGCGTGCCTTTGGTGCCGAAATTGTGCTTACACCTAAGGCTGGTAGCATGGAACGTGCAATTGATGTGGCAAAGGAAATGGTGGCGCGAGGCGAAGGCAAGCTACTTGATCAGTTTAGTAACTCAGATAACCCTTTAGCGCATTACACGGCAACTGCAGAAGAAATTTGGCAAGCGACCAAAGGTAAAATTACGCATTTTGTTTCTTCCATGGGTACCACCGGTACGATTATGGGTAGCTCGCGCTATTTCAAAGAAAAAAACCCTGACATTCAGATAGTCGGTGTCCATCCTAAAGAAGGTTCTGCGATACCCGGGATTCGCTGCTGGCCAAAAGAATATTTGCCTAAGATTTATGATGAATCACGAGTAGATCGCATTATTAAAGTCGATGAAGAGGAAGCAACTGAGACTATGCGAGCAATGGCTAGTAAAGAGGGGATATTTGCAGGCATGTCGTCAGGCGGTGCGTTATGCGCAGCTTTGAGGCTTTCACAGGAAGTAGAAAACGCCGTCATCGTTAGCATTGTTTGTGATCGTGGTGATCGGTATATATCCACCGGCATATTCCCCGCTGACTAGGGGCCTTTATCAGTGAAAAAGAACTTCCTGTTATATCTGAAAAAGCGCTGGGCAAGACTTAAGGTATGAATGTATTTGTATTTGATATTGAAACCATTCCCGATGTAGACGGCGCGCGCCGTATTCATAATCTGGAAGGGCTGGATGATAAAGGTGTTGCTGACACGATGTTTTATCATCGTCGACAACAGGCCGATACCGAGTTTCTGCGCCATCATTTACATCGTATTGTTGCAATCTCTGTTGTGTTTCGCGGTGTTGATAGACTTAAAGTCTGGTCGCTTGGTGATGAAGACTCATCCGAGAAGGAACTGATACAACGTTTCTTTGATGGTATCGATAAGTATACACCCACCTTAGTATCCTGGAATGGCAGTGGCTTTGATCTGCCAGTGTTGCATTACCGAATGTTGGTTAACAATGTGGTGGCGCCGCGTTATTGGGAAAGCGGTGATGATGATCGTGATTTCAAGTGGAATAATTATTTGAGTCGCTATCATGCACGTCATACCGATCTTATGGATGTGCTCGCAGGTTATAGCCCTCGTGCTAATGCACCCCTTGATGAAATGGCGGCGTTGCTGGGTTATCCAGGGAAAATGGGTATGAGTGGTGCGAAAGTCTGGGACGCTTATCAAACTGGTGATATCAAAGGTATTCGCGATTACTGCGAACTCGATGTGCTTAATACGTATCTTGTCTATCTGCGTTTTCAACTGATACGTGGTCAGTTACTCGAATCCGAGTATGTCAAAGAATGCCAAAAGCTGCGTGACTATTTAGCAGAAGAAAAACAAACGCATTTTGATCAGTTTTTAAGTGCTTGGAAAAATTAAGCACTTAGAATTTATAAATATGGGTAAAGCTAAGAAACAAATTATTACCGAACATACAGCAGTGGTCGAAACACTAAGTCACGATGGCCGTGGCATTGTCCGTTTAGATGGCAAAGCTGTTTTTCTTGATGGTGTATTACCCGGCGAAGAAGTCAGGTTTAATCTAAAAAAACGTCGCCGCCGTTGGGATGTCGCCGAACTTATCGAGATCACCCAGGCATCGAATGACAGAGTCGAACCACGTTGCGAAGCAGCATCAGTCTGCGGTGGTTGCAGCCTGCAGCATTTAAATTCAGAGACGCAGTTAAGCGTGAAACAAAATCATTTGCTTGAATCGTTGAGTAGAATTGGAAAAACAGAGCCACAAGAAGTATTGCCTACACTTACTGGCGAGACATGGGGTTATCGGCGTAAAGCCAGGCTTGGTGCGCGATATGTGAATAAAAAAGAATCTTTGTTAGTTGGTTTTAGGGAAAAAGGAGGTCGTTTTCTTACCGACATGCAGCAGTGCGAAGTATTGCACCCGAATGTCGGCTTAAAAATCAAAAATCTCCGTGAATTGATAGGTGGTATGGATGCGGTGCGGGAGATCGCACAAATAGAAGTCGCTATAGGCGATGACACCACAGTATTAATTTTTCGGAACTTAGTCGAGCTATGTGAAGTAGATAAAGAAAAATTATGTCAGTTTGGGAAAGCCAATGACATACATATTTATCTGCAACCGGCAGGGCCGGATAGCATATATTTGCTTTGGCCAGAGCAATCACAATTAAGCTACAGACTAGATGAATTCGATTTACGTTACCACTTCTTACCAACAGATTTTACTCAGGTAAATCATACTATCAATAATAAAATGGTAACTCAGGCAATACAGCTACTCGAGCTTAAGCCTGAAGATCGGGTATTTGATTTATTCTGTGGTCTCGGCAATTTTAGTTTACCTATAGCCCAACGTTCAGCCTATGTTCTAGCAGTAGAAGGCGATCATACTTTAGTTCAACGCGCCAAAGATAATGCGCAATTAAACGATATAGATAATGTTCAATTTCAAGCGGCAGATTTAAGTAAACCGCTTCTAGATGTTCCTTGGTTTGCACAGTTTATTAAACAGGGTGTTGATAAAATGCTCTTAGATCCCCCACGCTCGGGTGCAATTGAAATAATAAGGGATCTACATAAAGTTGAATTTAAACGCATTGTTTATGTTTCGTGTCATCCAGGAAGTCTGGCTCGCGATACCGACTGCCTGGTTAACGAACAAGGTTATCGTTTAGTCAAGGCGGGAATTATGGATATGTTTCCGCATACCGCACATGTCGAAGCAATGGCTGTATTTGAAAGCTAATGCCTACCGAAATTGAAAGAAAGTTTTTAGTGGTATCTGACGATTGGCGTCGACAGGCAGATCATGGCAGTCTGATGGTGCAAGGTTATTTGCAGAGCAATGAAAAAAGCTCGGTGCGTGTTCGCATAGCAGGTGGCCAAGCATGGCTAAACATAAAAAGTGCCACCTTAGGCATATCACGCAGTGAGTATGAATATGCCATACCGGTCGATGAAGCCAAGCAAATATTAGAAGACTTGAGCCAGGGTCCGCTGATAGAAAAAACTCGCTATCACATTAAGGCTGGTAACCATCTTTGGGAAGTTGATGATTTTTTAGGTGATAATCAAGGATTGGTTGTTGCCGAGATTGAGTTATCTGAAGAGGCGGAAGAATTCGAAAAACCTGCATGGTTGGGGGAAGAAGTCTCACATGATACGCGCTATTACAATGTGTGTCTGGTCAAGCATCCCTATAAAGACTGGGCCTGAAAAGGGTTTAACAAACTCATCAGTTGCCAGTAAGCTTTGCTTGGCGATGATCTTAATCGCATGTTTGTTAATCGGCGCCTGTACCGATAGAACCGATTCTGCAATTCGTTTTGCTTTACAAAGCATGCCAGTCACTCTAGATCCTCGTTTTTCTACTGATGCCGCAGGTAGTCGTATCAATCGTTTGCTTTATCAACGCTTAGTAGGTTTTGATGAACAGTTTCAAGCTAAGCCCGAGTTGGCGGATTGGCAACAATTAGAAGACATGCGTTATCGTTTTATATTGAACGATATGCCACGTCAGTTTCATCATGGTCGCCAGCTCGATGCCAATGATGTTGCAGTGACATATCGGTATATTCTTAATGCCGATAATGCTTCACCACATCGCTCAAGTCTGGATATGATTGAGCGGATAGAAGTGATCGATGATAAGACACTGGATTTTTACCTTAGTGAATCAGATGTGTTATTTCCCTCGCGTCTTGGTATCGCCATATTGCCCGCCGAACTCATCACTAGTAACCATAATTTCCGGCAAGAGCCTATAGGTAGTGGAGTGTTTAAATTTGTTGCTAGCCCTTCACCAACGCAATTACAGTTAGAGCGCTTAGCAGATAAGCAACGTGTTGATTTTATTCATGTGCCTAATCCAACGACACGTGTATTAAAACTCGTTAATAATGAAATCGATATGATGCAAAATGATATCAGCCCTGAGTTGGTGGCGTACTTAGAAGGCAAGCCGGGTATCCAGGTTCAACGTCATAAAGGCTCTAATTTTACTTACCTGGGAATGAACTTCCAATCCGCTCGTTTAAGCAGTCCACTCGTGCGAGAAGCTATTGCTTATGCTGTAGATAGAAAAGAAATTATTCATTACCTATTTCAGGATACAGCTCAATTAGCCAATACGATACTCGTCAGCGATCACTGGGCGGGTAATCCTGATCTAATGGATTACGCGTATAACCCTATACGAGCGAAAGAGTTACTCAAGCAGGCAGGTTACGATAAAGAATCACCATTGGAGTTGAGTTATAAAACATCTAGCGACCCACTGCGTATACGCTTGGCAACAGTAATACAAAGTCAGTTAGAAAGGGTGGGAATTAAAATAGATATTAGAACTTATGATTGGGGAACATTTTATGGTGATATAAAAGCAGGTCGCTTTCAATTGTATAGCCTTAGCTGGGTGGGAATAAAATCACCCGATATATTCCGTTATGTTTTCCATAGTGATTCCATCCCGCCTGAAGGTGCTAACCGTGGTCGATATATTAATCATCAAGTTGATAACTTGATCGAAGCGGCGACAACAGAGCATAACATCGATAAACAAGTAGATTATTACAAAGAAATCCAGGAGAAGATCCACACTGATTTGCCGTATATTCCGCTTTGGTATAAAGATCATGTTTTGTTGATGCGAGACGAGATTGTTGGTTTTGATATGACCATAGATGGTAATTACGATGGTCTAAAAACAGTACGGCGTCAATGAAAAATAAAACCATTAAAATCAGTATTCCGCAGCAAAGTCTGAGTCTGTATGACGGCAACACCCTGGAATTTGAGTGCTTAGTTTCTACTGCTGCTAACGGTGTTGGTGAGCAGAATGGTAGTGGTTGTACTCCGAGAGGTGAGCATATTATTCGGGCAAAGATTGGTGAAGATCGAGCTTTAAATACGGTTTTTGTTGGTCGCCGACCTACGGGGGAAGTTTACGATGCTGAACTTGGTGAACGTTATCCTAAGCGAGATTGGATATTAACCCGTATCTTATGGCTCAGTGGTTGTGAAGTAGGAGTTAACCGATTAGGTAATGTCGATACTATGCGACGTTATATTTATATTCATGGTAGCCCTGATAGTGTCGCTGTGGGTAAACCCGGTTCTCATGGTTGTGTGCGTATGCGTAATACAGACATTGTTGCGCTTTTTGATCATGTAGCGCCAGGCACACGTGTCGTAATATCTGAGTACGAATAATCGTATGCTGAATTATTTTGCCAGTCGGATTATTAGCGCTTTTATTGTCGTGCTAGGCGTGTCGTGTCTGGTATTTTTCTTTATTCATCTTATTCCGGGTGACCCTATCGAAGTGATGCTAGGTGAGTCGGCACAGCCCGCAGATAGAGAAGCCTTACGACAAGCTTTGGGGCTTGATCAACCTGTATTAACACAGCTAGGCCAGTATCTATCCAATCTTGCCCAATTTGATCTAGGTGTTTCCCTCCACTCTAAGCAACCGATTAGTGAAGTTCTATGGCAGCGTATACCGGCAACGGTGGAATTGGCATTAGCAGGATTATTAGTAGCATTAGTTATCGCCTTTCCTCTAGGAATTATTGCTGCATTAAAACGTGATACTGGCTGGGATCACAGCGCCATGACGGTGTCATTACTTGGCGTGTCGATTCCGAATTTTTGGATGGGACCTTTATTAATTCTCGTTTTTTCCATAGGGCTTGGCTGGTTGCCCGTTAGTGGTCGAGATGAAGCCACTTCACTCATTTTGCCATCCCTAACCTTAGGTACAGCAATGGCAGCCATATTGTCGCGGATGATTCGATCTACCTTATTAGAGGTATTAGGCGAAGATTATATTCGTACCGCCAGGGCGAAAGGTTTATCCGGCACGAAAGTGGTGCTACGCCACGGACTGCGTAACGCAATGTTACCAATCATTACTCTAATCGGTTTGCAACTGGGAACCCTATTAGGCGGTGCTGTGATCACCGAAATCGTATTTGCCTGGCCAGGTGTTGGTCAATTAACCATTGAAGCCATTCAAAAACGTGATTATCCCGTACTCCAAGCCTGTATATTATTGATCAGTTTAAGCTATGTCGTAGTCAATACACTAACGGACTTAGTCTATGGCGCACTAGACCCAAGAGTCCGGTTGAGTGAGTCATGATACGTAACGGCATTAGCGGCTTAGTTATTATGGTTTGGTTAATTGCTGCCTTATTCGGTTCAATGATGGGTTTAACGCCTTATGAAATAGATTTGCCTTCGATATTAAAAGCGCCAAATGCAGAAGCATGGTTAGGCTATGATGATTTGGGTCGACCTATATTTGACCGACTTGTTGAGGGTGCTAATGTCTCGTTTACCGTTGCCATCACTGTAGTATTTATATCATCCGTCGTCGGCACCTTAATTGGAACCATCGCAGGATATATCGGTGGCTGGTTTGATCATTTAATCGTTAGAGTCATTGATGTCTTGCTAGCGTTTCCTGGTATTTTGCTCGCTATCGCGTTAGCTGGCGTGATGGGGCCAGGTTTAGAAAACGTCGTTATAGCGTTATCGGTTGTTGGTTGGGTGGGCTTTGCAAGGCTAGCACGAGCACAAGTATTAAGTATTAAACATCGCGATCATGTTGTCGCCGCCAGTGCCTTGGGTTCTAGCCAAAGTACCATTGTTTTACGTCATCTCATTCCTTTAATACTCGCGCCCTTAATGATTGAAGCTACCTTTGGTATTGCAAGTGTCATTCTTGCTGAGGCCGGGCTATCATTTCTAGGCTTAGGTGTACAACCACCAGCTGCATCGTGGGGTAATATGGTTCGTGACGGCACACGCTATATGTTAGTAGCGCCGCATATGGTGTTAATGCCAGGATTAGCCATTATGTTTGTGGTGCTAGCAGTAAACCTTTTAGGTGATCGACTACGCGATCGTTTCGATGTGCGCATCAAGGATGAGGGTTAATTAGCAATGTCTCTCGGTCCATTAATGGTAGGAATAAAAGGTCTAGCGCTCGACGAGGTCGAAACCGAATTACTACGCCATCCTTCTGTGGGTGGAGTCATATTATTTACACGTAATTTTCACTCTATTGAGCAGTTAAATTCACTGGTAAAAAATATACATGATTTACGGCAACCTCATCTCATTGTTGCTGTTGATCACGAAGGCGGTCGGGTACAACGTTTTCGGGAAGAATTTACGGTATTACCTGCGGTTAGAGAACTGGGTAAACGTTTCGACCTAGATAAAGAAGAAGCCTTGAACGACACCGAGTCATGGGGTTGGTTAATGGCGGCAGAATTAAGATCGGTCGGTATTGATATCAGCTTTGCACCCGTGTTAGATATTGATCGCCAGATTAGTCAGGTCATCGGTGATAGAGCATTTCACTCAGACATTGATGCCATTTCACGCTTAGCGTTTAGATATGTTAAAGGTATGAAAGAAGCGGGTATGGCGGCGACAGCAAAACATTTTCCTGGTCATGGTGGAGTCAGTCCTGATACACATACCGAATGCGCCGTTGATGAGCGTTCGTATGATGTCATAGTGGAACAAGATTTACGGCCATTTCTACACATGATTGAGTCGGGCTTGCCAGCTATCATGATGTCTCATGTTATTTACAATCAAGTTGATTCTTGGCCAGCGAGTTTATCTACTATTTGGATTAAACAAATATTACGACAACGCTTTGGTTTTCAAGGCGTTGTCTTTAGCGATGATCTCTGCATGGAAGGCTGTGGTATTGCAGGTAATATGCTAGAGCGGACTCGCGCAGCACTTGATGCTGGAAATGACATGGTACTGATATGTAATGATTTTGAGGTAATCCAAAAGGTGGTTTCGAGTCTGAGCTTCGAGCCCGACCCACTCGCCACATCACGCCTCGCACGTATGCATGGTCGGAAAGCACAGAGCTTTATCGGATTGAGTAAAAGCCCACGCTGGCAAGCTGCCAAAGAAAGCCTATCTGGTCATACTCCACCGCCATTGGAGTTGAACTAACATGTTAAAATCGTGAGTTTTAGTTGTTTTGAGTAAATCGTGAGTGAGTTTATTAACCAGATAGAAAACTGGACTTGGGATAGCTGGGTCAATCAGGTTTTCGCAGTCGTATTTATTACTCTTGTTGTCGCTTATATTCAGCGGGTAGTGTTTAAAAAAATTCTTGCGCGTTTGCAAAAAACTAAGAACCCCTGGGATGATGCTCTGGTTGGAGCCATACGTAAGCCGCTGACATTATTAATATGGGTAATCGGTCTAAGTTTGGCCATAAGTATTGCGCAAATGCATGCACCATCACCCATATTTAATATGGTGCCGTCGCTACGTGATGTATCGGTTATCGCAATCGTTGCGTGGTTTCTGTTACGTTTTATACGAGCTGCAGAAGATAATGCGGTTAAGAAAAAAAGAAAAAATGCCATTGATGAGACGACGGTCCACGCCATAGGTAAATTGCTAAGGCTGGCTGTGGTAATCACTGCAGGCTTAGTTATATTACAAAATCTTGGCTACAGCATTACCGGTGTTCTGGCATTCGGTGGTGTGGGTGGTATTGCAGTGGGTTTTGCTGCTAAAGATTTGCTCGCCAATCTGTTTGGTGGACTAATGATTTTCCTCGATCGCCCCTTTGCCATAGGTGATTGGATTCGATCCCCAGACAGAGAAATAGAAGGTACAGTAGAGCATATCGGTTGGCGCGTAACGCGTATTCGTACCTTCGATAAACGACCGCTTTATGTGCCGAACTCAGTTTTTACCACGATTGCAGTAGAAAACCCGTCAAGAATGACAAACCGCCGCATAAAGGAAACAATTGGCATTCGATATGATGATTCGGAAAAAATGGATGTCATTATCAAAGATGTAAAACAAATGCTGATCGATCACGAGGAAATTGATAGTAATCAGACCTTAATTGTGAACTTTAATGCGTTTGCACCGTCATCATTAGACTTCTTTATTTATACCTTTACCAAAACCACGAACTGGATTCGTTTTCATGAAATCAAGCAAGATGTTTTATTGCGTATTGAAAAGATTATTCGTGATCACGGCGCGGAGTGTGCATTCCCAACGTCAACACTACACGTTCCAGACGAAGTAAAGCTTGCCTCTGTAAGCGCTGAGAGTTAGAAATCAAGTATGAAGTTATTAAGTAAATTATTTGGTGGTATAGGCTTGCTTGCCTTGTCGTATTCATTAGCCTTTGCAGTATTTAAGCCCTTACCGCAGTTGCCGCCCATACCTGAAGATAACCCCATATCTGAAGATAAAATAGAATTGGGTAAGCAACTGTTTTTTGATAAACGCTTATCAAAGAATGAAAACCTGTCATGTAACAGTTGCCATAATATCTTATCAGGTGGTAACGATGGCCTGGAAACTCCAACAGGTAGTGTTGGCATTAAGCATCGACGTAATACGCCGACGGTTTGGAATTCAGGTTATCACACAAGTTTGCACTGGGATGGTGAGGCCCTAAGTCTTGAACACCAATTCACTATGCATCTGGTTGATAAGTCTGTGCTCGCGAATACAGAAGAACAACTTGAACAACGCATTGAGAACATATCAGCCTACAAACGCCAGTTTGCGTCGGTATTTGGTGAGGAGGGTGTCACAGTATCAAATATCGCAAAAGCTCTTGCGACCTTTCAGCGTACTTTAAATACCACTAATAGTCCTTTTGATCGTTATCTAAACGGTGAAGAATCGGCGATTAGTGTCGAAGCCAAACGTGGGTTCGAGACATTTCAAGAAGTGGAATGTTCATCCTGTCACTTTTATGTCAATTTAGCTGGACCTCAACCTGGCATTGCATTAAAAATGGGTGAAGGATTTTGGGAGTTATTTCCAAACACGCGCGGAACAAAATATGAAGAACAATATGATCTCATTACGGATGACCTTGGTCGTTATAACTATACTGGAAACGAAGAACATAAAATCATGTGGCGTGTACCAACTTTGCGTAATGTTGCTATTACAGCGCCGTATTTTCACAACGGTAAAGTAAAAACTCTTGATGAAGCAGTTCGGGTTATGGCGGCAACAGAGTTAGATCGTAAGCTTACTGAGCAGCAAGTCACCGATATCGTCGAGTTTCTAAAAAGCTTAACCGGAAAATTTCCCGCACAAACTTTTCCCAGACTGCCGGATGACGGTGGTGTAGAAGAAGCAATTAATACACGTAAGCCACCTGAGCCAGGTGGTGGCGTACAAATGGGCATTTTTTCTATAGATAGTGAAGGAAGTATGACGCCTTTACCGGTGCGTTAAATTATTATGAACAAATATGTATTACTCATGGGCATAGCAATGTTGTTGTTAACAAGCAATAGCTATGCAAGCCGCTGTGCAGAAATAAATTCATGGACAGGTTGTTATCTTGAAGATAACGCTGAGGGATGTAATAAAAAGGTTGTTAAAATAGATTACACTAATGTAGAAGGTGAAACCCTCACGCATTGGATCAGTAAAACGGATATTCGTGATGAGCCTGAGTTAAAAAAACATATCACCGCAATGATGCGCAATTATCTTACTGTAAATGCCTTTATTGATACGCATTGTGCAGATGGGCCGTGTCTGACGGGGCATGAACATCTATGCGAGGACACATAGAGGTATAAGCACGCTGTTCCTCTAGTAAGATGAAATCAGATTTTAAGCCTGCCTGGTGGTTGCCTTCTCCTCACTTACAAACAATATGGCCACGTTATTTTCGTAAACGACCGAAGCTAAATTTTCGTCATGAAGAGTTTGATTTAGAAGACGGTGATTTCGTCGATTTATGTTGGAGCAAGCGCGAAGATGGGTTGCCTGTTTTAATCCTACATGGTCTAGAAGGGTCTATAAATTCTCCTTATTCCTTTGGTTTGTTTGCGGCCTTAGAGTCACGAGATTTGCGGCCGATATTTATGCACTTTCGAGGCTGCAGCGGCAGGCATAATCGCCTGGATAGAGCTTATCATTCAGGCGATACAGCAGATATTGCCGCAGTGGTTAAGCATATTCAAAGCAAAACGCAATCTGAGCGTATTGCTGCAGTAGGTTTTTCTCTTGGTGCGAATGCCTTACTAAAATGGCTGGGAGAAACCCAAGCAGATAATCCCCTGACGAGAGGGGTAGCAGTTTCCGTTCCTTTTCAATTAGATGATGCTGTTAATCGTTTAGACCAAGGTATGTCTAAATTGTACCGAGAATACCTATTAGGAAAATTGCGCAAAAAAACGAGCGATAAATTCTTGACAAGACCATCACCTATAAAAGAAGACGTGTACCAAATGAAAAGCTTTTGGGATTATGATGGGCATGTCACCGCTCCCTTGCACGGTTTCAATAGTGCATCAGACTATTATAAAAAATCCAGTAGCCGACAATTTCTAAAAGATATCAAAGTTCCTACTCTAATTATTCATGCCTTAGATGACCCATTTATGTACGAGTCATCAGTACCTAACCAGTCTGAGCTATCAGAAAATGTCGAGTTTTTGCTTTCAAAACACGGTGGTCATGTCGGTTTCATCAGTGGAATATTACCCTGGAAGGTAAACTATTGGCATGAAGAAAAAATCTGCGATTTTCTACAGAGAACGAATTAGTGTAAGGTGAATTAATGAAATCGCAGTTTTCATTAGAACTCAATACTGATCGCTTGGCGGTAGCAAGTCTTCATCGTCTTATCGTATTGCGCTGTTTGGCAATAGTATTACAAATTATAACCTTGCTAGTTGCCGTATTTTATCTTAATCAGACATTACCCTTAGCGCCAATATCACTTGTCATAGTGCTTTATGCCTGCTTGACGATTTACTCGTGGTTGTATCAGCGGTCTAGTGAATTTATCGATAGTACGGAATATTCATTACATCTACTTGCTGATATCACTGTACTTAGTAGCTTATTGTATTTCTCTGGTGGTGCGACAAATCCATTCACGATGGTTTATTTGCTGCCACTAACAATCGCTATCGTATTACTTCCAACATTGCATATATGGGGATTAGCATCTATTACAGCTGTGTATTACACCTTATTGCTATGGAAGCACGTACCAATGGAAATGGCACATAGTCATAATAATCATGATGAGTTTGATATTCATATCGTTGGCATGTGGTTCAGTTTTGTCATAACAGCGATTCTTATTTCATATTTTGTGGTGTCCATGCGAGCGGCCCTGCAACAGCAACAGCGTGCATTAGCCGAAGCCAGAGAAAGGGTGATGCGAGATGAGCAGCTAATCACCCTGGGTACGCTGGCTGCCAGCACTGCACATGAGTTAGGTACACCGTTGAGTACTATGGCCTTATTGCTGGATGAATTAGATGATATAGAAACTGCCGAAGAGCAAAAAAAAGAAAATATTGATGTCATGCGATCACAGGTTGGTCGTTGCCGAGAAGCCTTGACCAACTTATCGACTTCAGCCGGTTCAGTTCGCCTCGCCGGTGGTTCTGCGATCACGTTGAACGATTATATTGCTAATCTGTGTCGTGAATGTGAAGCTAATCGACCGGCAAAACGAGTTGATCTGCAATGGAAAACAGGCGCATTATTTCCAAAAATTGTTGTTGATAGAAGCCTTAGTCAGTCATTAGTCAATATAATAGATAATGCACAAAAGGTCTCAACGCGGGCAGTAGAAGTGCGCGCAATGTCCGACGATAGTATTCTAAGTTTAGAAGTGCTCGATAATGGCCCAGGTGTGTCAGAATCAATGCGACAATCACTGGGTAAAGAACCCGTTGCTATGGATAGTCAGAGTCAAGATGGCTTAGGTATCGGACTATTCCTGGCCTATTCCATTATTCGACGTTTTGGTGGCATGGTCGAACTCAATAATCGTCATGAAGGTGGTAGCAGTACTACTATTGAATTACCACTTGAGATGCTAAGAGCGAGTTAGTTATAGAGTGAATAAGTCACTACTCATCGTCGACGATGACACAATATTTGCTGCCACCTTAGATCGAGCCTTAGCGCGTCAAGGCTATAAGGTTACCGCAGTCAATGATTTGGATAGCGCATTGGTTCGATCCAGCGATAGTCAATACCGTTATGCGGTGGTTGATCTAAAGCTGGGTGAGGAAAGTGGACTAGATGTCGTTCGACACCTCAGCGCTAACCAGGAACAGTGCAGCATTGTTGTCTTAACAGGCTTTGCCAGTATCGCTACAGCAGTAGAAGCTATTAAGCTTGGCGCCAGCCAATATTTAATGAAGCCTATAGAAATTGACGAACTTTGTGAGGTTCTGGAAGGAGGGCAACCAGAGGCAAGAGAAGAGCAGGAGTTTGACGACGAGCCTATGTCGGTCAAACGGCTGGAGTGGGAGCATATTCAACGAGTACTTAGCGAGCATAATGGCAATATCTCCGCTGCTGCTAGAGCATTAAATATGCACCGCAGAACCTTACAAAGAAAGCTACAAAAAAAACCCGTAAAACGCTAACGGCAGAGCATACATAAAGCCTTTAAATTCGGCTAAAATAGGCCTTATTTTCTGAGTAAATCGAATGAGTACACAAGAACAAGCACAAGAATACTGTTTTAATATTCTCAGTTATCTTTACGATCAACGTCAGCAAGACCCTACCTCTCAGCTTAGCGTTGCAAACATCGCCGAAGCACTCAATTATGATGAACCTTCAACTGAGATAATCGTAGAAGATTTAGTAGAAAGTGATCTCATTGAATCAGAGCATGAGAGTAAAGAGGTCTATCTCACTGCACTTGGTTTGGATGTAGTCAGTCGTTACCGAAAAAATAGTGGTGGTGCAGCTGCACCAGTTTCTAGCCAATCTGTAACGCAAGATATTCGCGACGAAACTGCCGCTACTGTTTGGCCTGATCAATTGGATATCTTGCTGCCTGAAACACATAGCGTGGTAAAAGTTACTTTCCCAGCCGTTGCCGATGCACTGCGAGAAGCGATGCCTGATCTAGACTTAGATGAGGAGCAAAGTGCAGAGCTTGAAGCCGATATTCAAACCGTTTCAACACAATTAGGTTCACCAAAACCTAAAACTCAAGTATTACTACAGTGTTATCGCGCTATAGAAATTAATCTAAACCAGGTAGCCGATAAAGATAAAGTCGAAGAGTTAATACGTTCAGTAAAGAGCTTAATGGCCTAAGTGATACAAGCGTTAATTTTAAAGTAACTCGTGTCTACCTATAAATTGCAGCGTCGAGGTTATTACCTCGGCGAGGTAACAGATCAGGGAGTAGAGTCAACTGCAAATCCAAAATCCGCGTGGCAGTCAGGCAAGCCGATTTTTCTTAAATCCCATTGTGTTCATGAACTAGAAACACACGCTAGAGCAATCAAACAATCGCAGATGCTCTATCAGGCCATTCTAGATGAAGAAGAATGTGATCAACTCCTGGCAGAAACACCTTATGCAGAAAGACTCGCGGGGCAGTTTGAATCTCTAGGTAGCAGCTACAATGAAGGCGATGATCAGGAAATTGAAACCATATTATTCGATGCTGTAGAAAATAATGAAGTGATTGCCGAAGACTTATGGTTAAAAGTCTCCTGGTTATCATTTTACGAAGAAGACGCATCATTACGTTTTCGCTTTTCCTTTGGCGTGGATAATCTCGAAGACGTAGCCGATGATCCGCAACGCCAACACTATGCATCTTTGCTCACTGATGCCGTTTTTCCCGAGTCACAACTCATTACACAAAATCAGTCGCTCAATACGCTGTTCTGCGAAATACTAGATTGCAAGGCTATAAACTTTGTCGAGCGCATTATCTATTTTAATTCACTAGACGGTGGCGCATATCTGCATCACGATAGAGAAAGGGGGCACGCTGGTGTGGTATACGCTCAAGTCACCGGCCATACCTATTGGTTGGCACTACCAAAATTAGAACTCATGTCTGAGATCAGTCACTTCGTCAATCAATGCCAACAACAAGGACGTTGGCCAGATTCACTATTAGAGGCCCAACAACAAGAATTAATCGAGCTATCTGCAAATAGAGATCTCCTTTCCTCAGAACTTGAAACCTTCTCGAACGACACTCTCATCCAACTTATCAATGAAAGCAAATTATTTGTGCAACAACTAATATTGCGCGGACATGGGATAGTAGTAGAATCAGGAGACATACTGCTATTGCCTCAAGAAACAGACTTAGAATGTTGTTGGCACTCAGTATTTAATCTAGGAGAAGAAGCAGGAGAAGCATTATCGTTTGCGGTGCGGAGTGGATGATAAAGTTTTTCTAATATTTAAATTATAACTAGGGAGGGTTAGATGAATAATATACGTATAATCTGCATAAAATTACTCACTATTCTATTTATTTCATTATTTAGTTTTACAAGTGTTTACGCTCAAAATGATAGTGGTGAAAAAAAACCTCCTGCCGATGGTGGTAAGAAACCACCAACTAAAAAACCACCAATAAAGGGGGGGCAATCATAATTATTGGTGATCCTGAGGGTGATCCGTGTGATCATGCGCCTGAGTTAGAGGAATGCGGTGGCGATGGTGGTGAGCCTAAGGATCCTAAAAATCCAAAGGATCCAAAAACACCTGATGACCCAAAAATTCCAAGAGGACCAGGAGTCTAAGTTTTCTGTAAAAAGGATCTTATAAAAGTGAAAAAAGTCAAACCCCTTTTTATTTCAATTCGAGCGTTATGTAGCTAAATTTTGAGGATATTCTGATGAGATATAGAAAGCCAAGCCTCAAAACGGCACTAGGTGTCACAAAAGCAAAACGAAAGTTAAAAAAAGATTTAGGTGTATACAAAGTCACAAAATATACTAATGCTTCTAAAAACGCTAAAACGCGCTTAAAAAGAAAGGCAGGCTATTATTCAGAGCCAATGAAGCTCTTTCGGTTTTTAAAGAGGCTTCTAAAATAGAGTGAAAAAGTTACATTAATAATTGGGGTCGGTAATAATTGGGGTCAGGTACATACTTTAAGCTTTCATAATTTTTTTAACAAAAAATTTGTACCTGACCCCAATTATTTTAGGATCCGCTTGATCCGCAAAACCTCAACCGCTATAGCTATGTCGGTAATAATCCGCTGAGCTTTGTCGACCCATCCGGTTTCTTGCGCGGCTTGGTGCGGAGCTTTGCGCGCGCACTTCGTAGTGCATTCCGTTCCATTGCCAGAGCCGTACGTCGTGTGTTCCGTGCCATAAGGCCATTTATCAAAGTCATTGCTGCCATTGTCATCGGCGCAAAAATACCGGCTAAAAAACCATTCTTAAAAGGTTTTGTTTCCGGCACTATTTCAAGTGGAGGCGATCTGCGGCAAGGCTTGATTAGTGGTTTGACCGCAGGCTTTTTTGACCTCACTGCGGTGGGCAATACCTTGTCACAAATAGGCGCGGTTGGAAGGACTGTGTTTCACGGTGCTGTCGGTGGCTTGGCGAGCGTTGCCAGCGGTGGTAACTTCAGAAGTGGTTTTATCGCCGGTGCCGCAGCGAAAGGAGTAACGGAGATCGCCGGCGCTACCGGTGGTAATTTGTTTGCAAGTGGGCAAGAGCGTATTGGAACTCTGGTCAGGAATGTTCCACTTAACGATCTTCAGCTAGCGAGAAATGCTACTATCTCAGCTGTAATCGGCGGCACGGGTTCTGCGCTGGGTGGTGGTAAGTTTGTCAATGGCGCGGTGACTGGGGCGTTTTCGAGGCTTTATAATGCGGATAGCTGTAGAAGTATTCAGTGTCGAGGCCGTGACAATGGTAGGGCTATCGAGCCAAATGGGAGCATTGGTGGCAATACTATTGGAGCTCAGTTTAGAAGGTTCGTCGGGTCCGCTCTCGATTTTGGTTTTGATAGTGCAAATACTAGTTTAGGTACAGTGCAAACTGTTGCTGGTGGTGCTACTATCGCAGCCGCATGTGTTGGTACAGGAGTTTTGCCCTGTCTTATCGGGGGAAGTGCAGGTGCTCTAGTAGCAGCTTCTGGAGTCAATACAACTGTAACTGGAGTAACTGGAGGTACTAGTGCAGCTGATTTGTTGTTTGATTCGCAGACCGCAAGTACTATCAATACAGTATCAAACTTTATTGGTCCGTCTAAGACTTTAATTGACGGTCCGGGTGGGGTTGTAGATGCAATTTCAACGGCCAACGATACTAAAGCAATAGTTAGCGACTTTTTTACAGAATAACTAGTAGTATGCTTTTGAGAGTAGCTTGTTTTATCAAGCCATATTATCCTATAGAGTGACTATTAGCTAAAAAACTTATGAAGAATATAAGGCTCCCTCTTTGGTTTTGGTTTGTTTTAATTGGAGGTATATTGTTATTAAGTTTTATCACCAAAGATTCATATTTGGTAGAAGAAAAACTATCTGATTTGGCAGGGCTGCAGCGTTATGAAGGTAAAGTAAAGTCTATCAATTACTGCGATTATCAAGGTAAGGGCAATTCGTCAAATGTACATTTGAGTCTGGATAAGGTAAGGCATTTAGAAATAAGGGTAGAAGGTAATGTTTGTGATACAGTAAATAATCTTTATGTTGGCGAGTATTTTTTAGGGTTTTATTTAGATAATATTCCCATGCAAATTATGATTAATAACATGGAAATTATGAAATACGAGCGTCAGAAATTTATACATAACTTTAGCATTTTTTTTCGAGCATTTGCGCCATTTTTTTTAATTATGTTTCTTTTATTCATCTTTATTTTGAGGCAGCTAAATAAAAAAGGGGTCTGACTGAAGTGTACTGGGTTGAGTGGACAGTTAAATTAAGCGGCATGCATCATCTCATAGTGATGTGGCAAATAATTGGGGTCAGGTTGGTCTTACCCCGGTATTACGCACAACTTAGTTAAGCATCTCGGCATTCTCGAAG